>NZ_DAOOUJ010000142.1:0-1626 GCF_035390745.1 Methanosarcina sp. | reverse complement strand
GAAAAAGGATACAGAGTCAATCATATTTTACAGAACTTTCGCTACACTGCCAATAGAACTTGAAGGCAGCACCGAAATAGCGCAAAAATCATACAAAAAGATGCAAAATATGTTGCTCCATTAGTCATCGGTTAAGGAATTTTCTTGCCCGAAAGCTATCGATTTTGCATAATAAGCCTATCTTAAATTTTGGTAAATTTACATGAAATCGATGCCTTTCTCCTACATACATAAAATCAAATATTTGACAAATGTTGAGGGAATTGACACAATTTGTCATGATTCTTCACTTAACCGAAGACACATGATGTTGCTCAGACCGATTAAAGTATGAGAATGCCTCTGAGACTTATAGTGACTTTACTGCCTGAAAAGCGGGGCAAAACTGGTTCAAAAAGAATTAACTTTTTTTGAAATTATAACGGCTTGAAGGCTTTGAACAGGGTTATCGAAATATACCCGAAATTAGTGTACTTTTTTAACGCTCAAATATATAAACTGTGCAATATATCTCCCATTAAGAAATGTGCTGTAAAAAAGAAGAGATGTCCTCCCAAACAGATAGAATATTCAGAGAATATTATTCCGGGGGACATGAAGTCCTTCAGGGATCCCCCTGTCAATTTTCAAAATAAGAAAGTAATAAGCTGCACATGCCAGAGGAGTCTACATGCCGGTAATGACCATAATAGGGTGCAGGATGTTCGAAGACGAGATAATGCACCTTCTTGAAAACGATCCTGAGATTAAAGAAGTGCTTGTAGTAGAAAACGAAGACTGCGCAGGCATAAAGAGAAAAATGACCGAAGCAGGAATTGCATACTCAGTTATCCCCCTTGAAGAAATTCCTAAAAAATCCTCAGGGAAAGAAAAGGGTTTGACCCTGATAGTTTACATGCTTGAGCTTGCCCTGCATGCGATTCCAGAAAACCTTAAAAAAACCGTTTACTCAAAAGTCGAACTTATGGCTCCCCGCTCGGACGGAGTCCTGCTCTTTTACGGGCTTTGCGGAAACGTTCTCGGAAAAATAGAAGAAGATTTCAAAGACCTGGACTGCAGGGTCTGCATCCTGAAAGAAGAAAACGGAGAAATTGTTGACGACTGCATCGGTGCCGTGTTAGGTGGAAGGAAGCGCTACCTTGAAGCCCTGAAAAGCTGCAAAGGGGTGGGCACCTTTTTCCTGACGCCCATGTGGGCTGTAAACTGGAGGGAAATGGTCAGAACTGCGGGCCTGAGCCAGAACCCGGACGATATAAGCATGTCGAAGTTTGTCTTTGATTATGCAGGATACAAAAGAGTTGCAAGGGTAAACACAGGACTTGCTTATGAAAAAGACTTTGATGCCTGTGTGAAAGAATTCTCCACACTCTTTGAGTTTGAGATCACAAACCTTGAAGGGACTTTACAGCTTGTAGAAAACTGTTACGCAAAAACAAAAGCTTCGGTACTGGATACCCCCGCCCCTGAAGCTTGAAAAACCATATATGAAAGATTTCTTGCTCGGCTTCATTCCAGCCCTTCATTTCTTTTCATTCTTTTTTCGATTCTTTTTTCTTATCTTTTCTTTCTTCTCTTTGGCATGAAAGTCCGTGATGAAAACTATCATCACGTACCCTTCCCTTCCTT
>NZ_DAOOUJ010000141.1:0-1642 GCF_035390745.1 Methanosarcina sp. | reverse complement strand
AAATCATGAAACATCCATGACTAAAAAATAAACGCCAAAGGGGATGAAAATATTTTAGGATAATTTAGATTTGTTCTTACAAATCTAAATTACCAGGAAATGGAAGAAGTATCCTTTCGTCAAGTTGTATCACGAGGCTGTGGTATAGACGTACACCAGAAAGTAGCAGTGGCTACAATCGGAGGAGAAGCACTTCGGACTCAGACCCGCGAGTTTGGTACTACAACAAGTTCTTTGACAGAAATGAAAGAGTGGTTATTGGGCAATGGCATAACGCATGTAGCGATGGAGAGCACAGGGGTTTACTGGAAGCCTGTCTACAACATTCTTGAACCGAGTGGCATCAAGGTATGGATTGTCAATGCTCGCCATATCAAGTATGTACCCGGGCACAAGACAGACAAACAGGATAGTGCGTGGATATTGAAGTTACTGTTGGCAGGCTTATTAAAGCCAAGTTATGTTCCACCCAAGGCACAGAGGGAATTAAGGGATCTGACCCGTTACAGGAATAAGCTGGTACAGAATGTTGCCTCTGAGAAGAACAGGATAATACGGATTCTGGAGGATTGTAACATAAAACTGTCCAGTGTGATGAGTTCTACAAGCGGTGTAACGGCAACAAAATTGATAGACAAACTATGTGATGGCAAGATAGTGACCAGAGAGGATATAGATGAAGTTTATCACGGTAAGCTCCAATGCAGCAAGGATGATTTATATGAAGCATGTCAGGGATTTATAACCGACCATCATATATTCTTGTTGCAGGCAATAAAGCGGGATATAGAATCAACGGAATCTATAATCTCCGAACTCAGTGCAAGGATTAAAGAAAGCTTGTCTGAATACGATAATGCGATGGAAGTTTTAAGAGGAATCCCCGGATTAAATAGAAAGACCGTTGAAGATCTGATAGCGGAGATAGGCCTGGATATGTCGGTTTTCCCCACAGAGAAACACTTAGCCTCATGGGCGGGTATGTGTCCCGGGAACAACGAGAGTGCAGGTAAAAAAAAAAGCGGAGGAGTCACCCACGGGAACAAACAGGTAAAAGCAGTAATAACTGAGGCAGCATGGGCTGCAACAAGGACTAAAAATACATTTTACTCTGCAAGATATCACAGATTGGCAGCAAGAAGAGGCAAAAAGAGAGCCTTGATAGCAGTAGGACATTCGATCCTGAAGTCTGTCTATCATGTGTTGAGCGGAGTAGAGGAGTATAAGGAACTTGGAGCAGACTATGTAAACCAACGGGTTGAAAAGAGACGAAGGTTATATCTCAAAAGAGAGTTGGAAAAGCTTGGATATGATGTCCAGCTAACGCAACAGGAACGACAAGCAGGATAAAAAACCAATAAATCAAAGGTCGATTTTTACTGGTACCCACTATTTACGAATAGTAAGGAAACCGATCATGAAACTGATCTCAACAGCTAAGCGGCAAAGACAGTGACAAAGAGCACGTGTATGAAATTTTAATATTTTTAGCTGTTTATATACCAATGCCGAAAAAATAACCACGCATTTATTATTCGATAAGTGCTCTCTTTTGTTTTGTCAGGATTATTAATATTAGTTTAAAACACTGAAAAATACCCTGTTTATGGGTAATAAATTATAAAATATTTACGTATGAAAA
>NZ_DAOOUJ010000140.1:0-1702 GCF_035390745.1 Methanosarcina sp. | reverse complement strand
GCCAGCTTCTTTCATTACCTGGACAGCACGAGGATTAACAATTGTGGCTCTGAGACCGGCGCTGTAAGACTCGGATCTATCTCCATAAATAGCCTTAAAAAAGCCTTCCGCCATCTGGGATCTGGCTGAATTGTGAGTGCATAGAAAAGAGGACCTTCTCCTTTTCCTGTGATCCTCTGTTTGTTTATGAACTATTGAAGGGAAAATTGAAAATGAGTGAAAGTAATCGTCACGAACTTTTGATGTTCACTCATACTTCTTTCCATACATTTATCCGATCCTTTTTTATATCCATGCTTTTAATTTCAGGCTCTCAACTGGTAAATCTCCGTATTGCCTTTTACTGATATCCAGATCTTCATTCAGGATTTCTACCGAAAACCCTGCTTTTTTCAGAAGCCTCAAATATTCCTCTTTTAAAACGGCACCAGCGATGCAGCCCGCAAGCAATCCACTGTCATTTTTAAGCTCTTCAGGTAGCTCATCTAGGAGAACCATATCCGAAATATACATTCTGCCTTCTGGTTTCAGAACACGGAATGCCTCTCTAAACACCTTTTCCTTATCCGGAGCCAGGTTGATTACGCAGTTGCTGATAATGATGTCCACAGAACTGTCTTCAACGGGAAGATCTTCGATATCTCCATGGCGGAACTCGACATTTAAGTAGCCGTACTTTTGAGCATTAGCCTGCGCTTTTTTTACCATTTCAGGAGTCATATCGACTCCAATAACCTTTCCTGAGCTTCCGACTTTTTGTGCAGCAAGGAAGCAATCAAAGCCCCCACCGGAGCCCAGATCCAGAACGACATTTCCAGGTTTCAGCTCTGCAAAAGCGGTAGGGTTACCACATCCAAGTCCCAGGTTTGCATCCGGAACAGCCTGGACATCAGATTCAGAATAGCCAAGAGACTTAGAAAGGTCTACTGGACTTGAGTTTCCACAGCAACTGCTGCCTGAGCAGCAGGAGCCACCTAAAATTGCAATTTCCTGATACTTCTTTTTGATAACTTCCTTTTTTTCATTCGCATCCATTATTCTACCCATTCCTTATTGTTGATATTTTTTCTATTCTATCTTGAGCTTACTGTCAATTATCTTTAGCTTTGTTTTCAACCCGGCTATCCGTACTCTCGTTAATGATATTGTTGACTCTGTTTTCAGTTTTACAGATAGGACATACTCGTGAAACCTGCTGCACATCACAACATGGTTTTATATCCCTGATTCCAAGAGATAAAAGCAAACAACTGGTTTCCTCGCTTTTAATGCTGTAGATAATGTTTCTTCCCTGCTTTTCATACTTTAAAATTCCAGCTTCAACAAGAACCTTCAAGTGCTTTGAAACCGTAGTCTGGTCTTTTTTTGTAAGGGGAGAAAAATCACAGGCGCAGTAACTATGCTCCAGCAGGTAAGAGAGGATAGTAAGCCTGGTCTCATCTCCGAGAGCTTTAAAGAACTTCACTTTACTATCAAGCATAATTATATGTATGTATGCGCATATATCCATATATATTTAGTGGTCAGTAGTCCCGAATCTTCTTATTCCGAAACTTGTTTTTTTACAGATAACAGTCGGTTTACCGGGCGTACTATTTTCACCACTTCCATTACCAAAAAAAGTGTTTAGAAGAGTCTAAAAGACTCAGAAGCTACTGAAATGGTTCTGGTAAACCATATAGAAGCCAACTCCCAAAACAAT
>NZ_DAOOUJ010000139.1:0-1753 GCF_035390745.1 Methanosarcina sp. | reverse complement strand
TAGCCGTTTTCCCGAGAATGCCAGCAGTGCCAAAAGACTCGTAAAGGAGTTGTGCAACCCTTTTCCCTCTTTCGTAATCGATTTTGCATTCCATATTTGTTACTCCCCCCGGGATTTTCAAATACGGATCTTTAGGTCAATTTATTCTCCCACCTTGGGAAATCATTGCATAATATACTCAACTTTTGCAAGTTCGATTTTTGGCTCATTAAAAAAATAATGTTTTTTCCTTAATAGACATACAAAAACTGAAAGTGCAAGGACACGGTTGTTGATCTATTCCAGCTCGCGCTTTCTGTGGCTATTAGACGAGACGCTGGGGTTAAGAATATGTATTGATGCCATGAACATTTGAAGAGGAACCCCGGGTTAAGCGCATTAACGCTTAGAGCTACAGAGGAGAAAAGTTATTTTAATACAAGGCGGAAAAACCAATAAGCAGATAAAATTTGAGTTGAACAATAACTTGATTATCGCGCTAATGCTATGATAAATTAATAAACAAAGTAAGGAAAAAGCGGCTCAGATAAATGTCATCTCTGTTCTTCAGCGCGCGGTTTGAAGAGAAATTACGGTTCATGTTCATGGCAAGTAGGTTTATGTCAGGCAAAGTCTTTATAAAGGCCAATATATAAGAGGAAAAACTAATGGAAAAGCAGCAACATTTGAGTCTAATGAGACAATGTTTCTGTTTGTTATTTCTTTCGGTTTCAATTATCGTTCCATGCCATGCCCAGGAAACGTTACCTGAAATTATTAAAAAAGTCCAGGCATCAACAGTGCTAATCCTGACCTATGATGAGGCAGGGAAGGTAAAAGCACAGGGTAGTGGTTTTTTTATTAGCAAAAACGGCGATATTATCACCAACCGTCATGTGCTTGAAGAGGCCAGCAAGGCCGAAATCAAAGTGGGCGAGGGAAAAGTGTATGCCATTACTGGCATTGTGGCAGAAGACAAAGAACACGATCTCATTCGTGCTTCTGTAGATATACCGCCAGAAATAGTTAGCCCAATCGAACTAAATTGTTCTGTTCCGGAAGTTGGAGAGCGGGTGATAGTAATCGGAAGCCCACTTGGGCTTGACCAAACAGTTTCGGACGGCATTGTCTCGGCAGTTCGGGAGATTCCTCAGTTTGGTAAAATTATTCAAATCACGGCACCACTGTCTCCTGGTTCAAGCGGCAGCCCTGTAGTCAATATGAAAGGAGAAGTTATTGGTATAGCCACATTTCAGATTCTTGAAGGGCAAAATTTGAATTTTTCTATTCCTTCCGAAAGGATAGCTAAACTTGAATCAGGTAAAGTGAAGACACTTGCTGAGTGGAAATCAGGCAAAACAGAGGAATGGCTGTCTTCTGCGGAAGGACTTTCTGCAATAGGATTGTTCCATGCCGGTGCAGAAGATTATGAAAAAGCCCTTAGTTATTTAGAAAGGGCGGTAAAGCAAGACCCAAATTTTGCCGATGCTTATTTTCTAATAGGCTGGTGCCACGATATGCTTGGAAAATATAATGAGGCAATAGAATCTTATAAGCAGGCAATACGGATAAAGCCTGATTATGCAGAGGCGCACTTCAATTTAGGTGTGGCTTATCGGAGTCTTGGACGCTACAACGAGGCAATAGAATCTTATAAGCAGGCAATACGGATAAAGCCTGATTATGTAGAGGCGCACTTCGATTTAGGTGTGGCTTATATGAGTCTTGGACGCTACAACGAGGCAATAGAATCTTATAAGCAGGCAATACGGAT
>NZ_DAOOUJ010000138.1:0-1755 GCF_035390745.1 Methanosarcina sp. | reverse complement strand
TGCAAAATCGATAGCTTTCGGGCAAGAAAATTCCTTAACCGATGACCAATGAGTCGTATTTTAATGGAAAAGACTGGTAAAATTGTTTATATTCATTTTGCTGCAACACTTGAGTCATTTTAGCATTTTGAGAAAAGCCGGTCGCTTTGACGACCGATGAGAGTCCCGGCACTTGAAAATCAAATTTTAACCGGGTTCACGGCGTTTTTACACGAAAATATTGGTGTACCTGGAGTTTGAAGTTTTGAATCAGAATAGAAATAACGGCAATCTGACGTGAATAATAATATTTATAACCTCGTTAAGTGTATCCACATGATTGATGGTAGACAAGCTGGCTGCGGATAAATACAGTGTGCCTGTTGAACTCATTTTTCAGATCCATAAATCGCCCTGCAAAGCAGTTCTTGCAATAACCGGAGGCGGGGCAGAAATTATTGGGGAACTTCTCCGCCACGGCAGCGGCTCGGCAACAGTACTTGATGCAGTTGTTCCGTATAGCATGGATGCAATGGACCGCTTCCTCGGCAGGAAGCCTGAAAAGTACTGCTCGGAAAAAACTGCAAGACTGATGGCAATGGTCGCTTACCAGAGAGCACTGGACCTCTCGAAAGGCAACGGGTTTGCAGGCCAGGATCTTATCGGAATTGGAGCTACCTGCAAGCTTAGAGCGGCAAATGAGCGTGAAGGAAGAAAACACGAGGTTCATGTCTCCATCCAGGCAGCCTGCAAAACAGGTGTCTGCACCCTTGAACTGACAGCAGAAAGGACAAGGGAAGAGGAAGAAAAGATTGCTTCGCTCCTGATTTTTAACTTGATTGCCCGACACTGCGGAGTTCCTGAAATTGATTTACCGGTCAATGTTGATGCTGGGGAAGGAAGAAAGGAAAAGGTAATTGAAAATTATGAATCAGTTTCCAGTTGTGTTGGAGACCTTTTAAAAAAGAAAATGTTCAGCAAGGAGAGTCCTGATGAAAACCCGGCTATGTCAAGGATCGATTTAAATGGGGCAAAAAGTTCTGCTGAGCCCCAAAAGATTAAGCTTGTTTTCCCCGGCTCTTTTGACCCCTGCCACAGAAACCACGTTTTCATGGCAAAACTGGCTTCGGAGAAACTGGGGGAGCCAGTTCACTTTGAAATTTCTTTGACGAACGTTGACAAGCCGCCCATAGATTTTATCTCCTTAAATCAGAGGCTTGACTCTTTAAGAGAATATAAAAACGAAAACTTCATGGGTGGTGTTTGTCTGACCAGTGCGCCGCTTTTCCTTCAGAAAGCCGCCCTTTTCCCTGACAGCACCTTTATCGTTGGGGCAGATACACTCAACAGAATTTTTGACTCAAAATATTATAATGGTAAATTAGATACGGATGCCATTTTAAATTGTTTCAGGGAAAAAAATGTACGCTTCATGGTATTTCGCAGGAAATCAGTTGAGCTTTGCATCAGTCCTGAGGTCATTGAGTTCTGTGAAATTGTTCCGATGGCTGAATATGAAGACGACGGGATATCTTCTACAGAAATCAGAAGAAAAAGTGGAAAATAATACAGAAAACCTGAATAAGTTTTTGAATTAAAAAACAAAATCCGTACTTATAACTTGATTCTGGCTCGGTAAACAGCCGATCTGTCAAAAAGTTAGAGACTGCTCTCTTGAAATTAGTCAGTTCAGGGAGCATTTTCAGAACATAATTATAGCTGTCCAATGGAAAAAATAATAGAAGAACTGGAATTTTTATTCCAGCATCCACTTCC
>NZ_DAOOUJ010000137.1:0-1757 GCF_035390745.1 Methanosarcina sp. | reverse complement strand
ACATCAAGTGAATGTGTAGAGGAAGCTACAGAAGAAGCAACTGAAGACACATCAAATGAATGTGTAGAGGAAGCTACAGAAGAAGCAACTGAAGACACATCAAAAGAATGTGAAAACTAAAATGATGCAGTAGATGTATAATTCTGCTGCAGATGTCTATAAGGCCGGTGGACAATTATAATCAATCGGCCAAAGTATTAACTTATGTGCTGGAGAGTTAAAGATACTCTCCGCACACAAAGTTACAATTCAACCGATGAATACAACTATTTTTCAGATAGCTTTTCTAACAATTTAAAACAGCAACTTTACCTGATTTAAATAAACATCTGTATATTCGGTAAAAATCAAATTTCAACATTTTCCGCTAATTTTCGAAATAACATGCGCTATCGATTTATATTAGCTGCAATTAGGTATTATAGCAGGCGAGATATATCGCTACCAGATATTCTTTTTAGTTAGAGAGCTTTTGGTGATTCCGGACTACCGGATCGGGATTCTACCAAAAATTATTATTACCCTTATTATATAAATACGCCAGAGAAATATGAAGGACAACAATTCAGGGAAAAATCCCCTGCTTCGGGAAGAGAACGAAGAAAAAGTCCTGGTTGACCCTTACGGGCGCAAAGTAACCGGGCTTCGAATATCCATTACTGATAGGTGTAATCTTTCCTGCATTTACTGCCACAATGAAGGAGCTGACTGCTGCGCCTGCGGTCCCTTAGGGCATGAAATGTCACCCGGGTTGATCTGCAGCATTATCAGAGAGGCAGAGAAATTCGGAGTCCGTAAAGTAAAATTTTCAGGAGGAGAACCGCTTTTCCGAAAGGATTTTGAAGATATCCTTGCCTGCCTCCCCCCTCTAAAAGAAGTTTCGGCAACCACAAACGGTATACTGCTTGAAAAACGTGCAAAAACCCTCAAGGAAGCCGGCCTCAACAGAGTAAACGTTAGCCTGGACACTCTCGACCCCGAGAAATATGGGAGGATCACTGGAGCTCCGCCGGGAGCCCTTGAGAAAGTAATTAAAGGCATCGACAGCGCAGTAGAGGCGAGACTTACTCCGGTAAAGCTGAACATGGTGCTCCTCAAAGGCATAAACGAGAACGAAATTGATGCAATGATGGATTTCATCCGCCCTTATAAAGGAAAAGTTATCCTGCAGCTTATAGAGCTCATGAATATTGACCCTGAGCTTTCAAAGTATACTATTGACTCAAAAGCCCTTGAAAAAAGCCTGGAAGAAAGAGCGAGCGAGGTCAGGGTCCGGCACCTGCACCACAGGAAAAAATATGTTATTGATGGGGTTGAAGTGGAATTCGTTCGTCCGATGGATAATTCGGAATTCTGTGCCCACTGCAGCAGGCTCAGGGTTACAGCCGATGGAAAATTCAAGCCCTGTCTGCTTGTGCACGATAATCTTGTTGATATAGGGGGAGCAAGAAGCCCCGAAGAGATAGAAAAACTGCTCAGGCTTGCGGTAAGCCGGAGAAAACCCTACTACACACCAATCAGGGAAATCAAAAGACTGGAAAAGATGAAAGAATAAGAAGAAAAATGACAGAACAATAGAAAAGCATTCACTAAGGAGAGAAAAAATGAAAATCGAACTTCTGGTAGACGGCAGGAAAATCCCGATGAATGAATTTGTCCAGAAAATTGTAGGAAACGTTATCAGGGCAATGGTAGAGACTCTTCATACAATCGACAGCGGCTGGAAAGAAATTTCAATTCATATAGAAAAGGATGAA
>NZ_DAOOUJ010000136.1:0-1782 GCF_035390745.1 Methanosarcina sp. | reverse complement strand
GGTCAATTGAAAAGGTAATTTCCAGTTTGCAAAAGTAAATTCCACACAAGCCGATTCATCAGACAGGATCGGCTTTTTAGCTGATTTTAGATCGGTTTATTCTGACATATTTTTAATGCTTTTCAGTCAATAATAGGTTAAAATATAGGCTGGAGGAGCAAAACCAGCCCATTTTTGAGCATAATGAAACAGAGGTATGGAAATTAGCTGACTTTATTGCAAGAGTAATTTCCACCCTTTTGGAATGTGGTTATGCAGTTGTGGCTGGTGGTGCCTCTGTAGATTTATTTTTTATTTTTTAAGAAGGGATGGATGCAGAGTGACCTTATCTGGCGGGATAAGATCTACATTCATCCTTCTTAATATTTCTTCACCATAAAATGACGCGAAAGTCCAATAAGGAGTCTTGTCCCCGAGGTTCAGCCGACCGTATGAGTTGATATGGTTCATCATCAGGGTAATATCCTGCTGGGTAAAATCATCAAGAGAACTGCCCTTGGGGATAATACGCCGGATCAGTGCATGGTTGTTTTCTGCCGCACCTCTCTGGTAAGGAGCCTGCGGATCACAGTAGAAAACCCATGTTCTTCGCTGCCCATTTGAATCAAATTCAATAGCGGCCGGATTAGAGAACTCACTGCCATTGTCACAGAGCAGTACCGGGAACAATTTGCGGAAAGTATCGGACCCAAGTTCCAGGTAAAGACGGTCGAAGATATCAATGACAGACTGGGAAGTATTCGCGTCTCTGATGAATGCGAGCATGAGCTGTGGGAAAGTGAAATGCAGCGTCAGCAGAACTTTGCCGCCTATCCTTCCCTCGACCGTGTCCATTTCAACCACTGGGAGGTCCGGATGCTCCTGTCTGAATTTAAGATAGTCCTGATAAGTTCGTCCTATCCGGCATTTTTTATCTACCTTGAACCGGTCTTTTATCTTCCTGCGCCTACCCATACGTACTACTCTGGGCATATCGATATTCCTTGCTGTGAAAACCCCCATATCCACATAGTTGTACAGTGTGCGTTCGTCGAGCATGATCTCATCAGCATGGTTGATACATATGTGGTGAAGCGACTGACCTTTCATGAGGAGAGGGCTGACAACGGAATCCAGTCTTATCGCCTCCTCTTCAGTGATCTGCAGCCCCTGGCGGCACTCAGAACGTAATGCCTCGTATTCTTTTTGTGCATGTGTTGCAGAGTAGACCCTCTTCTCCAATGTGCAGGACCGTTTGTTTTCACAACCATTGCAAACATAGGGCGGTTTCGAAAGCCTGGAGCAAATCTCCCGTTGATATTCACTACAAAGTGACGAACATGGATGTGATCCGCAAAAGCGACAATAACGTCTGCATCGTAAGCTGCCACAAAGACGCGTGGCAATGCAACTGAAACGATACCTGCAGTCATTGAATGCCATTCCATAACATCCGGTTTGCTTGTATTGGATATGATTTTTTATTTCTTTCGCTATTGTGGTTGGATCCTTACCAAGCTCACGGGCTATGCTTTTGAATGATTCCCTGCTGTTCAATCTTTGCTCGATTATGTTCCTTTCCTCTTGTGTCAGATGTTTGAAGTTGCTCATATGAGTACCTCCTTCAGAGGCACCACCAAGATTATCATAACTTTTTGAAAGGTGATTTTCCAGTTTATGCAGCAGAAGTGAACCTGAACATCGCTTGCAAAAGTTACTTCCACATCTTGCAACCCTTCGTATTTGCAAAAGTTATTTCCGCTGCTCCTGATTTTGGGGTGGAAATTACTTTTTCAAATGAGT
>NZ_DAOOUJ010000135.1:0-1835 GCF_035390745.1 Methanosarcina sp. | reverse complement strand
GTGAAATCCAGATAAAGAGCATCCTTATGGGATTATTAATTGCAGGTGGAATGCTTATCCCAGGAAACATCCCGAACATTATCTCTGCAGGCAAATTAGGTATCACCAGCAAGGAATGGGCGAGGCTTGGAGTACCAATGGGGCTTGTCGCAATGACTGTCTATTTCGTAATTATTTTTGTGGCTAAGATCTAAGCTCGAAATATACCCATCTAACTTAAAAAGATCCAGTTTCAAATCCAGTGAAGAACATAACACAAAAATCCTGGATTTGGAACCTATTTTAATCTCGCTTTTAGATAATGAGTAATGGACTAAAGTTTTAATTTATCCTTCTCAACTTGTAAAAGTAATAAACTTGAAGAGATCCTCTTTTTCTATTTTCTTCTCAGAACTCTCACCCTAATTTAAAATTGAGAGAAACTAATTTGTTGAAATCCAACTATCCTTTATTTATTCATTTGTTTTTCTTTTCTATGGAATTATATTTTTATTTTTTTCTGTGGATAATATTTTAGGTTATATTCATGCTAATCATTTGGGAGAATCCATCACAAATATATCAATTGAGCTAAAAAAACACTTTCTATAGACCTATAATAATTAATCTTCAACAAGTTATTGAGTAGAAAAAGGTTAATTTTTTATGAGAACGAGGAAGCTGAATTCCATTTCAAGGGAAAATATATTATGGAAGAATATATAATAACTCAGGCTTTTATAAGGCAAAAAATTCAGGACTCAAAGCGTTCAATAGTAGATGAATTTTACAGGTGTTTATTCTTTAGAATTATAGTTTAAGGAGGAAAAAAGTAATGGCTCTTGAACCAGGAATTTTAGCTGGGTTTCTTGTAATATTCCTGGCCGTATTGCTCGGCCCTTTCAAAATACATGTTATTGAGGAAAATCTGGAACCATTTCTGCTTGTTTGCGGAATCGCAGCAATGACCCTTTCAGGTTTTGTCGAAATCCCGGGTAACGAGACCGGCTGGCGCATGGAAATCATCGAAGAAGCATTTACTGCACCGCTGCACGTTGGAGATATATTTGGTATTCCAATAGGTATATTCCAGATAGTGCTGGTTGTCGGCTTGATTATCTATAAATGGCATGAGCCGATTCACAAAGCAATCAGAAAATTGACTGATATGCTTTCTGTAAAGGTCCTGGGTTTTCTTCTCATTGTTGTTCTCGGTCTATTTTCCAGTGTAATGTCGGCTATTCTTGCGTCAATTATTCTCGTTGAAGTGGTTAATGCAATGCCTCTCTCTCGAAAATCCAAGATAGACCTTACAATCGTTGCATGTTTCTCAATTGGTCTTGGCGCTGCACTGACCCCTCTCGGAGAACCTCTTTCAACAATCGCGATTTCAAAGTTAGCTGGCGAGCCTTACAACGCTGATTTCATGTTTTTGTTTAACATGCTTGGTAAATATATCCTTCCAGGCATCCTTGTGTATGGTGTTATTGGAATGTTTTTCCTTGGAAAAGCTGATCCAAAAGACCAGGGCATGAAAGCATCCGAGTATAACGAGACCGTGAAGGACGTTGTAATGAGGGCTGTCAAAGTTTATGTTTTTATCATGGCTCTGACATTTCTGGGAGACGGTTTCAAGCCTCTTATCCTTGAGTACTTCATTAAAATTCCTTCAGGTATTCTTTACTGGGTAAACATGGTTTCGGCTATTCTTGACAATGCTACCCTTGCAGCTGCAGAAATAGGACCTGCTCTTAGCGAAATTCAGATAAAGAGCATCCTTATGGGATTGTTAATTGCAGGCGGAATGCTGATTCCAGGGAATATCCCGAACATCATCTCTGCAGGAAAACTTGGTA
>NZ_DAOOUJ010000134.1:0-1925 GCF_035390745.1 Methanosarcina sp. | reverse complement strand
CCGGAGAAAGTGAAGCTTTTTTCTTCCATCAAAAAACCGATTTAATAAAAGCAAATAAAGCTTCAGCCTGCCTTAAAAAATTTCCTTTATATATATCGTTCATATGAGATAAATTTATATATTATGACGGCTACGGAAATATTGGCAGTAAAAATAAAGAACCATATAATCTGTTATTAAAAACTTCATTTTTGTTTTTAATAAAAGAATCTATAGGATCTTATTTTTATAGCAAGCCAGAGGGATCCGCTATAAGCGGAGGTGAAACAAAAGTGAGTTTTAATGACAGAGGGAATTCCTTCAGGGGGAGAGACAGCAACCGTGGTGGCAGAGACAGCAGCCGCGGAGGTTTCAGAGGTGGAAGCAGTGGTCCCAGAGAAATGTATCCTGCAGTTTGTTCAGACTGTGGCGTTGAGACCCAGGTTCCGTTCAAGCCTATCGAAGGAAGACCGGTTTACTGCAGAGACTGCCTCCCAAAACACAGGAAGTTCTGAACCCAAAAATTCTGAAAATACTCTATTTTAAGTTTATATCTGGAGACCTCTGGGAAAAGGGTTTCCAATATTGTCTATTTATTTTCTAATACTGGTTCTTTGTTTCATACTGTATATTTATTCTTTATCTCGACATTTTCTTTCTTGAACTGCCTTCTGGATTTCTGAAGAGAGGTAGATTAATTATATATATGATAAAAAGACTGTAGAATTAGTAAAAATGATGAGAAGTATAATCTGTTATTAAAAACTCTGTTTTTGTTTTTGAATAATAAATTATATCCAATCATATTTTTATGAGCATGTTTATCCGCTGGAAGCGGAGGTGAAACAAAAATGGGTTTTAATGACAGAGGAAACTCCTTCAGGGGAAGAGACAGCAACCGTGGTGGCAGAGACAGCGGCCGCGGAGGTTTCAGAGGCGGCAACAGCGGCCCCAGGGAAATGCACAAGGTAATCTGTTCTGACTGCGGTGTTGAGACCGAGGTTCCTTTCAAGCCAACAGAGGGACGGCCGGTTTACTGCAGAGATTGCCTTCCTAGCCACAGAAAGTTCTGAATATAAGATTCTCTATAGGTGTTGTTCTGTAAAGATATACAGCAACACTGATTCACTTTTTAATCTTTGTTTTTTGCCTTATACTCAGGTGAAAGGCACGAAATCATAAGTTCTCACGAACTTGTATGTTAAGCTCTGAATCATTTAGCATTACTAATCGATACTAATAAAATTGTACTCCAGTCAGTATTTGTTGATGGAATCTAATCCGGATACGTTTTGACCGCTTTTATTAGGGATCATATGTTGGGAGGATAGGATCCCAGGAAATAGCTTCAAGATTTCCTGAAATTCTAACTTTTAATATTAAAGCCTATTATATTTTTTAAGGGTTTTTAATTTATTATTCATTTATGAACTTTCAGACCTGAGTACCTGGAGGAAATCAAGAGTATGGAAAGTATCAGTAATTAAGGCGAGTTATCTGGGGGAAGTTAAATAGGCAAATAAGCCCAGCATCCAAAACCAGAATTGAATCAATATCCCAAATCCGTCTAAAAAATCCCAAATTCATCTAAAAAATCCCAAACCTAAAATCAAAATAAACAAAAGAGGAATCAACCTGGCTAATTTCCGAAGTAATATGAGAAAGAGAAGAGAAGGAACGGTAAACGCTGCACCTGCTCAGGAAGTAACAAGGGTACGTACTCCACGTAGAGAGAACCACGAAGTACTGGCAACAGTAGGAAGTCTCTTAGGCTCAAAAAGAGTTACACTGCAGTGCATGGACGGCATTGTCAGAATGGGACGAATTCCCGGATCCAAAAACAAGAAGATGTGGATTCGTGAAGGTGATATTGTAATTGTAATTCCGTGGGAAATCCAGGATTCAAAAGCCGATGTTATCTGGAAATATACAAGGCCTCAGATAGA
>NZ_DAOOUJ010000133.1:0-1951 GCF_035390745.1 Methanosarcina sp. | reverse complement strand
GTATCTTTGCAGACCTAAAAAATGGTTCTGTAGCTCAGTTGGTAGAGCACGACACTCTTAATGTTGGGGTCGTGGGTTCGAGACCCACCGGGACCACAAAAATGTAAACTGTAATCAAATATGCTGATTGCAGTTTTTTATTTAATTTTACAACAATAAGTAATAAAAATTTTTAAGTATGAATAATTTTATTTTTCAAAATCCCACTAAACTGGTTTTTGGGAAAGGGACTATTGAACATATTAGTACTGAAATTCCTGCCAACAAAAAAGTTTTTGTGACTTTTGGTGGAGGCAGTGTTAAAACCAACGGAGTATATCAACAGGTTAAAAGAGCGTTGACTGGAAAAGATCACATAGAATTCTGGGGAATTGAGCCTAATCCTACAGTTGAAACACTTAGAAAAGCCATTGCCATTGTTAAAGAAGAGAACTGCGACTTTATTCTTGCTGTAGGTGGAGGATCGGTAATTGATGGATCAAAACTAATCGCAGCAGCAGCTCTCATCGAAGAGGATGCATGGGAACTTGTCAAAAGACCTTCACTATACAGAGGATCACTTCCGCTGGCAAGTGTGCTGACGATACCTGCAACCGGGTCTGAAATGAATCCGGGTGCCGTTATTACTAACAGTGCTCTTAAAGAAAAATTCTCGTTTTACAGTACTTTCCCAGTTTTTTCTATTCTCGATCCACAGGTTGCATTTTCACTTCCAAAATATCAAATAGCCTGTGGACTGACTGATACTTTTGTACATGTTCTGGAGCAATATCTTACTACCACAAATCAATCCCCTCTTATGGACAGGTGGGCGGAAGGGATACTTCAAACCATTGTCGAAGTAGCTCCTAAAGTTTATGGAGAAAAACCTGCATACGATGATATGGCAACTTTTATGCTTTCTGCAACAATGGCTCTTAATGGATTTATCTCCATGGGAGTTACTCAGGATTGGTCTACTCATATGATAGGACATGAATTGAGTGCCCTTCACAATCTCACACACGGGCATACATTAGCTATAGTTCTCAAAGGCACAATGTGGATAATGAAAGAAGAAAAGGGTGACAAAATTATACAAATGGGTAAAAGGGTATGGAATATAGAAGACTCTGACAGAGAAAAGATTATTGAAAAGACAATTGATAAATGTGATGAGTTTTTCCGTTCTTTAGGACTTAAAACAAGACTATCCGAAAACGGCATTGGCAAGGAGACTATTGACGAGATTGTAAAAAGATTCGAGAAGAGAAACGTTCATTTTGGCGAAAATAAAACAATTGACTCTTCTGCCACACGTAAGATACTGGAATATGTCTTATAAATACAAGTTAGGAATTGCTCTTTCAGGAGGAGGAGTTAAAGGTTTTGCACATGCCGGAGCTCTCAAGGCCATTGAAGAGTTTGGTATTCGTCCTGAAATCATATCTGGCACAAGTGCAGGTGCAATTGTAGGCGCTATGTATGCTTCAGGCCTTCCTCCTGAAAAGATAATTGAAATTTTCAGAAACAGATATATTAACAATTTTATTGAGTTCACTTTACCCAAGGCAGGATTGTTTGGAACTGCCGGCTTTATAAAGTTTCTAGATGAAAATATTCCTGTTAAGACTTTTGAAGAACTAAAGATCCCTCTTTTTGTAGTAGCGACTGATTTCGATCATGGTAAAAGTGTTATCTTCAGCTCTGGAGATCTCATAAACAAAGTTATGGCATCTGCCTGCGTACCTGTTTTTTTTAAACCAATTACCATTGAAGGAATCAACTATGTCGATGGAGGATTGTTTATGAATTTTCCCGTATCTGTTATAAGAAAGGAGTGTGAAAAAGTAATAGGCATAAACGTTAGCCCACTTATAGCAGATAAATATTCAAAAAGCATCATAGGTGTAGTTGAAAGAACATATCATTATATTTTCAGAGCCAACACAATACTTGAAAAGAGGCTTTG
>NZ_DAOOUJ010000132.1:0-2252 GCF_035390745.1 Methanosarcina sp. | reverse complement strand
GTCTATGAGGGCTGAAAATTATTTCAGCTACATTCGAGCCTGTAAATTTGTCTATCCCTCTTTAGACCTGATAGTGCCGCTAATTCCAATTTTAATAGTTACAAAAGCCAGGGATCATTTTCGGGTTCAATGCAGGGATCGCCGTTAGTATCAATCTCCCTGCCTGAATCTTTTTTCATTGTAGGCTGATTTAATTCAGGATGTTTATTGTTTGCTTCATAATTGGCTTTTCTTGAAGTGCGCGCTGGTAAATTTAAATCAACGGTTGAGATATCTATCTCCAATGCTTTTGCAACACCTTTGCCATATTCAGGATCTGCCTGATAGCAATTGTAAATATGCCTGTGCTTGATCTGGAGAGTAGAATCGCCCATATTTCTGGCAGTGTTTTCAAACAAAACCTGCTGCTGGTCAGGAGTCATAGCTCTGAATAACTCTCCCGGCTGGGTGTAATAATCACTGTCATCTTCTCTGAAATCATACCTCAAGATATCTGTTGAACCTGTTTTTTCAACCGGAAGTGCATATTGTGGCTGGTCTTTCCAGTTTCCATAGCTATTTGGTTCATAATGCAGTTGACTTCCTACATTGCCATCAACTCTCATCTGTCCATCTCTATGGAAGCTGTGATAGTTTTTAACGCCCTGAGGAGAATTCACGGGTATCTGGTGATGGTTTACACCTAATCTATACCTTTGTGCATCTCCATAAGAAAACAAACGTCCCTGTAACATGCGGTCTGGGGAAAAACTAATCCCCGGGACTACGTTAGCCGGTGAAAAAGCAGCCTGTTCCACGTCTGCAAAATAATTATCAGGATTTTTGTTTAACTCAAATTCACCAACCGGTATCAGCGGAAAATCCTTTTTATGCCACATTTTGGTTAGATCAAAGGGATTATTCTTCATAGAATTGGCCTGTTCCTCTGTCATAACCTGTATATACATTTTCCATTTTGGGAACTTGCCTTTTTCAATGGATTCGTAAAGGTCCCTTTGGTGGCTTTCGCGGTCCATTCCGACAACTTTTTCAGCTTCCTGGTCTGTGAGGTTTCTTATGCCCTGCTGTGACCTGAAGTGGAACTTTACCCATACTCTCTTATTATCTTTATTTATTAAGCTGTAAGCATGGCTGCTAAATCCATGCATGTGCCTGTAAGAAGAAGGCAGTCCACGGTCACCCATAATAATAGTTACCTGCAGCAGAGCTTCAGGTAAAGATGTCCAGAAGTCCCAGTTAGTATTTGGGCTCCGCATATTGGTACGCGGATCACGTTTAACAGCGTGGTTCAGGTCAGGAAACTTTAGAGGGTCTCTGAAAAAGAACACAGGCGTGTTGTTCCCTACCATGTCCCAGTTGCCTTCTTCAGTGTAAAATTTCAAAGCAAAACCGCGAATATCACGCTCTGCATCAGCTGCTCCACGCTCACCCGCTACAGTAGAAAAGCGTGCAAACATTTTGGTTTGTTTTCCTATTTCAGAAAATATGGCTGCTTTGGTGTAGTTGGTTATATCATGAGTTACAGTAAATGTCCCAAATGCCCCCGAGCCTTTTGCATGCATTCTGCGCTCCGGAATTACTTCTCTGTCAAAATGTGCTAGTTTTTCCAGAAACCAGATATCCTGAAGCATAAGGGGTCCGCGTCTACCGCTTGTCATGCTGTCCTGATTGCTTTCCACCGGAGCTCCTGCTACCGTAGTTAATTTTGGAAAATCCCCTACTGTTTGATTTTTGCTTGGAAGCGGCTCACCTAACTCATTTTTATCCATTGGATTCGTACATTTGTCGCCTTTCATAAGATACCCTCAACTATGTGCTCTCAAGTAGCTTTTTTATGTTCACATTAAGAAAACATCATCAAGTCCATAAGAAAAAAAATCATTTCCAGCTGAATTCAAAAATGTAGATTATTTCTTCCCCGCAGACCTGATAAAACCTTAAAGCCTATTCCCCTGTAAAGGCAAATGTTTTTACAATTTTACCTTACTAGGAATACAATTTAAACCTTATATTAGCTCTGGTTAACATTTATTCGTTATATCTTTGTCTACTCTTTATGCAGCACGAATGCCATTATTTTTCAGGGCATCCCCATCCTGTAATTTTAATGCATGATGTACAGGTTTTACATGAAACCCGGGTATTCTGAAGCCATAACTTTAAGAAAAGTAAAAATTAGTGAAATATTTAGAAATTCTTCATTGGTCATCGGTTAAGGAATTTTCTTGCTCAAAAGCTATCGATTTTGCATA
>NZ_DAOOUJ010000131.1:0-2321 GCF_035390745.1 Methanosarcina sp. | reverse complement strand
CGCAGCCAGGTTCGTCCCGGTGAGTGCAATCTTTAAACTTGCAATTGCGGGCTGCATCAACAATCTCGGAAAAAGCTTTTTCAAGCCCTTCGGCAGAATCACCGAGCTGAATTTCCCTGATCCCGGGGTTGTCGATAAGAACAGCTCCGTTTGGAAGAAGGAACATCTGGCGGACTGTAGTTGTGTGCCTGCCTTTTTCATCATCTTCTCGGATATCTGCGGTTTTCTGGACGGTTTCGCCAAGAAGAGAGTTAATAAGTGTGGATTTCCCGACGCCGGAAGAGCCTATGAGTGCAACCGTTTCCCCCTGCTTGAGATAAGGATTCAGTGCATCAAGTCCGGTTTTCGAAAGGGCACTTAAAGAAACAACCGGCACGTTCCCTGCAATGGACTGAATTTTTTCTACCAGCCGGATTGGGTCATCAGCAAGGTCAATCTTATTAAGCAAAATCACCGGATTTGCCCCGGAAGAATAAACTATTGCAAGATACCTCTCAAGCCTTCGCAGGTTGAGGTCCTTACCAACGGAAGTCACGATGAAGATGGTATCAAGATTTGCAGCAATTACCTGTTCCCCGCCTCCGTCTCCTGCTGCCCCTCTTGAAAGGCAGGTTCTTCTGGGCAGGAGATTTACAATCATGCGTGAGCCCAGTTCCGGCTGGTCAAGCAAAACGACAAAATCCCCTACAACCGGCTGTTTTCCGATTTTCTGGAGCGCCCCGGAAATTCCTGCCTGTACGACAGCTCCGGGAATGAGGACCTCACAGACCGTTTTGTGCCTTGATGCAACTCTTCCGGGAACGTAGGAGCCTTTATAGGCGGAAAAAGCCAGTTCAAGCTCTTCATTCCAGCCTGGAATTTTATCGGCGTCACAGTGAACTGGATTATTACCTGAACCTTCCGTATCGCTATGATTATTCATGGATGGAAGTATCCGATTAAATGGATAAATATTTTGAGATTTTGTCCTTTACCGGTTCGATAGTTCCTGAAGACATCTTTCTTACCGGCTGCAAAAATCCCTCCTCAGGATAAACATCTTCATTTCACCAAAGAATCATTTTCATCAGGAGTTATTTCATATTTCTTGTTTTGTCTGCATTTTAGTAATCAAATACAACCATGAATATTTATTTTTATAACTGCAAAACGTAGGATTTAGAGTGAAAACGTAGGATTTGAATGAATTCTGAAAGGGGTTTGAATGGATCTTTCTATAGATATCGTACCTGTATCTGTGAAAATGATAAACGCGTTCATAATCAGAGATGAAGGGACCATCCTGGTCGATTCCGGATATCCTGGGAGTGAAGATGCCATACTTGAAAAACTGCGTGAGATAGGGGGTTCACCTGAAGATATCCGGCTCATAGTCCTTACACACGGGCATGCAGACCATGCAGGAAGTGCTGCTGCCCTCAGGGAAAAAATAGGTGCAAAGGTTGCCGTGCACCGCCTAGATGCCGAAAAAGTCCGCGAAGGAAGGCAGGGGAAGCTGCATCCTACCGGAATTACGGGAAGAATTCTTGGGCTCTTTTTAGGCAGGGAGGCAATTTCCAGATATCCGGCCCTTGAGCCTGATATTCTTATCGACGAATGCCTGGAACTGGAAGAGTTTGGAGTCCGAGGGCGGGTGATCCACACTCCTGGCCATTCACCGGGTTGCGTTTCCGTCCTTCTGAAAAATGGGGATGCGATTACAGGAGACCTTATCTTTCCTTCAATCCTTTCAGGAAAACCGTCCCTTCCTTTCTGGGCAGATGATCCGGCTGAGGCCCAGCGGAGCATAAAAAAACTGATTGACATCACAACAGGGAAGATTTATATCGCTCACTGGAAACCATTCAGTTCTGCTGAAGTAAAAAAGAGTTTTTCAAGCCTTTTTTGAAGGCAATAACCCGTAAAAACTCAGACGAAGAGTAAAATCTGCAAGCACAGATTTTAAAGTAAACCTGTGTAATATGAAAACATAGTTTAAGAAAATCAAAGATTAGTGAACTACTGGTCCTCCCATTATGCTTATAATCTACACTCCATCCAGGTATCTCTGCAGTTTATCCGCAAGTTTGCCAATATAAATACCATCAACAAATGCAGGATGAACCTGGACTGCAAACAGCATCATAAATTTGCCTTCTTTTAAAGACATTCTCCCCAATCAAATATGTACCTCGCTTTTTCCCTGTTTCCAAAATCCGTGCCCATCAGGACTAAAAAGAGCAAACCATTACCATATTCCAAAAGCATTAAAAAAAGGAATTATCAAGTCTATGAGGGCTGAAAATTATTTCAGCTACATTCGAGCCTGTAAATTTGTCTAT
>NZ_DAOOUJ010000130.1:0-2362 GCF_035390745.1 Methanosarcina sp. | reverse complement strand
AGAGAATTACCCAAAATGTCACTCCATACAGAGCCGTCAGTATGACCAATAATTCTAAGCAAAAGATCCTCTCCAAATCCTTGAACTTCTTTTACCATGTCACCAAGTATGCGCCACAAAATGGATGGGTTTCGGTCTTTAACAAACAGACCAGTATAAGTAATAGTAAACTTATCTTCTAAAGATTCATTTATTTGTGCAAAATCAGAGGCATCAAATCCATTAGTAATTACTTTGATTCTCTTAGGCTTGAGTGCAAGAAATTCCTCCTTCATAAAGTTTGTCACTACCACAACTGCATCGGCTTCCCTGATAACGCTTCGCTCCATTCTTTTGTGCAACAATTTGGTTAAAAATGTGTTTTTCATGTACTTGAATGTATACATAGTAGTCCAGGGATCACGGAAATCAGCAACCCATTTTATTCCAGTCCTCCGAGCCAGACCTCTTGCAATCAAGTGCATGGAATGAGGAGGTCCAGTACTGACAATAGCATCAACAGGATTCGTTTTTAAATATCTGTTGAGGTAATTGATAGAAGGTCTTATCCACATACATTTTGGATCTGGAACAAACAAGTTACTTCTGACAAAAAGAGAAAAAGTTTCTTTAAAGGATTTTTTACTGCTCTCGCCACTCTCCGCAATAAATCCGGGCTTAATGGCTTCACCTCGCCTGCCTGTAAATATCTTATAGAGGCTATAAGGCTCAAAAATTTTCCTTTTTATCACCTCTATTCCTTGAGGAATCTCTGCAAGAAGCCCTTGATCCTTCGCCATAAATTCAGGATTTTCCGGAGTATAGACTACCGGTTCGTAACCATAATTTCTTAAATATTTTACAAACTTAAGCCACCTCTGAACACCGGACCCTCCTGCAGGAGGCCAGTAATAGGTAATAATCAACAGTTTTTTCAATCTACTTAGCTATAAATATATTGTACAAAGCCCTTATTACTTCACCTTGAATAACAGTGAAGCCATCCTTGTAAACAGGTGGACAACCATTCGTCATCATAACTATACCAAATCGCTTTTCAGGATTAAAGAACATCGCACTGTATACTCCATATGCAGAACCTGTATGCCCCGTCATAACCTCCCCCGGAATCAAATTTGTGACTTTTTCCATAGCCATACAATACTCAGTAAAATCGTCAACTTTCACAACAGGCGTCTGCATCATTATTGAACTCTTCTCGGAAATAATTCTCACCTTGCCGTATTTACCATGATTCATATGCATTATCATATAGCGTGCAAGATCCTGTGCAGATATTTTAATTCCTCCAGTTGGAGAAAAAATGGGAGTACTGTAGCCAAAAACATAATTGTTTTTAATTTCCTCTCCTCTGCTCATGTACGCCTCAGGTCTTGCTCCCCATATGCCATTATCATCATTGCCATATAAAGTTACAAACCTTGAAGCGTCAAGAGAATCAACATTGTAATCTGCATATAGACCCAAGGGTCTTATTACGCTGTTTCTTACATAATTATCAAATCTCTTCCCGGACACTCTTTCAACAATAGTACCGATAATGTTAAATCCGAGATTACAGTATTCATATGCTGTTCCGGGTGCATAGTCATGATAAGCTTCTCCGTACTTTTCATTCTTGTCGGGATTGACTACATCAAGACTAAAGTAACCTGCAGCATCCCGCAGGCTTGAAGTATGTGATAGAAGCATCTTGAGGGTAATAGGAATATCGGGGAATTTTGGATTGCGAACTTTAAAACCTATAAGGTCACTCACATCCTGATTAATGTCCACCAAACCCTTGTCCACCAGCGTCAATAAAGCAGTTGTGGTAAAAGATTTGGAAATTGATGCTATTCTGAAAATATCATCTTTTTTAAGATCAAGATTTTTTTCAATATCTTTCTTACCAAAAGACTCAACATATACAATTCTGCCATCTTTGACTACTGCTACAGCAAGACCCACTGCTTTATTTTCTTTCATTATCTGCTGTAAATGAGTGGCTGCCAAATTTTCTTTTTTGTCTTTTCCAAAAGCTATGGAAGAGATAGCCAAAGTGATTAAAATCGACGAAATTATTTTCATACATTGTTTTTTTAGAGGGGAATAATACAAAGATAATATCTATTTTTGTAAAGATGAACGAGGATAAAAAAATAGCAGAGACCCCCTTAATGAAGCAATACTTCTCCGTTAAATCAAAATATCCGGAGGCAATTCTTCTATTCAGAGTAGGTGACTTTTACGAAACATATGGTGAGGACGCCATAGTTGCTTCCAAGATTCTTGGCATTATCCTTACCAAAAGAGCGAACGGGTCTGCAAAGCACGTTGAGATGGCAGGATTTCCTTACCATGCTATTGATACTTATCTCCC
>NZ_DAOOUJ010000129.1:0-2436 GCF_035390745.1 Methanosarcina sp. | reverse complement strand
TTAACTCGAAAGAAAGGTCTTGTGAGCCCCATAATCCATTACCTTTTTTTTCACTGCATTTCCTCATCAGGTATCAAGAACAAATTTTGGATTGAAAAATAAATTTTTTTGAACAAGGAGAATGAAAATGAAGATTTTGCTTATCGGCGGAGGCGGAAGGGAACACGCCATTGCCGAAGGAATAAAGAAAAGCAAGCATAACCCTATCCTTTATGCGTTAATGGCAAAGAAAAATCCGGGAATTGCCGCCCTCTGTGAGGACTTCCTGCTCGAAAAAGAAACAGAGGTTGAAAAAATCGTAGAATATGCAAAAGCTAAGGGCATTGAGATGGCTTTTGTGGGTCCTGAAGCTCCACTTGCAGCAGGAGCTGCAGATGCCCTGTGGGAAGCCGGAATCCCTGTTGTAGGCCCCAAAAAAGCCTGTGCGGTTATTGAGTTTGACAAGGCATGGGCAAGAAATTTCATGAAGAAATACGGTATAGAAGGCTGCCCTGCCTATGAAGTTTTTACAGATGAAGCTCCAGCACACGCTTTTATTGAAAAGCTGGGCGATGTTGCAGTCAAGCCCTCGGGACTTACAGGCGGAAAAGGAGTAAAAGTCATGGGCGACCAGCTCCCTGACCTTAAAGCTGCAAAGGAATATACAAGCGAGCTTCTGGAAAAAGGGCCTGTGGTTATTGAGGAGCGTTTCATAGGAGAGGAATTCACCCTCCAGGCATTTGTTGACGGAAAAAACCTTGCCTTTTTCCCTGCAGTTCAGGACCATAAGAGAGCTTATGAAGGGGACCTCGGACCAAACACAGGCGGAATGGGTTCATACACTGACGCAGGAGAGATCCTTCCTTTCATGCTTCCCGAAGACATCGAGAAGGCAAAAAAGATTATGCGACATACAGTAACAGCTCTGCACGAGGAAACCGGAACCGGATATAAGGGAATTCTTTACGGACAGTTTATCCTTACAGCCAGCGGCCCCAAAGTCGTGGAGTTCAATGCAAGGTTTGGAGACCCTGAAGCCATGAACGTTATCCCCCTTATAGAGACTGATTTTGTAGAAATAATGTCTGCTGTGGTAAAAGGAACCCTCGGAAACCTGCCTGTAAAGTTCAGCAGAAAAGCTACAGTATGTAAATACGCAGTCCCGGCAGGCTATCCGGACAATCCAGAAAAAGACAGTGAGGTAGCCGTAGGAGATATAGGGGAAGCTTCAGTTTATTATGCAAGTGTATACGAAAAAGAAGGGAAAATTTATACTACCAGCTCCCGTGCCGTTGCTGTTGTAGGGTGCGCAGACACAATAGAAGCTGCAGAAAAGATCGCTCAGAATGCTCTTGAAAATATTCACGGTAGACTCTTCTTCAGGAGAGACATAGGCACTGCCAGTCTTATCCAGAAAAGAATAGACCATATGAAAGAACTTAGAGGCTGATTGTTTAAAAAATATGCAGGAGTACCCGTAAAAATATGTGTAAATAAGTACTATGCATTAATATAAAGCTTGGATTCAACCAGAAGTTTAAATTCAGCCAGAAAGAAGTCGGGGTTTGAGACGATGAAGAGAGATGTACTTTCTATAACTGACCTGTCCAGGGAGGAGATATACGAACTCCTTGAATCGGCCGCTGACCTGAAGAAAAAACGTAAGGCAGGAGAACCTACCGAATACCTTAAGCACAAAAGCCTTGGAATGATTTTCGAAAAATCCTCCACAAGGACCAGAGTATCCTTTGAAGTTGCAATGAGCGATTTCGGAGGGCATGCCCTTTACCTGAACTCCAGGGATATCCAGGTAGGCAGAGGCGAAACCATTGAAGACACAGCCAGAACCCTTTCCGGCTACCTGCACGGGATCATGGCAAGGGTTATGAGCCATGAGACCGTGAAAAAGCTTGCCGAATTCTCGACCATACCCGTGATAAACGCCCTTTCAGACAGGGAACACCCCTGCCAGATCCTTGGCGATTTCATGACCATCATGGAGTGCAAAAACAGGTTTGAAGGCCTGAAGTTTGCCTGGATTGGCGACGGGAATAATGTCTGCAATTCCGCCCTTCTTGGCTCGGCAATTATGGGTATGGAATTTGCCATTGCATGCCCGAAAGGTTACGAGCCCAAAGCCGAATTCCTTGAGCAGGCAAAAGCCCTTGGAGGGAAATTCACAATCACAGACGACCCAGGAACTGCCGCAAAAGATGCAGACATAATATATACTGATGTCTGGGTCTCCATGGGGGATGAAGCAGAGCAGGAAAAGCGCCTTAGGGACTTTAAATCTTTCCAGGTCAATACCGAACTCCTCGGAGTCGCAAAGCCGGACGTAATAGTAATGCACTGCCTGCCTGCAAGGAGAGGTCTTGAAATTACTGATGAAGTTATGGACGGCCCGAACTCCGTAATCTTCGAAGAGGCAGAAAACCGCCTGCATGCGCAGAAAGC
>NZ_DAOOUJ010000128.1:0-2454 GCF_035390745.1 Methanosarcina sp. | reverse complement strand
AGCCCGCAGTCTGTTTCACTCGCTTCACTCCCCGAGTTGCGATTCGGGAGCCCGCAGTCTGTTTCACTCGCTTCGCTCGCTCAAGCAGACTAATTTACGGATTACTATTAAGCGAACTTAAGAGGACTACTTTAAAAGTCATTGAAGTGAGATGAGCTCAAAAAGGGCTGTTTTCTATTTTTTCCCTATTTTCTTCTCGTTATTGGTAAAATAAAAAAGGGATTTAACTACCCAAAAGGCTCGATTAATGTTTATCTGGAAGGAGCATCTTGATAAGGTAAATCCCTATAATCAGGACCAGCAAACTGAAGAGGGCCTGCATTAGTGCCTGATATTTTGGATTGAAAAGGGCAATTATTGCCTCCTGCATATTGAAGAAAAAAGAAAACAGGGCGATAAAAATAAGCGCCAGAAGAACGATCAGCACAGCTGCATTTACGAGTTTTTTGAATGACGGATCATTATTTTCCTGTGTGTTGCGTTCTGCAGGTATTCGGACTTCCACAGAGTTTTGCCCTGTATTTTTTTCCTCAATGTAAGGGCTATCTTCTTTTCCAGCCATGTAATTCCTCATCCCCATTCCTTTTACTATCAAGTCCCCTGTTTATTACACCTGCAGCAAGCAGGAGAACTATGCACATGCCCAAACCCTCAAAACCGGGAGTCGAACTCTTGGAATCAGAAGTTCCCTCTTCTTCGGGGAGTTCAACAGGAGTGCCTTCCTCCACAAGCGGGTAATTTTTGACAACATTCCTCTCTATTTTGTCCATTTTTATTGGCTCGGTGGTTTCGGAAGTGATTATTTCCTGCCCATTTTCTTCCACAGTAACTGAAAATGTATATTCTGCTCTTCTAGGGAACACAAAGCGCACATGCCCTCTTAGCTGGCCTGAGCCTTTGATAATCCCCAGGTCATCGCTTTCGGTGTATGAAGTGTATTCATCTGCTTTTGCAGTGACTATCATGGTCAGAGCTTTTGAATCTCCTCCCTGATTATAAATTCCGGGAGAAATATCCACAACAGCCTTTGCATCCCTGTCAGTGAACTGGGTAATTACAAGATTCATATCTGTAAGCAGGATATCAGCCGGCTGGTCAACGGCGAGCTCTGCCTTTATGGTGACAAATTCACTCCATGAACTGAGAAGCTGGCCTTCCTGGAAAAGCTGAGCCTCCACTTCATAATTCCCGGGTTTCACAGTTCCCAGAGACACTGCATTGTAAGCCAGAGATTGGGCTTTGACGTAACCCATATCCACATCTTTTTCCGCCACTATAAGGCTGGTCTCCTCGTCGATAATTTTTACTTTGACAGAAAGCATAGAACTGTCAGTGTCCTGGTCATTGCGGATATAAGGAGTAACTGTCAGAAGGGTGTTCTCTCCCTGCTGAGTGGACATTACATCTATATCCTGGATGAAAACCTCATTATATTCCCTGAAAACATCTTTCGAATCCCCGGAACAGCCAGAAGAGAGGATTATAATCAGCAAAATGCTGATTAAAAACCCTCCATACAAAAAAGGAGATTTATTCGGTTTTACACATAGCCTTAATCTCATATAACCAGATCCGCATTATAGCTTTACTTTAAGTACAAGGGTCTGGGTATCAAGCAGATAATCCCCCTTCATCAGGTTTACATACACATTGGTTTCTCCATTGGGGGCATCTTCCAGAACAGGAAGTTCTGCACCTCTTGTATAGGATGTTCCTCCTTTTGCCATTGATTCGGTGATATTAACCGTTGCGTTGTTCCCTATCAGCTTATTTTCTATATCTACTACCACATACATGGAATCTCCGGCTATGGTTGACTGTCCATGGTTCTTTACAGAGAATTTCACGGTGGCATTCTCACCTTTTTTAGCTTCCCAGGTAGAAACAGGGGGAGATGCACGCAGCTTGTCCATGCTTTCGGCAAAGCCGACAAACTGAAGTTTTGCATCAGGAAGGACAACTATCTGGACAGGCACGGTCTTCGTATTAATTACAGGTTTTTCTTCTTCGTCAATACCTGAAGCATATGACAGGGTCAGTGTCGATGTATTTTTATCAAAAGAGGGAGCCATAACCCTGAAACTTAAAGCAGCCTTACTTTTTGCAGGAATATTGACCTGTGTACCTGGTCCTACGATTGTAAACGGATCAAAAGAACTTACAGACACCGAGTCAATTGCCTGGGTGCTGTTGTTATTTAATACAGTCACGGAAACATCCTGCTCATTAAACTCCTTGATTACCAGGGGTTCCATGCTCACAGCCAGATCTTCCGGACTGACCGGTGAGTTTGTCTTTGTCGATGCACAGCCGGATATAAAAATTACCGAAATAAGTAACATCAAAGCCAGCAACTTTTTCATATCATTACCCTCCTCAAATCTCATATCCGGGTGTTGTCTTTTAAACATTGGGCAGAAATACGAAGAGTCTAATAAGGGTCTAATAAGAATC
>NZ_DAOOUJ010000127.1:0-2576 GCF_035390745.1 Methanosarcina sp. | reverse complement strand
CCCCCACTATTAAAAATAAGAAAGTATGATCAATTCCTTACACATTCCATTATTTGGCATGAAAGTACTTCCAAATACTTTCATTCTTTGGGCATGTTATTCGAAGAATATCATGCACGTTTTTTCTTTGCAGTACTGATTCCAGGAATAGCATAAGGAGTGCAGTGCCTCAGGATTGAACTGTAGAGACCCGTAAAAGCTACCAGGGCAACAATCCATTTCCATGGTGATCTTTTCACAATACCTGCTGCCAGCGCGAGAATTGCAAGTATCCCGAATATGGTTCTGAAAAGAAGGTCAAAACCTCCTACATTTTCTTCCAGAAACAATTTTTCAAGATTCGCTGGACAAAACCCCCTTATAAGCCCTCTTACATACTTATAGACCCCGCAATATATAGCGTTATTCTGATAGTATTCCTGTATCTCCATTATTTGTCAAGATAAGTACCCTTGCAACAGCTACAAAACCCCCTGTGAAAAAAATCCGTAAATCCCGAAAAATCACAAAATATATAACAAGAGATGAGTAGGTTTCTAACTATGCCCGAGATAAAAATTGACAGATCTCTTTCATACATCGAAGGCACGCAGCGCGTGTACGATGAAGCTACAACCCTTGAAAACACAAAAGATCAGATAAAAAAGATAGGAGTTACCCGAATTGCAGATATCACAAACCTGGACAGGCTTGGAATTCCGATATTCTCTGCAATCCGCCCCAGTGCAGCCCCGGGAGCTATCAGCATTTACTCAGGCAAAGGTTCAACCGAACAGAGAGCCCGTATTTCGGCAATAATGGAAAGCTTTGAGCGCTGCCTGGCAGAAAGACCCGGCCTGAACGCAAACATTGCTGGTGACATTTCAGCCCCCGCTCTTGTTGAATCCTACCTGAACGCCAGGGAAAACTACACTGTCCTTGACCCCGGCACCCTGCTCCTTTCCCAGCCCTATAACCCGAGTTCCCTTCTTGAGTGGGTAGAAGCATACGACCTTCTGAATAAAGAAGAAGTCTTTGTGAGCGCAAATGCGGTATTCCACCCTTATGACGGTCCGGGTCAGTGTCAGAAACTATTCCTTAGCAATACCAACGGGCTGGCTTCGGGAAATGTGCTGGAGGAAGCCATCCTTCACGGGCTTCTTGAGGTTATAGAAAGGGATGCAATCAGCATAGCCCAGTATACCAGGGACCTTGGAAAAGAGATCGTGCTCACCGAAGAAGATGGATACGTCTATGAGCTTGCCCGGAAGTTCAAAGATGCCGGAATAGACCTCAAAGTCTGGCTTGTCCCGACTGACACAGGAATCCCTACAATCATCGCGGCAACCGATGATGTAAAATTGAAAGACCCGGCTCTCCTGGTCATGGGAGCAGGTTCCCACCTGAAACCCGAGATCGCGATTGCAAGAGCAATAACTGAAGCTGCACAGTCAAGAGTTGTACAGATTCAGGGCGCAAGGGAAGATACAGATAGGGAAGGCTTTATCCGAAGTGTAGGCTACGACCGCATGAAGCGCCTGAACTGGTTCTGGTTCGAAGAAGGAGAGAAAATTTCCCTTTCAGAGGTTCAGGACATCTCTAAAAAGAGCCCTGCAGAAAATATTGATGTTATTCTTGAGAAATTGAAGGGCCTCGCCGAAAGAGTGCTTGTTATTGACCTCTCAAGAGAAGAAGTTGCAGTGCCTGTAGTAAGAGTAATTATTCCGGGCTTTGAACTTTTTACAATCGACCGCGACCGTAAAGGAAAGAGAATAAACGCCGGAAAGAAAAGGGAGATTTCCAGAGACAGAAACGATAAGCCGTGGAAAAGAAGATAACGCCGCGAAAAAATTAAGCTGTGGAAAAGAAGATGAAAGAAAAAGCAGTCATTTTTACCGGAAACAGCATAAGCCACGAGGATGCAAAAAAAATCCTCAGGGCAAACTACCAGCCCCCTGTACGCAGGTTCCAGCTTGAAAAATTTGTCCAGCAGGGGTATAAGGTCATTGGAATCATAGATGGAATTTTCTTTGACCGGGCTGCTGTCGGGCACAGAGAGATAATTTCTGCACTTAATGCAGGAGTAAAGGTTGTAGGCGGCGCAAGCATGGGGGCTCTCCGAGCTTCTGAACTGGACACGCACGGCATGATAGGCGTCGGAAAAGTCTATGAGTGGTACAGGGACGGCGTTATTGAGTCTGACGATGAGGTAGCTGTAAGCACCAACCCTGATACCTTTGAGCCCATTTCCGTGCCCCTGGTGAACATGCGGGAAACCCTTAAAGCCGCTCTGGATGCAGGAATTGTGAGCGAAAAAGAACACAAAGACCTTCTGGAGCTTGCAATCACTACTTACTACCCTGACCGGAGCTATCTCGGGCTTACAAAAGAAGGAGCTAAAAAAGGGCTGATTTCTGAAGAAAAAAGGAAGGAACTGCTTAATTTTTGCATTAACAGCGAAATCGACGTAAAAAGGCAGGACGCGGTTCTCGTGATTGAGACCGTAAAAAAGCTGGTTGAAGAGACTGAAATTTAAAGTCTCTTCCATGCGTCATCGGTTAAGCGTTAGACAAGCTCTTCTCTATGTGTTTTTATAT
>NZ_DAOOUJ010000126.1:0-2774 GCF_035390745.1 Methanosarcina sp. | reverse complement strand
AAATTAAATTGAAAAGGATCTATGTGAAAAACGCTGCGCAGCTCATTTCACTGCTTGGATTATATCCAGTTCATTACAGCCTGATACAGGGAAAGGCTCCAATTATTTATTTCAATATCCAATAGCAGCAGATGGAGTGAGAAAAATTTACGGGATTGCACTTGACTTAGGAACCAGCGGTTTTAGAGCACAGCTTATAGACCTGGAAACAAAAAGTGTATTAAGAACCGCAATGACGATTAGACATCCTCTTCCGGGAGGTAATGTAATCGATCATCTGGATTTTGCCCTTGAAGTAGGGGAAGATACTGCAAATAATATCATACTGGACGCGGTAAAGAAGATAATAGAAGCCCTTGATGTAGAACCCGCTTGCATCCAGAAACTGGTAGTATGCGGAAACCCTATTCAGCTATCTCTTTTCCAGAACTCGGAAATCAGAGATCTTGCCTTTGCTGGAAAAAATATGCAAAGAAGGCTAGGAATAGAAAACGTGGATAGGAGTGCAAAAATCTTTTCGGCAAACGAACTTTTCAGAGGTATTCTGGATCTTCCGAACTGTGAGATCACAGTGCCACCTGCGATTGCCCACGAAATCGGAGCTGATGCTCTGGCAATGATGATAGAAACCGATTTTCTGAACCAGGAAGAAGTCTCCATTGTCACTGATTATGGTACGAATGCGGAAATGGCAATAAAAGCGGGAGACAGGATCATTACAGGCAGTGCAGCTGCAGGACCTGCCATCGAGGGACAGGGGATAAGCTGCGGAATGATTGCAAGCCCAGGTGCAATTTCAGACGTAAACCCGGAAGGGGAATACTGGCGGCTTACAGTCCTGGACGAAGAGATGAAAGGTAAAACCGGAGCCCTTGTAAATCCGGTCACAGGAGAAATCCTTGAGAGAGGAGAAATCGAGGCCGTGGGGATTACAGGCACAGGCGTAATTGCAGTTATAGCCATTGCCATGGAGACAGGTCTGATGAAACAGCCGCCTGAATTGCCCAATGGAAAGCTTATCCTTGGGAATTCCATCGAAATCACCAACGAAGACATCTCTGAAGCCGGAAAAGCTTTAGGAGCAATTCGTGCGGCACAGCTAACCCTTCTGATTGAGGCAGGCGTCCCCTTTGAAGAACTAGAAAATGTCTACATGTCTGGGGCTTCCGGGACATACGTAGATTGCAGAAAAGCCAGGAGAATAGGTTCATGTCCAGATTTTTCAAGCAAAGTCGTTCAGTTTGGGAATACTTCTCTAGCTCTTGCTACGGAGATTCTCCTGGACGAATCCAGACTTGAGGAGGTTATTGCCCTTGCAGGGGCTATAAAAGCCGATCACCTGATGATGGCGACCAGCGAGACCTTCAAAAATATCTATGCCTGCGAGCTTTCCTACTGGACCGAGGGAATGAGCATGAAATTGTACAATAAATTCATGAAAATGTACAAATATCCATCTTTTCCGGAGCCTGTAGATAATGCTGTTATGGAAAAAAGAGTAGCCAGAGACATAGAGGAAATATGCAATGTTCCTGTAAAGATCGTGGAAGATACTGGAATCGCCCTGGAAGTCCCTGTGGAACACTGCCTTGACTGCAGGCGATGCAACGAAGAGTGTCCTGAGAATGCCCTTGTGACTGTTGAGAAAGAAGGAAGCTATTTTGTAAGTTGCCGTACACAGGACTGCCTTGGAACTAGCTGCAGACGCTGTGTCAAGGCTTGCCCGATAAATGCAATAAACTTCAAGAATATTGAAGTTCTGAGCATAAACGGACTTCTGAGAAATAACATGACAGGCGGAATTTACTGAAAGAAAATCACTAAAAACACACATTAACTGGAGAGGTATTCGAAAATGACAAAAATAAGCGTATCTTCCAGAATTTGCGGTTTAATCCATACGGTAACAGGGAGGATTGAAGGAGACAGGATCATCATAGAAATTGACACACCATGTGAAAAATTCAGAGAATTCACCTGTCTGGAGTTTCCTCTTCAGGAACTTCCAGGTAATCAGGAAAGTGTAACCCTGGAGATGGAGAGACAAATTAATTGTTCTTTTGAGTGCACCAGAGAATGCGCTCTGGATTGTACCAGAAAATGCCTGATTCCTGGTGCAGTATTCGATGTATGCAATGTGGAAAAGGAACTGACAGAAGAAAAGCTCGCAAATACACCTTTTATTGAAGTTACTGAGTATACATTTTCGGAGTTTCAGTGAATGCTGATGAAAGGGGGGTTCCATTAGCCTTCCTTTATTTTCCTTTTTGACTTCAGGCCTTACAGGATTTCTAGGAAAATTGCCACTAAGAAGCATCTAAATATCTTAAAATGTTGCTATGAAAGCAAATGTTACGCTGGAATAGATATAAGAGCAAATTTCGCGTCTCAGGGAGTCTCAGGGAAATGCTTTCACTTCTTGGAGAGCCAATAAGTTAATCTCAGAGTCATTAGATTTTTATAAAAAATAATAATTTAGTTATATTAATAACTGACTAGAATAAACTTCTGTATCTGATGTTATTTCATTTTGGACTCTAATATATATTTTAGTAGTTTTATGAGAACTTAATGCATAAAAAATATTAGGAACTAAAAAAAGAAAGCAAATTCAGCTGTGCCAATTAACAACATAAAATGAATAAACAAGCTTCCCCAGCCGGTTGATTTAGCTAAAACTATCTCATCCTCTCCCTGATCACTATTTTTTCCTATTAGAAACAATTTTCCAACCAGAATCTAGATGGTCTTGGACTGTTTGATTAATTTGGTTT
>NZ_DAOOUJ010000125.1:0-2953 GCF_035390745.1 Methanosarcina sp. | reverse complement strand
TTGTGACAGCTTTTTGCATTTTTCTCTCTACAAAACCATGTTTCTTCAAAAGCTGCTTTACTACATGTGGTGTTATATTCATGCCCTTTGATTTGAAAGCATTTGAAATCTCTTTGTACCATTCCGGAGTTCAGCGATTCCGGCCATAATAGTCTGAAAATGACAACCAAGTACACTACTTATATATTTTTGTCCACCATGACCAAACTTCATTGCTTCTATGGCGGAATACCTTCTTCGGTCTTTCTCATTCAAAGAATCAAAAAAATGATTTCATTTGATTTTCAATTTCTTCAGAATATTTTGTGCGTAAAATAATTCAGATTCCGCTTTTTTGTGTACAATAAGTATAGTTAGCAATACTAGAGTGGGAACAGAAATTAGAGAATAGCCATAATTGAGCATAGTGTTTACCCTATCCCCTGAGCCCATAGCTCCTCTGAATTGGTCTGTAAGAGGAGGGGTTAGTCGGTAGTCTAATTACTTGCTTTCTCTGTTTTACTTTCTCTGTTAGACCGATACCAGTAATTTAGAGTATCTCGGTGAAGCCAAACTGCTACTATGCTCATAACTATACTTACCACTAACAAAAAGAGTGGGTCCAGGATGGCACCTGAAACTAATCCTGCTATCAGGAAGTAAGCATGAAATCCGAGAGGCACAAGAAAGACAAATGCAGCCTGAGACTGTACCGAAACTTCCGGGCGTAATGCCAAAATCAATAGCAAAGCACCTCCCAAAACTGCAGCGATAGTAGTGTAATGTATCAGGTCACTGGGAATGTTGGTAATGAGCTCATTTGTAATAAGCACGCCCGCAGTGCCAAAGATTATGGCTCCTGCAGGGGAGAGCCAGCGTCCCCAGAAGCCGGGGAGCTTCGATAGCAATCGAAGGCTAGCTGAAAATGAGAACACAACCCAGAACCATGCCCAGAAGTTGTTGTAAGGGACACCGAAGAACTGATGATCAAGACCTTTCCCCCAATCCCACATGCCCAGGCGGATGGCTATTGCATCCATGGAAAGGTCGATATTCAGAGCCATCAGGCCATCGAGCACCGGGCGTGCCCATTCCGGAAGGTTGGTTTTATCGGAAAAGGAGCGAACACTATAGATGATAGTTCCCCATGCCACCCCAACGACCACAGGGACAGGCCCAAGCATTACCAGAAAGCGTCCGTACTCGTAGGCATCGAGCTGTTGGATTGTAGCCCATTCCAGCAGCAAGCCGAAGAGTGCCCCGGCAATAAGTTGCCAGGCTACCCAGGAGCCTCTCTGCCATGCATTTTGCAGACAGCCCAGAAAGAGCACTAAAACCAGAATCTCGAAGGCGAGAAAGTATAGATTTAACACGGACATGCGCATTGAATACTGAATGACAGCTTAAAAAACTTGCGAAAACGTTTGACCACACAATCCTGCGCATAATACCTCGCATAATTATCCACTTTAATAATCTGCCATTATTGCATGCTAATTTAATAGAACTCCAGCAACAACAAGGGTAGTGGCTATGATTTTTTGCATGAGGCTACCAATGCTGATCTTCTCTCTTGCGAGATTCGAATATTGATTTTCAAAAAAATACTGCGGAATGTAGGCTATAACATCATCTAGATTATTTCAACCCTGGAGATTTCAGGGAAATTCGGAATTCCCAGTTTAATTTATTTGTAACTATTCAGGGTATAGTTAATGGCGCTCCTTTGAGCGCCGCTATAATGCCCTCTAAAACAGGTAAACTATTCTTTCTTAACGTAGAAATATAAGCCCTCATTCTGTAGAAAGCTTGCGCTCCCAGTGTTGTTCTGAAAGTTCCTGATATTTTCTGCTGTAGTTTCATCATCCTGATATCTCTTTCTGCCTGATTATTCTCAAACGGAACTTTCAAATCTATCAGGAATTTCAGGACCTTTTCTCTGTGTTCTATAAACCTATCCAGCAGATTCCTTGCTTTTGTTTTTGGATTCTTACCACGTTTTCCTTGCTTTTGAAGGTTTAGAGAATGTGGATTTTCTTCAATTCCTTTCATGATTACAGCATCAAACTTTTCTTCTAACGCTTTAATCTGTTCAAAATCCAGTTCTTTAACTTGCTCTTTGCACTCATCAGTATACTTTTTCATCTCAGTGAGCAGTTCATTCATTTCCTTAGCCCACTGCTGTTTATAATTCTCTTCAATTCCGGTAAGTTCTCTCTGTAGATGAGCATTGCAAAGAGCGTGATCACAATCATAAACGTTGTAAGGTTTCCATCCATCATGGACTGCTGTCCCCTTAAATTCTGGAAGAATTTCCATAGCATCAATTGCTTATGATCCTCTTTTTGGATGAGAGTAATAACAGGTATATTTTTCAGTAGAAGCTACATGAAGCCAATGCCTTTTCCCTTCAATCTTCATACCAGTTTCATCAAAATTGACTACAGGAGAATCCAGTAATTTCTCTCTAATAACGTTTTCAAATCCTTCTAAATTCTGGAAACATTCTTTTTCTGCTCTAATTTACAGGAGGAATATCAAAGATTTGCCTCCTCTCATAAGCTTTAATTTCAACATCCTCAAGATCAGATCCACATTCTTTGCAGAAAGTCAAAGAATGTTCAATCACCTACTCAGGATTATCAACCATACCAAGAGTTGTGCCTGGATGACCTTCCTGAACTCCAGGTTTTTTATCACTATTTTTACGAAGACTCTTAGGATTAGGTTTCTTTGACAAAATAATCAGTAGAAGGAGGGCAACTGCTGTTACGACTGTTTTGGTTTAAACGAGATTCTAAGGCTATCAATCTTTCAGTGAGTTCTTTAATTTGAGTTTCAAGACTCACAAAATAAGCAAGAATTTCAGGGTTTGAAGCACAAAAAACATGAATCTCTTCGCGTGTAAGCATAATAACAAAACGAAATAGGATTCAATTTATATCCAATTTTTCCTCGAAAAGAGGAAAAATTG
>NZ_DAOOUJ010000124.1:0-3049 GCF_035390745.1 Methanosarcina sp. | reverse complement strand
AGATGAGAAAATGTCAAAATATTATGTGGAATAATTAAATGGTCAGGACACTAGGGAGCCTGGATTTAAAAAGAGAAAAGGTAAGTTTTTAAAAAAGTTGTAGAATGGATTGAGGAAGAAAATACCGAAACATCCTTCTGAAAATCCATACATTTGTAGTCAATGCTATAATAATCTGTTACAAAGAGAATTAATCCCTGTTGTTGATCTCTTTTTTAGAACTTGCTTCTTTTAAATCCTCGGAGTTAAATTTTTCTGCTTCAAACTCCTCGGCCTCAAATTTTTCCGCTTCGAAGCTTTCCGCCTCAAAGTCCTCTCCGTCATAGCCTTCTTCTTCAAATTCCTCGTTTTCAACTTCTTCCGAATCATTTTCCCCATTATCAGTGCTTTTCTTTGTTCCACTTTTAATGTCTTCAAGAACTTCTCTAAGTTCCTTTTTAATGTTATACTTTCGGTAGAAATGGGTCAGTATATTTGAAACATCCCTTTCGAGAATTTCGTCGGCGTGAGGATGGTCAGGAGTTACGTACTGAGGCCAGTCAATAAGCTGGACTCCGTCTTCGGATACAAAGATGTTATATTCGCTTAAGTCGGCATGGATGACTCCAAGGGAATAGGTTATCTTTACCTGCTTGAGGATCTCATCAAGGTACCACTCAGGGGCAACCAGCTTTGTTTTTGAGAGCAGGCTGCCCTTTGCAAGTTCCATGACTATGGCGTGCCTGTTCTGGTCGAGAGGCTTTGGGACAGACACCTGTGGGTAAAGCTTGCTCATGATCTCATATTCCCGCTGGGCTGCAAGCCTGGCCGCGTAAATCCAGGAAAAGTGCTCTCTTTCGCCGAGGTGCTCACGTACCCTTTTTATTTGCTTGAAACTGGTCCTGCCTTCCCTGTGAAATTTGATTATGACCGGAAAAGGTTCCCCTATCGCAAGCTCAGGCTGCCGGACTGCTTCAAAGATGACAGACTCTTTGCCTACCCCAATTTCATCCCCTATGGCACTGATGCTTTTTCTTTTTACAAAGGCGTTGAGAGCAAGGGCATCATACCCCTCAAAGTAAATCTGAAAACCCTCATAAGGCTGGGTGGTTCTGACAACAAGCTTATCCCGCACAAGCTTTTTCAGCCTGTACTCAAGCTTATCAAAGGGAAGTTTGGTGTATTTATTTAGCTCTTCTATCGGCACCCACTCAAAATGTTTCATCCCTGTCTCGATGCCTGTAAGTACCCTGAAATCCTTTGCATCGAGTTTATTGAAAACTTTTAGCACTTCGTCGATCATCCTATCCTGTTATACATATCACCCTCGATATTTAAATGAATGTCATGAATAAACTTACAAAAGGTAATTCGATAAAAAGTTGAGACGCCAGACAGGCTGGCGGTGATTCTTATTGTTTTTATCGTTATGGGTGAAGGAAAGAGACCACGATCATTATTCCATATGCCCCCAGAAGCTGTAATCCTTCAAACCAGTTGCTTTTGCCGTCTTCGATAATGGATTTGACGATAAGGACGGAAGAGACTATGCAGGCAAGTTCGAATGTGGTGAAAATCAGATTCATCGGTGTCTCGAAGAAGTAACTTGTGAACACGAGGACCGGCACGACAAACATGGCTATTTGAGTTGTCGAGCCGATTGCGATCTGGAGAGACAGGTCCATCCGGTTCTTGACTGCAATTGTGATTGCAGAAACGTGTTCTGCGGCGTTTCCTATAATTGCTACGAAAATCATACCTATAAACAGTTCCGTCCAGCCGAGGCTTTCAGCCAGCGGCTCTATGGAACCGACCAGAATTTCACTCATGACAGCAACTGCAACGGTTGATGCAAGAAGAATAGTAACAGATTTTTTTACGCTCCATCTGGCACTGCATTCTGTCGTGTCAGCGGTGTACAGGTGCCTGTGGGTGCGGAGCGAGAAAAGAAGGCTCGCAAGATATGACACAGCCATGATGACCGAAACTGCAATGCTCAGGGTCTCTATTACCATAACTGAAGGGTTTTCTGAAGTCAGAACGAAAACAGCCGGCATGACAATTGCAGCAGTTGCAAGAAACAGAGTTGAGGCGCTGGTCCTGGCTGCTGTCGTATTGAATGTCTGTTCATCTTTTCCAAGACCTCCGAAGAAAAACGCCATACCCAAAATCAAAAGAAGGTTTCCAATGATGGAACCGGTAATGGACGCCTTTACCATCTCAGTAAGTCCTGCCTGCAGGGCAAAAACACTTATGATTAATTCTGTTGCGTTCCCGAAGGTGGCGTTTAACAGCCCGCCCAGAGCCGGACCTGTATGTACCGAAATTTCCTCTGTCGATTCACCGATAAATTTTGCAAGCGGTATAATCGCAAGCGAAGCTAAAATAAAGATTAACATGGGAGAAAAGTGCATATATTCTGCGAACAGACTCAGCGGTACAAAAATAAGAAGAGCTAAGAATACATTTTCCATTTTGTCTGTTTTTTTCATAATAACAAACCTCAACTGCCACGCCAGAGTGTTACCAGAGGCAACTTCGAATACCAGCCTTTTTGATCATTTTTGTTAATAACAGGGTTGAGAAATATGTCTTTATCCCTCAAGCCAGATAAAGAGAAAAGGAAACCGAAGGGGCTTCCTGTAAAGTTATCGAATAATATATTATTTCCACCTATACTATTTCTATTTTTTTCAAAGAATGTGAGAACTTATCAGAGAAAAGGGATTAAAACATACGAATAATCAACTTTCTAAGCTAATCTTTTGTGATTGGAAAACAAGATATACCAATTTATCATCATTATATATGGCAATTTAGATGTTTGGATTGGGAGCTTTTCATCCAAGAATAGAGCAGATCATCCTCAACCTTTTGGCTCTGTTCTTTCTTTTAGTTTTTGGGCTGGTTGTTGTTGGGGCTGTTCTCAAAAGTTCGATAATTTATAGCCAGATTTGAAAATTCCTGGCTTTTCATTTATTTTTCGTAACTATTCAGGTAGCCTTTAAAAGGCTACAATTTTTCCTCTTTTCGAGGAAAAATTGGATATAAATTGAATCCTATTTCGTTT
>NZ_DAOOUJ010000123.1:0-3319 GCF_035390745.1 Methanosarcina sp. | reverse complement strand
TTGAAAACGGCATAATAATTTTTATGAAAATAAGACCAGTTACTTATTTATTTTTGTTGATTAGTTAATATAATACCTATTTTTAAAAAAGTATTTATTGTTGTGAAGATAAACATATGATTGAACGAGCGATAAAACTTTTTTAATCACCCCCCCACTCCCACACTCGCTCGTTCACGTTTCTTAAAATCTGATTTTCGCAGTTGTCAGGGGAATGATATTATCAGGGAAATGATATCTGGATAAATAGAGGTCCTTGTTATCAGAAATTATTTGGTAGCTTGGACGAGCAATAGAGAACAGAAAACTTTACTGTATGAAGATTCGGATCTGGGGTGAGCGCAAAGAAGAAATTTACATTACAAACTCACAGTAGCAGGCAGCTGAGCAGGTATTTTAGAGGAAATGGACCTCCAGACTTCCCATTCTCCAGGACTCCAGCTTATAAATGTTCTAATTGAATAGATAGACGGATTCCTACTTTTTAAACTCTAATTTTCTATAAGCCCTCAACAGGCCAGATCCCCCGCACAAATCCCTTCAATCATAAATGATATGCTGAAAGAATTATCATGGGCTTCAAAAATTTTTATGTCAAACTATTTTTTGCATGGAAACAATTTTTGACAGAGTTTATTTAATATAATTTAATATATAATAATATTATGGAGTTGGAAAGTCCAATCAGAAAACAGGGTACGATCACATATAAAATCTCCAGGGGGTCGCAGATATTTGAATCCCGGGAAATAATTATAAGGAGGGGTTGAAACTGGGAGACAAAGAAATAGAAACTGCAATAGCTAATGTGTTAAAAACACTGGATATCTCAGATGTTGATGATACCACATACAAACGGCTTGTTAATATTGGTTTACAGTATGATTATATCGAAAGTGAACTTTTTGAACAGATGATTGAAACCGAACTTATTATATTTCTTGAGGAGTGCCGTTCTGATAGCTTATGAAGCTGGAGTGTAATTTCATTTTCTTAAACTATTTCAGTCGGTTTTACGGAACCTCTTTTCAAGTTAAGCAGCAATTTTACTGCTTCTTCTTTTCAGCTGGTAGACTGCTCGTATAGAGTTAAGTCAGATTACCTGAAGTCCTTCTGTGCCTGTTTCACTTTAAAACATATCACTCATTTTCTAAAGGGTTTTACCAATCATCTTCTAAAGGGACTTTACATTATGTGAAACAAAACCAGAAAGCCAAAAGTGTTAAGCGCTCCACTCTCAACAGCTGTGTTTTCTGTGAAAAAGAAAGACCTTTTATATGAACCATCTGAGGTCAATACTTTCACTCAGCTCGGTTACTCCTTTTAGCCTATTACTCATAATTCATTGCTGGTTAACATGGATACATCAGAGAAATATATCAGAATGTGCTCGCTCGCTAGGGAAATTCAGCAAAAATGGGTATTTCAATCCGGTGATTTTGTTTATAATCCTGCTTCAGAAAAAGTTGTGGTTTTACTCTATCCCGGAAATAATTCTAATTATATCTGGCTACCGAGACAGGATCAGCTTCAAGAGATCTGTATCGATTTCTACATGCAGAATCTGAAGATATCGAAATTCGAAGCATTCTTACGATTTTTGGAATGGTACTCAGGACGCCTTAGATATGCTTTCGAACATGGGCTTAAGAATGGAGATGGTTTCATCGACTCGGGAGAAGAGCTTTTGTTAAACCGTGCAATGATAATGATGCACTGGAAAAAATGGGACGGGGAAAATTGGATAAAAGCATTAGAACTGTCTTCGCCGAAGCAGGGGCCTTCACCTGGGAATTATGGAATCAAATTATAAGGTGTTCTTATGATCACAAATATAATCCGAAAAATCGAATCTAACTTTCTTGAAACGATTTAATTGGTCATCGGTTAAGGAATTTTCGACCGTACAACATAAGTTATGTAAAATCACAAATCTCAAGAAGTTATCTGGGAGAAAATTCCATAGCGAGAGATCAATTTTTCCCCCAATACACAAAAACCTGACTTCAAATTTACAGCAAATTAGGCACACTGTCGCTAAGTGCAACAGAACTGTATTTATTAAAAAACAGAGGGAATTGACCCCCTGTAAAAATTATTTTTTATAACCTTTATTATCTTGCCACAAAGGTCTTTGAACCGAATTTGACTCTTACTCCTCTGCCGGTTAAGTAGCATAGGAACAGGCTACTGATTACTACCACTTTTATTGTCGCATAGATCAATACATATGGTACCAGCATTAGTAATAATCTTTTGTCTGTGGTAAAGAACGGACCAATGAGTATTAGATATAGCAGTATAGAAAAAGCAATATACTGCATTCCACTCATCAGTACCAGCGGGATGTTATCATACTGAAGGATAAAGTACGGTACTGATATCATCAGGATGATAGAGCAGATTCCCGTAATGTATCCTGAATAGTTGAATACCATCCAGGGGTTTCTAACTGCCCATTTCTTATGGAGCCTCCATAACTGGAGATTTCCGTACCACCATCTCTTTCTCTGTTTATACCACCCGCGAACAGTCTCAGGTGCGTTCGTGTAAACTATTGCTTTTGGTTCTTGAATTATCTTCATGGAGTTTTTGAGAACCCTGATTGTAAAATCTGCATCTTCAACGATGGTTTCGTTACTGAATCGAACCACATCGCATACTCCGCGCCTGACAGCAGTAAGAGGGCCAGGACATACGAGAATGCTGTTGGACAAGCTTTGGAGATAGCGGGTAATTTCCTGTTCTATGCGATATTCAATCATCTGGAAGTACTTAATGAGTCCCTTTTTTCCATGGTTATCCTGAATAAACACATTTCCTGCTACCATCTGGGCTTCTTTGTTCTCATTGAGACATTTCACCAGAGAACTCACCGCATCTGGTGACATATACGAATCTGAATCCGTAAAGATCAGAATGTCTCCTTTTGCAATCTCAATCGCTTTATTTAGAGCGTTTGCTTTTCCTCCATTCACTTTTAGATCGAGAAGTTTTACAGGATATTTTGAAATAATCTCTGCAGTCCGGTCACTGGACCCGTCATTAACAGCGATTACCTCCATTTCCCCTTTATAGTCCTGGTTAAGTATGGATTCAAGGCATTTGCCTATTGATTTCTCTTCATTATAAGCCGGTGCAATAACGGTGACTAACATCGGATCTTTCGGATCTTTACCATCTTTAAGCAGGTATTTAATCTGTTCTCTATTCTTCTGCCACTCTGAAAATACTTTCCATATCACGAAGAATGAAAGTGGCAATAAAGCGGTTATGATAAAGAACCAGAAGTATACCTCCATTATTTTATTGACATTTA
>NZ_DAOOUJ010000122.1:0-3346 GCF_035390745.1 Methanosarcina sp. | reverse complement strand
ATGAACAAAATAATAGTAAACCCGGTGGGGGACATTTTTGTTACTAGCGACGGAAAAACCATTTTAAAAGAAATGGATGTGCTTCACCCGCTCGTAACTTCACTTAAAAAGCTTGCCGAATCAATGGATAAAGCATGCGGAGACGGCACAAAAACAGCTGTGATTTTTGCAAGCAACCTCATTAAAAACGCAGTCAAGCTTATAAGGGCAGGAGCGCATCCGACAATTGTTATTGAAGGATACGAGCTTGCCATGAAAAAAGCCTATGAAATGCTGCAGTACAGCATAAAGCAGGCGTCGGAAGAAGATGTACGCACAACTATAATGTGCTCGGCAACAGGAAAAGGGATTGAAAAGCATCAGGCAGAAGCTGTTACGGATATTGTACTCAAAGTTATTGATCACCTTAACGAAAAACAGGCTGGAAGGCTCGACCTGAACAGGAACATTAAAGTCCTGAAAAAGAAAGGAGGACCTGATATTTTTGCTCTGGAGGGTTTGATACTCGACGAGAATCCTTCAAGAGAGGATATGCCAAAAGCTTTCGAAAAACCTGCGGTCCTGATAACTAATTATGACCTGAAGATTAAAAGCGGATATTTAAACTCCCAGCATAACCTGAAAATGGATTCCGTGCAGACTGCGCTCCTTTTTGAGGAAAGGAAAAAACAGATGTGCGGAGAAATCGCACGGAAAATCATTGATTCGGGCGCAAATGTGCTCTTTTCCGAGGGAGATATTGACCCCTATATCGAAACTCTGCTCAGGGACAGTAATATTCTGGCTTTCAAGAAGCTGAAGATGAAAGACCTCGAAAAGCTTGCGGAAGCGACAGGCACGACTCTGATGAGTCAGCAGGACGAGATTAACCCCTGCGACCTCGGAAAGGCAGACAACATAAGAGTGGAAAAGAAAAACGGGGAAAACTTTGTTTTCATTACTGTGAAAGAAAAGGCAATAGCCACTATCCTGATATGGGAACCTGTAAAGTACGGGCTTGATAAGGTGGAAGAGGCTGTTGACGATGCCCTGAATAATGCGGCTTTTCTCCTGAAAAATAAGGGAATTGTGAATGGAGGAGGAGCAATTGAGTTTGAGCTTGCACACATGATAAGGCTCTTTGCAGCAACGCAAACCGGAAAGAAACAGCTTGCAATACAGGCTTATGCAGAAGCTCTTGAAAAGATCCCGACAATTCTTGCAAGAAACATGGGAATGAATACGATTGATGCAATGGTGCAGATGAGAAACTCATATTCAAATGGTAGAGAAGCCAGGATAGACGTTTCAGGAAAAATTACAGATAAAGGGTTAAAAGTGTATGATTCAGCGACTGTAAAAATACTGGCAATTATCGCAGCCACGGAGACTGCAAGAAATGTGCTCAGAATAGACGAAATAGTCCCGAAGAAATGATCTCACGCTGATGGCAATGCATCCCCCTCTCTAAAGCATTGTTATCCAAACCTCCAAAAATGCATTAAGTATGCAATATTTTTCAGAGAAGGCAAAGATTTGCCATTTCAATTTGCCTCCTGAAAGAAAAAAACTGAATCACAAGATAAAAGCGGCTCAATAATTCAAGCTCTAAACCTCTAGGCTGAGAGAAGTATGGGCCGAAAGCAGGAAAATAGCAGTATTCAGGCTTATTTTGCCATTTTATAGCTTAAAATACTGCAAATCCTGAAAACCTCCAGAAGATAGGTATGCCCTTATTACCTGGACCTTAGAAACAGGAAAAGGGGCATTTTTCCTATCCGTTAAACAAATTCCTTTTATAAGTTATATGAAGGTGGCAAAGCCATGAAATGCATAATTATCGGTGGCTTCCTCGGAAGTGGAAAAACTACTACAATCAGAAGACTTGTTGAACACCTGGGAAAACAGGGGAAGAAAACTGCAGTTATCGTTAACGAGATAGGAGAGATAGGAATTGATGGAGATACTATCTCGGGAGGTAAGGTTGAAACCAGGGAAATTACAAGTGGCTGCGTTTGCTGTACTTTGAGGATCAGCCTGGAATACACCCTGAGAAATCTCATGGAATCTTACAATCCAGATACTATTATAATAGAACCCACAGGAATAGCTTTTCCAGAACAAATAAAAAATAATATCGAAGATATGGGAATTCCGGGTGTAACCTTTGCCCCTATAGTGAACCTTGTAGATGCTGGCTTCCTGAGTCAGAAGACAGGCGAGCTGCAAAATTTCATGAAATACCAGATAGGTGAGGCTGAGATACTGGGAATAAATAAAGTCGAACTCATAAACTGTGAAGAGCTACTGGAAATCTGCCTCTTACTGCGCAAACTGAACCAGAGAGCAAGAATGATCCATTTTTCTGCGTGGCAAGGAGGAGAAAATTTTAACAAACTGCTTGAGCTGCTGTGTGAAACCTGCAAGAAAGAAAAAACTGAGGACATGAAAAACTCAATTCAAATGTCTGAAGTATCGGCTTATTCGTCTGAGTTTGAGGTCAATTCACAGGAAATTCCCCTTGAAATAGCAGTTTCGGTTTCAGAGCAGATATTGAATAGTATAAAAAGTAGAGTAAAAGAACTGAATTCTGAATTTACAGGGCATATCAAGCTTTTATTTACTCATAAAGAAGACCTTGTAAAGGGAAGTGTGACTTCAGCTCACAAAATCCCGGAAATAGAAGTCCTGAAAAAAGAAAAAAACTCGCAGTCAAGAATAAAGGTACTCTCTGCAGTAACATCTGTGCCCAGAGATGAGCTCATTAAAGCTGTGGATGTGGCGATAAGCAAACAATTGGAAGAAAGACAGTTTTCCTTCAAAAAAGTGGAAAAAAACCAGCCAGGCTATAGCCAAGCAACAATCATTACTTAAGATGATTACATTTTCTTGTAAAGAGTTTAGTATTATAAATTCCGGAAGTAGAAATTACGCAAAAGTTTAATGTAAAAAGGATTTTAGTGGCAGGTTAAAACGGAGCACTACAATTCTGTCCACATTAGGATTTTATCCTCTTTCAGTTTTTTATCCTCTCTCTATTTTGATTTTTGTCTTCTTTTCTCTCCATTATTTTTCCCGGATGAATCGAAAATGAAGATAATCTGGAATCTTATAGAATGCTCGAATAACATCGATTTTTCCTAAAACCAATTTTTACAAAATCACTTTCTACAGATCAATACCTTCTAAAAATCAATTCTCCATGAAATCAATGCCCCCTTAAAAATCAAAGCCCTCTTGAAAATCAATGCTGCATAGAAAATAAAGCCCCTTCACGATAAACCCCGAATTATGTTATATATTTTTAAGTCTAAATTAAATTGAAAAGGATCTATGTGAAAAACGCTGCGCAGCTCATTTCACTGCT
>NZ_DAOOUJ010000121.1:0-3558 GCF_035390745.1 Methanosarcina sp. | reverse complement strand
GTCTGAAGCTCAAGCTTTTGATATACTGGAATATTGATGTAAAGATCCAGTGAATAGGTATAATAACCATATTCTTCGGAATATGAATCATCTGTGAAGTCTATGCGGGCTTGAGAATATCCACCATCTGCATCCTCAGGAACGTTAACATCAACGGTAAATTCTAACTCCTGTTTGACTCTTTATCTTTTAATCACATCAAAAAGTCCAAAACATGTTAAGCTTGATCTTTTTTGTATATTCTAATGGCTGAATTCCAGAATCTCATGCTTTTTTTGTTTCAGTCAGGAATGTAGCTTATATGACCTGTGCACTCAGCCTCCCGAATACCTTCACTGTCAGATGTAGACACACGGTTAACTGAAAAATCAGTGGTTTCAAAAAGTTTACTTTACATACACCGATTTCACATAACCGGTTATCAGGCATCTGTCAGTTTACAGAGTGCAGAAGTTGCTTAATGGACGCATGCCCTCTTATAAAATACTTACTACTTTAATAAATTCTTGTGATTGGGCAATAAAAAATTCAAAAGAGTAAGTAATATAAAAGAAATTCTTAATGTAACAGCTTCACAAAAGTGATAGTTAGCATCTTTTCAGGTAGATTTTCGGGAAGAGCTTCTCTTTTTTTCTAAAAATACCCATAATTTCTCACATTCTTCAGCCGTCAGTCCTATCTGATTGATCAGATATTCTTCTGTTTTTTCATTCTTTACAGTATCTTTTAGCAGGTTGCTAATTGTATCCCTGTGATGTCCTGTTATCCTTTCAATGCTTCGTATCCCATTTTTTTCAAGAAAAAGACGGTATATCATTCTGATTTCTTCTTTAGAAAGATGTTTGCGGTAAACAGCCGTGCCTATTGTATCCATAAAAAATTTCTCACAATGTTTACAGTAGTATCTCTGATGTCCGGTTTTGTATTTTCCACGTTTTATTATTGCCTTTCCTTCAGCTTTAAGATAATATGCACATTCTGGATTTGGACACACGACATCATCTGTTTTTCTGGTCATATAATTTCCCTCCCGGAGTCCCGATTCATTCAATGATATATCCTGTTAGAAACATGATTACAAACAAAACTTCCTTTGAATTTCAAAAATTACTGATCTCTGAATATGCTGCAGTGTCTTTCTTTTCAGCTACAAAGTAAAAGCACACCATCCTGTCTGATAATTATGCATGATTTTGTGTGATTTTTCTAACTGAAATAATTTAATTAGTAAGTTATGGTTTTAGTGATATATTTATTTTACTAATCATAGCGTCTACCAGAAATAAATTTTTGCAAAATAACTTATGATTGTTCTTCTAAAATCCAAAAAACTGTGAAAATATTTTTGCTGCATCTCCAGGGTATTCAAAAGAGATTATTTTCTGGAATATAACCCAGATTTTTCAGGATTTGCAAGAATAAAGGAACATACTCTTTAGCCTGATGATATAAAAAGAGCATTGATTTTGAGGCTTCAGGACGACACACATATGTGCCAGATAAACAGGAATAGATAAAATCCTTCTATAACTATCTCTGCGTTATACAGTGTCTCCGAGGAAACATGACATGTTCATGCAGGTATATATAATATAAAACGTCGCCCACTTTTTGAGTGAGTTTAAAATATAAATACAGAAACAGGGTTTTTCAGGATAAAAAGAAATTAGTCAATACTAATCTCTTAAAAAATCTGTCACCATGCTACTCTATATCCGAAAACCGTGTCCTGACATCCCTGACATAACCCGGAACTCTCGAATTCCTTTACAAAAGCTTTGTTCCTGAACTCTCTTTTATCTACTATTTCCGCACATAACGGACATCTGCACGCCTTAATTACCGCAACCTCTCGCTTAAATCCAAATGCTTTTAATAAACGCTTCTTTTCTATGTTCACGATCATCACCTCTGCAATTTCATTGATACAATAATGTCGCTTCGATATACCACCCAAAAAGAAGAAGAAATACAGGTGATTTTACCCTTTCAGCTTAAATGCTGAATGCTCTGCGATATCCGTATCAACAACCAATTGTGCTACAATGGTACAGTTACTGTGTCAATCCTTGCTTAAAGGGGATTTTGCCCGCGAATTTTTAATATAAAAGCAGTAGTGATCCTTATGATTTTTCTGATGGATCTTATTCGCGTATATAGTAATCTACGGATTCCAATATAAATTTTGTGATTTTGCCAAAAATAACATTGCGTTCTACAGGAACTTCCTATCATATTCAAAAAATGCGAGGTTATGGATATGAGAAAAAGCAACGTATGTGTAAGATTTCTGCAGGGGTTCGGCGGCACTGTCGCAATCTTGCCTTCAGGAAATACCGTCCTCTCTTGCTTTATTAAGGATTATCTCATTTTCCACAACAGTTATCAAATATTTTAAGAAAAATACGAGGTGGAACAGTATCGATTTTATGTAAACAGATCAAAATTTAAGCAGGATTTTAATGTAAAAAATATTGATTTTATGTTATGCATAGAGAAACAGGACTTTTAGAGACAGATGCGAGGGGTGGGATTCGAACCCACGAAATCCTTCGATATCGGATCTTAAGTCCGACGCCTTTGGCCTGGCTGGGCAACCCTCGCGCCTAAAAAAAATCAGACCTTCTAAGCCGCAAAAATTTCGTTAAGCAGACATGCTTTAAATAAAGTTAAATTATTTAAAGTTTATTCTCTACCTTATGGAGATTACATTTCTTGGCACTGGAGTTGCGATCCCTCAGAAGGGTCGGGTACAGTCCGGAGTATTAGTCGGTCTTGAGGAAAAACCTCTTCTTATTGACTGCGGGAGCGGCGTTTTGAGCCGGTTTCCCGATGCCGGAATCTTACATACGAATGTTGATACCGTACTTCTTTCACATCTTCACCTTGACCATGTTGCTGACCTGATCCCCCTGCTGAAGGCTAACTGGCTCAGAGGAAAGACAGATATGCGGATCTATGGCCCTGAAGGGACCGAAGACTGGTTTTCAACGGTTCTTGGGGCTTATGAATATATCATGGACGGGGTAGACGCAGATGTTATAGAGCTACCTCCGGGAAAAGAATTCACACCTGAAGGGTTTGACTGTGAAATAACCTGTGCAGCCGCCTCCCACAGCATACCTACTCTGGCATACCGCGTGACTGCAGAAGATGGAGAATTTGTTTACTCAGGGGACACTGAACCCTGTAGAGATGTAATGGACCTTGCAGTTGAAGCTGATCTCCTGATTCATGAATGCTCTTTTCCCGCCGGCACAAAAGTAACAAATCACACAACACCGAGCACCCTGGCTGAAATTCTCGAAGAATACAATAAAGAGATTGGAAGCATCTGCCTGACACATTTCTATCCAGAAATGAGAGGACATGAAAGAGAAGCAGTACACCGTCTGAAGGACTATGTTGAAGGCGAGGTTATCCTTGCAGAAGACCTTATGAGGCTTGAGCTGTAACACCCGATTTGCGATTCGGGAGCCCCCCATCATTCCCGAGTTCCGCCACCCGAGTTCCGCCACCCGAGTTCCGCCTCGGGAGGGCGGTGTCCTTTTCGGTCGC
>NZ_DAOOUJ010000120.1:0-3740 GCF_035390745.1 Methanosarcina sp. | reverse complement strand
ATTAAAGATTTATGACATTTTTTTAGACTAATGATGATTCCAAACTCCCAATACAGGAGGCTACTCTATCCATTTTTACTTTCTTCTCAATGCGGTTTAAGAATTTGACCACTTTCGTTTCTTCGCTGCTTACCCTGTCCTCTCATATACAGATCAAAACCAGAACATTTACGGCAGGCATGAAGATGAACAGATACACCTTTTTCACTATTGAAATGTTTTCCACAATAAGGACATTCTGACATATTTTATATAATGGATTTTTATCTTTATTAGCTTTTCCATAAATTTAACTTTGTTAGGAAATGAAAAAGAGTAAAAATCTCTCAAAATAATCAGTTACAACCATTTAACCCTGAATTTAGAAAAAAGACATTGAAAATATATTAAACATTTCTCCACAAACATCTTTTTTTTAGTTTCAGAGTTTGTTCAGAATATATCAGGGCTGATTATTGTTTAGAATAACATCTCCCATAGAAATTGCTTTAATACTTTGTCCTATCCAAAAATGCTTTTATGCTCCAAATCCAAATAGAAAGCAAACTCTTACTTAACATTTGAACAGAAAAAGAATAGAATATAGAATTTTATTGAAAAGGGGTTTTTTAAATGAAAAAGATGACAGAACAGCATCTTATCAATGCATTCGGTGGGGAAAGTCAGGCACACATGAGGTATTTGCACTTTGGAAATCAGGCAGAGAAAGAAAACTTCGCCAACGTAGCCCGCCTGTTCCGCGCAATCGCTCATGCCGAATATGTCCATGCAGGCGACCATTACAGAGCTTTAAAGCACCTGAACGGCGGGTTTGTCGCTAACAGCATGGCAGCGTTTGGTCCCGGAGATACCCTCAAAAACCTTCAGCTGGCAATCGACGGCGAGACATTTGAAATTGAGGAAATGTATCCCGTATACATAGAAGTAGCAAAGTTCCAGGGAGAAAAGATCGCACAGAGAAGCTTTGAATGGTCCTATGCTACTGAAAAACTGCATAAACAGCTCTTTGAAAAAGCATTCGAGGCGGTTAATGCAGGAAAAGATGTCGAACTCGGACCTGTCCATATCTGCGAGGTATGCGGATATACCCTCGAAGGAGAAGCGCCCGACAGGTGTCCTGTGTGCGGTGCAGTAAAAGAGAAATTTACAGCGTTTAGATAATCACTTCTTTTCATTGGCGTCAGATTCCATTTCCAGCCAAAAATGGAAGAAAGGGATTTTGCCAGTTTCAGGCATGATCCCTATTAGCTTTTTTTATTTCAGATCAAGTTTCATTTCAGGGCGGCGTGAAGGGACTGTTATGTTACTGTTATGTATCCATACCTGGTTTCTATGTCACTTCCGTTGGCATTTGTTACCACTAAACTGACAGTATATTTTCCTGCTTTATTGTACGTATGCGGCGGATTCTGCTGGGTTGAAAACGTCCTGTCTCCAAAATTCCAGAACCATTTCGTGGGTGCTCCCGTACTTTCATCGGTAAACTGGACTGACAGTGGAGCACTGCCAGAAACAGGATTTGCCGAAAAGGCGGCAACAGGCGGCAGAGCACTTCCAACAGTAATGTAATTACCCCTGGTTATTGTTTGGCTTATATAGCCGTTACTCAGTACCGATTTTACAGTCAAGGTGACGGAATATTTTCCCGGGTTATAATATGTATGAAGCGGGTCCTCCTCTGTTGAAGTATTTCCATCCCCAAATTTCCAGAACCATTGAGGCGTTCCCGGACCTGTGTAAGTTCCATTAAACTTGACATCAAGAGGTTCGGGTCCAGACCTTGGATCTGCAGTGAAGTCAACAACCGAAGGGGCTGCGCTTACTGATGCCGCGGTCACAGACATTATAGAGAAAGCCAGAATTAAGGTACAAAACACCTTTTTCATTCCTTCAAAAGTTTGTTTATCCAATGTATACACCCCAGATATTTGCTCAATTAAACACTTTTTTGCTTTGTTAGTTCCTCAGTCATCTTTCCGTCAGCAAATATGTAAAAACAATTCTACCGGTAAATCCCCTGAATTCGTTCAGGGAAGGGCACAAAATATTGGAAAAATTATTCTCCAGAGAATATGCCGGCGAAAAGGAGTTTAAAACGTGCCCTGATATATTAAAAAAATAATAATTATACTAATATAATACCAATATTATATAATTTGACAAGAAATGGAAATCAGAAGCTGAAATCAGAAGTTATCATAGAGCTAAAAATGACTTTTTTGAATCCGCTTTTAAGCGGCAATGAATCCTCAAACCCTGGAATAGACCTGAAAATTGATATGAGTATAAAAACAGGGGAATTAAAACAAAAATAAGCTCCTGAGCAGGATTTTCACCTGCGTAACAGAGCAAAAACCAGTGCTAGAACAGAAATTGCGCCGGCAAGTTTAAAGGCTGGCGCGGATGCGGATGTGGGTGAGGATTCGGTTTCTGAAACTGGCTGTTCTTCAGGAGTAAGAGTTTCACCTTCGTAGTATTCGTTGGAGATATATGGATAAGCTATTGTAAATGAGCCATGAACAAGTGAATTTTTTGTTTCAAAATCATCTATTTGATAAACAAGATCAATTGGCAAAGATCCTCCCTTCCATTTATCAGTAGGTTTAACTGTCCACTCATAAGTAATAGTAGAATTTTTTTCTAATACATCAGCTCTGTATACATCCATTTTAGGAGTTGAACCATTCAGTATTATGAAATAACCGTTTTCGATTTCACTTAATTTTACAGACATTTCACATTTTTTATAGACCATGAAATCAATTTTAACATCAAAAGGTTCACCAATCTTCAAAACTGGTTTTGGAACTTCCGTAGTGTTTAATAATTTACCATCAAAGTACAGGTTATACTCATAAACATCTCCATAAGGATTATATGCAGATGCTGTACTCGTAAATAAAATAAAAATTGCCCCCATTATTGCTATTTCCCTTCTCATAATTATCCTCCAAACTCTGTCAAAAGATCATCGTACATTATCGATTTTTCAATCCCATCTCCAGTTTTATCTCCAACTCCTTTTGGTCCGGGTCCAACTATTGTGGCAGAATATCCTGTAAGATGAAAAGTTATTGGCTTGTTATTTCCTAACCATATGCTGTCCCCATCAGTATCCACTTTAGAAGGATGTCTTATATGATCTTCTTTCCTAACATATTTCTGGCCCTTGTGCCCAAAATAAGGCTTAGGAATCACTTCATTATCGTTATCAATAACAGTAAATTCTTCGTATCTACCAATCACTTCATATGTCCAAACATTCACCGTAAAAACCCAGTGAGGTGGCAATACAGGCAACCCGCAAGGAACAGCAGCCATAGCCCTGTCCAGCCTTTTTGTGACTTTATCTGCTACCTCTCCCGAATACGTATTAACGGTCTCGTTTGCAAGATTTTTCAGCTCACCGTCAACTTTTCCAAAAAGGACATCAAGTGTTTCACCTTTGCTTACTGTTACTGCACAGATTCCGTTTGCAACACCCATTCTAACATCTGTATCGACCCTGTTCAGAGTAGCTTCAAGCTCATCAGATTCAACCCGAGGATTTGAGTTCCGAATTTCGGTTATTACGATAGCTGCAAGTTCGGTTGCGAGCTGATCTGTGGTAGATTTTTCAATTAACTCTTCATCAGAAAGGCCGTTAAGATAAGCAGCTGTGACTGCACGAATGCGGTCTTCTTTAATCCAGCCCGAAACAACAGGATTTGAACTTACCTCGGAGGCGACCTCTTCAATAA
>NZ_DAOOUJ010000119.1:0-4109 GCF_035390745.1 Methanosarcina sp. | reverse complement strand
TATATAAAAACACATAGAGAAGAGCTTGTCTAACGCTTAACCGATGACGCATGAACTCGTTTTAAATTTTGTTAAATTATTTGACAGATTGGAAGAATCTAAAAGCGAGAATTTAACGCAACAGACTTAAAAACAATTATTTCTTTGAAATAACGCTTTAAATGTTTACAATCTCACCCAAAATAATTCTCCTCCAATTTCTCTTCCTCATCTTCCTCCTGTATGCTCACATAAGCCTCATACTCCCCGCTTTCCTTATCAAAAACAAACCTGTAAACCGTCCTGAAATACGCCCAGTTTTCAACATACGGGTTTCTTGCATCGCCCAGCACGACAGTTACTGTACCGTTATCTTCGTTTTCAGAAACCGAATAAACAGGATAATCGATTTCCTGAGGAACGGCTGTGCTGTAAAGTTTCTCGACTCTTTCAACATAGGCAGAAGCATCTGAAACGCCGCCTGTTGAGTTAACTTTCTCGATAAAATCGCTTCTCTCGATGCCTGAAAGATAGCTGATTTCCATAATCTTGAAATGCGTATCGTTGTACTCGTACGCTGTCAGGAATCTTCCGGGCGAAACCGGATATGTTTCCTGATAGTTGATTCTCGCTCCTTCTGCTTCGGAAATCTGATTTACAAGGAAAAACTTTGCCACCGGAAGGACTGCAAGCCAGACCAGAAGCACAACTGCGAGCGTTCTGTAGAGGCGGCTCCGGTTATGGGTAACGAAAGTACAGAAGTTGTTGAATTTTCCGTTCCATCTGCCCCTGCTTTTCTGAAATCCCACAAACACAATAAAAAGGGGCAGCAGGGGCAGGAGGTTTGCCAGCGGGTCGAAAAAGTAGACTGCCCCCATGATGGATGATTCGGTGCTGAACGGGTAGAAGGGGCGCATTTTCCAGCTTGTGGCATAATCAAGGTAGCTGTGGGACAGAATGGCTGCAAACCCGGCAACTGTGAACAGGCGGTCTTTTGTTTTAAGCCAGATAAAAAGCGTGACAAGCATGATAAAAAGGATGGAATGCATGAACTCCCTGTGCCCCAGGAGGTAGTAGAGCTGGTTTCTGGTCTCGTGGCTCACGCTGCCGCTGATAATTGCAAAAAAAATGTACGGGATGAAATCCAGGTCAGGAAGAATTGACAGGAATGCCACAGCGTTTCGCTTTTTTCCTTTGAAGCTGAGGGCAAGAGCAATCAGGAAACCAATTCCAAGGTGGGAGAGTGTGTTTACCATTTGTTTTATCCCTGGATGAATTTTGTTTTAACTCTTTATAATAAGAACGTTTTACCAGATTCTCAGATGCTTATCTGCAAAAATATCTCATCAGTTTTATCTTTTATCTTTAAATAGGTTAAATGTATAATTATACTCTGCATTTTAAGATTGCCAGATGACGATTTGGCACGTATCTGAAGACGTATCTGAAGAAATAAGATACAGAATGGTTTGAAAGATAGATTTCTGTTAACGTAGTTTAAGGGGAAAATTGGTTAGCAGGATTTGTAATCTGGAATTTCTTGAGCTGGAAGTACAGGTAAGTACAGGAAACTTACAGACTCAGCCTCTTGAGGTCCATCAACAGATTTTGTGAAGCCAGTTGATTGTTTAAAAGAGGGTAGGATATATGGCTAAAGAACTATACAAATTACCACCGTTGAAATACGGATACGCAGACCTCGAACCTTATATTTCCGAAGAACAGCTGCGCATACACCATGACAAACACCATCAGGCTTATGTGACCAATGTTAATTCCCTGCTGGAAATGATGGACAAAGCAAGGAAAGAAGGAACTGATTTTGACTATAAAGCAGTTTCAAAAGCCTTTTCTTTCAATCTTGGAGGGCATGTCCTTCATGATTACTTCTGGTGGGAGATGACTCCTGAAAGCAATGCAAGCAAAGAGCCTGTCGGCGAACTGGCTGATGTTATCAAAGAAGACTTCGGAACTTTTGAACGGTTTAAAAAGGAGTTCACACAGACCGCATCAGGTGTGGAAGGTTCCGGGTGGGCAGCGTTAACTTACTGCAATGACACCAAAAGGCTTGGGATCATGCAGATTGAAAAGCATAATGTAAATGTTATTCCTGATTATCCGATCCTTATGGTTCTGGATGTGTGGGAACATGCCTATTACATTGATTATAAGAATGACAGGGGCAAATTCATAGAAGGATTCTGGAATATAGTTAACTGGGAAGAAATCGACAACTACTTCAAAAAGGTTCGGAAATAATCAGAAAATTGTTTTTATCATAACTGTGTCGGATAAACACAGTTATGTTATTCCTATTACGTTTTTTGGGTCAAATGTAATTGAAAACGGTGCTATTTTTATTGATCCTGCTCTTTCTTGTGGTCTCTTACTTAACACGATCACTCAAAATAATTCTTATCAAGCTTTTTTCTGCTCTCCCGCAGTGGCTTTCGTATGCCTCGTATTCTCCGCTTTCCCTGTCAAATATTTGGAAGTAAACCATCAGGACTTTTCCTCATCTAACTGTCAAAGTCAGGATATAAATCAAACAGGCTTCTTACGGTTAAGGGATTTTTGAGTATGCTGGAGATTTTTTCCGGTGTACTGTGGGTAATTTCCGAAAGCCGTAAGTATTTTTAGTTTTATAGTGCGATATTCATCAGGAGTTCAATCCCTTGTTCCAGACCGAACCCATACTTTACCTCCAGTCCCTTGGAACTGAATGGTTTACTTTCCTCATGGTTATGATAACTTCAATGGGGTCTGCCGCATTTTTTGCAGGCATAGTAATTACTATCTCCCTGGGGATTGATTTCAAAAAGGGCTTTCTTCTGTTCCAGCTGCTGCTGTGGACTGCTCTATTTACCGAGGTCTTTAAAGCACTGATAGCTTTTCCGAGGCCGGATTTTGTAGACAGCAGGGTACTTAACCTGGAGGACGGTATAAACAATAGTTCTCCTTTTAATGGAAACGGGGAAGACGGCTTTTTTAAAATTCCTGACAGGGAGATACTTGAGGAATTCCGCTTTCAAAAGGCATTTCTTGATTCTCCTTTCGGTTTTCCTTCAGGGCATGTCGCACTTACAACTGCTCTCTGGGGAGGTGTCTCCCGCGTCTTCAACAGCAGGCTGGTAAGCAGGCTGGCTCCCGGAGTGGTGCTGCTTATGGCTTTTTCAAGGATGTACCTGGGAAGGCATTTTTTAGGAGATGTGATTGGAGGAGCTGTTCTGGGTTTAATTCTCCTGTTAACCTTTACCTCTCTCCTTAAAAGCCCTTTAAAGGACGATTTTTTCAAAAAGGAGAATTTTGAGCTCGTTTTCAGGCAGAAGAATCTGTTTTTTTACTCTGCCATGTTTGTAGTTCCTGTAATTCTTTTTTCTATGTCCTTCATAAGTGGCGAAGCAGCGGGGTTTTTCCTTGGCACAAATGCGGCATATATCCTTATTATAAAAAAAGGGCTCCCGGAAGATAGCGGAAGTACGGAGCAGAGAGCTCTCAGGGTATTAATCACGCTCATGATATTCGGCTTATCCAGCCTTGTTCTTGATACCGGGTTTGGTATTCCCGGAATTGCAGCTTACTTTGGAATTACGCTTATAGAATTTTTAAAATCCTTTGTCCCTGCATTTACCATATGGGTTTCTGTAAATATCTGTATGAGGCTCGGCCTTTATAGAAGAACCTGTACGGAATAATATGTGGTAAGGTTAAAATCATATTATTTCTTAGATAGCCAGATCTTATTGAAAATTTCAGAAATACAAATAAGCTGGAAAAACTGTATCAGGTTTCCGGAATATGGCTTTGTAAAAAACCAGAGAAAAAGTACAGTTAAAATGTGAACCTTCAGTATAAAAAACAACAAATTTTATATCATCGTAAGTTTATTTATTCTGTACTCTATAATTAAGGAATAGCTTAAATAATGCTTTTTACTATTGAGCGTATTCACAATTCACTGGAGAAACAGCAAACTGAAAACCGCAGCCTGCTGGTTGTAACTGGTGGAAAGGACCTGACGGCCATTTCACCTGTGGAACAGATTTCCCACGGCAGTAACTTACAGATTTGATCAAAACAACGAGGATGACATTCATGGACTTTGAAAAATTGAGACACGGGACCGAACT
>NZ_DAOOUJ010000118.1:0-4180 GCF_035390745.1 Methanosarcina sp. | reverse complement strand
CACTAGCAAACAACACCTACTCCAAAAGATCTACCCCACATTAAACAACTACATAAAGAAAAACTCTCAACCCACAAGTCAGATAACCCAAACCTCTTCCCAAACTAAAAATTTAGAAAGTTAAATCTTTTAGATGCCTTTCGGAATTTTCCAGGTATTTTAGATGGGAACGCAAACTCTTTTAAAACAATAATAAAACAAAATAAATAACTCAAATTATTTCTAGTTGATTTTCTGTCTCATCCAGTTAGATGGCAGAATTTTCACTATAATCTTACTTTAACTCTTATCTCACTTAAATTCTTTAATGGCACGGTTTTAAAAGTTGTTGCAGAAATATCCGATTTTCATCTGGTTTCAATATTTTCATGATCTTTTTATAAATGTGGGGTTTTATTATATTGAAGATATAATCTTAAATTATTAAACTAAAGTTATTTTGATGTGCTGCTGATTATACGCATGCGTCGAAATTATTCGTTAAAAATAATATATACTCCGAGTGCATAGTATAACTTGCGTTCTCATCATGAACACCACTAGCAAACAACACCTACTCCAAAGATCTACCCACAATAAAGAATTCATTAAAGAAAAACTCTCAACCCACAAGTCAAATACCTCAAACCTCTTCCCAAACAAAAAATTAGAAAGTTAAATCTTTTAGATGCCTTTCGGAACTTCCAGGTATTTCAGATGGGAACGCAACTCTTTTAAACAAAATAAAAATAAGTCAAAGTTAAGAATTTTTTTTTCAATCCCAAAAGCCTTCTAAGGTTGTTTTTCTTCTTACTGAATCTTATTCATACCTTTTCTGGCTTATTTTTTTATTTTCTGGCTTATTTCCTGCTTATTTTCATATTTCCTGCTTATTTTCTGGCTTTCTTTAAAATCCCTTCTGCAGCCATAATTCCGGTAGCAGCGGCATTAACTATATCTCTCGAGAGGCCTGCACCGTCTCCTGCTGCAAAGAGGTTTTTAATGCTGGTTTCCATCTGGCGGTTTACGTCAAGGTGCATGGCATAGAACTTGACTTCAGGGGCGTAAAGCAGGGTTGAATCCGAAGCAACTCCCGGGATGATCTCGTTTAAGGTCTCAAGACCTTCGATTATGTCCATAACTATTCTGTGAGGTAGAGCCATTGAGATATCGCCTGGTGTGACGTCTTTCAATGTGTTTATGACCAGGTTTTTGGCAATGCGCTCTTTTGTAGAACGGCGTCCGCGCCTCAGGTCGCCCATGCGCTGAAGGACGGGTTTTCCTCCGCCGATCGTTGTTGCGAGTTTTGCGATTGAGCGAGCGTATTTTGTCGTGTTTTCCATGGGTTCGGTCAGTTCAATATGGACAAGGAATGCAAAATTTGTATTTTCTGATTCCGTATTTGCCATCGAGTGGCCGTTTGTTGCAATAAAGTCTTCATACTCCTCTTTCACAACATAACCGCGCCTGTTGGTGCAGAACGTCCTGACGAAGTCATCATACCGGCGGCTCTGGATATGGAATTTTGGGTCCCGGTTGATTTTTGTCACAGGGTCCATTATTATTGCAGGGACTTCGACCCTGACTCCAATGTCAATTCCCCCGTAACGGGCCTTTATATCATGTTTTTCTATCATTTCCGATACCCAGTTGCATCCTCTTCTTCCTGGAGACAGGAGCACATAATTTGCGCGGAGAACTCTTCCATCTGAGAGTATAACGCCTTTGCACTCTCCTTCCTCTATCAGCAGGTCATAGACTTCTGTTTCAATCAGAAAATCCACGCCTTTATCAACAAGGTCCTGTTTGAAGCGCCCTATAACTGCAGGTGCATTGTCCGAACCTATATGCCTCTGCTTGATCTCTATAAATCGGGCTCCTACCGAGGCTGCCCTGCGTTTTAACTCCTCTATCTCCGGGCCTTCAGTAAGAAGGGCACCCTGAGGCGCTCCGAATTTCAGAAAAACTTTATCGACCCTGTCCACAAGGTCCCAGGCTTCTTTCTGGTCTCCGGTAAGGGCTGCAAGGTCTCCTCCTATATCCGGCCGGAGGTTCAGGGTCCCGTCAGAAAATGTTCCGCAGCCCCCAACCCCGCACATTATATCGCACGGGGTGCAGTGCATGCAGTAGCTCTGGGTTTTCATAGGGCAGAGGCGTTTATCAATGTCCCTGCCCATGTCAATAACAAGAACTTTTAAATTCCCGGCTGCAAGCTCGTAAGCAGCAAACATACCCGCAGGACCTGCCCCTATAATCACGGCGTCATATGCAGATCTTATCTTTTCTTTCTCAATGGTTTCATCTTCGTTACTCATGGGCAGCTCCCCCGGAATTTTTGATTTAAGAATCAGAATAACTCTTTAATTTTTTATAAAATTGTCAATAAAAATTTCTTTTAGAATCCTGCAATTCCCCACGTTTTTAGCAAGTTATTATATCCTTTGTTCGTATTTACACCTTCCTCATGCTGCATCTATCCCTCGCTGAACAGGGCATGTCAGCAAAAACCTGCATTTCCAGACCTGTTACACGAAAGAAATGGATGAAAAACTTCCCAGGTAACCGTTGTAAAATAATTGATTTTATATTCTTGATTACCTCTGTACTGTAGATGGAATTAAGACATGCAAATCATTGTGTCTACAAAACACACATGATATTCTGCGGAAGGTCATACCTATTACAGAAACCTGATCTCTCAAAAACTTTCTTCAAGGCTTTTTCTTGCAGCGCAGCTTTCATGGGAAGCTTCTGCAACGGCTTTTGCGACCGCGGGCACTACGTGTTTATCCAGAGGATCAGGAATTATATGATCTTCTGAGAGCTCACCTTCAGTCACAACATTTGCAAGGGCAAAAGCTGCTGCCATCTCCATTTCAGGAGTTATTTTCCTTGCGCAGGTTCCAAGGGCTCCTTTAAAGATGCCAGGAAAACTCAGGCAGTTGTTTAGCTGGTTTGGTAAGTCTGACCTGCCTGTAGCGACAATTCTAGCACCCGCCCTTTTTGCAGCGTCTGGCATGATCTCAGGGATGGGGTTTGCCATTGCTATTACAATTGCATCTTTTGCCATAGAGCGGACCATATCCCCGGTTACGATTCCTCCTACTGAGACACCTATAAAGAGGTCAGCACCTTTAAAAGCTTCTTTGATCCCTCCTTTTAATTTCTCAGGGTTTGTAATCCTAGCAATCTCTTCTTTTACAGGGTTCATGCCATTTTCCCGCCCTTCATATACGGTTCCTTTGCTGTCGCAGGTAATGATTTTTGCAGGGTCTGCTCCTGCCCGGACCAGAAACCTGAAAATTGCAACCCCTGCAGCTCCGAGTCCTGAGATTACTATTTTTAGTTCGCTCAATTCCTTTTTTACAATTTTAAGGGCATTCAGGAGACCGGCAAATACTACAATAGCTGTCCCGTGCTGGTCATCATGTATAACAGGAATGTCAAGCTCTTCCCGCAGTCTTGCCTCGATTTCAAAACATCGGGGTGCACTGATATCCTCAAGGTTGATGCCCCCAAAAACCGGAGCCAGGTTTTTTACTGCTTTTATGACCTCTTCGGTATCCTGTGTGTGAAGGCAGATCGGAAAAGCATCTATGCCGGCAAATTCCTTGAAGATTATAGCTTTTCCTTCCATAACGGGCAGAGCCGCATAAGGGCCTATGTTTCCAAGTCCGAGTACAGCTGAACCGTCAGTTACGACAGCAACCGTATTTTTCTTAAGGGTGTAAAGGTAAACAAGGTCCGGGTTTTCGCTGATTTTCCGGCATGGTTCGGCAACTCCGGGCGTATAAGCAACGCTGAGATCGTGGATTGTGCGGAGGTGAACTTTGCTTGCAACTTCGAGTACGCCTCCAAGCCTCCTGTGCATTGCAAGTGATTCATTATAAAGTGAAACATGCATGTCGTTATCTTTTTCGCGATTCATTTCAGTACCCTTTTCCGGGTTCTTTTGTGAATTTTCTTCAGGGTTCAATTTGATATTTTCTTCCAGACCACTCTCAGAATCTAAAACTGGACGAACATCTCTAATTCTAATAACCCCCCTTGCTGCAAAAAATTTTACTCAAGAGCAGAAAACTCAGAAAAAACCTGTTTTTTTAATTCAAGAAATCCACCCTCAGTTTATACTGGTTTGTTAAGATACTTCAAATTGATTATACCCAATTTCCGCACTATTTTTTCACACATAATATTTTTC
>NZ_DAOOUJ010000117.1:0-4259 GCF_035390745.1 Methanosarcina sp. | reverse complement strand
CCTCATTTTCTCAATAACCCTTGACGCCGTTTCAGGTCCTATTCCCCTGCTGGCAAGCGCAATAACCGCCTTTTTCCCCTGCGCACGGACTATGCTTGCATTCCTGTAAACTCTCTGTATCCGTTTCTTTTCTTCAGGAGTAACTTTGAGGTTTTTGCCCTGCTTTTTGACAAGGTTGATTTCCTCTTCTTCCCAGGGCTTGAGGGCTGCAACCATCCTCGACTCGCAGACAGGGCAGACGATTTCTTCAGGCACACTTTTCACCTGGCGGTGGGAAGTCCATTTCTTGCAGTTCGTGCAGAAAAGAATGATTTTGTCGTTCATAATGCGTTCCTTAAGGGCAAGAACAATAGAACGGTCGGCTTTCTCCGGAGCTATGAGGTCTCTTTTCATGGCAAATCCGGCTGAACCGATAGGCGTCGGACCCGATACCTCGATGGAAATTTCGCCGGCTGCAATTTTTGTCAGAACTTCTTTTGCTCTCGGGACGTCAAGCATATCGTGGAAAATCTCGCGGACTACCTCATCGTACATGGAAGAGCCTTCGTAGATTTCAAGGAGCTTCTTCATGCTGATCCTGTCGTAGTCGATGTCCCGCGAAAGTGCACCGAACTTTCGGGCTACATGGACCATTTTCCATTTCATGAGTGTCGTGTTCTTCAGGGTCATTTCAATGATGGGCTCAACATGTTCCGGGCGCAGGGAAAGAAGCATATCCCTGATCTGCACAGGACCGACCCTGCGCGGGAGAGTCATCCTGATCCTGTACGGATCCACTTCCTGAGCTACACTGCTCCCGAAGCGGGCTGAAAGGAGAGAAGTCAGAACTCTTGCCAGCGTCCCATTTGTGTTGTGACCGAAACATGCGTTCATGGTCACAGCATCTCCTTCGTCTTCGATTACAATTGTATCTGCGTCCGGCAGCGGGAAATTTCCTTCAACGTGGTCCCGCAGGAGACGAATAACTTCAAGCACGGCTGCCTTTTCCACAGGGTATTTCCTCTGAAGCATTTCCGCAACAGCCTCATCATCAAGCCCTTCGAGAATGAGGGCTGCGGTTTCAGCCCTTAGTTTTCCAACGTCCTGGGCTACTTCGAAAGGAACAGGGATTTCTTCTCCCGTCCAGCTAGGAACTTCTCCCATGCCTTCAACCGGCTCGACCTTAATTCTGTCCCTGTTCGGCTCCCGTTCGCGGTCAGGCATCTCAATGACGCGCCACATATCACCTTTTGTAATAAAAACGGCTCCGGGTTCGGCAAAATTTACCACAAAAGCCTCGTCCAGCACCCCGATAGATTTTCCGCTCACGATATCGTAAATTTCGTATTTCTTTTCGTCCGGGATCATGGAGAGGTTGTCGTAATAATATTCCCGGCTCTTCTTGCGCCTTTTAAGCAGATTTGAATCTTTGTCATGCCAGACCAGTTTGTAGTCACCTATCTGGTCAACCACCCTCTGTAACTCTTCAATCCGCAAATCCTTGAATGTGTAAGTGCGTCTCAGAACCCTGAAAATCCTGTCTATCCCGATCTCCCCGAAGTCCATAACCATGCCTGCAATCTGGTTTGCCACAACATCAAGGGAATTTATGTGAGGGGAAATTGCTTCAACCCTGCCTTCAAGTGCAGCTTTTGTAATTGCCATGCTCTCTGCGGTATCGTCAGCTTCCATGGAAATTATTGTGCCGTGTGAGATTTCATGCAGCCTGTGGCCTGCTCTTCCCACTCTCTGGAGCAGCCTTGAAACCTGGCGGGGAGAGCCGTACTGAACCACCCGGTCAACGTTTCCGATATCTATTCCGAGTTCCATTGAAGATGTGCATATAAGGCCCCTGAGGGCTCCAGACTTGAATTCCTCTTCGGCTTCAACGCGGGCTTCGAAGGAGAGTGAGCCATGGTGGACTCCAATAGAGGCTCCGAGCTTTCGGAAACCTGCTGCAAGAGCTTCTGCACTCTGCCGCGTGTTCACAAAAATAAGAGTGGACTGGCTCTCTTCAACTATTTTCCTTATGCAGAGCAGATGCGAGGCAAATTCCGGTTCACAGCCTACCGTCCTTGCAATTTCCATGACCTCTTTTTCCCGGTCTGTTTCTTCTGCCGTACCTGATGCGGAAAGGTGAGGGCTGACCACATCGAATTCCAGCAATTTCAGAAGGGCAACTTCGATAACAGTAAAGTCCCGGTTTGCTCCTGCCAGAAACTTTGCAATCTCCCAGGGGTTTCCGACTGTTGCTGAAAGCCCTATCCTCTGGAACTCTCCTGAGATTTCCACAAGCCTCTCAAGCCCTACAGACAGCTGTGCTCCTCGTTTTGAGCCTGCAAGCTCATGGATTTCATCAATAACGACATGCGTTACGGTTTCAAGGTTCTGCCGCAGGCGTGAGCCCGTAAACATTGCCTGCAGGGTTTCAGGTGTGGTGATCAGCACGTCAGGCGGGTTTCTGGACTGGCGCTGCCTTTCGCTTTGAGGGGTATCTCCGTGCCTGACCTGGACTTTAATGTCAAGCATCTGCCCGAGAATCTCAATGCGGGAAAGCATATCCCTGTTAAGCGCCCGCAGGGGTGTGATATAAAGGGCAGAAATCCCGCTCCTCTTCTCCGGCTTTTTTTTCAGGATAGCATTAAAGACCGGCAGGACAGCAGATTCGGTCTTTCCAGACCCTGTGGGAGCTATCAGAAGAGTATGCTTGCCGTCCATTATATGAGGAAATGCCCTTTCCTGCGGCTCTGTGGGTTTCGTAAACCCCAGAGTGTTCAAAGCTTCCTGAATTTCAGGGTGAAAAGTGTTGAAGATGTTATTGAACGTCATTTTTCAAAAGCTCATTTTTGATGCTGTTGTAGCTGATTCTGCCTTAAAACCTCAGCAGGAAAAACTCTGAGTCTTTAGATTTAGAAAAGAACGTTCAACCTTAAATAGGTTCCAATCTGTGAAATACTTCACCTGTCAGCCTGCAGCTTCCGGGAAAGTGGATCTTCCCGCCTGCAGAGATAAATGATGAACTATCAACGCCAGGGGCTGGGGAAAACCATCCTGAAACTATACTGCATTAAAATCTGAAATTATTCATCCAGAGAAGTTAGCAGGTACCCCAACTCTGGCAGTACTATCTTTAAATAAATTATCCGGTTTTTCCGCATTATCCAGACCATTTACGGGAAGCTCAAATATGAAGGACGAACCTTTTCCCTGAACACTTGTAAACCATACCCTGCCATTATGCATTTCAACAAACTGTTTTACCAGAGCAAGCCCAAGACCAGTGCCTCCGTACTGCCGGTTCGTGCCCGAATCAATCTGTTTGAAAGGCTCAAAAAGGTATTTCTGGTCTTCAGGAGAAATTCCTATTCCCGTATCCGTGACAGAAAATACAGCTCTGTTTTCACTTTTTTTACAGCAGACAGAGACTTTGCCTCCTTCCGGGGTAAACTTGACAGCATTGCTTACAAGGTTACAAAGGATCTGGATAAGGCGGCTTCTGTCTGCCTGAATATCTCCACAATCCGGATCTATCTTAAATTCCATACCAAGGTTTTTAACCTGAGCAAGGGGAGCGATTGTGGATTTCACCTCATCGAAAAGCTGGTCAATAGAAAACTCGCTGTAGTGAAGCTCCATTTTTCCGGCTTCTACTTTTGAGAGATCAAGGATATCGTTTATTAGTTCAAGAAGGTGTTTTCCGCTGACAGAGATATTATTAACATATTTCAGCTGCTTTCCGTTGAGATCCCCAAAAACTTTATCGAGCAGGAGGTCCGAAAAACCAATAATGGAGTTAAGAGGCGTCCTAAGCTCGTGGCTCATATTGGTAAGGAACTCACTCTTTGTGCGGCTGGCAGCCTCAGCTTCCTGTTTTGCCCGGAGGAGGGTCTCTTCGGATCTCTTACGCTCGGACAGGTCAATGAAACATTCGACAAAATAATCTTTGTCCTCTATGGTTACCGGAGCCACACTCTTAAGGATAGGGATTACTTCCTTTTGAGCATTGATAATCTTTTTTTCGGACTTATCCACACTCAGTCCAAGATCGCTGATAGGACATTTTCCGACCTCAGCAGGACAGATAAATTGGTGGCATATATTTCCGACAATCTCTTCTTTTGATCTCCCGATCATATTAATTGCAATGGGGTTTACGTCAACTATTTTGTGGCCCGAGGCTTCGATTAATACTATTCCGCAAAGGCTTTTTTCCAGTAAAGCACTCAATCCTTACTTCCCATATTTTAAGCGCATAATTTTCATAATCTTTTTGAGTTCTC
>NZ_DAOOUJ010000116.1:0-4259 GCF_035390745.1 Methanosarcina sp. | reverse complement strand
TCATACAATCGACAGCGGCTGGAAAGAAATTTCAATTCATATAGAAAAGGATGAAGTAGAATAAGAAAAAAGAAATTTGAAAAGATTTTTTGAAACAAAAAGAATAAACAGTACTTACCAGTACGATTTTTTTCTTTTATCTGTCCTCTTTTATCCGTCCTCTCTTGTCCAATATATAGAGCAACTTTACTGATATCAAAGGTACTTTTCTATCTCTGAAAAATCGATCCTTGCCGTCGAATCAAGAGAGATCGGGGTTATTGAGACATGCCCTTTTTGCATGACGGCATGCACATCAGTCCCTTCTTCTTCTTCGCGGATAAGGTCTCCTGCAATCCAGTAATAGGGCCTGCCCCTGGGGTCATGCCGCTCTTCAACGTCTGTTTTAAAGACTTTCCGGGCAAGGCGAGTAATCTCTACCGGAGTATCCTCTTCGGCATGGTAAGGAATGTTGATATTAAGGAGGTCCACATTTTCCGGCATACCATGCTTCAGCACTTTTCGGGCGATTCTGTTAACTACTTTTATCCCGGCTTCAAATCTTTCCCTGTGATAATCCCTGGGGTCATCGAATTTCTGCCCTTCATCAAGAACCTGCATGGAAGCAGCAATTGCCGGAACTCCATAGCTTGCAGCTTCAAGGGCTCCTCCGATAGTCCCTGAGGTAGTGATCGTATCCGTGCTTATGTTTTCTCCGATGTTAAAGCCGGATAGCACCAGGTCAGGCATCCCTTTTAGAATCGTGAAAATGCCAAGAATCACAGAATCAGTAGGAGTCCCGCCCACAGCATAAGCAGGTATCCCCCCTACATAGGTCTTTGTAATCCGGAGGGGCTCAAAGATAGAAATAGAGCGACCTACCCCGCTCTGCTGGACAGCAGGAGCCGAAATTGTAACTTCTCCAAGGTCCGAAACGCTGTCAAAAGCGGCTTTCAGGCCTGTCGAATAAACGCCATCATCATTTGTAACAAGGATTTTTGGGACCATCAGCTTTCCCATAAGTTGCAGGATAATTTAAAATTTATGGAAACGCTGTGCTGATTTTACGTCTATGTTGCAGACAAATGACTTCTATGACCGTTTTTCATTTAAAGATAAAAGAGGAAACGGGAACTAGCCCGAGTTATTTTTGATTTGATTACGCTTATTTTCCCCGCTCCTCAGCGTGACCCGAGCGCAAAGATTCGAAAATACATACCCTTCCTGGCAATATCACCCAGCACAGAGATAGCTCTTTCAAAAAGTATTTATCACAATTTTAATTATTATTTTCATGAAAAAAGAAGTCTTTAAGCGCCCCTTTTCACTGAAAGTTTATTTTCTAATTATTGTTGCGCTTTCATGGCCTTTTCAGATTGCCTATTCGTTTCTGGGGGAAGCCTTTAAACCCCTCCTTTTGCTATCAATGCTCATGGTCGGTGTCGGCACTTATATTGCCGGCAAATTTGTGTTCAGGGACGGGTTTGAAAATGCCGGCTGGCAATGGGGCAAACCCAGGCATTATGCATATGCTTTTGGACTTGCACTATTTTTATGGGCTTTCCCGAGAGTTGTTGAACAGCTGATGGGAATTTATGAAGCCCCTCAGGAAGTAAACGCCACAACCATTCTGGCAGAGTTTTTATTTAGCTTTACAATCACGCTTATTCCGGCTTTTGGGGAGGAGTTCGGTTGGCGTGGATATTTATTGCCTCATTTATTTGCGCGGTACAGTACCCGCCACGCACTGCTTCTTCACGGCTTTATCACATGGTTCTGGCACCTGCCAGTTGTAATTGTGATGGGAATGCAAATGACGGGCAATCCTCTTGTTTCAGTATCGCTTGTTATGCTTATCAGTTTGATACCGACAATTATGCATGCAGTTGTGTTTGCCTACATATGGTCAAGCACGCAAAGTTTAGCAGTAGCTACCGTGTATCACTCCGCATTTGATGAGGTTCGTGACTCGATTGAAGGGTCGGTTGGTTTGGGTCCGCTTTCACAAAACTGGCAAATGCTAATTCTTACGATTTTAGGAATTGCACTATTATGGAAAGCAAAATGGAAAAAAGCAACTGAATCTTCGTTATCGTCTTAACCCTGCAACAAGAAGTTTCCACAAGAAGTTTCCAGAAAATTTCGACGCTGCGCCGGAATCTGAGCAAAGCAGCATCACGAAAAACTTGAGATGAAGATGAACCTCACCATCAACTATAGCCTTCACGTTCTCAGCCCATCTCAGAGCAGTGCAAATTTAATATAATGATTCCCTTTATCCATCTATTATTTCTGGCGAATCAAAAATTCACGATTACCCTGTATCCCCCAATCAATATCACGAGGACTTATAAAATGGATAAATACGAAAAAGTATTCGAGCTGGCAAAACGCCGCGGCTTTTTATGGAATTCATTTGAGCTGTATGGCGGAAGCCGTGGCTTTTACGATTACGGACCTCTCGGGAGCACGCTGAAGAGACGCATCGAGCAGATCTGGAGAGAGTTTTACGTCATTCAGGAAGGGCATATGGAAATCGAGTGCCCGACAATAGGCATCGAGGACGTTTTTGTCGCATCCGGGCACGTTGGAGGCTTTTCTGACCCCCTGTGCGAATGCAAAAAGTGCGGAGAGGCTTTCCGGGCAGACCACCTGGTGGAAAACGTCATGGAAGCGGCAGGGACCCTGAGCGCAGAACAGCTCACAGAGGTCATAAAAGAAAAGGGCATCACCTGTCCCGAATGCGGTGGAGAGCTCAACGACGCTTACGAATTTAACCTGATGTTCAAGACCACAATCGGGCCCGGGACTGGGAGGCAGGGCTACCTCAGGCCGGAAACTGCACAGGGGATGTTTGTTGACTTCCAGAGGCTGTCCCGCTTCTACAGGGATAAGCTTCCTTTCGGGGCGGTGCAGATCGGCAAATCTTACAGGAACGAAATTGCTCCAAGGCAGGGCGTAATAAGGCTCAGGGAATTCACCCAGGCTGAGTGTGAGCTCTTCGTTGACCCCAGGAACAAGAAACACTCCAACTTCGAGCGCTTCGCAGACAAAGAGCTTACTCTTTATTCGCAGGCAGCCCAGCAGACGGGCGAACCAATCAGGCTGACCGTAAGGGAGGCTGTAGAAAAGGGTGTCATTGCCCATGAGGTCCTTGGTTACAACATCGCGCTCACAAACGAGTTCCTGACAAAAGTAGGGATCAACCCCGCAAAACTCAGGTTCAGGCAGCACCTGAAAGACGAGATGGCTCACTATGCAATCGACTGCTGGGACGCCGAGATCGAAACAGACCGCTTCGGATGGGTAGAGATCGTGGGCATTGCTGACAGGACAGACTACGACCTCAAAGCCCATGCAAGGGTTAGCAAAACCGACCTTTACGTTTATGTGGAATATGATGAGCCTAAAATGGTTACCCGCTTTGTCGTAAAGCCGAACATGGGCAAACTCGGCCCCCTCTTCAAGGGCAAAGCAAAAGCCGTTGCAGATGCCTTAAAACAGCTTTCGGAAGAAGAGCTCTCAAAAGATCAGATAAAGGTCACCGTGGATGGGGAAGAACTGACAGTCAGCCCGGACGTTGTGGACTTTGCTGAAGAAACCGTAAAGGTCAGCGGAGAAAACGTTATTCCTCACGTGATTGAGCCTTCCTACGGTATAGACAGGATATTCTACGGTGTAATGGAGCACGCCTTTGATGAAGAAAACGTTGCCCAGAAGGCAGCCGAATCCGGGCTTAAAGGGACAGGAGAAGCAGAAGGTGCTGAAAAGGCAGAAAAAGAGTCTGGAGAAGCAAAGGGTGAAAGTGAAGCAGAAAGCGAAGAGGAAGCCCGCCTTGTTATGCACTTCTCAAGCTCAGTCGCTCCTGTGCAGGTAGCCGTTCTTCCGCTTCTTACAAGAAAAGAGCTTGCAGACCCGGCAAAAGAGATTGTTGCAAAACTCAGGGAGAAGACCCTGCTTGTCAATTACGACGACTCCGGAACCATCGGGCGACGCTACAGGAGAAACGACGAAATAGGAACTCCCTACTCGGTTACCGTGGACTATGACACCCTTCAGGACGGGACTGTCACAATCAGGGACAGGGACTCCATGCGCCAGATAAGGGCTCCTATCAACGGGATCGAAAACGTGCTCTATGAATTGATCTACAGGGGCAGAGATTTCGAATCCGCAGGCAAGCCCTTTAATTTCTAAAGTCAAGGAATTAAGAATCAAATTAGGGAATTAAGGATCCTCTAAAATTAAGGATCCTCCATATTCCTGAGCTGCGGGCTGAG
>NZ_DAOOUJ010000115.1:0-4337 GCF_035390745.1 Methanosarcina sp. | reverse complement strand
GAGTGGAGAAATACATTGTTGTGACCCATTTCCAGCGGGTTGTGGAAATTTCGGTCTAACTGTCAGGCAGGAATAAACAAAATTTCTATTTTTTATCACAACATCAAGACAGACAACCGGCATTAAGTATAACTGCGATAAACCCTATCTCCTTCTCCATGCTCATAGGACTCACAGGCACTCCGGGGACGGGAAAAACCTCGGTAAGCAAACTTCTCGAAAAACGCAGGGGATGGAAAGTAATCTACCTCAATGATCTCATAAAAGAAGAACACCTCTACACAGAGGTTGATGAAAAAAGAGATGCGGTAGTAGCAGATATGGAGCTTATCCAAAGCCGCCTTGGTGAGATTATTGATGAAATGGAAAAAGGGTCAATAAACGGAATAGTAATTCTTGAAAGTCATCTTGCTCACTACATAACAGACATCGTAATAGTGCTCAGGGCTTATCCTCCCGAACTGAAAAAAAGGCTTGAAAAGCGCGGATATTCTGAAGAAAAAATAAACGAAAACGCAGAAGCCGAATCAATCGATCTGATCCTGGCGGAAGCTTTTGAATGGTGCAAAAAAGTATTTGAAGTAAACACTACGGGCAGGACTGCAGAAGAGACTGCCGCGGATGTGGAAAAAATCATAGATAATCTTCTTGCTGGAAAAGAAGACGAACTGCAGGAATATGCCCCTGGTTCCCTTGACTGGATTGATTCCGTGCCCTGAAAAAGAATTGAAGTGTGAGAAAAACTGATAAAACAGGCTGAAAAGAAAGTATTGCTTAAAAAAGATTATAAAGAGAAATTGCTGTCACTGGTAGAAACAGTCCTCAGGCGGGCAACGCCGTCGAAGCTATTAATCACTTCTGCCACCGGTTTCGGGACAAGGTGCTCCCACTTTTCTCCTTCAATCATCCGCCTTCTGATCTCGGTACCGGAATACCTTTCTCTGAGATAAAGGGGAGATTCCTTAACACAGAATCCGGCTTCCTGGAAAAGCTGTATAACCAGAGGATTGTTTGAGTACACCACGTCAAAGTGAGGAGTTCTGGATACGACGTGGTGAACCCAGATAGAGTTATACCTGATATCTTCGATTGGGACGACGTAGTGACGGATAGGAAGGTGTTCAAGTGCATTATAGACCATAAGAACCCTTTCCCCTGCAGTAAACGGGTCAGTGGTTTCATGGCTTTTCTGGGCACTTCCTATACCAATTACCAGTTCGTCCACTTCTTCTGCAATCCGCGTGATTACGGCATGGTGTCCGAAGTGATACGGCTGAAAACGTCCTATGTAAAAAGCTCGTGTCATCGGATCAACCTCGAATGTACCGGATTCCTCTTTTGAATTAAGTTTTTAATTTTAATTGAATTTCAGACCGTTTCATTGCGGATTCCTGTCTCAAAGCTGAATTCCCTGCAGACTTCCAGGAAATGTTCCGCATTGCCCTTGCGCTTCATCTCGATAAGTTTTCCGACAAGTTCGAGACCCGGCTTGGGGTCTTCCATAATCTCCATCTCATCACGGACCATATCGAAATATTTTTCTCCGGTTTCGGTCCTTATGAAAACAGAGTTCCATCCGTCAGGTGTTCCAACCGAACCTACAGAAATATCGGCAAAGACAGAGGTATAGTCGCAGCAGTGATGGCAGGGGTTTCTTGCATACTTTGCAACATCCTTGATCGGCACGGAATGAACTTCTCCGTCCTTTGTGTAGACCCAGAATTTACCTTTTGTGAATTCCATCTTCACGATGTCCAGGATGTTGACCTTCATGATCTCAGGGATAATTTTGTCGAGCATGATATCATGATGGAAACTTTCCATACAGAGCAGACCTATTATGAGCACGATCTTTTCGTTTACATTTTCCCGGATCAAACGTGCAGCATGGGCCTGGCACGGCACACCAACAACTGCAATTCTGTCGTACTTTTCGAAAGCTTCCCTGAGAGCTGCTATTACGGGGTCTGAGGTATATTTTGTCCCTCTTGTCCTTTCAACATCTTCTGCACTGGTAAGCAGAACAACTTCAGGCTCCCATTTCTCGTTCCGGGTAATTCCCACAGCGCAGTCAATTTCACCTTTATTGAAGAGAGCTTTGAGAATTCCACTCGTTACACCTCCATCCTGGCTGCCGGCACTATCTTTAGATTTAGCACCGAAGAACTTACGAACGTTGGAAAGCTCGTTTTCTATAAATCCGTCCACTACAGGACAGATCCTGCTGCAGGTTAAGCAACCTTCACAAACCTGGTACGCAGCCCCTTTTACATAAAGGCTCAGATCGTTCGGATCTCGAATTTCTGCCGCCTTCTTTACGGAAACAGCCCCAATGGGACACACAGCCTCGCATGCCCCACAGGCTGCGCATACGTCATGTTGAATGACTTCTGCAATCTTTGGTGGCAATCAGTTACCTCCAATGCATCGATAAGCTCGCCTTACTGGCAAGATGTTTTTAAAAGTATAACTGGGATAATTAAAAAAATTATTGCAGGATGTAATAAAATTACATCTTTGCAATGATCTCTTTGCCTATAAGCTTTATTGCCTTTTCTTTGTCAGGACCGATTGGGGATCCGGCGACAATCTGGGTTACTCCGATTGCCTCAAGGTCTTTGATCCTCTTCATGCAGTCCTCTGGAGTTCCGCAGATTGCAAAGGCTTCGATCATCTGAGGTGTAACGAGTCCGCCCATGAGAGATCCGAAGTCTCCTTTGGCAATGGCATCGCCGATCTGCTTCTTGGCTTCGACAGGAATACCGTGGCGTGAGAGGACAATGTCAGGAGATCCTGCAACTATAAAAGCGACCACTACTTTTGCAGCATTAACTGCTTTTACAGGGTCTTTGTCAATGGAGAAACAGGCGTATGCGGCAATATCGACTTCGCTTGGATCGCGGCCAGCTTTTTCAGCACCCTTGCGGATCTGTTCCACAGCGACTTCAAAGTCTTTGGGGTGAGAAGCGTTGATGAGGACACCGTCTGCAATTTCACCGGCAAGTTCGAGCATCTTGGGACCCTGAGCACCCATGTAGATAGGGACTTTTCCAGCGTTAAAAGCAAGCTTGGCGCCTCCGAACTTAATCATTTCGCCGTCCATGGAAACTTTCTTGCCTGAGGTGAAATCTCTGATTGCCTGGATTGCTTCTTTGGTGGTTGCAAGAGGCTTTTCCCATGCAATACCCATGGCATCGAAAGTTGCTTTGTCCCCGGGTCCGAGACCAAGGACTGCCCTGCCGCCTGAAATTTCGGCAATGGAAGCAATACTGGATGCTGTGATTGCAGGGTTTCTGGTATAGGAGTTTGTAACACCGGAGCCGAGCTTGATGCTGTTGGTGTTCAGAGCGAGAACGGTAAGAGTGGAATATACGTCACGGTTGTTGTAGTGGTCAGTGATCCAGACGTAGTCGAATCCCTGCTGTTCTGAGAGCTTTGCGTAATATGCGATCTTTAAGGCAGGATCGGCCGGTACAAATTCAATTCCGAACTTCATCTTTGATTACTCCTTAAATTACTCCTTAATCTACTACTTATGGCTAGATGGGTCCTTTTTATCTCATATAAAAATATAGAGATTAAATTATAATTAACAACCATTACAATGGGTGCCAATTACAACCTCTAACTAGAATTCACATAACAGTATTTAAGAATCTATATATAATTAACTGTATTAAAGGAAATGTATATAAAAGAATCAATAAAACAATTCCTCAAACAGACATTACATCGAATACATGCTCAAAGCATGGCTCATTCAAAAGAAATAATCAAACCTTATAAATCTTATCCAGAAATAGATATTTTTCATATTATATTTCAAGAGGGAATTATAATAGAAGGGACAAAGCTTATTTTTAGCTTTTTTTAAAAGAAGTTTTCCTGCCAGAAATAGGAAAAGATTTATATTGTAAAAAAGTATGGCGTCGAATTTTGCAGAATATGTTATGCCAGTTATTGATAAATATCAGACTTAAAGAAGAGAGAAGAGGGAAAAAAGCCTGAAAGCCCGAAAAAAGACATATGAAAAAAAATAAGACCTATATCAATGGAAGGGAAATGTGAGACACTTTATTATTTTCTGGTCTTAAAATTTTCTCTGCGAGTTATACAAAACAATAAAATTTTAATTAAATACGGTCTTTGATCCAGAGACCTATTTTCCATGTTTTGATCTCAGCCGTTTTCTCAGAGTATAAAGCAACGGTTTTAGGTCCATTAGCAATTGCACTTACGTTAGATCGCTATCATCTCGACCCAAAAATAGTCCTCTTGAGGAAGCGAAGCGACCGAAAAGGACACCGCCCTCCCGAGGCGGAACTCGGGTGGCGCAA
>NZ_DAOOUJ010000114.1:0-4363 GCF_035390745.1 Methanosarcina sp. | reverse complement strand
CCAATAAAGGTTTGGTGACAAGAATAGATAAACAAGTGGTCAAATGGGAGTATTTATGGTTTAGAATACTCATTTGAAATACTCGCTTCGCTCGCTCAAGCAGACTAACTTATGGATAAGTTTGGCTGCAATTTTTCTTCACGTTTAACTCTTCTTACTTTTTATGTTTTCGTTTTGACCCGCCACTCATTCGCAAATACTAGCATTGACTCCTGTCTCAATTGTCCGACGAGACACATATTTGCTTTTTTTGCGGCTTCTACTCCGGAGTCAAAGGGCATGGCTTTGGTGGCGACAAGGGGAATTCCTGCACGGGCTGCTTTAGTGACCATGTAAGCGGGCTGCCTGCCTGTGGAAAGCATGTACATTTGCGAGAGGTCAAGCCCCCTGAGAAAAGCAGCTCCCACAACTTTGTCTACGGCATTGTGCCTGCCTACGTCAACGATCTGGACTGCAAGCTTTCCTTTTTTGTCTATAAGGGCGGCAAGATGTGTTCCCCTGGTAAGTTTGTATGTATCGGATTCGAGGTAACCTGTGCCTGCAAAAAGAGCTTCAGGGTCAAAAACAGCGTCTGAATTTACAAAAGGTTGTTTTTCGGCTTCCACGGTCTTCTGGGGGAATTCAGTCGGAATTGGGCTTTTTTTCTTTTGAGTCAGGACATGAACCTCACTGCCTTCTACCTCAACCCCGGCAATCTCCCTGAAACTGATAATTCCTTCTGTAATCAGGTGGCCTACTGCAAGTTCTTTCTGTTCAAGCGGGGAGGCAAAAAGAGTTGTAAACGGTTTGCCGTCGAGAAAAAGTTTAACAGGGCATTCTTTTGCAAGCAGAACTTCGGTATCTTCAGCCCTACCGTCAGAATGGATTCTTCTGGCAGGGTAAGGGGTAGTGTATTTTTCAGGCATATGGATCTGTTTTCCATCTTATCCTTTCGGTATAAGCGGGTATAGCGTCCATATGCCTTTTTCTTTTCCATCAGTTCAGACGTACTGCGAGATAATCTACATTTATATATTTATTGTTATGTTCTTCAATTTTCATGTATAATGTGAGGTTTGAAGGATAATCCATCGATATCCCTGTAACGTCCACAGTCTGGTTGTACAAATACCAATATTTTTTACTATCTCCGGTCAATATTGGAACAGATTTGCCTGCGATACTCATATTCAGATATTTGGGAGTGTCTACTGTGGGATGGTAAATCATTACTAATGTAACTGAGCTGGGTTTTGACTCGAATGTTGTGAAATTACTGAATTTAAAAGTCAATTCCGAAGGATTATTGTTGAGACTAAACGGGAATACGTTGCTGCTGGCTGTGTAACCATTTAGCTCTTTTCCGGTACTATTGATTGAAAGATTAACTCCTGAGTTATAGTCTTTCAGATAGTTCATGTATTGTTTATAGTTGGAGTCCGAAACGGTATCGAAGTAATACCAGATACCTTTTTTCATCACGTTTCCGCTTCCACCAGACAAGCTTCCACCAGGCAGGTTTCCTCCTCCCCCTGTTCTTCCAAGTTCTGCACAGAGTACGGTTTTATTGACGTAGATACTGTAGTTATTGCCTGAGGGGAGGAAAGAAAGGCACACACAGTCATCTGTGGAGTTGATGGTATAATTGGTGCCGTACTTAAGTCCGGCATCTTTTGCCGTATTGTTAAGGTAAGTTGTCCAGGCATCTGTATAGCGGGTGGAAATACTCAGATTAAGTGAATCTATACTCTGGTTGTAGTCATCACTGTTGAGAACAGGATCTACTGAGCATCCGGTAAGACGCAGGGCAGTAAGGGTGCTGGAGGATATGGATTCTGTATCTCCTGTAAGGCTGATGGCATTAATGGTGACTGTATAATTATAATTGCTCATGTTTTTCTGTATATTGAATAAAGGGTCACGCTTCATCTGGGAATTATCCCCCTGGGCAAGGATGAGGGCTCCGTTTTCATACCTGAAAATCTGATCAGGGTACTGCCTGTTTTCTGAATAATAGGTGACTCCCCCGCAGTCAACCGGGTCAAGGGTATGATTGCCGAAAGTAATGTTCATTGTACATTCTTCTGTGTTTACTGCAAGCTTACTGTTTGATTTGGAGGGCTCAAATACCGGGACATCTCCTCCTCCCATGCTGAAAGGAACAGTTGCGGAAAGCCCATATGGATAATTGATATCCGCACTCATGAATTGGGTGAATAAATCTGCCCTGGTCTTCACATCCTCCATATTGCTCCATGCATCATAACTAAAGTCTCTTTCAGCATCAATTTTCCATTCTGGAGCATAGTTCAGTTTGACTATGGAGATTACAGTGAATGCGAGCCCCAGAAGCAGCACAGCTGCAATTGCGACTGCTGCGGCGGATTCGGCTTTTAATAGGCTTTTCCGAGACATTTCTTTCTTTCCCCTTGCTTCCTTGTTCAATGTCAGCTTAGATTCCTATTCCCGGTTCTACTTTTACAATTGTCTTACTCACATAGAGCCTGCTAAGGTCCTTACCACTTGATTCAGAGGGGAAGGTTAAACTTACAGTATTATTTGTTGGTTGTGGGAGGTCATAATCAGAATTTTTTATCTTTGAATCTTCCATTGTTTCTTTAAGGTAAAGATACCAGGCTTCAGGATGGTCAGTATTAACCGTTAAAGTGAAGGAACTTATGTTGCCCGAACTGTCCTTCTCGCTGTCATAGAGGGGAGTAAACTCTTTGCCGGTGATGCGCAGAGAGCATCCTGTATTCGAGGATATGGTGTCGGAGGGTGCAAACCTATATTTTTCGATCTCCACAATGTGAATCGAAGCATTGAATCCATTTGCCGGTGCTCTGGAGAATCGAATCGAAGGGTAAAGCATCATAGAGGATCTTTCCCCCTGAGAAAGGATTAAAGCTCCTCCTTCGTATGTAAATTCCTGGTCTACATAATACCTGTTCTGCGAAGCGTAGCTTACAGCACCACAAGTGGTTGTATTGTTCCAATTCCCATCAGAATTTGTAGTTATTTTTATTTCACACTCATCCTTGTTTACCGAAAGGGTTCCACTGGACTTTATGGTGCCAATAAGAGGGACATCTCCCCCTCCCATATGGAAAGGTACATTCATAGTAACGGTGTTCTGAGAATTTGGTTCTGATGCTAGGGCTATGGTCATCAAGTCGATTTTTGATTTGAGGTCCGACATATCCTCCCAAACATCATTCATGTGTGAATATTCCGCATCATTTTTCCATTCCGGGATATAACCAATTCTTACCACCGAAAATACGCTAACAATGATCGCAAGCAACAAAACTGCCCCTACAACCGTTGATGATGCAGCTTCTGAACGGAGAGAAAAGAACTTGCTTTCTCGTGAATTTTCTGAAAAGTTTGCTGTCATATCTTCAAACCCCTGATTTCGTGCCCCTCTTCACAAGTTAAAACTCCAGATGGATGCCTACAAAATCAACATAGAAAGTTTTATCAGCATTATTGGCCGCGTGCCCATCAGCTAATATCCTGACTTCGAGATTTTCTAGTTCTGTGGTGTTTTTCACATATTCAGTTATAGTATAATTTTGAGTCACAAAATCCATTGAACCACTAAATTCGATTGAGGGATACAATCGGGTCCACTGGGAGGATCCATTATTGATTGCCGGTGTCAGTATTATCGGACTGTTATCATGTCGTGTGCAGACAATTTTCAGGGTAATATTAGTAAATAATGTGCCTTCTGGAATTTCCAGCTCCTCTGTATTTATGGCAAAAGTAAAATTTTCGTATGTCATTTCATTTTTTGGTATATGGGTGCTTGTGGATTTTCCATCTTTGATTTTATCGACAAACTCCGTTTCCAGCGGTTTTTTCGTGTAATTATCATATGCTGTCCCACCAGGAAATGTATGAGGAGTTATCCAATCAGGGAACTCCTTGCCATCAGTCCAGAGTTTTGTTTTCTGAATCACTTGGCTGGATTCCGTGTGCACAAAGTAGAAATTAACGACATCTCCGTGTTCAATATTTATTTTACTGCTGGGGTCTATTACGATGTAATCCCCGAGCGCAAAAACGCCGTCAGAGGGCAGTTGGTGACCTTCGGGATCAAAGACTTTGACAGTAGAATCAGACATATTGAATTCTGCCTGCTGCCCATCAACGTCGAGTATTATCTTGATGTCTTTAAGATCAATTGCCTCTCCCCCGTTATGGAAGATCTCCACGGTATCTCCTGACGTGTTAATGTTTTCCCGAAGGTTGGTATGTGGGGTATGCGTGGGATCCATCGTCCCTCCATCTGAAAATACTGTAACAGCAATTGAAGAAAAGGCAAGCACGACAATGGATATCATGAGCACCACACCCATCAGTTCCGAAACTGCCTGAC
>NZ_DAOOUJ010000113.1:0-4396 GCF_035390745.1 Methanosarcina sp. | reverse complement strand
ATCGAGAAACTTCTCGATATAAAGATCAACTCCTGTGAACTATTCAGGAAACAGACAAGATAAACAGGAAGATAACCCGTATCAAAAAGACCCGGAAAGACCAGAAAAAGTAACAGGAGAAGCAGAAAAATTCGGGAAAAAAGGAATTATCAGGAAAATATATATAGAAAAATATTCAAAATAAAATAAGCAGTATAGTATAAAAAACGCTATAAAAAAGTACTCTCTGGGGGGCATGCCCGGAAAAAAGATGAGATTACTGAAAAAAGGCAAAATCTTTCCGGGAATTAGAAATGATTGGTACATAAATAAGAGTTCAATAAAAAGAGGCAGCAGAGGCATAAAAGCGGAGTGCTTCTAAAGCAAAAAACTGTAGAAGTACAGGCTTTAAGGAAGTGGGGGAAAGCACTGAACTTTATTTTTTCAGATTTTGCCTGTTTTACCAGAACAGGAATTAAAAATCTGAAGTTTATTTTGTGATTGGTTTTGTGTCCGTTTACATGAAAAATCCTTCGTTTCAGGTAAGAAGTACCCTGTTCTTCATAGTCTCTGCATCCTGAACTGAAGATAAAAAGGATTTGCCCTGAGTAAGGAGAACTCAGCAAAACGAGAGGTAAACAAACCGAAAAATATTCAGGAAAAAGGAGATAGAGAATGGCACAAAATAATGCAGTTGCAGGATTCAACGCACTTAATGGCGTAGAATTAAACCTTTTTACTACTGATGAACTCAAAGCTATTCACTATGCCACAATGGAAGTTCTGATGAACCCGGGCATTCAGGTTTCTGACCCCGAGGCAAGACAGATCTTCAAGGAAAATGGCTGTGAAGTCGACGAAAAAACCAATGTTGTAAAGATCCCCGAATACCTTGTAAGGAGAGCCCTGAAGCTTGCACCTTCGAGGTTTGTTCTCTGGGGCAGGGACAAAAAATACAACACCGTCCAGGAATGCGGCGGCAAAGTGCACTGGACCTGTTTCGGTACCGGTGTTAAGATGTGCAAATATAAGGACGGAAAGTACATAACCATCGACTCTGTCGAACAGGACATTGCAGACATCGCAAAGCTCTGTGACTGGGCAGAAAATATAGACTACTTCTCCCTGCCGGTATCTGCAAGAGACTGGGCTGGAAAGGGTGCGCAGGATGTCCACGAGACTCTTACTCCTCTCGCAAACACTGCAAAGCACTATCACCACATCGACCCTGTAGGTGAGCATGTCGAATACTACCGGGACATTGTAAATGCCTACTACGGCGGAGACGAAGAAGAAGCAAGGAAAAAGCCGCTCTTCTCTATGCTCCTCTGCCCGACCAGTCCGCTTGAACTCAGTGTCAATGCCTGTCAGGTCATCATCAAAGGTGCACGTTTCGGAATGCCTGTCAATGTCCTGAGTATGGCAATGTCTGGAGGATCTGCTCCTGTCTATCTTGCAGGAACACTCGTTACACACAACGCCGAAGTCCTTTCTGGTATAACTCTCGCTCAGTTAACTGTTCCGGGAAGCAAGGTATGGTACGGAAGCTCAACAACCACCTTCGACCTCAAGAAAGGTACTGCACCTGTCGGATCTCCTGAACTCGGTCTTATCAGCGCTGCAGTCGCAAAGCTTGCCCAGTTCTACGGCCTTCCCTCCTATGTGGCAGGTTCCTAGTCTGACTCCAAGGTTCCGGACAACCAGGCAGGCCACGAAAAGACCATGACCACTCTCCTGCCTGCCCTTGCTGGTGCAAACACCATCTACGGAGCCGGAATGCTTGAGCTCGGAATGACGTTCTCAATGGAACAGCTCGTTATTGACAACGACATCATCAAAATGGTCAAGAAAGCAATGCAGGGAATACCGGTTTCCACTGAAACCCTTGCAGTAGAATCTATCCAGAAAGTAGGTATCGGAAACAATTTCCTCGCCCTTAAGCAGACCAGAATGCTTGTTGACTATCCATCGAGCCCCATGCTCATTGACAGGCGCATGTTCGGAGACTGGGCAGCAGCTGGCTCAAAGGACCTCGCAACCGTGGCAAACGAAAAGGTTCAGGATGTCCTGAAACATCACGAAGTGCCGCCAATCGACGCTGACATTCTCAAAGATATGAAGGCAATTGTGGACAAAGCTGACAGAGCCTTCAAAGAGGGTTAAGATCAAGGAGGAGTAAAAATGGCAAGCAAAGAAGAAATTATAGCAAAAGCAAAAGCTTCGATTACCGATTTTGACGAAGAACTTGCAGCAGAAGTCGCAGGGGAAGCCCTTGCTGCAGGAGTCGACCCGGTAGAGCTGATTGAGAAGGGATTTACTGCAGGTATGGAAGAAGTGGGAGAGAAGTTTGGACAGGGATCTCTTTTCCTTCCTCATGTGCTTGCAGCTGCTGAAGCCATGAAAGCCGGCATAGAAGTTATCACGCCGGAAATGGAGAAGCGCAAATCTCAGACCAAGAACCTCGGAACCGTAATTATCGGGACAATAGAAGGCGATATTCACTCCATAGGAAAGGATATTGTGGCTTCCATGCTCAACATTGCCGGTTTTAAGGTTGTGGACCTCGGGAGAGATGTTGCGATCAAGACCTTTGTAGAAAAGGTGAAAGAGCTTAAACCCCAGGTTGTTGCATCCTCTGCACTGATGACAACCACAATGGTCAACCAGATCCAGATCGAGGAACAGCTGAAAGAAGCAGGTGTCCGCGACCAGGTCAAGACCATGGTAGGCGGGGCTCCGGTTACCCAGGACTGGGCAGACAAGATTGGCGCAGACATCTACGGTGAAAGTGCCAACGATGCGGTCGCCAAGGTAAAAGCAGCCCTGAAGGTCTGATAATTGTAAGAGCAGGCAGTCCCGGGAGTCAGGCTGTAAAACCTGGTTTCCGGCACACCTGCCCAATAACTCTAACAAAAGGAGGAGTGGGCATGGATCTGAAAGCTTTGAAAGCACAGGAAAGCAAACGAAAAATAAGTAAAGGGTATATGTGGGCCCTTTTTTGTGCTGTGTTCTGGGGCATATGGTATCTGCCGGGCACTGTTGTATGGGTACTGAACCCGTTTGATGAAATGTATGGAGCCATTGCCGAAACGAGTGGAGACGCAGTGTCCCTTGTTGTGACGGCGGCCCTTATTACCGCGTTTAATGCACTTACAGTTATGCTGGCTCTCATGCTCTGGAACGGCGTTCTAGGGAAATTCGGAGAACTGGGACGGACGCTAAAGGAATTCCACCCCTGTTCCAAGTGGTTCTTTCTGGCCTCGATATTCGGGGGACCTGTAGCAATTCTAGGTTCTTTTATGGCTATGGGATTTATTGGCGGAGCGTTCGCAGCAGTTGCTGCCCTTCTCTATCCTGTGATCGGCTCGGTGCTTGCTTATTACTGGTATGGGGAAAAAATCAGCAAGAGGGCAGCAACTGGAATTGTAATCATTATTCTTGGTGGAATTACAATCTTTGGCGGTGGAGTCATAACCGAAATTGCTGCAGGTGGTGTTCCATGGATAGGATACCTGGGAGGGTTGATGGCTGCTGCAGGCTGGGGGATTGAAGGTGCAATTGCAGGCAAGGGGCTTGACATTTCCGAGCCTGACGTGGGGCTTACTCTCCGGTTCCTGGGAGAAAACATTATCTGGTGGATCATTATTGTGCCGATTCTGGCAATTGTCGGTTTCCCTATGTATTCCTATGCATTCCAGGCATTTGAACCTCTGACGCTGCTGGTCCTGATCTTCGCAGGAATCACCTTCGGATTCTGTTACGTCTGCTGGTACAAGTCATTCCCGCTGATAGGAGTGGGAAGAGGTCAGGGAATAGGAAACCTCTACGGATTGTGCGCTATTATCTTCATCTTCCTCTTCTTCGGAGATGTCCCCGAGTGGACCATCCTTATAGGAGGTACCCTCTGTGTTATTGGTAGTTTCGTCATGTTTACTGAAGAAACAGCTGCACTTGAAACTCTGAGAGGTGAGTGAAGATGGGCAAGAACCGGCCTATTAAGTTCAGGATCCTGGAGCTATTCCTTGATGGAGAAGAGCACTGGAACTATGAGATCGTTTCAAAGATTCAGCAGGAATATAACATGCAGGGGAATTACGGCAGGGACAGCATCAATTTTGATATCATCGAGCTGGCGTCCGGTGGGATGCTTAAGGATGTGGAACAGAAAGTTGATGAGGAGGGAATTTACAAAAAAGATTTCCTGCTGCATAAATACGTGATCACCGACTTTGGAAAAGTCCGCGGGTCGGACGCCTGCGTGAGATACATGTAAAAGGAGGGAAGAGATGGTACAAACACAAGCTGCTATGGATGCCTACAATGCATACTGGGAGAATTCCTTTATCCCGGGAGCGGATATAATGTGGATGGTTCTTATCCTGATCCTTGCGGTTATCGCCCTCTGGCAGGCAAGAAC
>NZ_DAOOUJ010000112.1:0-4449 GCF_035390745.1 Methanosarcina sp. | reverse complement strand
GTTGAGGGAATTGACGCAATTTGTCATGATTCCTCACTTAACCGAAGACGCATGAGAAATTCTTTCACAAGCGCCCTAGTCCCGTTCATTTGAGATAACATTCCATGCCCTCCGGTATCATATAATACAAGCTGCGATTGGTTTATTTTACTGTGAGCATTTTCCGCATGTTTGTAACTTACCAGCGCATCATCTTTAGAGTGGATAATTAATGTTGGTGCACTAAGATTGCCTGCAGGTACGGTATAAAATTCAATCATTTTTTCATCGTTTACGGTGCCCTTATACCTTTGAGACATTGGGTGCATTATATCAAGCATTTCCTGTGCCAGTTCTTTCTGTTCCGGGCTAAATGTTTCGTATACCTGTGATGGGATTCCCATCAGGTCCAGAATTGTAGATTGAAAAAATCTTGTGAAAAGCCAGTATGCATAATCAGATTGCTGGATAGTGTGAATAATACTAACATAAAAAGGATCCTGGTCCCCTGGTGCCGGGCCCATACTTACAGCAGAAATCAATATCAGTGCTGAGCATCTGTCTGGATAGTCGTTTGCAAACTGAGTGGCTGACGGGCCTCCAGCAGATACGCCAGCAACAATTATTTTATCTATGTTTAAATTGTCCAGAAGAGTTTTATAAGCAGCAGCCTGCAATTCAATTGAAGCATTATCCGGAATGGATGACCGAAGATAGCCATATCGTGAAACCGAGATGAATTTATACCCGTCCCCGAAAAACACTTTGCCAGCCCAGAGTCCCTGATCATAACCTCCTCCTGCGCCATGCAGCAGTAAGACCGGAGTTCCTTCTCCCTCTACAGTATACTCAATATCCCCATACTCTGTTTTCAAAATAGTACTGTTCGAAAGCAATTGCTTTTCTGCTTCCGTCATAGTCTCGTGATAATTTGGATAAGTTAGAGTAATTGGAATAATAGCTGAACAAATTAAAAATGCCAGTATAATCAGTAAAATATTCCTGCTTCTTTTCTTAACTTCTTTCAAGAATACCACTTCTAATTTGTAGTCACTATACCCCGGATTCAAGTCCAGGTATGTTTGCAACCCCTGGACTTCCCAATTATGAATTGTTCAGCAATTTATTTCCCAACAACATTCAAGCCTTTATTAGAAAATTCTCTACAATATCCTATAACTCGCCCTCTAGTTAATCATTCCGACTTTCTATACATAACTCAAAAATATAAGCTATGATTAAAAATTTGTCTTCCATTTCTGGTCTTTCGAAATTACTTACAGCTTTATTATTTATAGGGAATAAATAGACATTTATTTAAATGACAATTCCAGTTTATTTGATAACTCAAACTCATTTGAAGGACATGTCAATTTGAAGAAGGGAGGGGGAAAGAGAGACGGAAAGAGGAGAAAAAAGGAATGACAGGGAAAAGAGAAATGAGAAGCGAGGACAAGATCGAATGTGAGCAGGTTAAAGAAAAAGGATTCAGAATATCCGCCTTTAGTTTCCTGGGACCTGCAGATGATAGAGACAAATATCTGAGAAAAGATTCAGAAGAGTCTCTTGCAAGATCATACCCAGGTCTTCCAGAAAAAGAAAAAATTATAGGAGAGCTCCTTCGACTCAGTTCGGATCCGGAACCACAGATAAGAAGAGGTGCAATAGAGTCTCTTCTTACTATTTATTCGCGAAAATCAGGCAAAGAACAGGACATATGGAATGAACTTCTAAAAATGTCTGGAGATACAGACACAGGTGTTAGAAAGGGTGCTGCAAGCATGCTTTCGTGTGTCTTTCCGGTGGTTGAGGAAAAATCTACTGTTTTTTCTGACCTTATAAAGCTCACTGAGAGTCAGGACGCACAGCTCAGGAAGAAAGCTGCAGAGCTTTTTACTGTCGCATTTGCATACTCAGATGATAAGCAAAAAACATGGGACGATCTTTTGAGGCTTACATCCGCTGAAGACAGAGAGGTAAGAAAAGAGGCTGTACTTGCTCTTTCGTCAGGATATTCAGAGGTTCCGGATAAAAGCAAAGTCTGGAGCGACCTTATCAGGCTTTCGACTCATGGTGATAACTTTGTTCAAAGAGTAGCAGCGAGAACTCTTGGACCTGCCTTTTTTTATGCGCCTGATAAAACACAGGCATGGAAAGACCTGCAGGCTCTTATTGATAACCCTTATATCTACGTCCGTATGTACGCACTTCGATCCCTTGGAAAAGCTTCCCTCTGGAAGGCTCTCAAGGCTGAAAACGAAGCTACTTATCTTTTTGGGCTTAAAGAAGCAGTCAAATATTTTAAAGAGTCGGCTGAGGCCTCTACCCGCACTGTTATTCCCGAATTATACTATCCCTTTTACGAGGCTCTCTTACAGATCCTTTTCGGAGAAAGATCTTCAAAACTTGAAAGCGAACGATATATTTCAGAGGTAACCCATGAGATCAGGTATCTTGAAGAAGACCAGAGGCTTCTTAAAACTATGGAGGAATTCTCCGAGCTCCTTTTAGCAGCAGGAAATCTGACTGCCGGAGATTTGCCTTCCCGGAAGAAACTTCTTGAGACCTGCATTGAGGCTTTTGATAGAGCTTCAGGACTTTTGGATATTATGGAAGAAAACGCTATTTTCGAACAAAAAAACTTGAGAAAAGAGTGTTCAATAACGGGAAAAGTAGTTGCGGAACATAAGCTAAAAGAGGTTCTTTCCGGAATCAGGTATAAAGCAAGAACAGCATGCTTTAAGGCAAAAGGCAAGCCAACGGAAAAAATTACATGTGCTGTAAATCAGAGGGTCAAAACATGGAGTTTACAGGATCTTGAAAAAGATAGAAAAGAACTGGACATGCAGCTTGAGTCTTTGCTCAGCACTCTTAGAATTCAGATTCCCTTTATCCCTGAAAACACGTATATTTTTAAGAAACTTGATGATATCAGTCAGGAACAGCGCCTTCTTGAACGCTACAGGCAAGTAAGTAAATTATTAAGCCTGATACCCGGAGCCAGGATGTATTCAAGAACCCCAGGTAAAAGAATCCAAAGGATAGGGTATGAAAAATGGGTGCTTTATAGATCTGCAGTTTCGGGATTTTCTGACTATGAAAGGCAGTAAACTTATTTTTTGCTTTCCAGCAGCAGCATCTGGTGGATCAGAGAGATGGAAACGGAGATAAAAGTCAAGTTCAGTGTTTCGGTGAAATCTCTCCTCCACTTTTTCTGCCTCTATTTATCTCAGACACTTCACTGCTGATATGGCATTAACCCTCTATTAATATGGTATATATGGTTCAAGTGATAATAAACATTGATGAGCGAACTAATCGAGTTTTGAATAATATCAAGGCTAAACACGGTTTAAAAGACAAAAGTGCTGCTATAATGCACATGGCAGCCGAATATGAAAACGAAATTATGGAACCTGAACTCAGACCTGAGTTTATTGAAAAGGCTCAGGAAATCATGAAACAGGAGCCTATAGACGTGGGAACGGTTGAGAACTGGAAGAAAATAAAAGATAACACAGGATGAATAAAACTACGAATCAAATATGAATCCGCCTTAAACTTCCAGCCCTTCTTCTTTAAGGAAGTGGTCAATCAGTTTCCTTGAAATGCTGATCTTTCCGGGCAGGAAAGGCAGATTATCTGCTGAAAACCATTTTGCATCCTCGATTTCAAACCCGTCTGGCCTGATTTCTCCGGAATCATATTCTGCGGTAAAGCCGATCATGAGGGAATTCGGAAAAGGCCACGCCTGTGTTCCAAAGTAAGTAATGTTTTTTACATTTATACCGACTTCTTCCCAGACTTCCCTTTCAACCGCTGCTTCAGCCGTTTCTCCTGGCTCTACAAAGCCGGCTATCAGGCTGTACATGTCGGAAGGGAAATTCGGAGACCTTGCGAGCAGGATTTTATTGCCGTTTCTTATAAGAACGATAACAGCAGGTGAGATTCTCGGATAGAAAAGCTCGCCGCATACCGGGCATTCTTTGCCCCTTTCTCCCGGTTTTTGCGCGGTCTTTGTTCCGCACCTGCTGCAGAACTGGTTTGTCCTGTCCCATTCCATTACCTGCACTGCTTTGTTCACAAGCTCAAAGCACCCCTCACTCATCTCGGAATATGCCTGTCTGAGGTCAACGAACTCCATCCCTTCCGGAGCTTTCGCGTCCGCAGGCAGTTCAATAGAAAAGCAGTGCGTTCCCTCAAGTTCACCAAGGTACTGTTCCCTTACCGCAGGGAGCCCGAGCTCCCCAATGTCCAGCAGCCTGGGAATTGCTCCGGGGTTTTTGTGAGCTTTAAGAAGGATATCACGTCCCCGGAAAATGAACCAGAGAGCCTTTTTGGTCCTGTCAGCTGGAGGTTCTACACCTGTGATGAATTTCGGGTAAATCGGGTTTTCTCTGTTCGTGGGGGTCATAATGTCCATACTATTGGATTTTGTCATATATATGATTACGGGAGTGATTTATTTCA
>NZ_DAOOUJ010000111.1:0-4593 GCF_035390745.1 Methanosarcina sp. | reverse complement strand
AACAAGAGGAAAAGGGTAGAGATAATTTTACAGAAAAAGTGGCACACTGCCAAAAACATCTACAAATCAATAAAAAACTAAAACCAGAAAAAGCATGAAACTTAAAAAACTGAAAATTGGCAGGGCAGAACTTTCTGGAAACCTTCTTCTTGCACCTATGGCAGATGTAACAAATCTGGCTTTCAGGCTGCTTTGCAGGCGTTACGGAGCTGACCTTACATATACCGAGATGATAAATGCAGATGCTCTGCTAAATGAAAGCAGGAAATCTTTCATTAAAGGGCTGAGCTCTCCTGATGAGAGACCTTTCGGAGTTCAGCTTGTAGGGAGCTGTCCTGAGAAGCTAACAAAAGCTGCATTTTTTATTGAAGAGAAATACAGGCCTGAAATTATTGACATTAATATGGGCTGTCCTGCAAAATGCATTACAGGGGCTGGATGCGGTTCAGCTCTGCTAAACTCTCCTGAACTTGTATATACAATAGTTTCGGAGCTGACAGATTCCCTGAAGACTCCGGTCAGCGCTAAAATCAGACTCCTGGGAAGAGAGGAAAAAACGCTTGAAATTGCTCGCCTGATAGAGAAGGCAGGAGCATCAGCTCTTACAGTGCACGGCAGGACGGCAGGACAGATGTATTCGGGTAGCTCGAACCTTCCGGCAATAAAAGCTGTCAAAAACGAAATTTCGATTCCGGTCATTGCAAATGGGGATGTAAAAGACGAGGAATCTGCTGAGAGAACACTGGAACTGACGGGTTGCGACGGACTCATGATAGGGCGCGCTGCAATGGGGAACCCTTTTATATTCAAGAGAATCAGGTACTACCTGGAGACAGGTGAAAAGCTTGAAGCAGATAAACAATCCAGGCAGCTTGAAGATTTTGATACATATATTTCTCTCCTTGAGGAACACGACCTGCTTTCATCTATAAATCTCAGGATGCATGCACACTGGTTTACTAAAGGACTGCGCGGCTCGCGGCATATCAGAGAAAAAATTAATAGTTTGGAAGACGGAAAAGCCGTGACCGAACTGATAAGGAGTTTCTGCCAGGAAATATATTAAAATATCCATCTTTTAAGATGTAAGCTTTGTTTACGGAAATAATAAGAGAAAACGAGATCATGAAACACGTTAACCTGAAAATAATAATTATAAAACACCTAAAAAATAATTTATAAATAGAAGTATTTATAAGTACTTTTTCGACTTTCACCGAAAACCTAATAATAATCTACACTATTATCCATGAACTATCAGGCACCAAACGGCGTGAATATACAATTGAAAATATATTAAAACTCAAGATAATCATGATCCAATAGTTATGAATTCAAGATAATCATGACCCAATAGTTATGAATACTTTAAGGTTGACAAGTCTGCCGTCCAGAGTCTGAGTTAACGCAAATTGACCCTGGTATTCATGGTGTCTGAAGAAAAGCCAGATAAAGAATCGTACAGGGTAGGTACCGAGTTTCTAAACTGGCAGGTATTTATATAGAAACTAACTTCAGGTTAACCCTATTAACAGTAACTCAGTTAACAGCAGTGTGCTGACAACCAGATAAGTATGCCATCAGACTGCCGAGAACAGCTAAAACGCAAAAACATCAGAAATAGTATAGATAAACCGCATTAAAAAAGGAGAATCCAGATGAAGGAAATCAGAATACACGGTCGAGGAGGCCAGGGTTCTGTTACCGCGGCTGAGATGCTTTCCGTTGCAGCTTTTGAAGATGGAAAATTCAGCCAGGCTTTCCCCGCTTTTGGGGTAGAGCGCAGAGGTGCCCCTGTGCAGGCATTCACAAGGATAAGTAACAGCCCAATCAGGCTTAGAAGCCAGATTTATACTCCGGATTACGTTATTGTCCAGGATGCAACCCTGCTTGAAACTGTTAACGTTGCAAGCGGAATAAAAGACGATGGTATTATCCTCATCAACACAAAAGAAAGCCCCGAAGAACTCAAAATTGATACTAAAGCCAGGGTTATGACTGTGGACGCTACAAAGGTGGCAATGGACGTTATAGGCATCCCCATCGTAAACACTGTCCTCCTTGGAGCTTTTGCGGGCGCAACCGGAGAGATTAATGTAGAGTCCATCAAGAAAGCCATAAGGGACCGCTTTTCCGGCAAAGTGGCCGAAAAGAATTCAAAGGCTATCCAGAAAGCCTATGACCTTATCAAGGGGGAAGAAGCATGAAAATCCCAATTGGAGGAGTTTGTGAGCCGGGCTCTACTCTGGTAAATAAAACTGGAGGCTGGAGAAACTTCCGTCCTGTTTACATTTACGAAAAATGCACTAAATGCGGCATCTGTGAGATTGTGTGCCCTGATATGTCAGTCCTTCCCAGAGAAGACGGCTTTTTTGAATACAATTATGACTACTGCAAAGGATGCGGCATCTGCGCAAACGAATGCCCTGCAGATGCAATTGAAATGATACTGGAGGAGAAATAATGCCACTCAATTCAGCCGACAAAGCCAAAATGGTCGTCGTGGAAGGTTCCTACGCAGTTGCCCATGCAGCAAAAATCTGCCGTCCAAATGTGATTTCTGCTTATCCTATCACTCCTCAGACCCATATCGTCGAAGACCTCTCCCAGTTTATGGCAGACGGGGAAATCCCGAACTGTGAATATATTAATGTAGAATCTGAATTCTCCGCAATCTCAGCCCTTGTGGGAGCCTCGGCAGTCGGGGCAAGGACATATTCCGCAACTACATCCCAGGGACTTTTGTTAATGCACGAGGTTCTCTTCAACGCCGCAGGAATGAGACTTCCAATTATCATGACCGTGGCAAACAGGGCAGTAAGCGCCCCGATCAACATCTGGAACGACCACCAGGATGCAATTGCCCAGAGGGATACAGGCTGGCTCCAGCTCTATGCAGAGGACGTCCAGGAAGCAGCAGACATGGTTCCTCAGATCTTCAAAATCGCAGAGGACAAAGATGTGCTCCTGCCGGGCATGGCCTGCATGGACGGGTTTATCCTCTCCCACGTCTACGAGCCCGTTGTGCTGCTTGAGCAGGACCTTACCGACGAGTTCCTGCCCAAATATGAGCCTGAACACGTGCTTGACCCCAAAAACCCCCTGACCTTCGGAGCCTTTGCAGACCCCTCGACTTACACCGAGTTCAGATACCTCCAGGAAAAGGGAATGCAGGCAGCACTTTCGAAGATCGAGGCAGTTTCCAAAGAGTTCGCAGAGATCTTTGGCAGGGACCACGGAGGACTTATCGACGGTTACCATCTTGAAGATGCTGAGGTCGTAATCATGGCCATGGGCTCAATTGTGGGTACCATCAAAGACGTAGTTGACGAGTACAGGGCAAGAGGCGAGAAGATCGGTATCCTGAAAGTCAGGTCCTTCAGGCCCTTCCCGAAGATGCAGATAAGAAAGGCCCTGAAAAATGCCAATGCTGTAGTCGTGCTCGACAAGAACATCTCCATTGGAACAAATGAAGGTGCTCTCTTTACCGAGACCAAGTCCAGCATGTACAACAGCAGGTGTGACATCCCGATTATCGGCTATACCTTAAACCACGGAGGACGCGATGTGCCCGTAGAGCTCGTAGAGAAGATAATCGAAGAGACCAAGAAGGTCGCAAAATCCGGTATTACAGTTGAGAGCCAGTTTGCTGACGTCAAGGAGGAGTTGCTATGAGTAAAACCACACCTAAAACCTACCTTGCTCCGGGACACAGGGGCTGTGCAGGCTGCTGTGATGCCCTTGCCGCAAAGTTCATGCTCATGGGAGCAGGCCCGGACACTATCGTAATTAACCCTACAGGCTGCCTGGAAGTTATGACCACCCCCTTCCCGGAATCTGCCTGGCAGGTCCCCTGGATCCACTCCCTCTTTGAAAACGGAGGTGCAGTGGCATCAGGTGTCGAGGCAGCCTTAAAAGCCCTCGGCAGAAAGGAGGGCACCAAAGTCATCGGAGTCGGTGGAGACGGCTCGACAATGGACATAGGAATACGCTCCCTCTCAGGTGCCTTTGAGCGTGGACACGACATAACCTATGTCTGTGTGGACAATGAAGCTTACATGAACACCGGGATCCAGAGAAGCTCCGGAACTCCCTATGACGCTTCAACAACAACAAGCCCAGCAGGAAAAGTTTCCTTTGGAAACCAGCGCCCCAAGAAGAACATGCCAGCTATTATGGCAGCCCACGGCTCTCCTTATGTCGCCACAACCTCAATCGGTTTCCCGCGGGACATGATAAGGAAAGTCAAAAAAGCTACCGAAATTGTGGGCCCGACCTATATCCACGCCCACGCTCCCTGTCCCACTGGATGGGGCTTTGACGGCTCCAAGACTATCGAGCTTGCAAAACTCGCAGTAGAGACCTGCCTCTGGCCCATGTACGAAATGGAGAACGGTGAGATCACTCAGGTTAGAAAGGTCAAGGACCCGAGGCCAGTTGAGGAATACCTCCGCGCACAGAAGCGGTTCAAACACCTCTTCACCATGGAAGGCGGGGAAGAAGAAATAAAGAAAATTCAGGCCGCTGCGGACTGGAACATAAAACACTATGGACTTCAGTAAAAACTGAAGTTCTACATTTTTATTTTTCTTT
>NZ_DAOOUJ010000110.1:0-4656 GCF_035390745.1 Methanosarcina sp. | reverse complement strand
AAAAGAAAAAGGATACAGAGTCAATCATATTTTACAGAACTTTCGCTACACTGCCCGAGTTAATATTTTCTTCTTTTTATAAGTGATATTTTTAACCAATAACACAATAAAGGATTTCCTAATTCTCTATTTCTTCTGATAAATATCTTCTCATTGTTAAGCTTCGAATTTATATAAAAACCGGTGAGTTTCAACTTCTTTTTAGAGTCTCATTTTTATCTCCTTCACAAAGTTCATTTTAATACTTTTTGTCAAAATATAATCAGAGGAATCATACTTTAGGCGCGTTTATGGGTAGTAAAATTAAAAGTGCTTCAAACCCCTAAAAACATAAAATAATCTTTAACACGTATACAAAAATAGAGATTCTGGGAAGTGCTCCGGCACTTCCTTTGCTTAAACTATTCCTTACTTATGCTATTCCTTATTTTAACAGGTCACTTGCACTTACCAGAGGCACGAGTTGAACATCTGCTTCTTTCAGTTTTTCCCCTGCTCCTTCTTCTCTGTCCACTACAGTGATTACGTATTTAACACTGGCTCCGGCCTCCCTGACAACTTCTATTGCGTCTCTCACCGATCCTCCGCTGGTCGTTACATCTTCAAGCATTACAAGCCTGTCTTCAGGTTTCAGGTCTCCAACGAACCTGCTTTTTGTGCCGTAGTCTTTTACAGATTTCCTTACTATCAGAAGGGGAAGTTCAGTTTCCAGAGAAACTGCGGTTGCCAGAGGGACACCTCCCAGTTCCACACCTGCAACTATATCCACATCCATTTCTTTTATCCTGAGGGCTGCATGCCTGGCAATTATTTTAAGGGTTCCGGGGTCGGTGCTGGCTTTCTTGATATCTATATAATACTTGCTTTTCTTTCCCGAAGCAAGCGTGAAGTCCCCGTAGCGGACAGCTCCGCAGGCTTTCAGGGCTGCGATAAGTTCCTGCTTCTGTTTCTCAAAGTCATTTCCTGTTTCCGAATTTGTTTTGCTCATCTTATCACCTTATTTGCAGCCTTATTAGCGCTATAAATGCTTTCTAAGATTCTTCCTGTTCCGGGTCTTTATATATTCACCAGGGTTCTTTCTTTACACCTATAATATATCCTATTATGTTTGTGGTAAGATGGAGGAGAGGAGTTATTATAATGACGGTAAGCATAACCCCGCGGGTGAAATTGCTCATAAACCATTCCGGGGCTACAAGGTATGTAAATACCCAGGCTCCCACGACAAAATCAAGCTGGTCTACGAGAGGCAGGGAAGCTCCCCTTTTAAGGCCCATCCTGCGCTTGAAAAAGCTCTTGAACATATCTCCAAACAGTGCACCGGAAGCAAGGGCGAGCACGACTATCAGGGCGCTTTTGTAATCCGGGCCAAAGGTGGGCATTTCGATCCCCATAACCTCAAACCCTCTGAAACTCAGCCAGACCTCAATGCATCCTGCAAGAAATCCGCAAAATATGCCTGAAAAGAGCCCTCTGTAGGTTTTTCCGTCTCCGAGGATCCTCCTTCCGTCCTTATAAGTCCTGCCAAAATCAATTGGTGTTCCGCCCCCGAAGACAGCTGCGAAGGGATTGGAAAGGTATGCAGGGATCATCAGCCAGAATGCTTTGACTATCAGCTCGATCGTGGTATCATCTCTTTAATTATTTTTTACTTTCTCCAGGGCAGAAGTTAATTCTCTCCGCACCCTTATCCATTTATTTTTCTCTGTCACTACCAGCAAAAGATGGAATAATTAAGCTCTTGCAATTAAGCTCTCGCTGCCTTCTTCAGGAATCCTTTATTTTCATGCATATTTAACTAATGGGCTTAAGTAAATATTATCCCTATTTAATTGTATTTATTTTATTAAGTTAATTTTTTTATTCACACCCCATGTTTTGTTTATTGGTTCAAGAAGGTTCTTATGGTCGGGAAATATTCTAGTGAGGAGTAGTTTAACTAAAACAAAAACTAAAGTTGTGGGTAACATTAGCGAATTCTGCTTTTCTCAACTTTGCCCCAGTTGGGCGTTTTCAGGAGGAAATCTCTTACTAATCGGGAAGGACGCTGCAGATTTATCCGGCTGTTAAGGAGAATTGTCTGGTCGGATCGAAGTGGGGATATAAACATTTCTAAATTACTCTCGACGTTTTATTGTCCGGATTTCCTCTTTTAATTTCCTTTATCTGTGCAATTATAATATTTTTGTTGTGATGCCTTCAGGTTTTTATATGGATTCAGGGATTATTATGTCTCTTATAATTGATTATTTTTTTATATGTACTAATGTCAGGTGTAACTGAAAGTTTTTCAATTCCTTTTTAATATATACAACTTTAAATAGTATGAGTACATTATTAAATGTTGGAGATGAATAACCTTCTAATTATATACGTATACAGGTTTAATTACTGATCTGATACGTATTTTCCCATCAATTTCACAAAACGGTTCTCTGGTAGTCGGTTATGGAACTGTAATGTACTGTTTTTAATAACCGGTTGTTGGACTTAAAACGTGAACAATCCGCTAGATTGTGAAAAAACGCTTTTTATTCAATTCAAAGTTTTAAAACGGGACAGGTTACCCTATAAAAATATATGTCATGTAAAACTTTGGAATTTGGAATCAGCTTTAACAGGTGATTATGAAAGCTGCCTTTTAAGGTTTGGATAATAATTGCCGTTGTATTCTTTAGCTGACAAATTAAATTATAAAAATTGGAATATGAAGGGGTTATCATGAAAGACTATGAAGTAAAAGTGCTGGACGAGAACGACCACATTTTTATTGAAACGTTACGGAACCTTGGGATGTCAAGAAATGTTGCCACAACTATGGCATATCTTATGAATGTTGATGAAGCTTCATCCCGTGAAATTGAAATCAGTACTGGATTGAGGCAGCCCGAGGTCAGTCTCGCAATGAGGCTCATGCGCAATCAGTCCTGGGTCAATGTACGTTCGGAAAAGAAACCCGGTAAAGGGCGCCCGATAAAGATCTATTCTCTCGCAGCTCCTGTTGATGAGATCATAAGCTATTATGAAGATAAAATCTATAAGGAATCTCAGGCAACGATCTCAGCAATTAAAAAACTGAAGGTTATGAGCAAAAAGGTGCCTCTTACCCCCAAGTAAAGACTCAGAAGGGTAGTCCATAATGGCTGACAGTCCTTTCAGGGATTCACCATTATGGAAATCAAATCCTTACGCAATTTCTTTTCCTGATTTACTTATTCCTTAATTTTCTCTCTTTGTCTTTCGTATTTTCCTTTCCTTACTCTCCTGAACTTTTTAACATCTTTCATCAGGCATTTTACCTCTGGTAATTAAAAAAATCGATATCATTAAGGTCTGAATATAAATACTCGGAAAAAAAGTCTGCACTATTAATGAATATAAAAGAGCTAAGCTTACATAAAAAATACCTTACAGAAAAACAATATTAAGAAAAAGCTGCCTTAATCATTCTCTAAAAAGGAAAAAAGTTGTAATAAAGAAGGGGCACTGCCCTTGAGGGCAGATCAGCCACCTGTCACAACTTTAAGGATTGTTAGTTTATCAGAACTTATAGCCCCATCAAGGGGAACAGCATTACCTCCATTTAATACAAGTACTGTTTCCTGATTTATGTCCAGCTCATCAAGCAGGTCTTCGTAGGTAGCTGTTTCAGCTACTTCTACGGTCTGCTCAGAAATTTCACCAGCTTGAATTGTTATGTGTACCTTTTTACTCACTCTAGTGGTCCACCGCCGCTTACCTGAATTTCGTCTACGATTTCCTTTATTAACTTCTGCTCCAGTTCATATTCTTTTCTGATGCCTTTCCTTTCTGCATTTCTTTTCTGGAACTTTCCTGTCATGTTCAAATCTCCTTACGATTTTTCAGGTTGCAACTTAGTGGGTATAATCTCTTCAAACAAATTCTTTTGTCTTTTCGAGATGTATATCCAATAATTATAATGATCTTTTGTTTTAATTAACTTTTTGGTTAACGTATGATTGAGTTAACATTTCATTTTTTCGTGTGTGAGCAATCCATTCAATATTTGTTTTAGAACTTACTCATGGTTAACATTGTAACTGATAACGTTTGAAACATTGACATTATATGTTCGAAAATTACGATTTTAAATTAAGGCTAAGAATCTCAGATCAGAAATTGATTGTATTATAAAAATATAGCATTTATTTAGATTCTGTTCATAGTATATGTTCCCTTCGATAAGAGTCAGGGATTTAAAGTGATAATTCGTACAAAAATCATGCAAATTAACAAAAAAGGTAAAATGATAAATAGAAAACTACGGAAAAACAATTTAATTCTATGAATTATACACCAGCCGGGATTCGAACCCGGGTTCGAGCGTTGGCAACGCCCGGTGATGACCGCTACACTACTGATGTTCTCCGTTTTTGTTTTTATGGTGCCCAGACCCGGATTCGAACCGGGGACAACTGCCTCTTCAGGGCAGCGCTCTCCCACTGAGCTACCTGGGCAGGCAGATATGATACTACCCTTGCTCTTTTGTATGAAAATCACTAAAAGAGAAGGCAGCATTTTTTCCGTACCTACTTTCCAGAAAAAGCTCTGGAAATATTAATCTATTTTAAATTTTTAAGTGGGCCCGCTGAGATTCGAACTCAGGACCTCCGCCATGTCAAGGCGACGTCATAA
>NZ_DAOOUJ010000109.1:0-4701 GCF_035390745.1 Methanosarcina sp. | reverse complement strand
AATAAGAATCTAATTTTTCTTACCCATAAAAAGAAATTTAAACCCAGACGTACCCGGCAAATCAAAGATTCGGTTTGCAGTCCATTCTATCTATAAAATTCTCGTATGTAATATAATCTTTACGATACATGAAAAAACAAGATTTTTTTTGCATTTATATGTGTAAATTTTTACATTATTCTTATTTATAAAATTAAACAATTCCATGTAAAATTCAGGTTATTTTTTTCCTTCACACCTTGATTCTTCTGAGGTATATTTCCCGGCTTTCTTTTTTGCGGGAAAAGCCGCTTTCCTTCGTCGAGCGTAAAAAAGAAAAGTGTGATAAAAAGGGTGTGGGTGTACCGCTTACGAATCTAACGATTTAATCTTCTTGAACGGGGTTTACTGCTGGAATTCGTATTTTGTTTCACACAACTGCTTTCCTGAACTGGTATGTTCCAAGAAGCAGCACAACTCCGGCTCCTATTGCAAGGCCGATGATCCCGTGAACAGGTATTCCACCTTCAAACAGCGTTCTTGTACTGTCTATTGCATAGCTTACCGGATTGAGTCTTGCGAGTGTCCTCAGCCATGCAGGCATAACATCGTAAGGCATAAGTGCGCTACTCGTGAAAAACAGAGGCATGCTGATCATGCTGTTAACAGCCGCATAACTGTCGTGGTCGCTCAGGTACAGCCCTATCATGGTCGAGAGTGCAGAGAATAATACTGAAAACAAAAACAGCGTGAGATATATCAGAACTATGTTTACGGGGTTCAGTATTCTTACTCCCAGAATTGTGGCTATCAGGAGGATTACTGTCGCCTGAAGTAGCCCCCTTACACTGATAAAAAGGATTTTTCCGTACAGCATACTTTCTCTCGGCGATGGCATTGCTAGAAACTTATTTAAAAAACCCAGTATCTTATCAAAAATCATAAGCGATCCTCCCTGAAGGGAGGAAAAAAGGGTAGTCATGACAAGGATTCCCGGGGTGATGAATTGAATATAATTATCAGTAAACTTTGTAGGCAGGGCAAGCCCGACAAATACCAGCCAGGCGGCAGGCATCACAAGCGAAGAAATAACGGTTATCCTTCCTCTCAGCCATTTTACAAGATCCCTTTCAAAATAGTAATATATTGCTTTCATCATCTCCGCCTCAGAAGATTCCTGAACTGTGTTGAATTAAACCCTGCCTGCTCTTCAGGGGTTTTGACTTTCTCAAGGAAAACGTCATTGAGCGAGGCATTTTCTCCTATCGAGCTTACAAGGTTCTCTGGCGAACCGACAGCTGCTACTTTCCCTTTATCAATAATGGCGACCCGGTTGCAGTATTTTTCTGCCTCTTCAAGATAATGGGTAGTCATGAAAATAGTCATCCCTTCGGCTTTCAGCATCTTAATATGCTCCCAGATCTTCCTTCTGCCGCTAACGTCCAGGCCGAGGGTTGGTTCGTCGAGAAAAAGGACTTCAGGCTCGTGCACAAGTGCCTGGGCAAGTTCAAGGCGCCGCCTCATCCCTCCGGAGTATTTTGCTACAAGGTCTCCGGCTCGGTCCGAAAGCCCCATCATTTCAATCACTTCGTCTACCTTTGAATTCCTGTTCGGGATTCCGTAGAGCTTTGCAAAAAGCAGCACATTTTCCCTGCCTGTCAGCTTTCTGTCCACTGCCATATCCTGAGGGACATAGCTTATCTTTGACCTCACTTTCTTTGAATCCTTAACAATATCATACCCGCAGACTTTTGCAGTGCCGCTGCTCGGCCTTAACAGGGTTGTAAGCATCATAACTGTCGTACTTTTGCCTGCTCCATTGGGACCCAGAAGCCCAAAAATCTCGTTTCCCACATCGAGGTCGAGATTATCTACAGCAAGCAGGTTCCCGAACGATCTGGATAATTTTCTGATTTCTATCACAGGTATCCCCTGGCGATTGCATAAACAGGTCTTAAGCCTGAAGTGTAATAAATTCCACCTGTATACAGGTTGTAAAGAAGTTTTATAATCACAATACTTACGGCAGTAAAAATACAGACCGTAACCACTGCCTTATCAAAATCCGAAAATTTCAGTTTTTTGAGGTATGTCCTTTCAGTGTTTGCCCGGAAAGCCCTGCTCTGAATGGAAACTGCAAGGGTGCCGGTTCTCCTTACGCAGTTTGAGAGGGTAGGGGTCAGTATATTAAGCGATGTTTTGATGATCCCCGATCCAAACCTTTTAGGGTTAAAACCCCTGAGCCTCTGGACTGTTACCACGGTAGCCACCTCGGTGATTATTATAGGAAGGAACCTGACCGCTGTAACCACCATAAAAGCCACGCTGTAAGGGACTCTTAGCCCGACAAGTCCGTTTAACATATCCCTTGAATCCGTGGTCCAGCACATCAAAAGTCCCAGGGACAGGATTGAAGCAGACCTCAAACCCTGAACTGCACCGTGCTTGAGCCCTTCTGCATATACAAACAGCCCTCCGTTTGTCAGCCAGCCCAGAATCGGAAAATCAGGGCTGATTATCGTAAAAATCACAGTTCTCGGAAGCTGGGAATAAAAAAGTGCCTGGGAATAGATGGTTCCCCAGATCAAAAGTATGAGCAAAATGGCAAGGGTTTTGAGTTTTATTGCAGGCATCCTTGCAAATGCAAACCCGGATAGTACGATCAGAAACAGCAAAAACATGGTTTTTGGATTGTCCAGGGTTACAGCTACAAAAGCAGTGGAAATCAGGATCAGGATCTTTGCCCTGGGATCCATCCTGTGAATTATAGTGTCTTTAATTGTCGGTTCTGCAATTGATCTGGCACCTATCATATTACCACTTCAGAACTTCTATGAGTCAGCGTTTCTACAAGTTCTGTAATCGAAAAGGCATCAATTCCGAGATAGTTTGCAATTTCTACAACGGGAGGCTGGGTAAGGGATGCTTTCCTGAGGATATCGATATTCTTTATAACATCTCTTCCTCTCCCATCCGCTATAATCTGGCCCTCATTCATCACAAGAATTCTTGTGGCATAGAGCATTGCAATCTCAATGTCATGGGTACAGAACACAAGCGTGGAACCTTTGTTTTTGAAATAATCCATCATTTGTTCTATATTCACCCTGTCCTGCCCTGTTGTGGGCTCATCAAGAAGAATAAGCTCAGGGTCAATAGAAATTACCGAGGCAACAGCTGTCCTCAACCTCTGCCCTCTGCTCAGGGACTGGGGGAGATCCTGCTTGAGGTTCAGAATCGACATCGCTTCAAGAGAAATCCTTGCCCTTTCCTCTATATTTTCGAACTTTAACTGTACAGGCCCGAACCTTGCCTCTTCCTCAGCCGAATCACAGAAAAGCATAAGGTCCGGATTCTGGAACACAAACCCTATTCTGCCTGCAAAAGAGTATGGATTTTTTGATTTTGTGTCCTCCTCGAAGACCTTTACACTTCCTTTATACGGCTTGAGCATGGCTGCAAGGTTCAAAAGAAGGGTTGATTTGCCCGAGCCATTTGTACCCATAACCGCAACCCTTTCGCCTCTGCGGATTTCCAGGTTTATGCCTTTAAGTACCATCTTATTTTTATCATATCCTGACCACAGATCCCGGATTGAGACCAAAGGTTCGGTGTTTTCTACAGAACAGCCCATGTTGATTCTTTTTTCCGGATCATGACGCGTTAAATATCTCCTCGTTTTTTCTTTAAAGTCCCCGTTGTTCAGCAGAGGAAACGTTTCCTCCGCACTGAAGGGGCTTGCCTTTATCCCAAGAGTGTGGCAGATTTCAACCGGTTCAGGAACACGAAGCCCCAGCCTGTGGAAGACATCCAGATGCTCAAAAGCTTTTGAGGCGGGCTGGTCAAAGATTATTTTTCCGCTGTCCATTATGACAACCCTGTCTGCAAAAGGTGCGAGCTCGTGCAGCCTGTGCTCTACCAGCAGAATGGTTATTTTCAGTTTCCGGTTGAGATCCCTGACAGTATTCAGGATCTCCTGTGTACCCGCAGGGTCCATCTGGCTAACTGGCTCGTCCATGGCAAGAATTTCAGGCATCATCGCGAGCATGCTTGCAATGCAGATCCTCTGTTTCTGCCCCCCCGAAAGAGCATTCGTGGAGCTCAGCCTGTGTCCTGACATTCCAACCATCTGAAGGGCTTCTCCTACTTTTTTATCAATCTCTTCCCTCTCAAAACAGAGGTTTTCAGGTCCAAAAGCGACTTCGTCCTCAACAGTTGTAGAAAAGATCTGGTCGTCGGGGTTCTGGAATACAAGCCCGACCTTCCTTGAAAGCTCCATCTGGTTTGAATTTCCTGTATCTATTCCTGAGATCTTTATGCTGCCTGAAAATATTCCTCCGGATTCATGGGGAATTATGCCGTTAAGTGTTTTCAGCAAAGTGCTCTTCCCGCAGCCGGTAGGCCCTGTCAGGAGGACAAATTCTCCTTCTTCTATTTTCAGGTTGACCCCTCTTAAAGTCGGTTCCGTTCTCCCCGGATATGTGTACCAGAGATCCTTGATCTCTACTGCCGTATCGCCTTTGTTCTGTCTCACTGTACCACCCTCACTGTACACCCTGATTTTGCTGCTTTTTCTCCCGCCTTATTCTGCCACTTTTTTCAGCCTGTTCCCCAGGCTTATCCCGAACCAGGCTCCTATGAATGTGTAGAGGAACCCGTCGATCAGGATATTCGCCGTTATGTACCAGCTGCTGTAAAACAGCCGATAAAGCACCATCCAGA
>NZ_DAOOUJ010000108.1:0-4989 GCF_035390745.1 Methanosarcina sp. | reverse complement strand
TTCCGTCGCTAGTAACAAAAATGTCCCCCACCGGGTTTACTATTATTTTGTTCATTCCTTTCGGTCCGAGAGATGAGCCAAGCAACTCATCAATTTCTATTGCTGCCCTTTCAAGCTGGTCAATCAGCCCTTCTTCTTTTACCGGCTCGTTAATCTGGATCTTGTCCCTTATTGTCCTTGCCAGTTTTGCCATTCTGTCCTGGCTTTCAAGGCTCGTGCTGCCCGGTGTTTTTAGTTCACCTGCCATATTTCTTTCCTCATTTGCTGTGGTTTCTGCTGTTTTGACCTGCTGGAAATCTTATTTCTAGCTTTTATTCTGTCTTTTCCGGAAATTCATCCGGATCTCTGTTATTTTTCAGGATTTTTTATCCGGTTTTTTACTTTTCTCGTTTCAACTGAAACCTTTTTTCACGGGACTATATTCTTAGCTAAATGTTGAATCTCCGATGATTCGGAGAGTTTTTCCATATATTTCAGGTAGGTATCGTGATCTTCCATTGTAAGATCCGTTTTTGCGGGTAGATCGGAACATCTGGAATCCGTATTTATGTCTGTATATTCTATCGATCCGTATGCAGAAGTAGATCCTTTCACAGGACTTGCTTCAATAATCGAATAACGAAAGAGGAAGCTCTGAGAGGAAGGGTTCAGTTCCTGTTTATAGGCTGCAGTGTATACAGTACTCGAATAAAATCTTCTTTTCTCAGGTTCTGGTACTTTCTGAAGTCTCATCCAGTTTCGCCTCTTTTACCGGAATATTGAGAAAGATTCTCACTATTTTCTGCAGAAGTTTTTTTGCGTTTTTCTTCCCAATGCCTTTTGCCGTTTTTAGTTCGCCTGCACTTTTTTGAGGATGGGAGCAGGAATAGCGAGAACCCGATTTTTATTGTGATATAAAAGGAGGATGGGAAAGAACCCATCCCGTACCTGGCAAGCCAGGATTGTTTTTCACTAATTGCTTCAGAGGGCGGGTTTACCCGATAATCTTCCTAAAGAGTTCTGGACCTGTCTGTGCAACAGTGTAGGTCTGGGTGGCGACGGTGTCGCACGGACCTCTTGGGGGGACCTCACAACCAGTTGAAATCACGTACTTTGACTGCATTCCGTTCTCCTTGAGAGTGTTCAGGACGCTCTCCTGGAGGGAAATAGTGTCGTTTCTGATCTTTTCAAGGTTTGCAGGGCTGTTGTCCATGAATGCAACAGGGCTCACCTCTCCGCCGAACATGACATCTTTGCCGTAGTTCTCGATAAGGTACTTGTGGTCTTTGGAGCCTTTGTTTACCTGTTCTGGATAGAAAGTGTAGCTATAGTACTTTGTGTCCCATTTTTTGATGAGATCCCAGTGAGGGGCATCTGCGCAGTTGTGGATGACCATCGGTTTGTTGTACTTCTTATATAGAGGAGCGAAGACGTTCTGCATGGCTTTGCCTTCTGTCTTCATATATTCTTCTGCTCCGAGGATAACGTTGTTAGTCCAGAGAGTTACCAGGCAAAGGTTGTCGGGCTGGGCTTCCTCAAACATCATTGTGGCCATTTCCTTGCAGTACTCGGTGGTCTTTTCGAGACCTTTGAGGACGACATCGGGGTTATTCTGAAGGTCGGAGAGGACACGGGTTGCTCCCATGATCTGGGTCAGGGCTACCATCGGGCCTTCGAAAAGAGCGGTGACAGGTGCGTCAATCGCCTTTGCCTTCTCGGTAGCAAGCTTATTGCCCTGGATCAGGTTGTAGGCACGTGTACCTTCCTTGATTTCCGGGACTTCCATGGCTTCGTAGTCTTCAAGGTGTCCTGTGGCTGCAGGGGTGTCTTCTTCGGGAACCCTGATGGTTGCACCGAAATCGCTTGCAACCACACAGAGGTCAGTAAGGCCAACGAAATTGTCAATGTTGAAATATTTGGTACCTGCAACTACACTGGCTGCATACATTTCTGCCCTGGTGGAGTAGTCTGCGTAAGTGCAGGGCACGAACTTCCTTGAGAGACCGCAGATGAGAGGTGCTACCGGGAGCCTGTCGACCTTCTTGTCCTGGAAGGCTGAGACGAACCTTTCCTTCTTGGTCATGGTTTCATTGAACTTAGGCACAACGGAATCATACTCTGCAAGGATCTTCTCAGCTGTTAGGAGTCCAATGTCGATATCTTCCTTAGCACCCTTCTGTGCGAGAATTTCTTTATACTTCATCTTGCTTGTAACAACTGCGGAATCATTCCATGCATCGGCAGGAAGGTTGCTGACAAGAGAAGCAAGGGCCTCGACCGCTCCGCTGGCGTCACGAGCGGTTCCGTCTGCTCCGATAGATTCTGCAAATTCTCTTGAAACAGGTGCACCACCGACCATAACCACAAGAGAATCCCTGAGGCCTTCTTCCTGAAGCTGTTCGATTACAGTTTTCATGCCTCCCATGGTGGTGGTCATCAGGGTACTCATGGAAATAGCTGCTGCCCTGTTTTCCTTCGCAGCTTCTACGAATTTTCCGAGTGGAACATCGACACCGAGATCAATTGCGTTGTATCCCGCAGCTGTAATCATTGTTTTGACGAGGTTCTTTCCGATATCATGAACGTCTCCTTCGACAGTACCGACGATGACGTTCTGGGGACCAGCGCTTGCATCAACTTTCATGTAGGGGGTCAGGATTTCCATTCCTGCATACATTGCATCTGCTGCGAGCAGAAGGCTGGGGACGAAGGCTTCTCCCTTTTCATACTGGTCGCTTATAATGTTCATTCCTTTTGCAAGGCCGCCAATGATTGCTTCATATGCATCAACTCCTTCATCAAGAGCCTTCTGTGCAAATTCTTCTGCAAGTTCGTCATCGCCCTCAACTACAGCATCCGCTAAAGCATTTAAAATTTCATTTTTTGCCATTGAAAATCTCCTTTATTTCTTAAAAATCCGGGAAGGCAATTCTCTGCCTGTTTTTAGGATCTCTGTTTTTTCCCGTATTCAGGTCATTGCGGGTTCCACAGTCCGCCAATCCCTGAGTCCACTTATAAGCTCCTTAATTCATACAATAATCATTGATGAGTATCTCTTCTTATACTCTGTACAGTGTTGTAAGGAATTTTTTCCAGATCTCTATCCTGAAACCGTTATTCCTTTTGACTCAATGATTATCAATTAGAGATTCTCTCTATCGCATATAGCTTAACCGACACTGTTTTTCTACTCAGGAGCAATATTTTTTCCCTTTGAAAAATAAGCTTTTCCTGAGATTTCATACTTGACTAAATTTGCTAACACATTGGATTTTCAATATACTGGAAAAATTATATTTCCTGTGCATTTTTGTCTGCATCTTTTCTTGCAGAGGTGATAGCTTACAGGGAAGACCACAAAATCCTGCTGGTTGAAAAAAAGAAGTCATTAAATATTGAAGAGCATTGAAAATTTGAAGGCTTGAATCACATATACTTGAATCACAATATCATATGGGAATTTAGAACCCCGAGTATTACATTGCGAGAACTTGATCCCACTTACAGGTCGACAGCACTTATAATTCGCTGTAAATCAATAAAAAACTTCCAATATCCTCAAAATAGTAATAATATCTGATGTGTCTGCTTTATAATTTTTGGTTTATTATTTATTGTCCTATTTTAAATAGGATCTCCACAATTTATATTAAATATGTAGTATCAAAAGCCATATATGTCTAGAATTAAATATAATCTTTGTAATATTAACCTGGCTCCGGTTGAAAATCATTTCCCTTTTTAAGACAGGAGCGTTTTACCGATTGATTCACGGATATATTTCTGAGTAGATCAAGAATAAGAATTAATCTCAATCGTTTCTAATACGAATTAATATGATACCTTATCAATTGATTGAGTCGCTTTAATTGTAATATCTCCTGGTAAAGGCTAAAATTATGCAGTTCCGGGATCTTGATGGGTTTGGGCAAATTCTGGCGAATTTGTGGTTTAAGACAAATGTGTGAGTAATTGGAAGCTGATAAACATGAGTTCTCTTATAGATCTGATTTTTTTCTCTGAAAAAAGGAAAAATCTTCTCGTTCAGTTAGCTAACGGGCCGATGGACATTGACGAAATTAAAGAAGTTCTTAACGTAAAATCCTGTGCTCTAATGCCTCAAATTAAAAAACTGAAAGATATGGATATGATAGTGCAGACGGGAAATATCTACCAACTTTCAGATATAGGGTCAGTGGTCGTTGAGAAAATGCTTCCTCTTACATCCATTCTTGACGTTTTTGACGGAAACAAAGACTACTGGGCAAAACATGACAGGTCTCCTATTCCAGAGCATTTGATTAAAAAAATCGACATGCTAGGAAGATGTCATCTGGACGAACCTGATCTTGATCATCTTTTCGAGTTTCCGGGATATTTGCGTGAAAAGCTAAGCAGCTCAAGAACCATTAAATCCTTTTACTCCTATTTCTGTCCTGACTGCCCGTCGATCCAGGTTAGCTGTGCGAAAAATGGGGCCGAAGTGCATCTGATTCTTGATGAGAAGGTTTATAACAGATTGAAAAATGACTTTCAAGAAGAATATAATGTCCTGCTCGAAAACAATGTATCACTCTATATATATTCCGGCAAAATAAGACCTTCTTCCTTCATGGTTACAGATAATTTCTTTATGTTGAAACTCTTCGGAAAGGAGGGGGAATTCGATCACAGGAAGATCACGAGTTATACTCCCAGTGCTATGGAATGGGGCAATGAACTGGCTCAATATTATATGGACCAGTCGGCTAAAGTTAATTAAATTAGTATTTAGGCAGTGTGCCAATTTTTCTGTAAAATTACAAATTTTAAAAAGTTATTAAATCGAAAACTCGATATTAGTAGACCAGTTTCATGTACTGTGCACAAAAACTTGACTTAAAATTTACAGCAAATTCGGGACATTGCCAATATTGGCAGTGTAGCGAAAGTTCTGTAAAATATGATTGACTCTGTATCCTTTTTCTTTTACCACAAAAAAACAGGATGCAGAGTCAATGGTAGATTTAT
>NZ_DAOOUJ010000107.1:0-5350 GCF_035390745.1 Methanosarcina sp. | reverse complement strand
ATTCTTCTTTTCAATAATTCCTGATAGCCTGGAAATACTGAGACTTTCGACTCTTTTCAGCTGCACTATCTTCTTCTTCCTGAAGATCATTATATTCTAAAATTTAATCTTTAAACCTGAGAATAGTTTTGAGAATCGAATATAGAAACGAGCGGCTTCAAATTAAAAATATTTTTCTAATTTATTTTTAATTTTTAGAGTAAAATTTATATAATTTGACTGTATAGTAAGACCATTAAAAATAAAGAGACGTATAATCTGTTATTAAAAACTAATTTCTGTTTTTAATCAAAGAGCTCTATACAATCTTATTTTTAAGCAAATGACTATCCGTTGTAAGCGGAGGTGAAAAGAAAATGGCTTTTAATGACAGAAATTCCTTCCGGGGAAGAGACAACCGGGGAGGTTTCGGCGGGGCCCCGAGAGAAATGCACAACGCAACCTGTTCTGACTGCGGTGCTGAGACTCAGGTTCCTTTCAAACCAGATCCCGACAGACCGGTCTACTGCAGGGACTGCCTTCCTAACCACAGGAAGCCCAGAGAGAACCGCTATTAAATCCAAACTCCGCTTTGGAATTCTTACGTTTATAGAGTGCTATCCGTCCTGCCCTGTTTAATAGGCAGACGGATCGATTCTTTTTCTACCTGGTTCATTTAAATTTTGGCTCTTTCTGATTATTTTCATGCTGCTGTGATTATAAATTTGAATCAGGGAACTTCCTTGAATATCCTGAAATGTTCTTTTGCTTTAAACCTTCTTTTTTCATAGGAATGTTTATATAATTTGAATGTATCTTTGGGGATTGAAAATAAAGAGACGTATAATCTGTTATTAAAAACTCGCTTTTGTTTTTAATCAAAGAGCTCTATACAATCTTATTTTTAATTAATAGTTATCCGCTGGAAGCGGAGGTGAAACAAAAATGGGTTTTAATGACAGAGGAAACTCCTTCAGGGGAAGAGACAGCAACCGTGGCGTTTTCAGAGGCGGCAACAGCGGCCCCAGAGAAATGACCAAAGTAACCTGTTCTGACTGCGGTGTTGAGGCCGAAGTTCCTTTCAAACCAACAGAAGGACGGCCGGTTTACTGCAGAGATTGCCTTCCTAACCACAGAAAGTTCTAATGATAATCTGTATTGAGTGTTAGTTTTTGCAATTCAGTTTGCATTAATGCTCAATTCATTTTTCACTTTTTGTTTTTTAACTCTTTACTTTCGCTTTATTTTTCCGCGAATTTATCCATTAGAGCAAAGTAATCAAAAATTATTGAATAATATCACAAGGAGGAATTAACCTGGCTAATTATAGAAGTGCTGTTAGGAAAAGACAATCAGGATCAAATAAACCCGTAAGCTCCGGAGATAATCCGGAAGTAACAAGGGTCCGAACCCCCCGTAAAGACCGAAATGAAGTTCTGGCAACGGTAGCAAGTTTACTTGGTTCAAAAAGAGTTTCACTTCAGTGCATGGATGGAGTTGTCCGCATGGGCAGAATTCCGGGTTCCAAAAACAAGAAAATGTGGATCCGCGAAGGCGATATCGTAATCGCAAACCCCTGGGAAATTCAGGATTCAAAAGCTGATGTCATCTGGAAATATACAAGGCCGCAGATTGACTGGCTTGAAAGAAAAGGGTACCTTAATTAAGGCCCCCCTGAAACCTTTTACTTTTCTATAATTTCTTTTAATACCTGCCTCATTTATCCATATTATTTGCTCTGCAGTAAATACCTTGATAAGTATTATTTCACTTGCGCTTTTTCAAAATTTGCACACAAGGTTTCCGAGTTCTATTGAGAACGTTTCATAATTTACAGAATAGTCAATAGGACATTCGATAACTACCAGCTTATTCAGGGAAAATGCTTTTTCGAGGACCTCTGTGAGATTGTCTTTTTCTTTTACCTTCATACCCGTTGCCCCGAAACTTTCGGCAAGAAGGGCAAAGTCAGGGTTTCCGTAGTCCAGAGCAAAGTCTTCAAAGTTCATTTTCTTCTGTTTCCACTTGATGAAGCCAAAGGCATTGTCGTTCAGGATAAGGACTACCAGAGGGATCCCGTAACGAACTGCAGTCTCAAGCTCCTGGCAGTTCATTATAAAACCTCCGTCTCCGCAAATAGCGAGTACGTGGCGCTCCGGGTGAAGAAGTTTTGCAACAAGCCCTGCAGAAAAGCCTGCACCCATTGTGGCAAGGGCATTGTCCAGCAGTACTGTATTGGGAGTGTAAGTCTTGTAGAACCGGGAAAACCAGAGCTTGTATATCCCGTTATCAAGAGAAATTATGTCTTCACGCCCGAGAACCTCTCTCACACTGCGTACAACTTCCTGAGGGATGGGGGGATAGCTCTTCCTTACAGGGGAATTTATTTTTTCTTCGATGAAGGCTCTTGTGTTTTCAAATACAGGGAACTTTCTTTTTTCGGAAACTCTTGCGGCAAGCTGCCGGATAGAAGAGGAAATATCTCCTATTACCTCAACTTCAGGGTTAAAGTACCTGTCAGGCACTGATTCCACAAAATCAATATTTACGATCTTTTTATCCAGGTGTCCGTTCCAGAGATAAGGGGGGTATTCCACTATATCATAGCCTACTGTTATTATCAGGTCTGCCCCATCAATTCCGCAGTTTACGTAATCCCTGGCATGGATTCCGGTGGCAAAGAGGCTATAAGGGCAGTCATCAGGGACAACACCTTTTCCCATCTGCGTATGCACAACATAAATGCCCGTCCTGTTTGCAAAATCCTCGAGTTCTTCAGTTACAGCCTTTCGGTTAGCTCCGGAAGATACTATGATAAGAGGGTTTTTAGCCTGGCGAATCATGCTTGCTGCCATTTCGACAGCCTCAGGGTCAGGAATGGGTATTTTGATTTCACTCCTCTTCTGCACAACTGCATCTGTATCTTCTCCAGCCACGTCCTCCGGAAGTTCTATGTGTACTGCTCCGGGTCTTTCGGCTTCCGCATGCTTGAAAGCGTTTCGGAGAACTGTAGGAATCATCCCTGGATCGGAAATTGATACCGCTTTTTTGCAGAGCGGCTCCATCATCCTTACAACGTCTACAAGCTGGAAACGTGCCTGCCAGTTATCAATAAGGGCTTTCTGCCCCGAAATTGAGATTAAAGGAGCCCCTATCAGCTGCGCCTGAGCAACCCCCGTAACGAGGTTAGTTGCTCCGGGACCGAGAGTTGAAAAGCATACCCCTGCTTTTCCTGTCAGCCTTCCGTATGCGGTAGCCATAAATGCCGCAGCCTGTTCGTGCCTTGTTATGATCAGTTTGATATCCGAATTACGAAGAGATTCGAGAAGGTCAAGATTTTCTTCTCCGGGAAGTCCGAAAACGTATTCTACACCTTCTTCTTTAAGCTGGGAAACAAAAAGATCCGAAGCTTTCATGAAAATACCCCAATTTGCCTTATTCTGATACTTGATCTGACATAAGGCTTTACTCTAAGCTTTGTTTTTTAACGTTTATTCTTGTCTTGACCTGCTTAAATCAGATTTTTTCCTCTCTTAAATCAGATTTTTTCTCTCCAGCTTTCAACGCGGTGCCTCATCAAATTCTAAACAGTCTTCTACTGCTTATTGATATTTGTTAACTACTATAGTCTTTGTGTTCACAAACTCCTTAAGTCCACAGTCTGAAAACTCTCTGCCGAGGCAGGATATCCTGGAACTTCCTGAGAGCAGCCCTGGCTCCGACTCTATCCTTCCATTGATGGTCACAAAACCTGCCCTGATTTTTTTTGCCAGCCTCTCGGCTTTTTCCAGGTCTTGAGACCATATTTCGGCTCCATACACGAACTCTGCGGAATTTGCAATTTTCACTGCCTCATTTTCATCCTTTACCATAATTACCGGTGCAATAGGTCCGAAGAGCTCTATATTGAGAACTTTCATATCGGAACTGGCTGCAGGGACAAGGGCAGGTCTGAAGAAAAAGCCTTTCTTATGCTCTTTCCCGTGGACATAAGGCTCTGCTCCTTTTTTCTTTGCATCCTTAAGGACTTTCTCAAGGCTGTCGAGAAACTCCTTTTTTGCCACAGGTCCTATATCAGTTTCCTCATCCATTGGGTCTCCAACCTTCAACTTCTGCATTTGCATTTCAAATGCCTCGATAAAATCGACGACAAGATCTTCGATGACAATAAACCTCCTTGCAGAATTACATCTCTGGCAGGTATTAAGGAAGCAGGATCTTACCGCAGCTTCTGCAGCACGGTCTAAGTCCGCATCTTCAAGCACTATAAAAGGATTGGATCCTCTAAGTTTCAGCACGAAAGGTTTGATCATTCTTCCTGCAATCTCCCCTATTTCAGACCCGGCTCTCACGCCGCCGGTAAGAAAAACTCCGTCCACAAGATCCTCGTCAATGATTTCCATGGCAGTTTCGGTGTCTATTAGCAGGGTCTTAAACACATCCTGAGGCAATCCAGCCCAGGTAAAGATTTTTTCAATCTCAAGAGCAGACCCGGGGACGTTGGAGGCATGCTTTAGCAGACACACGTTTCCTGCTATCAGTGTGGGCACTGCAAACCTGAAAGCCTGCCAGAAGGGGAAATCCCAGGACGTGATCCCAAGAATGACTCCCAGTGGCTCAAAAATAGCATGGATTTTTTCGGTTTCTGTTTCCGCAATTTCATCTTTGAGAAACTCTGTCGCATTTTCTACACAGTAATCACAGAACCGTGCGCTTCTTTCGATTTCTTCAAGGGAAAGTCTGATAGGCTTTCCCGTTTCTTTTGTAATAATCTCTGCGAAAATTCTCCTGTTCTGCCTGAGCACCTCAGAAATTCTTGCAATATACCCTGTTCTTTTCTCAACCGAAAGAGAGTTCCATCCAGGGAAAGCAGCCCTGGATTTTTCAATCTGGCTTTCACAGTTCCCGAAAGATAATGTATCATAGGCCCAGTTTAGTTCTTCAGTATAAGGATTAACGGATTTGATTTTCATAATCTCCCCCCAAAAAGAGTCCTGTAGCAATATTGGAATTCCGGATATTATAATTTAAGGACAGGTAAAGTCCTAAAAGAGGAAAGGATTCTCAGAATTACTCTCCCCAGCAATCTGTTCTCTAAAGAAATTCAGGTTTCCTCTGAAAGGCAAAAGGTGAACTAAAAAACGAAATAGTGTTCAGAAACTGGCAGTAATAATTATAAATCAAAATATTAATTATAGAGTACTCAATTCTAAATGGGGGAAAATATGAGAAAAGCATTGCTTATTTTAATAGTTCTGTTTGGCGTATTCCTGGCAATCGGATGCGCACAAAAAGGTACCGAACAGCCTAACGAAACAGTAACTCCAGTTGAAGAAGTGACTCCAGTTGAAGCTGTAACTCCAGTTGAAGC
>NZ_DAOOUJ010000106.1:0-5395 GCF_035390745.1 Methanosarcina sp. | reverse complement strand
CTATAATCGATACCATCTATAATCGATACCATCTATAATCGATACCATCTATAATCGATACCATCTATATTACCTAGAGGTATTTGCCCACAAAGAATAAACCTTTTTATAAATACTTACTTCAAATAATAATAAAAGAATAATATTAAGTTATATAAAAATTAAGCAAAGAAGAAAAAGAAAAAGCGAACATATAAGAAAAAGATATGCAGTTAAGGAGCCCGAAATGGTAATAAAGAATCACACAATTACAGTTTCTCATGGTTCTTCTATCCAGCAATGAACTGAGAAAACTTATACGGGCAAATCCTCCTTTGCTTGAAAATGCTGTCGACACTGAAACCCAGATACAGCCTAACGGGCTTGAACTTACCCTGAAAGAAATTAAAACAATAGAAGGTGCTGGAGCTGTCGATTTCGACAATTCCGAAAGGAAAGTTCCTGATGCAAAATCCCTTGAATTCGGAAGCGACGACTGGATACACCTTCCAGAAGGGATCTATAAAGTGATATTTAACGAAATCGTGAATATTCCCATGAACCTGGCTGCAATTGCAAAGCCGAGATCAAGTCTTATTCGATGCGGAGCAACCCTTGAAACTGCTGTGTGGGACGCAGGTTACAGGGGGCGGAGCGAATCCATGCTTGTGGTTTATAACCCTGCAGGCTTTAAGTTGAAGAAAAACGCCAGGATAATGCAGCTACTTTTCTATACCCTTAATACCGAAGTAGAGGAAGGTTATTCAGGAGTTTACCAGAACGAAAATACAAACTGAATATGGAAAAAGAGCGTATTTTGAGGTCTGGAGTGAGGTATCTTTCGGAAATATACAGATAAAGTATATATCACCTGATCGGTATATCACAGCCTATGAGTACTATAGGAAAATCTGTAAGGATGGAGCGTATTTTCAATAGAAATACAGGTAATGCCATTATCATTCCCATGGATCATGGAGTAGGTGCAGGACCCATTTCAGGTCTTACAAACCTGCAGGAAGCTGTAAACAGAGTTGCAGAAGGTGGAGCTAATGCCGTTCTTGGACACATGGGACTTGCCAAACACGGCCACAGGGGTTATGGCCACGATGTAGGCCTGATAATCCACCTTTCAGCTTCAACCTCACTTGCTCTTGACCCGAACCATAAAGTCCTTGTCACAACTGTTGAAGAAGCCATAAAGGTAGGAGCTGATGCCGTATCTGTTCATATTAACATAGGAGCCGAAGACGAATATGAGATGCTGCAGGGTCTCGGCTATGTTGCAGGAAAATGTGATGAATGGGGAATTCCTCTCCTTGCAATGATGTATCCGAGAGGAAAAAAAGTCCGTTCCGAATACGATGTTGATGTGGTAAAGCATGCAGCAAGGATTGGGGCTGAACTTGGAGCAGATATTGTCAAAACAAACTACACCGGAAGCCCTGAAACCTTCAAAGAAGTTGTGAATGGGTGTCCTGTACCTGTAATTATTGCAGGCGGTCCCAAAATGGGCTCGGAAAAGGAACTTCTGGAAATGATCGAGGGTTCACTTGAAGCAGGCGGGCGCGGTGTTGCCATTGGAAGAAATGTATTCCAGGCAGAAGACCCGACCGGCCTCGTGCGGAGAATTTCGAAAATCGTCCATGAAGGTATGACTGCAGAAGAAATAACGAAAATGGGCAGAAATGCCTGAACACAGGCATTAAAAAACAGCAGTTGAAATAATAAAAACCAGGTACTAATACAATTAGTTTCATAGGTTAAATATATAATTATGATCTTATCCCAGATCTGTCGGGACGGGAAATTTACATTTCAGGAAATTTCCTGTAACCCATTCCAGTGGAACATCCGGGAATTTCCAATAATTCGTCTCTTTTCTGTTCTGTACATCTATTTTCTGTTCCTTTAATCTTAAAGCCCTGAGAATATATCTGATAATATGTGATCTACTTCAATAAAAAGAAGAAGATGCAGAAATGCTGACAATTCAAACTCTTTTTCCGGAATAGACCACTGGTATATAGAAAGATTCTCAGATCCAAACCATGTTTCTGTATATATCAGACAAAGAATTTGTGATTTACATGTAGATTCCAGTGGAAATTTGGGGCTTATTCTGAATTCTGCCAGGAAGAGCAAAGTATGAGAGAGGCAATTCTTACGGATATTAAAAAATATTTAAGAAGATTTGGTATTAGAATGAACTGAAAAAGATGTACAAGCAAAACTCATACAGGATAGAAAGAGAACTGAGTAAGATAAAAGGACTGAGTAAAAAATAAGTGATTTAAGAGATGGCAACACAGGTGAAAGTAAAACGAGAAAGCACAGGAGAAAGTAAAACGAGAAAGTAATGATACCTGTACAAATAAGGAAATAATCGAATAAACCAGTTCAGAGTTAAGGAAAAATAAAACTAAAAGGCTTTAACGTAAAAGGAGATCTGATCAAAAAATAGATTTCCGTAAAAATAAAGCTGCACATATAGGCTTCTGTTAGCGAAAGAGAAGGGAAAAAAGAGAAGGGGAAAAACTCATTTATAGCAATAAAATCCGGGGAACAATTAGAAAGTATATAGGAAAAAAACGAAAAGGCATAGATGAGGAAGAACTAAGAGTATTTAAAAAATCCATTTATGGATAGTTCCAGTGGAAATGAAGGGGTTCCTCTATAAAGAAAAGAAAGAAAATTAAAAGTCTAAAAATAATTTTTAAAATTATAAAAGTAAAAAGATTATCAAAAAAAGTGAAAATTAAAAGTCAGGCTCCAGAACATAATAGAGAATGAGCTCAGAACCAGAAACCTGCTATGTATATGCAGGAATCAGAAATCCACAACAGGCACAAGGTCACAGCCAGTGCATTTAAGGCACATTGTCATTGCAAGCGAGGGGTCAAGCCCGTACTTATTCAGAATTTCTGCTTCCATTTTTGCAAGTTTCAAAAGGCGTTCAGGAGAAGGGCGTTCGGTAAAACAGTCTCCGGACCTTAAGGGGTGGGGATTTACCGGGCGCAGGATGGGAATTACCCCCATCTTTGCAAGGGTTTCTACCCCTTCCCTGACAGAAGCATCGCTTTCTCCAAGCCCAACTATAAAATTACTGAAGACCCTGTTTTTTCCGAAAATTTCCACAGCTTCTTTAAGCCGGTCCAGAATATAATCAAGGGAAAGATCCCCGCAGACTTTCTGGAAAATATCTCTGTCCATTGTCTCGACATTATATTTAACTTCGTCAACCCCTGCGTCATGGAACTTCCGGGAACAGCCCTCGGTAGGATATACTGAAACTCCTATGGGGACATTATATTTTTTGAGGGCGGGGAGAAGTTTGAGCACACGCTCTACCTCATCTTCAATTGATGTTTCGACTCCAGATGTGAGAGAAATAGCTTTGAGAATTCCTGCCTTCAGAACTTCATCCACTATGCTCAGGACTTCTTCATCAGTTTTGACATGCCCCTGAAGTTTGGGTACAGGGCAGTATTTGCAGTCAAAGATGCACCTCTCGGAGAGCGTGATAAAAGCCTGATCAGGGCAGTGTGCAGGGGCAGGCTCAAGTTTTCCTCTGACAAGTTCTTTTCCTTCGTGCAGAAGCGCGACTGTCCCGTCCTCCCCTGCTGCTTTAATGGAAAGGGGAGAATTCTTATTCACAGTGAGCCTGACACGCTTTTCCCCTGCCCTGAAAAAAACGGAGCTGGTACCAGCCCCCGGACCTGCAGTGGATCCTCGAGCCCTGGGAATAAGCGAAGGGTCCACAGAAACGGAACCTATTGAAATAAGAAAGGCTTTTAATTCAGGTGTAATTGGTGTACTTTGCATCTAATGTCCCTCTGAATGAATATTTATACCCTTAGTTCAGCCCTTTTCTGATCTTCACGAGATAATATATAAATTATTCTGAAAAGATAATTTAAGCAGTTGGTAGCCAGATTTGAAATAAGGAACATTTTTTCATTACACATTAATTTAATTTTTCAAGCTAGAAAAAAAGCTTATTCGTCTTGCAAAAACAGAAACAAGCACTTATAAATAAAAGAAAAATCACTTAAATTTAAAATAAATAGAGGAGGAATAGGAATTATGTTGAAGAAGTGGTTTTCAGTACTTGTAATAATCATGTGTGCCATTTTTGCTGCTTCCTCGGGGTGCAGTGAAAACAACAAAGAAGACATAAGTGTTCCTGAAGAGTCGGGTGAAGCGGACGAAGAAGAATCTTCTGCCGGAAACGAAGAAGAAACTGATGTAGAGACCGTATCCACCGGAGATTCCAGCAACTGGTGTGCTGTAGGTTCTTCCTGGAAATCAACAAACCCCCAGACAGGCGAAGAAGTTACAATGAAAATTACCGGAATGGAGACAGTTGACGGAATTCCGATGTGCAAAGCCGTTTATGAGACAAATACTAAAGATGAAGAATACTCCAAAATTGAATATATGTGGTCCGAAAACGGAGAAACCTATTTCTGGACTGCTTATGACGAGTCCGGAGACGTTGTTTCAGAAATGAGCATGAAAGACGGCAAAATGAAAATGGTTGATGAAGAAGGCAATGTAGTGGAGTATTCTCAGGGGCAGTAAAATAACAGTAAAAGCCATAACAATAAGAGCCTGAAACCAGGATAAGAGCTGCAAATTCTGCTGGAAAAAATCCGGCATATTCTGTTTTTTTTCCTGAAATTCTCCCAGCCTGTTATTTTCAAATTATATTCTTATCTACCTGATTACCGGGAACCTGTGTTAAATCTTCTCTTTTTACTTCCACCTGTGCTCATGCCAGATTATATTAATTTCAAAACGAGTTTTTGAGTGAATCAGCCAGAGGTTGTTGGTTTTCAGGGTTTCTTGGGAAGAGGTATATGAATCATATGAATCATATAATACTAGTTCCTCGAATTAATATTACAATGATGTAATAATAGTATACAAAGTGAATAACATTATGTGTTACATAAATTTACAAAAGTGTTATATACCAGGAGTGCATAGTATATCTTGCGTTCTCATCCCTTCAACACCCCACAAATAATACAAGATCTACTCCACACAAGAAAGGGATAGAAGAAATAAAGAAATTAAACTAAAACTCGCAACCCGTGAGTCCAGTACCTCAATATCTCTTCCCAGATAAAATTAAAGCATCTCTTAATGCCGTTCGGAACTTCCAGGTTTTTGGATGGGAACGCAAGCCTATTTTAAAGAAATTTACACAGCAAGAAACTTCTTCTGGCGGTTTTATCTTCAGGGAATTTTATCATTAATTCTTCATGCAGTCCCGGAATTATACAAATTATAATTTTTGAATTTTCTTCCTCTTCTGGCATAACATTTAACCTGCAATGCTTTTAAAAAATGAAAGTAACTATTCAGGTAGGCTTAACAAGGCTACGCAATTTTTCCTCGTTCCGAGGAA
>NZ_DAOOUJ010000105.1:3703-5434 GCF_035390745.1 Methanosarcina sp. | reverse complement strand
GTTCTATTAGCTCAAAACCGAAGTTAAGCGCAAATTCTTCAATCTTTCTCTCAAAATCAGGTTCATAAAAAAGCCCTGTATTGACCCGTGCGATTTTTCGGTATCCGAGTTCTTTCAGGCTTTCAGGGGTGAACTCAAAACCATTTTCATTATCCATTCTGAAAGCACTTTTCCAGTTTACTGCCCACATGGGAGTCAAGAAAAAAGTATCCCTATGGCTTTTAAGAATTTCACGGTAGCGGGAGTTGCCTCCAAGGGCTGCTGCAATACAGTCTTCAAGAGGCCGGGATGATTCACCTGCGCTTCTGTCCTGCAGAAGCTGTAGAGAACATTCGATATAAGGAAAATCTTTCTGCATTCTTGAAAACGCACGCCCGCAGAGCCCGTAAAAAAGGAGGATTCCGTCTGCAAGTCTGGATATCAGGTTCAGGTTTGTATATGTTTTATTTTTAAGCCTGGAAGGGTCTACGTGGAGTCCTATTTCCTGGAGCTGGACAATGACGCTGAATTCGTTATTTTTCTCCAGGCAAGCCCTTATATCGCAAACAGGCAGTATCAGGGGCTTAAGTCCCTGAGCTTCAAGCTTATTCAGAAGGCCGATATTTTCTTTGTTTTTTACGAGGTAAATCCTTTTCAGTTCAGGGTCATTTGAAAGCACGTGGACAATTTCATCTTCGAATACCCTGCACCCGATTATGCCCATTACGGTCATAATATAGGCTTAACCCGGGAGTATTAATAAATATCCTTATCGGGAGAGCTAATAACTCTTAGCCGAAAACAAGGGTTTTTAATTTCTGATCTCTTTTTTCTGTCACAGCAAGCTCTGAAAAGGGCGGATTTTCAGAGCTGGGGTCGGAAGATGCTTTTTCAGATCCAGGCCTGATAGTAGCCTTCTTTTTCCAGGACTTTTACGGAGAGGGAAAAGAGCTCGGAGAGGTTTGCATCTGTAAGTACCTCTTCCTTTCTTCCGTCCCTGAAGACTTTTCCTTCTTTTATCAAAATGACACGACGTATCTCGGGGATAAGGTCCTGCAGGTTGTGGGTGACAAGGATAACATTCTTCCCGGAACCAGCTATTTTCCGGACGCTCTCCCGAAAACTGTGCATGGCTTTTAAGTCAAGGCTGTTTGCAGGTTCGTCAAGGATAAGGGCCTGAGGGTCGTGAACAAGAGCCCGCCCTATAAGCACTCTTCTTGCTTCTCCTGAGGAGAGTTCGCATATCAACCTGTCTGCAAGGTGGGAAATCTCAAGAAATTCGAGAATTTCTTCTGCTCTGGTTTCCATTTCAGGAGTGACTTTGTGGTTGTAATATATTCCTATGCTGCTGAAAAACCCGGAAAGTATTACATCAAAGACCCTGATCTGACGGCAGTATGTTTGCTGAAGATCCCCTGATACTATCCCAAGAAGTTTCCTGAGCTCAAAAACATTCCATGTCTCCTTTCCCATTATTTTCAGTACGAGCCCTTCGGCTCCTGCCAGAGGGTGGTATTCTTTTGTCAGGGTCTTTATCAGGGAAGACTTTCCCGAACCGTTGGGCCCTATGATTGCAACGTGTTCCCCCGGCTCGATTGAAAGAGATATGGAGTCAAGGATTTTTTTTCCGCTCCTGACAACTGTAACGCTTTTCATTTCCAGCAGGGAAGGAGAACTTTCCGACCCTGTACTCTGTGATTTTTCAGCCATTAGTATCATCTTTTAAGTTAGGAATCCGAATTTCAGCCAGTA
>NZ_DAOOUJ010000105.1:0-3603 GCF_035390745.1 Methanosarcina sp. | reverse complement strand
ATTTCAGCCAGTACTTTATTTCAGCCAGTATTTTTACTGCTACAGCGGGGTTCTTATTTGTATCCGGCTCCTGTTAATGACGCTTTCAGATCTCTCTGTTTTTCTAACCTTTTAAGGCCCATCTTTTACAGAACTCTCTTTTTGCCGGAACGTTCCTTTTAGTTGAAACTTCCTTCTTAAACTTTTCTCTCTCTTAAATAGAGCTCTTAATCTAAAGGAATGTTTTAGCAGAAAAAAACCTCTCAGACTATATCTGGGGAAGTCAGTTTATCTTCTCAAAAAAGAGACCTGATATCATTCTTAAACGTGATTGAAAGCCTTTAATTATCTCTCTTTTATAATATTTCATAAAAATACCAGTATAATTAATATTCTACTGTTTATTTGCTTATTTAAACCAGTATAACTCTTTGTTTCACATTCTACAGCCTATAAACAATGTAAATATTATTAAAACTCTTTATGTTCCCCTTTCTAAAGTTTCTAAGCCTCTATCTTAGTTTCTTATGTTTATATTAGCTCAAAAAATATAGTCACATTTATCGAAAAACAGAAAGGTATGTAGTGGGAGGTCTTTCATTGGAAGTTCAATACAATCGAAGTTCATTCAGGAATTATCTGTACGATATTCGTTTTATCATCCTGTTCTATGTGATAGGAGACTGGGCATCTACCTTTTACGCCCTGCCGTTCGGTACAGAATATAACCCCGTTCCTGCAATGATTCTGGAAAATTACGGCATTTACCATCTTCTGCTGATAAAATTCGCATTTGTCCTTCTGCTCTTCTACGTAGCACCAATAATAAAAACATCACAGGGGCGGTGGGAGCTTACAAAACGCATAATAGAATCCGTAGGCATTCTGGTCACGATAAACAACCTCATGGTAGTCTGGTACGGAAGCAGTCTTATAGAGACCCTGGGACTGCTCTGAGTCTTTGAAGGTTGTAATCAGACCTCTTTTCCTCCCCTGTTATTTTTTTCAAAGGCAGATAAAAGCTCTACTATTTCGATTAATCTGCCTGCTGCTGCTGTTTACATTGTTTTGGCATATACAAAGCAGTCATAATATTCTTTCTCTATTCTGTGGATCTTTTTTGCGATCCCTTCTTTTTCATACCCGCACTTCCGTGCAACTTTCTCGCTTGCCAGGTTTCGAGTATCCATGAGGATAGCAATTCTCTTCAGTTTCAGTTCACCAAAACCTATTTTTTCAAGCTGCTTTATAGCTTCGGTCGCAATACCCTGTCCCTGATAAGCGCTGTCCACAAAATAGCCAATTTCCCCGACCCAAGGCCTGTGCTGGTCGATCATGATCCCGCAGGCTCCTACAATGTTTTCATCAAAAAGGATTGAATAGTTGTATTCGAAGTTAGCTTTCCGTCTGGCATCGTTCATCTTAAGGAACCGTTTTTCGTCCTCAAGGGTCTTTATGGGGACTTCTATAAACTCACAGTCCATATGTGTGAGAATTTCAAAAAAACGGTCTGCATCGGAAATCTCCTGAGGGCGGATCTTTACTCGGAGCATGATGGAAAATTAAGTTTCTTTCCTGAAAAACGTTTTTAACGCCTACCTGTTTTTTCCTTCCGGGGCTGGTTTGATGAACCTAAAAATAAAGTATAAGTAACACCTTTGATTAAATATAGAACTGTGCAAGCCGATATTTTATCCAGAATTAGAAAGGATCTGACCGAAAGCATTGACGAGAAGACACAAAACAGCTATTCCCGATTTTTTAAAGAAGAAGTGAAGTGCTATGGAGTAAAGTCTGCGGCTGTCGGAAAAATAGCAAAAAACTATTTTAAGGAAATGGAGCAGGCAGGGAAGGCGGATAAAAAAAGAGTTTTCTCCCTTGCGGAAAAACTCCTGCAGTCGGACTACTGCGAGGAAGCCTTTATCGCTTTCGAATGGGCATACATGGTAAGGGCAGAATACACTGAAGCCGACTTTCCGGTTTTCGAGAGATGGGTTAAAAACTATGTTAACAACTGGGCTAAGTGCGACACCCTCTGCAACCACGCGGTCGGCTCTTTTATCGAGGAATTCCCGGAATTCGTTGAAAACCTGAAGACCTGGGCAAAATCGGACAATCGCTGGCTCAGGCGTGCGTCAGCCGTAACCCTTATCCTTCCTGCAAGAAAAGGCCTTTTCCTTCCCGAGGTCTTTGCGATCGCAAATATCCTACTGACAGACAAAGACGACCTTGTCCGGAAAGGCTACGGCTGGATGCTTAAAGAAGCCAGCAAACCTCATCAGCAGGAAGTCTTCGAATATGTCATGGAAAACAAAAAAGAAATGCCCAGAACCTCCCTCAGGTACGCAATCGAAAAACTCCCGCCGGAACTCCGGGCTGAAGCCATGAAAAAATAAAAAAGGAAACAATAAAACCATGAAAGGGATCTCCTGTAAAGAGGAAGCTTTCTTCCTGCTCTACAGGAGTTCTGAAGAAAAGGATTTACTGTTTTTGATGGAGGAAAGCTGAAAGAGATAATTTTGAGGATGTTAAGGTTTTAAAGGGTGTTAAGGGAGAAGGAGTTTTCCCGACGCAGTACCCCTTACCGCATCTATCAGCTCCTTTCTCCCCATATTCCCCAGTTTTTGTTCCCATATATTTCGCCGGCAGTCTGGTCTGCAGGCGGATCCATCTGTGAAAGCTTTGTCTGTCTGCCAATCTAATGAATATCTTCACAAGTATTTTTTTCTTTTTGCCCTGTTATGGCAGGGATTTCTCACTTTCAAAGTTTTAATAAGAAAGTTTATCATGTGGTTGTATTTTTCTGTGCTTCTCCAGATATCGTATTAATTTGAGATTTTTTATTTCTGTTTAATGAGATAAAATACAAAAATGTGAAAAGTTTAAGAGTTTGAAAAGGGAGGTTAAAGAAAGGCAAAAACAAAGGCAAAAATTATAGTTTCTCTTAAAATCTTTTTTTCAGTGTTTAATCTCCTCAGCCAATCATATCGATGCAATTTTTCCTGCATCCGTTATCACGTATCCACTGTCCCCGTCTGCAATATACCCCATTAATTTTAGTTCTCTGAGGTGGTTGTAAGTCATACCTTTAGAAATTCCGGCAGTTGCCGCAATCTGGGTAACAGAAGAAACACCTTTCTGGATCTCTTCAAGTATCAGTTTCTTGGTCTCCGAAAGATTGAAGCTCAGCACCGGAAAATCAATCATCATGCTGTCCTCTTCGGTGACATAAACAATTCTCTGAACCATATCGTTTCTTGCATAAGCTCCGAAAAGCGCCCCAAAAGCCTGAGGCTTTCTGCCTCCTGAAACATTGACAATGACCTGATTTCCTCTATCGTGTTCCTTTTCAATAAGTTCAGCGACATCTTTTGCTACACGGACGGTATCATAAAGAGCAGTATATTTTTTCTCAACCTCAAGCGCGTTTTTAAAAGTTTTTTCAATTATATCTTCAGACTGCTGCTTCTTTTCATTTGCCCCTTCTTCTGAAAGGAGTATTATCTTGGAAGGAGCGAGGCGCGTCACACAGATGATAACGGGTTCAAGAGAATATATGGTGGAAATTAGAGTAAGCTTTGCCATTAGAGAATTAGTATTGTTTGGGTGGGTTAAATGTTTTCC
>NZ_DAOOUJ010000104.1:0-5686 GCF_035390745.1 Methanosarcina sp. | reverse complement strand
AAACAATCTACGGCAAGTGTGGATACCTATCGGTCAAATGGGAGTTTAGAAAAATTTGCTTTTTTGCGGAAACCAGGCTTTCCGGATAGTTTCCGGAGGTCTGCCCTTCTTATCCTGGAATTGTTTTTCTCCTGAGCTGTTCTCCTATGAAAAAGTCAAGTTTCCTGGCAAACTCTTCTTTTGCGTTCTCAGGTATGGTTGCCCCTGCAGCAATATCATGCCCTCCACCTGCGCCTCCTACTTCTGCTGAAACGGCTGACATTGCTTCAGACAGGTTTACTCCTCTGCGGATCAGATCCTGAGTCCCTCTTGCTGAGACTTTAATCCCTCCCTCTGTTTTTGCAAATGCAATAATCGGAAGGTTCCTGTTTTCAACGATTGTGGAACTCATGCCTGCAATTATTCCCACGATGGTTTCCTTTATCTGTGAACCCGCATCAAAGTACTGGATGTTTTCCAGTTGAATGACACCATTCTCTTTTACATACATAAGCCCGTTAACAAGGTTTTGCCTGTGTTCGGCAAGCAGTTTCCTTGCGTCTTCGTAGGCATTTTCCCTGTCTCCCATACAGACTGCAAGCCCTATATCTGCATGATCATATCTGGCAGTAGCATTGAGAAGAGTGGAGAACTCTGAAGCGTCTCTCATTTCCGTTCCTTCCCTTTCATTGAGAAGGACATAAACCTCCCCTATAAGGCGCTCAATTTTGTATGAGGGTATCCCTGATTTAAGGCAGTACTGGAAAAGCCCTGAAATAATTTTCTGTTTTTCCGATATCTCCAGATCTATCCAGCGCCTCCAGCGCTCATCCTGGCTGAAGCGAACATTCAGGGAATGAATAAAGTTTACACAGGCTTCTTCGTCTCCGGTAAGTCCGGGAAGATAAGGGTCAGATGAATACTGCAGAAGCTTGTAAATAGGGCGGGTCTGCTTTCCGAAAAGGGTCAGATCTTTTTTGAACTCTAGATACCCTCCCTTCACTCCTTCCTCCAGAATTATCCTGTTAATTCCTACAAGCTGCCCCATTTTCAGATGCTGCATGTCTCCAATAGCTCCTACTATGGCAAGAGAGGAAAGGTCCCGGTTTTTTCCAAGGGCTGAAGCCAGAAGGTAAGTGCTTCCCGAGCCGCTCAGTTCATAGGAGCCGTTTGCTCCAAAGAGATGGGGATTGAGGTGGAACTCCAGAGTTCCCTGCGGCTGGTGGTGGTCTGAGATTACAGCATTAATCCCCCGGGATTTTATGTGTTCGCACATCCCGCTTCCGAGATCTGTAAAAATTACAAGTTCATGGTTCTCGTCTGCGATAATATTAAGGGCTTTTTCGTCGAGCTGCTTTACAAAGCGGGTTGTGTATTCGAAATTTTCTCTTTCAAGAGCTGTGCAGATAATCCCTGCAGATGTGAGTCCGTCTGCATCAATATGAGATACTACATGTACGGATCTGTGTTTTTTGATTTCTTCGGCACACTTATCTGCTTCTTTTCTATAAGTTTCTATTATTTCAGTCATCAGTTTCTCCGAGGTTCTCTGCCAGCTTCAGTTTAATATCTTTCTCCCAGCTATTTTTTCTTCCCCATTCTTTCGGGTTTATTATGTAATCCTTTCCATCCCTTTTTATTTCCGGAAAGTTTCTGATTTCCTGTATTGTAAGTTTGAGACTTTCGGAATGATAATTCTTCTCCAGATCTTCCCAGGGAACCATGTATGCTTCTCTCCCGTGTCCCATTCCGAGGCGAAGTTCCACTGCCAGGAATCCCCTTCTTCCAGATCTATTAAGGTAGTCTGAAATTCTGTCTATTTGATGAACACCTTTTTTGTCTACGGTAAAATGCTGGGAAAAATAAAGTGCGCTTGCTCCTTTATCAACGGAGATGCTTTTACATTCTATCCCCAGATAAAGGTCTGGGTCAAGAGAATCTACAAGCACGTCAAGGAATTGAGAGGTAAATCTGTGCTGTTTAAGCCGGTAGGAGATGGCTCTTATGCCTTTTTCCTCAATGTATGCATTAAATGAGTTTACAAGCACACGTTCGAATTCGGTCATGAAATCCATTCTCCTGTTATTAAGGAAATAGGTTAAAGTGTATTTTTTGTGGGGTGAATTCTATTTTTCTAAATCCAGGCAGGGCAGCCTCAATAGTTATTTATGTGATACAGCTCGGAGTAAGTAAATAAGGTTTCCTTATATCTCCTGTACGGTAATTCACTTTTAAAACTTGCTGGGGACTTGAGATTTTTAATTGACAGGTTTTTAGAACATTTTTTTAATAAATATTTCTCAATAGATATAATTCTTATGAAATTTGTTTCAGGATCAAACCCCTATCTTGAAACGTTAAAAAAATTTAAGCGGGAAATTCCGCAGAAAATGAGGGCCGATCAGTGTTTTGACCGGCTAATTAAAATCTACTCGATAAAGTCCATTTATAGGGCTACTTCAATTTGATATAATAAAGCTCACAAAGTCGGGGCTCAGTCTTGTTTCCCTTACAAGTCTTTCGATGGTATCTTCATCTGAAAGCCCTTCTTCTTTTAATTCCTTTATGCGGTCAAATACATGCTGAGAAACTTCAGAATATTCGTTAATATCTTTTCTGTGTCCCCATACATCGCCTTCAAGCAAAGCAATGTTCTGCATGGAAAGATACATCTGTGCAGAACTGGAAATTGTTCTCTTGTATGAGCTCGGGATGTGGATCGCTTTTACTTCTGGACACTTCAGAATCAGCTTGAAAATGTCCTTGTTGGATGGTCTGAAAGCAAGGTGGACAACTTCCTCTTTGAGATCTAAAGTGTCAATTTCCTCTTTTGAGCTTACAACTCTAATTTTCATTTTTATCACCATTCTTCCCAGGTTTTTTAGAGTTTTTAGGGTTTCCAGGGTTTAATTAGGGTTTCCTGGGGTTTAATTTAAAGCTTCAGGTTAATTTCAGCTTTTAGGGTTCATTTAAGCCTTCAGGGTTAATTCAGGCTTATTAGGTTTGGTTCAGGTTTATAAGGGTTAAACAAATCCCTTTTTCTTTTAAAATTGTGAGCCTAAACGTGTCCTGAACCTGAATAGTACGTTTTTTCTTATGTTAAGGACTCATGATATTTATTTTTTTATGAATGTTTTTAAACTTTTATTTTAATCAAAGATTTATTTTTGAAGCTAAGTTTTTTAATGACTGCTTCGTTGATTTTTTTTATTTTTATACAAGTTTAAAACTTTATATATTCAAATTATCTTTAAAATGGATTGTATCTGTTTTTGAGCTCTAAAGAATATTTTTTCCAAAATCAAATTTAATATTTTTATCTTTTTCATATTGGGTATACCCGTTTTGTACTGTTATTGGAGGGGGTATACGTTATTATACCATACTATTTAACATTTTTCTGTAAATCTTCCTGGAGAACATATTCATTGAATGCACTGAATAGGAATTTTAGTTAGTGGTCGCCAATTAATTTTTTTATTTCTCGACTTCTATATTAATATCCTTCGAAGTCTATCAAACGTTCGATCTCAAAATCCCGGCATTTTTGTATATGTGTCAAACTCTGGTATTTACTCTCACAAATTGCGTTTTATTGGTTAATTTAAGATTTTTTGATATTTCATGGCTAAAATGTTTTAGCGTAAAGAGGGTATTTTTGAAGTATGTAACTATAATCAATATATGATATATTCAAAGTATGGATATGGTTACAGGTGCTGGAAATTGTATGCCTGAAAATACATTTAGTATCTGTAAATGGATTTCAAAACCTTCCGAGGGTAACTTTAAGTGATCTCTTAATAACTAACCGGCTCCGGATGGATTCCAGAGCCTGAAAATGGTTATGTAATAAATTGAGTTAGATATCCCAATTTAAGGTCTATTACAGAAAAGTAACAACTCTTAGTTTTTGAGGGTCTTTGACATGTATACCCCTTCTAGAGTATAACCCAGTTTTCTATAGTATTCCCTTGCACCTATCCCACTAATTATTGCAAGTTTTCCGTAGCCGGATTCGGATGCAATTTCTTCAGCCCTCTCGATAAGTTCCTTGCCATAGCCACGGTGCTGCCATTCCTTTTGTTTTGCCCCTTTTCCTACAGGCACCATGGAGCCGTAAACATGCAGTTCTCTTATAAGCGCAGAGTCCTGCAGTTCTTCGCGATGCGGGGCAGCCGGGAAGCGCAAACGCGTAAAACCTATAAGAACATCTGCCGAAAGGTCTTCAAAAGCAATAAAGTGCTCTTTACCTTTGCAGGCTTCATAAGTTTCCGTAGTAAGCTCGATATCTTTTTCGTTTATCCTTTTCCCCTTCAAGCTGTTGTGTCCAACCTCTCTGCAGCGTATGCAGCGGCACTTTCCTCCTTTTTCCCGGAGTTTTTCTTCTGCAAGCTGCCTGAGATTACTTTTTCTGACTCCTGCAAAGATTTGATGGGCTGGAATGTCTCTCTGGATGCGCTGGAGCCTTACCCATTTAGGCAGGACAGCTTTTATCTCTGCAACAAGCTCTGCAGCCTCTTCATCTGAAAGTGCCTGATATTCTCCGGCTTCCCACATTCTATACAGAGGAGTCCCTTCGGTTACAAGGGTAGGATAAATTTTGAGGTAGTCCGGCCTGAAACGCGGGTCATCGAAGAGCTTTTTAAATCCCCTCAGGTCAAGTTCGGAATCTGCCCCCGGGAGGTGGGGCATCATGTGGAAGCCTACCTTGAACGCGCTGTCTCTTAATACCTGGTTAGCTCTGACAATTTCAGCAACTCCGTGCCCTCTCTGCATCCTGGATAATACAAAATCGTAAACGCTCTGGACTCCAAGCTCTACCTTTGTTCCTCCAAGCCTGAGGAATTCGTCCACATGTTCTTCTTTTGCCCAATCAGGCCGTGTCTCGAAAGTTATGCCCACGTTGCGGATATCAGCCGTTTCGTTTGCTTTCTGGACTTCTTCTAGCGGAATGTAAGGAAAGGATTTTCCGATTTTCCAGGCTCTGTCCCTCCATTCCGTACCTGTAAAATCGTTCATTGCTTCAAGGCAGCGTTTGCTGAACCATTCCTGGTAGTCGAGGCTGCGTGCTGAAAAAGTGCCTCCCATTACTACCAGCTCTACTTTCTCAATATCATGCCCTATCTCTTTTAGCTGCGAAAGCCTGGACTGAACCTGTGAGTAAGGGTCAAATTCATGTTGAATGGCTCTCATGGCTGCAGGTTCTCTCCCCATATAGCTCTGAGGGGATTTAAATGATGAATTCGGGCCGCCAGGGCAGGGGAGACAAACTCCATGAGGGCATGGAGCAGGCGATGTCATTACAGCAATTACTGCAACTCCGGAAATCGTCCTTACAGGTTTCCGCCTGAGGAACTCTTTTATTACAGCCTGCTCCTCAGGTGTACCCTGCACAATGATATCTCCATTCCTGGGCAGGCTGGCAAGATGATACCGCTTACTTACATCTTTTTTTACTTTATTCAACTGGTCTTCGTCTTTTATTTCGCCGGCAAGCGCCTTTTCAAGGATCATCCTGCAGGCTGCGTTATAATCAGCTTCTTTCATTTCAAATTCCGTCTTTTCGGATAGTATTCCGGGTTCTTTCGATAAGCTAATCTGGGTAAACCTGCTACTGGATTTTAGAAAAGTTAATTCTGATCTTTTTTGTACTGGTGACCTTTATTTCGTCCTCAATGACCGTCTCAGGCGCAAGTATCAATAC
>NZ_DAOOUJ010000103.1:5641-5867 GCF_035390745.1 Methanosarcina sp. | reverse complement strand
GCAAAAAAGGCAGGAATCTCTACAAGGGTTACAGTTGTTAATATACCAGATATTGACGTGGAGAAATGCAGAAAAGTTTCAGAGGAGCTCGGTTCGGACTTCCATATCAGGACACTCTCCGAGGCTGCAAGTAAAGAAATAGGGAATAATTAACTAATTCAAATGAAATCAGGTTTTTCTTTCATAAGAAGAGGGAATAAGAGTTTAAATGTGAGAATAAGAGTTT
>NZ_DAOOUJ010000103.1:0-5541 GCF_035390745.1 Methanosarcina sp. | reverse complement strand
AAAAGAGATTATAAGAGTTTAAAAGAGATTATAAGAGTTTAAAAGAGATTATAAGAGTTTAAAAGAGATTATAAGCGTTTAAAGCCTGTTTTACAGTTTATTTCAAAGTCCATTAAAAATCTGTTCGCAATAATATCTTTTCCAGGGAATATTCTTTTCTGGGAAAACTCCTTCTGAGAACATTTTTTTGGGAAAACCCCTTCATTTCGGAGTTTTCCCCATGTTATATATCTGTCAATTATTTCCGGACGTGTCGCTTTCTTCAAGATTTTCAAAATCTTCAGTGTTCTCATTCTGTTCGTGGTATTTTACAAGCTTTCTTTTCAAAAAGAAAACCGTACCTGCCAGAGCTCCAATTAGAAGGGCAAAGGGAAGCTTTATTGAATCAAACTTTCCCAGAATGCTTGAAGAACTTTCTTCAGAAGGCAAATCCTCCATGCCCAGGTTATCTCCTGTTTTAGTTTTTTCTTCCGTATCACCTGAAGAATCTGAAGCGTCTTCAACCCGGTTTTCAACGCCCCCTGTAACTACCGTGTTATCTTTTACAGGCTCGATGGTTTCTTCTTCTAAAACAGCATCATTATTTTTTGCAGCTTCTTTCTGCAGGAAACTTTTGTCTCCCAGCAGCAGTGCAAAGGCGGTAGCATTCCGTTCAAACAGGTATACTGCTCCCGACTCACTCCCTGCAACAATGGCGGTGCTGTCGCGTGAAACATCCATACTGTTAATGTTTCCTCCGCAGCTGCAGTTCCAGAGCTCTTTCCCGCTCATATTGAGGACATAGAGGTTATCGTCCCAGCTTCCGGCTGCAATGAATGAAGAATCTGGTGCTATTTCTACGGTATAAACATCATCTTTTACCTGGTAGTCCCACAGTTTTGCGCCGGTAAGGTTGAAAAGATAAATCTTGTCGTCAAAACTTCCTGCCGCTAAATGAGATCCATTGCTGGTTAAGGAAACACTGCTGACCCAGTACCCCGGGTTGTGCATCCATGAAAACTCCCCTTTGCGGTCAAAAAGATAAACATTATAATTGGAACCTCCTGCAGCCACGTAGTACGCTTGCGGAGTCATGCTTACACTGTTGATCAGGCTTCCGGTCTTTCTTCCCCATAGGTCTTTTCCCTCGCTGTCAAGGAGATAAACATAATTATTAGCGCTTCCGGTTGCCACATATGAACCGTCTCTGGAAATTGCAACACTGCGGACGGCATCTCCGGTATTAAAACTCCATAAAAGTTTACCTTCTTTGTCCAGGAAATACACCTTTCCGTCCTCACTTCCTGCCGCAAGGTACAGCCCGTCGGAAGAAAGCGCTACACTATTAATATTACCTCCTGTTTTGCGGCTCCAGAGGAGTTCTCCTTTCCGGTTAAAAAAGTACACTTTTCTATCGTTGCTCCCTGCTGCAACTCGAGATCCATCTGAAGAAACAGCTACTGTATAAACAACATCTCCTGTGGTATAATTCCAGAGTTGTGTTCCACTGGAATTAAAAAAAGAAACTTTATGATCAAACCCTCCGGATACGAAATAGTCACCGGTAGAAGAAATTGATACTGTATTTATTATGGCCCCTGTTTCACATTTGCATAACAGGTCAAAAGCCCTGAGTTCCGAAAGGTTTGCATCCTCGCTATCCTGAGCAAGAGGGTCTGCAGCTCTCGCTCCTGAAAGAAGAAAGAGACAGAGGCCCAGTGCCAAAAATAATCTTATTCCCGCTGAATGATTCATATAATTTATAATGAAGTACTTTATTACACATGAATTTTTTGATACAGTTCTCTTTTCCATGAAATTTCAGGGAATTCAATCAGGATCATTCCGGAAATTACATGCTCAGGAAATTACATGCTCAGGAAATTACATGCTCAGGAAATTACATGCTCAGGAAATTACATGCTCTGTACTTTAATATACCCTGTCTTTTTTGTTGTATTACTGCCAGCATCGTTTTTAACGGTTAATGTGACATCATATGTCCCTGCCCTGGTGTATGTATGGGTTGCATTCATGGCATGTTTTGAATAGATACAATCGCCGAAGTCCCATAGCCAGGATGTTGGAGAGCCTGTGCTGCTGTCAGTAAATAGTATCTTTAACGGCGCATTTCCTGATATCACATTTGCAGAAAAGTTTGCAACGAGTTGTACAGGTTGAGGAGGTCTGGTGAGCGGAAGGTAGTCAAAGTCAGTTCCGTTAACGTTGTAAGGACAGTCGCAGATTCCGTCCGAATTCGAATCTTCAGCAGTTTGAGAAAATCCGGTTCCGTTGAGGTCAGCCCAGAAATTGCCTCCTGTATATGGACCCCCAATTATATTTATCCTGGCTTCTTTTGTTGTGTTCCAGATGTTACCTTCACTGTTTTCAGCCTTCAAATTTACAGTATTATTAAAATAGTTGTTATATATACGGTTGCCAGCACAGTCTTCCAGCAAATAGATCCCGGACTCATTACTGGAAGTTATTGTGTTGTTGAACAGTTCATTACTCTGGCTGTTTTCTCTCAAAAAAATGCCTCTGGTACTATTTGAAATTGTGTTGTTATACACTCTGGAGTCATAGACAAGAATAAGGTAAATCCCATAATCACAGTCCGTAATCCGGTTGTCACTGAGGACAGTCCTTGCCTGAGTGTCATACATATCAATCCCTGTACTGCAATTCACTATCTCGTTATTCGAAACAAGATTTCCTCCCCCGCAGCATGCAATTCCTATTCCTCTCCCGTTCGAAAGCCGGTTGTGCGAGATTACGTTCTCCCAGCAGTGTGCACCTAGAATAAAACTTCCCTCTTCAATGGAATTGTTTACTGCCATATTTTTGCTGCACCCCTCATCAATAAGGATACCGTTTCGGAAAAAAGTATTGTTCGAGAGTGTATTATTTGTGGAGACCTGAAGGTATACTCCATACTGGTTTTCAAAAATATGGTTTCTTTCTATTGTGCAGTTTTCAACCTGATCAAGGCAAATTCCTGCCTCAGGGCAGCCAAAACCGTTCGATCTCGAGATAAAGATCTCTCCTGATCCTGGCCAGTAATCCTGTGCTGTTTTCTGTCCCTCAGTTATATCCAAATTTTCTGAACCTCTGGGGATAAATGAATTTCTGAAGCCAGCAGCCTCTAAAGGACTGAAAAACTCTCCTGACCCTGTTATGTTGAAGCCGCTTATCGTTACATTATCGGCTTTTACCTGAAAAACGCTGGAATTCTCGTCCTTCGCTCTGATAAAAACGCCGTCAGGATTTTCAGGTTCTGAAGTGACCGTTACCCCTGAAACATTAATAACAATATTTTCTTCGTAGTCCCCGGCTTTTACAATAACAAAATCCCCTGTTGTAGAGTTGTTCACTGCAGCCTGAATTGAAGCTCCGGGCTCAACATAAATAACCTCTGCATCCGCAACGCCTGCGGAAACCAGAAGCAAAGCAATAACCAGTGCAGTACTGGTTAGCTTTCTAAGACAATCTCCGATAAGTATTACTTTCACAGCTGACCCTCCCCCAGATGACTTTCATAACCTCTCGATTTCGAACAGGATATTCTTTGAACCGATGGTTAATGGTATAACTGCTATAATTTATACTAATATACATATTAAATTCATTGTTTATATACCAATTTATATCAAAAATTATAATTTGGAAGGTATGACAGAACATATTTGAAAGAATAAGACATAGAGAACAATGAAATGATCCCTGAGCTTTCTAAGTTGAAAAAAGAAACTCTAGTATCCAGACTTGCAGAATTTTTTAGATCTCATGAAAATGTGGAGCTTGCATACCTTTTCGGCTCAACAGCCGTAGACCACAGGGGACCTTTAAGCGATATTGATCTCGGCGTTTACCTTTCAAGCAGTCTTACAAAAAGAGAAAGGATAGAGAAGCGTCTGAAACTAACAGCGGAGCTTGCAAATCTTCTTAAAACAGATAGAATTGATCTTGTTGTGATGAACGATGCATACCCTGTTATTAATTTTGAGATAATAAAACCCAATATCCCGGTATTTGTTAGAGATGAGGATTTCAAGATTAATGCAGAGCAGGAGATAATGTCACGATATCTGGACAGAAAGTACCACGAAAACCTCCTGAACAGAGTTTTTTTAGAAAGGATTCAGGAGAAAGGGGGGTTTTGAATGTCCGCAGTTGATAGAATTGTCCGGAAGTTAAACTTCATGCAGGTTCCGGTAAACTATCTGAAATCAATTGATTCCGAAAGCGTCAACCTTGAAGCTAACTATGAAATGCGTTCCGCATCGAGAGGAACTTTCAGCTTGCTATAGAATGTGCTATAGATATCGGGGAAATAATCATTTCAAAAGAAGGGTTTGAAAGACCTGAGGACTACAGAAGTGTTTTCCTGATTCTCGGAAAGCATGGGGTGCTCCCTGAAGATTTTGCAGAAAAATTCTCAGCTGCAGCAGGTTTCAGAAATCTTCTGGTTCATATATATGAAAAGATTGACCTGGACATAATTGAAAAGTATCTTGTAGAGAACCTTGAAGATTTTGATGTTTTTGCTTCTTATATAGTCGAATATGTAGAAAAGGTTCAAAAATAAGCTTTCTTGAATCTTATTTGGATTCTGTAAGTATTCAGTAAACCACGAATTTGCCTCTTGTTCTCATTATGATGAGAGATTATTTCACAAGAGCATACATACAAGAGTCAAAGAATCTGCCATTTTTATAAACGCTCTTTTTAAACATCTGTTTTATTGCTAGAAACGATCCCAAAACTCAAAATTTGCTTTTTGGATCTCTTAATTTAAATTACCAATCGAGCTTCTGATTACAAAAGCAATCCAGAATAATTCTGATATGATATTAAAACTGGGTTTTGGGATGATTTCCTAATCAATAACCTACAACTTCAAGCCCTGGCACTTCTTTGAAGTGGTTATCTCTGGTAACTATTTTTCCATCATGACACAGTATTATAGCAGCTATCAGTTCATCAGAAACCCCAATCGTCTTGCCTTCCGAAAGTAACCGGGCCGAAAGGGAAGCAAAGACTTCATAGACTGATTCTTCAAGCTCCAGAACCTGAAAACATTCCAGAAGCTTTTTGATTTCTTCCAGGTTTTGATGCGTTTTTCTGGACAGATACGCTCCCCGGTACAGCTCAAGGACATTAATCTCGGTTGTTCTTAAGGGAATTTCCTGAGCTTCCATTTCAGCCAGTTTCTGGAGAGCTTCTTCTCTTCCTCTCAGGAGGTCAACAATAAATGAGGTATCAAGCACCGGCATCAAGATCAACTTCCCTTATCTCTGCTTTTCTCATATCTCTGGAAGCTTTTTCAATTGCGTCAGCGAGTTCGGGGTTGGAGCCTATTTCTGCGAGCACTTCAGATAGCTTTCTTTTTCTGGGATAGTACTTGAGGATGACATCCGAAAAACTGTCTTTTTCTGAAGTTTTGAGGCTTTTAAGCTTATCGTAGGCTTCATCGCTTATGCTGATTGTTCTGGTTGGCATGATAATATCTGTGTATGTATGTGTATTTAAAAGTTTCAATGGAAATAGATGATCAGAAAA
>NZ_DAOOUJ010000102.1:3376-6096 GCF_035390745.1 Methanosarcina sp. | reverse complement strand
TATTGTACAATTAATATAATTATTTTATGGATTTATATCAGAATCTATGCACTAGAAACATTGCCAAAAACAATGATCCTATTCCTAATTTCTTTGCTATCATGTAGATCACTCCTGTTCATTCCCAGGAGGCAGGATCAGACAAGCCTTAAATAATTGCAAGGCTAACACTAACTCATGCCTCCGGGCAACGTGGAGTTCAAATAGACTTTTCCAGAGAAAATTTGAACTCCCCCAAACATCTTTTTAATGTTCATTTTTTTCATGAATTTACTCTTATAATTAATTTGTGGCCAGATCATCCAACTGAAAGTATAGACAAGCCTAAATTCGAGTTCTTTGAAAAATTATAGGGCTATTAGACTGATAGTTTGATAATCTGGCCATAAAATTTAAGTAAGCTGTCTTGACAAGTGTTAAAAAGGGAGCAAAAAATATTGAGAAAGATGTTTTTGATTATGCTGAAAAGTTTGCTTTTTTATCTTCCACTGCAGCGACAATAACTGAGAATATAGATAAAGAAAAAATCTCAAGCAACTATACTGTAACACCTGCAATTAACACTGAAATCTGAACAGTTGACGGGGATACAGGTATCCAGACAATATATGATACGATCAGGTAGAGAGGGATGGAATCTGCAGAAAAGAACGTAGGTAGAAAAGAGATTAGATAGCTGCAAAGGGAGATAGCAACTATCAAAGCATTCATACTTTGTTCTTAAAAACTGTACTTCCTCACAATTAGTTTGTCTTAACTCACTAAACATCAGCTCTTTTATCCAATTTATAATCAATATACAGGAATCAAGCCCGGATTATCCCCTGTAATGCATTCTCCACCTTTTTCAGTTACTATAAAGGTATTTTCAATTCCAACCATACCGATTTTTTCAATTCCTCTTTTGGGTTCGAGGGCGAATACCATTCCTTCCTGAAGAGGCTCATCAAAACCTTCGGCAATTACTGGAGTTTCATCGATTAATAAACCAACCCCATGGCCGAGGAATTTTACCTTACGGTTACCAAAACCCATGAAGTTTTGCAGAAATTCCTTATCAAGCCCGTTCATTATGGTACTATATATCTCTGAGGGAGCGATCCCGGGTTTTAGCATTGATGCAGCTTCATTCTGTATATCCACACATTTATTATGGATATCTATGGCATACTGCGGAAGGGAAGACCCAAACATGTATGTTGTGGTTTTATCCGTATGATAACCATCAACTCCGCACCCTACATCGACAAATACAAGGTCGCCTTTTCTTAACTTCCGGTCACGGCTTCCGAGCACAGGTGCTGCTGGGCTGAGTCCGAGCTTTCCCCCTGGACCGTTAAAGTAAGTCGGATAAATGGAGCTTTCTCCAAAACAGACATTTCCCAGAATCATTTCCGTATCGAACATTCCAAAACGACATGCTCCGTGGTGCCCTTTTTCAACCAGAACAGAAAACAGTTCCGTTGACAGGTCAGCCTCACTCATCCCTTCGCACAGCATCCCGGGCACAAGGTCTTCGAGAACATGCTGATGGATCCTGCCGGCTTCTCGCAGCAGAGACAGCTCATATTCACTCTTTAATGCTCTAACAGCACAGATCTCGGCATCAATGGATTTGACGTTCTTAAAGGGAAAATATTTTTGAAACCTCTGGTAAAGAGCAATCGGGACTACTTCAGTTTCCAGATATACGGCATCAGGAAGCCTGTTCACATTCTTTGCAGCATCACGAAAACTGTTCATGGGCTCTATGCTGGAAAATAGAGATTCATCCAGGGCCCTCTCATAACTGCGCCGTACCCAGAATGTTGCTTCCTCATTCCTGGGAATAATTAATATTCCATCCTGCATGGTGCCTGTAAAGTAATAAAGATTGATTTTACTGAAAATAACAGCGACTTCCCAGTCAGGATTTGAGATATTCATCTTTTCTCTGAAGCATCTCATACGGTTTTTCAATTCGGTCAAAGGTACTTTCCTGATCATTCGGATCCCTTTACTAAGTTATCTGCCACCAATTATAGAAGTATAACCCAACGCTATTTGGGCTGGAACCATAGAAAAAGACCTACTTACTCAAATTTTTAAGCGGCAAACCCATCTGCAGTGGAATTTGCATAAAACCAAAAACAGATCAGTCAGCTGCAAAGTTGCTTTAAACTGACCAGGGTGCCTATGCTAACTGCTAAATATTTATTTATATGTGCATGTGTATATTTTATCGTATTAAGTGCGTAATTTGTCGCATTTAAAGGTTTTTGCAGGTTATTTAGCAGTTAGATAAAGCAAATTATATTAGGAGGTCGGCGCCTTGGTTAAGAAACATACAGCAAAATCAAAGGCTCATAAGACAGCTAAGAAGATAGAGATAAAAGTCAATAAAATTCCAACAGTAGAAAATAAACCTCGATATATCCCTGGTTCCTGGAAAGGGACAACACAGAAAAAAGTTATATCAAAAACCGGCTACAAGCCCAGATATATTCCAGGGTTCTGGAAACCAACAGCAGAAAACAAACCCAGGTATATTCCCGGCTCGTGGAAAGGGACAAAGCAAAAGAAGATATCGCAAATCAGATACAAACCAAGGTATATCCCTGGATTCTGGAGGCCAGCTTCGGAGAGTAAACCACGATATATCCCAGGATCATGGAAAGGGACAAAGCAAAAGAAGATATCGCAAATCAGATACAAACCAAGGTATATCCCTGGATTCTGGA
>NZ_DAOOUJ010000102.1:0-3276 GCF_035390745.1 Methanosarcina sp. | reverse complement strand
CAAAAGAAGATATCGCAAATCAGATACAAACCAAGGTATATCCCTGGATTCTGGAGACCATCCGAGAGTAAGCCCCGCTATATTCCGGGCTCATGGAAAGGAGTAACAGAGAAAAAGAAATTATCACAAATCAGGCATAAACCAAGGTATATTCCAGGGTTATGGAGTCCATTTGAGAGTAAGCCCAAATATATTCCAGGATCATGGAAAGGAACAACTGTGAAAAAGGCTTCTTCAAGAACTGGTTACAAACCTCGTTACATTCCCGGTCTCTGGAGAGCAACGAAGGAAGGTTCAAAAGTAGAGAGCAGAACTCGCTATATACCCGGCTCCTGGAAAGGAACAAAGCAGAAGAAGGCTACATCGAAGACCAGCTTTAAACCACAGTACATCCCTGGCTCGTGGAAACCAAGGATTTAAACACTAAATAGGATTTACATACTCAGGAAGGAAAGCAGGATATTACAGGTATAATTCTTGTAATTTATTTTATGAAGGTTCATGTCATTATTAAAGTCAAATTACTAAAATTGTTTAATCAGCAAGGACTTTTGAAGTCAAATCCTGCTGCAAATCTCAGATTAAATACAGTTGACATGTATCTTCACATAGATAGTGGTAGAACAACCACTATCACTATTTCTCCAGAAATTCAAGCAACTTTTTGAGAATATCAATCAGGCTTACGTCGTTCTCAAACAGAAGATAAAATCTTCGGAAAGGAATAACAGCTTTCAATTCTAGTTTGACATACACTCCAGATATATACATCTACTTTTTCAGTCCGCTCATGCTTTTTTCATTAAAGTAAAGATTAATTCTGGCTTGAAGATTCTTTTCAGGAAAATCCAGTCAATTGTAAAGCTATACTTAAAGTAATGAATTTTTGAGGATTCATAAACAGGTACGCAGAATTACTGGATTTTTTACACAGATTTTGCAAAAAGATGAAGATTATATGGCACTGCATTGTAAACCCGTTATTTTTTAAAACAGAAAAAATAATTAGAAGGGAGAAAATTAAAAGGGAAATAAAAAGTGAAATAAGCAGGAACAAAGTAGACTTCTAAAAGGGGTTATCATGCCTGGGAAATATGAGAGCCTTATTGAAAAGGCATCAGAATTGGGAATCAAGGCTTATTTTTTGAAAGCGGGGGATATTCCTGTTGAGAACCGGATTGCTCTTAAGTGCGCTTACGGATGCAGAGGCTATGGGAAGAGACTTAGCTGCCCACCTTATGTTATGTCGGTTGATGAGTTCAGGAAAGTAATAAGGGAGTATAATAGTGCCCTCCTCCTTGTAGACGAATATGACACATCAGGGATTCAGGATATTCTTGAAGCCTGGTCAGAGCTCAGAAAGGATTCTTTTCATAAAATGTTCGAGCTTGAACAGGAAGCTTTCAGGGAAGGCTTTATCTTTGCTCATCTCCTGAGGCCCGGCTCCTGCAATGAATGTGAGATCTGTAACCTTGAAAAATGCGTAAATCCTGAAATGAGACGCTTTGCACCCGAAGCTGTTGGAATAAATATCCAGAAAGCAATGGAAGAAGCAGGGCTCATGCTTGAGTTCTGCAAGCCAGAAAAGACCTCATGTGTAGGGATTTTGCTTTTAGAGTGAAAACTTTCTCTGGATCGTGGGAACTAGCAACAGAAAATTAAGCTTTTGGGTTATCAGTTATCTTTCCATCTGAGGGATTCCTTTACTTCTTCCCGGCAGATAACTTTGCCATAGAGCAGATCTGCTCAAGGGGCATGGAAATTTTCAACGAAAATATTCCTTTTGCTTCCGCAGGTGAGACTCTGGACATTTCCGATGATAAGCTGTGGATTTCATAGAAGTTATCAAGAAGGTCAACTGTGCCACTATTCACCGAACCATATCCAAAAACAGTGTCATAACCCGGGTCTCCAAGATCTTCAGCAGAACAGCAGAGGATTTCACGGATTTCACTGCTGCTCTTCTCAGGGTACTTACTCCATACAAGAGCTCCGATCCCTGCAACAGAAGGAGCAGAAGCGCTTGTACCTGCAAAGAAGCTGTCTTCCCCTTTTGTGCCTGAAACTCTCACATTACCTGGCCCGCTCAGGTCTGTTTTGTTCCTGAGCTCGTAATTAGGATAATAAATGCTTACAGGACCGCGTGAAGAGTAGGATGCTATGCCTGTTTTTTCCGGATTTCGCGAATCAACAGCTCCAACGCATATAACCTCCGGGACGGCAGGGTGCCCGAAAACAGAGTCCTCCTCGACAAGATTATCAGGATAGATTTTTACAGAAGAGTTAGAATAGATGTAAACTTCCAGTATCTTATCCTGCCCGCAGTTCTTTTTAACGGAGATGCTTACATTATTTACAGAATCTTCCCTGTTAGTGTACTGGATATATTCAAGAGGTGTACCTGTGCCACTCTGTACCTTTTCACTTGCAGCCAGTTCTTCCCCGCTGTAGCGGTCATAAAAATAAAGATCATAGTCGTTTTCAGAACAGTTCCAGGAATCATTCCACTGGAGAACTACAGTTACTTTTTCCCCGGAGGGGACATCCACGTAAAGATTTCTGGAAGAGCTGGTTCCTGAACTGAAATCGTGCCAGCCTGACCCGTTGTCAAAAAACATCCCCTGATAATGGCGTCCTGCATCATTACCTGCTGCACTTACATAGAGAATATCCTGGCTTTTAATTACTTCTTTAATATGGGAAGCTACAATTCCGTCTTCGAAGAAAGGTTCGTCAGGCCATCCAACATCATCACAGATAATCTGGCAGCCTTCGGCAATAAGAGTATCAACAGCTCTGTTAAATTCTAGCTTATTATTGCCTGCGCTATGGAAGTAGAGTTCTGCACCTGGAGATACCTTGTGGACTATTTCGAGTATTACAGTTCCCTCAGTTCCATTTCCTGGAGAAAGCACATGTATGCCCTCGGGCAGGGCTCCCGAATTCACAGCTTCGGATAGATCTTCTACACCATCAGAAATTATTCCGATTTTTATTCCGGATCCGGTTACTTCGCCCTGCTGCCAGAAACCCGTTGAAGAGAAAAGCCCTGTTTCTTTTCTGTCTATTTTTCGAATAACAGGAGAAACAGCTGGCTGAACAGAATACACTCCCTCAAGAGAGGATAACTCTTCAATTAATTCCGGTTTAACACAAACGGCAGCGACACCTGAACCTTCATCCCATTCTTCAACCCTGGAGCAGGAGTTCAGAACTTCTGCATCTGCACCAGGAAAAAGACGTACATATGCGGTCAGATTCTCTTCTTCTACTTTA
>NZ_DAOOUJ010000101.1:0-6554 GCF_035390745.1 Methanosarcina sp. | reverse complement strand
ACAATTGTGAAGGTGTAAGTGTGACAGTGGAAAACAGGACCATTTACATGGATAATTCTGCTACGACTCCTGCAAGAAAGGAAGTTGTTGAGGAGATGCTTCCCTACCTGACAGATAACTTCGGAAACCCTTCTTCCATTTATGACCCTGGAAAAGTTTCAAAGAGTGCAGTAGAAAATGCAAGAAAAAAGGTTGCCGATGCCTTAGGGGCTGAAGAGAATGAGATATATTTCACATCAGGAGGCACGGAGTCCGATAACTGGGCATTGAAGGGAATTGCCTTTGCAAACAGGAACAAAGGAAAGCACATAATCACAAGCTCTATCGAACACCACGCCGTCCTCCATGCCTGTTCATGGCTCGAAGGGCAGGGGTTTGAGGTGACTTACCTTCCTGTTGATAAATATGGAATGGTATCGCCTGACGATCTGAGAAATGCGTTAAGGGACGACACCATACTCATTTCCATAATGCTTGCAAATAATGAAGTCGGGACGATTCAGCCTGTTGAAGAATTAGGAAAAATCGCAAGGGAGAATAGGATCTATTTCCACACGGATGCAGTGCAGGCAATAGGGCACGTTCCTATAGACGTTAAAAATATGAATATCGACCTCCTGTCCCTCTCAGGTCATAAGTTCGGAGGACCAAAGGGCTGCGGGGCGCTTTACATAAGAAAAGGAACAAAAATCGAAGCCCTTCTGCACGGCGGGGCGCAGGAAAGAAAGCGCAGGGCAGGTACAGAGAATGTCCCGGCTATTGTGGGTCTCGGAAAAGCCATAGAACTTGCAGCAGGCGAGCTTGAAGAAGAGAATAAGATCCTTCTTGAAATGAGGGAACGACTGATTGAAGGGCTTCTGAAAATCCCTAAAACCCACCTCAACGGGCATCCTACAGAAAGGCTTGCAAACAATGTGAATATCACATTCGAATTCATAGAAGGGGAGTCTCTTCTGCTTCTCCTGAATACAAAAGGGATCTTTGCATCCACAGGAAGCGCCTGCAACTCCACATCGCTTGAACCGTCGCATGTGCTTACAGCCTGCGGAGTTCCGCATGAGATCGTTCACGGTTCCCTGAGGTTGAGCCTCGGGAAAATGAATACCCCGGAGGACGTGGAAAGGGTGCTTGAAATCCTGCCTGAGATTGTTCAGAAGCTCAGAAATATGTCGCCGTTGACTCCTCAGGAATACAGAAAGTTTTGAGCAAAAATACGGGTAAGTAAGTCGTGGATGAGTAAGTCGTTTTAGAAATCTGAATTTAGAAACCTGATCATAAAAATACAGTGCAGGAGGACAATTCATGGATTACAGCGTTAAAGTTATGGACCATTTTTCGAATCCCAGGAACATGGGAAGCATTGAGAACTGTGACGGTGTAGGAGAGGTTGGGAACGCAAAGTGTGGGGATATTATGAAAATATTCCTTAAAGTAGAAGAAGACAGGATTGTCGATGTGAAGTTCCAGACATTCGGGTGCGGGGCTGCTATTGCATCAAGCAGTATGGCAACCGAGCTTATTAAAGGAAAAACCCTGAAAGAAGCCTGGAAGCTTTCAAATAAAGCAGTTGCAGAGGCACTTGACGGGCTTCCTCCGATTAAAATGCACTGTTCAATGCTTGCAGAAGAGGCAATACATGAGGCAATTAATGATTATCTTAAGAAAAACGGACTTGAGCCGTGGAAGGAATGAGCTGCAGCATACTAAAAAATAATTAGTTTTGAAAAGAAACAGTTTAAAAACTATACTGAATTATTCTGAAACTAAAATCTTTTTGAGATGAAATATTTTTCAAAAGGAATTACTGAGGAAAAACGGAATCACTATGGAAAATCAGTTAATTGCAGAAAAAATTAAAAAACTCAAAGAAGAAAGAAACGCGATAATTCTCTCCCATTTTTACACACGCAGGGAAATGCAGGATGTTGCGGATTTTGTTGGGGATTCTCTCTCCCTCTGCAAGGCAGCAGTGAATTCAAAAGCCGATGTGATAATTTTTGCAGGCGTTCACTTCATGGCAGAATCCGCATCCATCCTTTCCCCTGAAAAGCTCGTCCTTTTGCCTGTCCCTGATGCAGGCTGCCCGATGGCAGATATGGTCACGGTAAAAGCTCTCAGGGAAGAAAAAGAAAAACACCCTGATGCAGCGGTTGTTTGCTATGTAAACAGTTCGGCTGCCGTAAAGGCAGAATCTGATATCTGCTGCACATCTGCAAATGCGGTAAATGTGGTAAATTCAATAAAAAACAGGGAAATTATTTTTGTTCCGGACAAAAACCTTGGTGCATTCGTGTCCCTTCATACAGACAAAAAAATTCACCTCTGGCCGGGATTCTGTCATGTTCATGATAACATCACTGAGAATGATATAAGAAATTTACAGGATCTTCACCCTGATGCGGCGTTTTTTGCACACCCTGAGTGCAGACCTGAAGTCCTTAACTTTGCAGAGCGGATTCTAAGCACCTCAGGAATAGTAAGAGAAGTTGGAAGTTCAGGTTCGACAGAATTCATAATCGGAACCGAAAGGGAGATTGTAAGAAGCCTGCAAAAGAAGTATCCGGATAAGAAATTCTATCCTGCTTCAGAGAAGACTTTTTGCTATAATATGAAAAAAATTACCCTTGAATCTATCCTGAACAGCCTGCAGAATATGGAATATGAAATCCATGTCCCGGAAAATGTGAGAGTGAAAGCCAGAAAAGCCCTGGACAGGATGCTTGAAATCAGAGGATCTTGAAGTATAAAATGGCAAGGTGGAAAGGCGAAGGCTTCAGGTTCTTTTTTCTAAATTTCCACGAATTTTTTTCACAAAAAATTTTCAGAAACCCTGAAAATTGTGTCTTTTTCATTATTAGGAATAATTATTTATATTTAAATTTATTATTATTAGTAATTGTCTTTATTGACTTTTAATCATTCTACAGGTAATTATTTATATTAAGATCACGATTGTGAAGATATCATCACAATCGTGAACGTACGCAAGAAGAGTATGAACATGTGCAAGAAGATTGTGAACAGATGCAAAAGAGAATACCTGTCAGAATGGCAGAGTGGTCATGCTTCCGGCTGCAACCCGGAATTATGTGAGTTCGATTCTCACTTCTGACTTGAAACCAGATCACAGAGGTAAGATAAAATGGGTAATAAAAAAGAGAATCAAAATGGAGAAAAGGTGTTAAAGAGAAGGGCTCTTGAAAATCCGGGCGTTTCTACCCTTGCAGTACACGCCGGAGCAAAGCCTGACCCTGTTACAGGAGCAAGATCTGTTCCGATTTATCAGACTGCCGCTTATGTATTTAACGACACGGAACATGCAGCTGACCTTTTCGGGCTCAGAAAAGAAGGCAATATTTATACGCGCCTTATGAACCCAACAACCGACGTTTTTGAGAAAAGGGTTGCTGCTCTTGAAGGAGGCATAGGTGCCCTTGCAACGGCTTCTGGAATGGCTGCCATCACAACAGCCCTGCTGACCTTTACAGAACCAGGGGACGAAATTGTTTCAGGAGATAAAATCTACGGGGGAACCTACGAGCTTTTCAATTACACGTTTCCAAAGCTTGGAAGGACCGTAAAGTTCGTGGGCTCAGGCAGCCCCGAAGAATTTGAAAAAGCTATCTCCGAAAAAACAAAAGCCCTGTATGTAGAATCAATCGGGAATCCCAAACTTGACGTTCCCGATTTTGAAAAACTTGCAGAGATCGCACATGCAGCAGGAATTCCCCTCGTTGTAGATAACACGGTAGCCCCTGTAATCCTGAGGCCTATTGAATATGGGGCAGATATCGTGGTTCACTCTGCAACGAAATACATAGGAGGCCACGGAACTTCGATAGGTGGAGTAATTGTCGACTCCGGAAACTTTGACTGGAGCCCCGAAAAATTCCCTGAAATCTGCAATCCAGACCCCGGATACCATGGGCTGAAATATAAGGAAGCCTTTGGAAAAGCTGCTTTTATTGCAAAAGCAAGGGTGCAGTTTATGAGGGATACCGGAGCCTGCATTTCCCCTTTTAATTCATTTCTGTTTACCCTGGGGCTTGAAACTCTCCCCCTCCGGATGAAAAAACACTGCGATAATGCCCTTTCAGTTGCAAGGTTCCTGCAGGCACACCCTAAAGTTGCCTGGGTATCCTATCCCGGTCTTGAGTCCCATCGGAGCCACGAGCTTGCAAAGAAATACCTTAAAGCCGGCTATGGGGCAATAATAGGGTTCGGGATCAAAGGTGGAACAGGGGAGGCAAAAAAGTTTATTGAAAGCCTCGAACTTTTTTCTCACCTTGCAAACATAGGGGATGCAAAAAGCCTCGTAATCCATCCCGCTTCAACAACCCATGAGCAGCTTTCTGATGAAGAAAGGAGAGCATGTGGAGTTACCGAGGACTTTATCAGGCTCTCCATAGGGATCGAGGACGAAAAAGACCTGATTTTCGATATCGAACAGGCACTTTCTGAGGTCTGAGCAGCATGTCACATTTTTCCGCTAATTCTTCCGTAAATTCTTCCGGGGAATCTACTAAAAACATTTTTCCGGGAAAAAAAGGCCAGAGCATCGGGATAGTCCGCTCAATGAACTATAAAATTCCTGGACCTTTCAAACTCGAAAGCGGAAAAATCCTTCATGGAGTCAGTATAGAGTACGAAGTCTACGGGAAAATGAATGCTGATAAAAACAATGTTATCCTCATCTGCCACGCTCTTACCGGAGATGCCCACGCTGCCGGATTCCACCAGGGTGACAGAAAACCCGGATGGTGGGATATTGTAATCGGCCCCAATAAGGCATTTGACACCGAGAAATACTGCGTAATCTGCTCAAACATTCTCGGAGGCTGCAAAGGCTCTACAGGTCCCTCTTCCATAGACCCTGAAACCGGAAAAGTTTACGGCATTTCTTTTCCTGTAATTACCATAGGAGACATGGTAAATGCCCAGAAAAAACTTGTTGACTACCTCGGAGTAAAGCAGCTTTTTGCAGTTGCAGGCGGCTCGATGGGGGGAATGCAGGTGCTCCAGTGGACTGTCAGCTACCCCGAGATGGTGAAAAAAGCAATTGCAATAGCAACAACTGCATCAACTACACCCCAGCAAATCGCATTCGGGGCAATCGGCAGAAAAGCCATTACTGACGACCCTAAATGGAACGGAGGGGACTATTATGGAAAAAAGATTCCTTCACAGGGCCTCGCACTTGCCCGCATGATAGGGCATATCACATACCTGAGCGACGCTTCAATGCAGAAGAAGTTCGGAAGGTTACAGAAGGAAGCGGATGCAGGAGATAAGGCAGGAACTGCGGTTACTGCAGGCTATACAGGCACAAATCTGTCAAAATCCTCTCCTGAGCTCTCCCAGGAGTTTGCTCCTAATTTTCAGGTTGAAAGCTACCTGAATTATCAGGGAGATAATTTTACAAAGCGCTTTGATGCCAATTCTTACCTCTATATTACAAAAGCTGTGGACTACTTTGACCTTTCAAAGAACGGATCCCTTATAGAAGGCTTTTCCGGAGTTACTGCGAAATTTCTCGTAATTTCCATATCCTCTGACTGGCTCTACCCTCCGTACCAGTCGCAGGAAATTGTATCCGCTCTTACTGCAAACGGAATCGATGCCAGGTATGAAGAAATCAGGTCACAGTACGGGCACGACGCTTTTCTGCTTGAAGAGGGGCAGCTTAACTACCTGATAAGGAGTTTCCTGTCCGAGATTCTTGTAAGCGATGTCATGAACCGTAACTTCTATACGGTTTCGAGCAACGAAACAATCGAGCACGCATCAAGGCTGATGGTAAAAGAATGTGTAAGCCACCTGCCTGTCATATCGGAAGATGGAAAACTTGAAGGCATAGTCACTTCCTGGGATATTACAAAAGCAGTAGCATGCAAGATCAATGAGCTGGACGAAATCATTACACGGGATGTAAAGTATGTCTACGAAGACGAAAGGATCGAACATGCGTCTTCAATTATGGAAAAATATTCGATTTCCGCACTTCCTGTGATAGATTGCGAAAAACGAATTCTGGGCATGGTTACAAGTGAAAGCATAAGTGCCCTTTTTGGAAAATATGGGTGATAAAGAACTTTTGATATGAGAAGGGTATACCTTCCTATTTCTCTTTACATTCCTCTCTGTTTCGCCCAGGCTCTTTTTTATGCCCTTTCTTTTTTAGCTAACGTATTCAAGACTATCACAAAAGTAGCTACGAATATTATACCGAGTACTGTCATATTTAGAGGGCTGTTTATAATGCTAACAAAAGGACTGGTAATCGAATAAACCTCATTGCTCAGCCCGTAGTAAGCCGATTCCAGAAGGAATGCCAGAACGGATATTAAACCAGCTATCAGAAAACTTCGAATTATAGTGTCAAGCTTCATTGTCTATCATCTTCTAGAAATGCGTCCTGAAATATAAATAAATTTATCTCGCACCGAATTGCGATTCGGGAGCCCGCTGTCCTTCCCGAGTTCCGCCTCGGGAGGGCGGTGTCCTTTCCGAGTTTCGCGTCGGAAGCACGAGGTCCTTTCCGAGTTTCGCGTCGG
>NZ_DAOOUJ010000100.1:0-6757 GCF_035390745.1 Methanosarcina sp. | reverse complement strand
GAAAGTACTTCCAGATACTTTCATTCTTTGGGCATGTTATTCGAAGAATATCATGCACGTTTTTTTAATTGCAATCTTCATTTTTTCTTTTTTCCGCTTATTTTTCCCCTAACTTTTCCCTTATAAAATCATAAATCATCTCTGCAACGTTAATCCCGCAGCATTCCTCAAGCCCTTCAAAGCCTGGGGATGAATTTGCTTCGCAGACTTTGAAATGGTCGCCGTCGAAGAGAAGGTCAATGCCGGCTATGTCAAGCCCGAAGGTGCGGGCGGTTTCTGTCGCCAGCTGTTCTATTTCAGGGGTCATATCAAATTTTCGGACTGCTCCACCTCTCGAGTAGTTGGACTTGAAGCTGCCAGCCGGAGCTATGCGTTCCATGCAGGCAACTGCCCGGCCTCCGATTACGAGAACTCGGAGATCTCTCCCAATGCTGGATTTAATGAATTCCTGAAGGATAATGTTCGCATTGGGGTTGGTTATGTGTATTAATTCTATGAGGTCACGGAAATTGTCATGGTTTTCAGAAAGGAAAATTCCCTTGCCCATTGAGCCGGAAAGGGCTTTTACAATGAGAGGAAAACCCAGGTATTTTTCGACCAGGTTTATGTTGACAGGGTTTTTGGCAAACATCGTTTTTGGAGAGGAAATCCCTCTTTCTGCCAGTATTTGCTGAGAATAGAGTTTGTCCTTGACTGTGTCAATGCTCTGCGAGGAATTAATAACACAAACTCCCAGGCGTTCAAGATGGCGGATGACAGCAAGCGCAAAATAGGTTGTTCCTGCTCCCATTCTTGGCAGAAGGAAATCCGGAAGGGGAACAACTTCTCCGTCGAGGAGTATGCTTTTTCTGTCATCCCTTGTAACTATCAGGTCGAACTGGTCGGGTTTTACAACCCTGAGATCTATTCCTTTTTCAGCCGCAACCTCAATGAAGCGGTGAATTTCATACAGGTCAGGCCTCAATTCGGCAGCCGTACTCTTATAAAGTATCCATCCTTTCATCCTTTCATCCGCCCTATCCTGTGAGAAGTGTTTTTAAATTTAAAAAAAGATATTTATCTATCTGAAAAGCGTTTCCAATATATAGAGCTATCTTTTTCAATTTATATCCATTCAAAGAAAAGATCGTAAGAAAAGGTAGTACGTAAAAAGAGAGTTGATTCAAGAATTCAAAAATAAGATCCGGAAGGAGAAGTCTCTCCGGATTACTGAACATCTCCTCCGATTTCAGCGTATCTGGGTTCAATTTCTACGGCTTTTCTGTACGCATATTCAGCTTCTTCTTCGCGTCCAAGAAAACTCAGGCAGACAGCTTTTCCAAACCAGGAGTCTGCAGATTCAGGATCGAGTTTAATGGCTTTTTCATAAGTATCCAGGGCTTCTTCAAAGCGCCTGAGCTGAGCCAGCACAAAACCCAGGCTTGAGTAGGCTTCCAGGTACTCGGGGTCAAGCTGTACAGCTTTTTTGTAGGCTTCGACAGCTTCATCAAATCTCTGCATCTGGCTGAGAGTAAAGCCTTTGTTATACCAGACATCGGAATTTTCGGAATTGATTTTAATTGCTTTTTCAAAAGCATTAATTGCTTCTTCATACCTCTCGAGGTGTTCCAGATCAATGCCCATATTATTCCAGGCATCATCATTTTCAGGGTCAATTTCCACGGCCTTTTCATATGCTTTCAGGGCCTGCCTGTAGCTTCCAAGGCTGTCAAGATCCACTCCTTTGTAATACCAGGCTTCAAGAAAATCTGGATCTATCTCCAGGGCTTTATCGTATGAAACTATAGCCTCATCATAATTACCCATCTGTCCGAGAGCTATACCCATTCCTGCCCAGGCTTCTTTGTAGTACGGATTTTCTTTAAGGACTTTCCCGTAAGCATTAATAGCCTCTTCGTATTTTCCTTCCTGGCTGAGATTCAGGGCTTTTCCATACCAGGCATTAGGGTAGTCCGGCTTTAGCTCAAGAGCTTTTCCGTAGGCTTCAACTGCTTTCTCATATTCTCCCACTTGAGAGTAAGAAAAAGCCATATTGTTCCAGATATCTGCATCTTTGGAATTGATTTTAACAGCTTCCTGATAAAGTTTAAGGGCTTCCTCGAACCGTCCCACGCTTTCAAGAGCTGCAGCCTTATTATTTAACAGATATATATTTCCCGGATCTTTTTCAATTGCCTTTTCAAAGGCAACTATTGCCTCGTTAAACTTGCCAAGCTTGAGAAGATCAAGACCACACTCATTAAGTTCAGCTGCAAGAATCTCGTTGCTGACTTCTTCATCTGACACACTCCCCGAGTCATCCAGAATGTACATATCCCCAGAAACCAATCCATCTCCGGTTTCAGCTTTTTCTCCTTTTCCTTCTTCTATGACAGATTTGTCCTTTGGTTCTTCAGAATTCATGTCAAAATTTCCTCTAATATCTTTTAAAATAAGGCCCACAATTTTTTCTGGTCATTCGCGTTCGTTATTTACTTAAGTCTATTGTTCTTTATGACCTATACATCTGACTTTATGGCTTTTATAGCCTCTCCCCAAAAATATGCAGAAAAGGTTTGTCGGATAAATTAAAGAAATGTAAAGCATATAAACATGGGCTGCTAATGATGAAACAGATTCACCAGAATCAAGAAATTATCAGGAACAATATACGGCAAAGCTATCACTGTTCCTTGAAAGCTGTTCTCTTTGATATGGATAATACTCTTTTTGATTTCGTAGCCGTAAAACTCATTGCATGCAGGGAGATTCTTTCATATCTTGGAAAAGAGGATAGGAACTTAAAGAAGGAGCCTGCAGAACTTTTCAAGTATTTTCTTAGAGGAACTTATGGTTTTGAGGATTATGAAAACATAAGGGATTACATGCAGGAGAGAAATCTCTTCACAGCTAAGGGGTACAGAGATTGCTGTGAGATCTATGACCGGGAAAAGCTGCAAAACCTCGAATTGTATCCAGGGGTAAGGGATACTCTTGAAGAATTGAAAAAAATTGGCTTCAGGCTTGCAATAATAACAGATGCCGACAGGTACCATGCACGTGCAAGGCTTACAAAAGTGGATCTTCTGGACTCTTTTGAACTTCTCGTATCTGCAGATATGACAGGTACGAAAAAACCGGATCCTGCACATTTTCTCTTTGCCCTTGATGCGCTTGGGCTAAAGCCGGAAGAAAGTCTTGTAGTTGGGGACAGCATCAAAAGAGACATAGCTCCTGCTAGAAGATTAGGTTTAAGAACAGCTTATGCTTCATATGGAGACTGGAGACCTGCGGAAGAAACAGAGAAATGTTTTGACTTTCAGCTCAATGCGTTTAATGACCTGATGAGATGTATTTATATTTTGAATAGTGATCTGTTTAAGACATCTACTCAAAGTAAAAATTAATTTCATCAATAGAAACCGCCGTCAGAAGGATAATGATAACAGCAAAACTAAAGACACTTCCTGAGAAAAAGAGAATTAAAGAAAAAGATATTTTTAGCCGTTATACCGTGATTTCTGAATTTGTTTTTCTGGCCAACGGCTTTTCTGGCTCCGGGATTCAGTTTCTCTGAACGGTGATTTGTATTAAGCTTGCTTAAATAAGGTCTGAATATATTGGATTTATATCTACTGCCCTTTCGTATGCTTCCATTGCTTTCTGGTGTTTTTTAACCCTGTCATACACTATTCCTTTACCAATCCATGCTTTTGTGAAGCTCGGGTTGATGTCTATAGCTTTTTCGAAGGCTTCAAGCGCTTCTTTGTATTTTTCAAGGTCTCTCAGGGCAATCCCTTTGTTATACCAGAACCTTGCATTCTCGGGATTTGCTTTTATTTTGTTGTCAAAAGTCTCCACTGCTTTCTCTATATACAGTTTTGCTTCATCGGTTTTTCCGAGCCAGCGCAGAGCGACTCCTTTGTTATAAAGAGCTTTTCCGTTACTCGGGTTTAACTCAAGTGCCCTGTTAAATGCATCAAGAGCTTCATGATAACTCTTTATTTTGCAGAGTCCCATGCCTTTTTTGCACCATTCACTTGCGCTCATGGCGCTTATGTCATATTTCTTTGAATAAATCTGGATAGATTTCTCAAGGTCGTCCATCGCGTCTTCGTATGCTCTCATCTCCCTGAGTGCCATTCCTCTCCTGTACCATACTTCAGGGTCTTCCGGAGCAAGACTGATAGCCCGATAAAATGCGTCAAGAGCTTCTTCATACTGCATGAGACCGAGGAGAAGTTCGGCTTTAAAGCACCATACTTTGGCGTCAGCAGGGTTGATCTCAAGAGATCTGTCAAAAGCATTAAGAGCTTCGTCGTATTTCATGAGATTTCTAAGAACCATCCCTTTGCTGAACAGGATTTTTGCGTTATCAGGGCTGATTTCCAGAGCCTTATTGAATGCATCCAGAGCTTCTGTATACCTTTTTAATTCTTGGAGTGCAACGCCTTTATTATACCATTCGTTCGAAGTCATATCTCACCACACCTTTTTTTGGGCTACATTTTTTCCACTGCTTTACCACACATCTACTTTGAACAACAATATTATATGCCTTCAGGGCGTTAAATGGATTTTGTACTTTAGTTCCTTACCAATAATAAGGACAAATAAATAGTAACCCATAATATTTTATGTTCTATTCTTTTTTAAACATTTTGAAATAATTCTATACATTCTCAATTTAAAAATAGAGTCTCCCAGCCATAATTTTAGCCTGAGCCAAAATATAGAAAAAATACAATATATTATTTTATAATCTAATAAAATTAATATTTGTCGATTTAAATAAATATCTATTCGGTTCTATATGGTCCATCTTGATGACTCAAAAGTAATGTCTGTTTTTTTACTCAGAAAGCTTTTCCAGGAACTTTGAATGCGGTTGCGCAGATATTTCTGGGCAAAGAGGTAATTTTCAGTCACACTTATTCTGGCATCGTTTAATTCTGCCCTGATGCCGGGGTTGCGGCAGAGCTCTCAAGAGACTTAAGTGAAGACATATTAATTTTGACGAAAAAAAAACCGATTCTTTATGGATTAATATGACTTAAACAGAAAATATAATTTTAATAGAATATGAGATTTTAACGAATGATCAGATTGCGAATTAATATAATAAAATTTTTCGAAAAGCAATCTTTATTAAAATAATTTTAAACTATCTCATATATATCGGGAGATCTATCTAATTAAATTTCTTATGATTAATTTTAAGCTCTTATTAAGAAAAAAATAAAACGATTTGAATGAGATAAATATTGGAGTTTGATGAAGAAGGCGTCTTAAGAAGGGAATAAATAATATTCATAAGAAGCCTCCTGAAAATCAATGAATTTAACTTCATAGAATTCTATTAAACATATAGAACGTGAAAAGGGAAAGAAAGGAAATATCACCTTTTAATGAATCCTTACTTATGAGATGCATCATTATTTCTATAAAACGAATTTTATTTCTAGAGTTAAATATGGCTGCGTCTCAAAATCATTCCTATCCGTGCTCTCAGTTCAAGAGAATTAAAAGGTGCAGCAATATAGTCATCAGCTCCAGACTTGAAGGCTTTAATGCTGTCTTCCACTTTATGTTTTTCACTCAGCATCATGATAGGGATCCACCAGCACTTGGGACTGGCCTTAAGTTGCCTGCAAATTTCAAAGCCGTCTTTATCAAGAGAAGCTGTATCAAGAAGTACCAGATCAGGTTTCTCTTCGCTTATGGCTTTAAGGACTGGTAAGGTATTCGAGACATTTACTACATTATAGTTTTCAGCTTCCAGTGCCTTCTTAAGGTCATGGAAATCATTGTGTCCATTACCCATAATCAGGATTTTTTCCCTGATATCCATAAGGCTTGCAATCCGAGCTTTTACTGCATCTTCCGAAATTGAAAGAGTGCGGGCGATATTCTTTTCGCTTATCTCTGGCTGTTCTTTTATGAGTTTTAATATTTCATGGTTAAGATCATTGTTATGCATTTTCCCTCCACCTCATACAGTATATATTTTCTTAGGTATTAAACATTTCTCAAAAATTAAAACGAAGAGAGTAGCTAAAAATGTACACAGTAAAGCAAGAGAAAGCGGAGTTACCCAAATATTTAGGGGATTTCATATGGATCGCCTGGTCACCCAATACGGAGATAAGTTTATAACCCTAAATAACAAGTTAATATTGGAAATAAGAATCACTTACGGAGAACAGCCACCTCTGAGATGATAACAATGGATCCACTTGAAAAGATCTTTGGAAAAACCGCACAGATGACCGTCCTTAAAAACCTGATTGAGCACCAGAATGAATCAACCTACCTTTCAGGAATAGCAGAAGAAACAGGTCTGTCACACTCCAGTGTGTCAAGAGTGATCACCCCGCTAATTGAGTCGGGTATTGTCATAGAAAAACCTCTTGGAAAGCAAATCCGGACCTTCCAGCTGAACATGGACAGTGACGCGACAAAATTGATCATAGATTTTTACAATAAAATTAACCAGATGCTGGAATAAGCCTTAAAGCGAATTCCCAAATGCCTGATGCAGGGCAGAAAATCTTGCTGTCCTCTTATTTAATTTTATAAGGATAGTGTTAACTTTAGAATTTCTGACTCTCATATATAGATGTAAACATAATCCCAAAAACAATATAAAGAATTTTCTAATCAAGGTTTTGTTTTGAATAAAGGGTCAAGATTATCAGGGCCAGAAAGGGAGTTTTGTATCGACTACTGTCTCAACCATTTAATTTTTGCATATCTTTATAATCTTTGAATCTCTTTA
>NZ_DAOOUJ010000099.1:0-6952 GCF_035390745.1 Methanosarcina sp. | reverse complement strand
CCCGAGTTCCGCCACCCGAGTTCCGCCTCGGGAGGGCGGTGTCCTTTTCGGTCGCTTTGCTCCCTCAAGAGGACTAATTTTTGGTTTAGAATACTCGCTTCGCTTGCTCAAGCAGACTAATTTACAGATTGTAGAAGTGAGCTGAGCTCAAGAGGACTAAAAGGGAGCAGATTACAAATACTTTTTAATCTGTGCGACCTTATTTGCTATACAGTATGCTCTTGTCCCGCTCGAAAAAGGGGAGTGATCCTTTAAAAAGAGAAAAAGAGAGAAACATAAAATCATCTTTGTTGAGAAATAATTATAAACCAGGTTTGGCTGGTCTTACGTTTTACTGTGGGTGATCATAATGGCAAGAATACTTTCGGAAATGGATATTGGAATCTTGAAGATGGTTGCTCCGGAATGTGAAGGATACCTCTGTTCAGGGTCAGGAGTCAATTACCGTTCTATCCTTCCACCTCTGGCAAATCATTACTCAAAAGATGCAGACGATTTTCTGAGAAGAATCAAACTGCTGTCTATATGTGAGCTTAAATACCTTGTCAGGCTTATCTTTTCCGGAGAAGAGAGTCTGGGATGCGTGCCTTTTGAGTACATTACTCTCTTTGTGGAAAATGTATCCGAAAGGCTGGGTGAAGACATAGCAGCTAAGGTCAAAAAATCATACGAAGATTCCGAATGCCCTGCTTGAAAAAGCTGGTTAAGTGAAATAAGACTTTGGCTAAAAAAACAAAAACTCTTTTTTGAATATTGAACATTATAGGAAATAAATTCAAACTCGCTGAAGTATAATCTACAGAAAACCCTCTTCTTTTAAATTTTTCCTATGTCTGCGTATTAATTTGCTGATTATTTTTTTCCATTGCATTTGACTTCTTGAGTTTTCATGATTCCGATTTTTGCACACCTGTGTCTATGCTACCTTTTTTATAAAGAAATCAAAAATTAATTTGAGAGTTTCACAAATATTTTTATAATATAATGCATAAAGTACAATATAACTTAGGCAATTAACTTAGGGGGATCAGTACAATTTATTTATATTGTTTGCAGCTGAAATATCCGGTTCAAACAAGAGATTAAATTCTGTAAAAAACTGTCCTGTGTTATTTGTCCAAACCAAAAACCAAAACAATAGCTTCTGGTCTGGATCCATTTTAAGGATTTCTTCAGAATACCAAATATGCCGGTAGTGAATCCTATCTGCAAGATCTGGTTTTGTAGTGTTAGAAGAGGATTCAGTTTCCAGAGATAAATTCTTATGAACCTAAATATGGCTTAGATTTGGAGATTAACAAGTTTCGAATAAACTGTATATTTTTTTTGGTTGAATTATTCTGAAATTTGTTTAACAGATATTTCAGGTGATCACTCTGTTAGATCGGAAATTAGTAATATTTTTTATGGCAATCTGCCTGGTTCTGTCAGGCATTCCTGGTGCTCTATGCGCAAGTTCGGCACCCATCGTATATGTGGCAGGAGACGGCAGTGGAGATTACAACTGTGACGGAAAAGACGACCATATACAGATAAATCAGGCACTTAAATTCGTGGCTGAGAATTCTGCATATACAACTGTCCATCTCAAAGGTCCATTCACATACGTTATTGCTGATACTCTTCTGATTGGAAGCAATACTGTTCTTGAAGGGGATTCCAGCGCAAAGATAAAGCTTGTCAGTAGCGCAAACTGGAATGCAACAAAACCAATGATAAAAGAAAGAAGTTCAGGCAGTCATGATATTACCATCCGGGGTTTTACAATTGATGGAAACCGGGAAGGAAATACCAATGTCGAAAGTGGTAAAGGGTACTACAATCTTATCCACCTGAAGAGCTGTCAGAACATAAGCGTATACAACATGAATCTGACCAATAACCACGGCGACGGCTTGAAAACAGACAGTTGTTCCAGCATAAAACTCTATAACAGTACTATATATCGGCTTGGGCATGACGGACTTTATGCCAGCAGCTGTTCTGGCGTGGAAGCATACAATAACACAATAACCTGCAGGACAAACAGCGGGCTCAGGCTGTATAATTCAAACAAGGCCAGACTGCATGATAATATAATCACGTCAGATGGTTCCGGAGGTGCGGGAATTGAAATCCAGAAGTATAATTCTCCCTCAATGAATGATATCGAAATATATAACAACGTGATATACAAAACTGCCCGTGTTGGGATGTGGATTTTTGGGGCAGGCACTTATAATGGCTCATCGGCAAACCTTCATATTCACCATAATCAGATTTACGATACCGGAACAAAGTCCAGCAGCATTATTATAGGGGGAATCATGTCCGATGGGTTCAATGCGCTCATCGAGAACAATGTGATAGATGGAGTCTACGGGGCCGGAATTGTACAGAAAAATGTGTATTCTTCAGCACCGTCCGGTTCAGGTTATGTACTTACACTGAGAAACAACATAATTACAAATTCAAGATCTTCTTCTGGTGGAAGCGGATATGGAGTGTCCAATGAATTATCAGATACCCACTCATTTGTCCTCCAGAACAACTGCTTATACGGAAATCCGGATGGGAATTACAAGAATGTACAGGCTTCATCTTCTGATATAAAGGCAGATCCGCAGTATGCTGATAGAAACAACCATGACTATCATCTTAAATCAAAAACAGGGAGATGGAATGGAAAAAGCTGGGTAGCAGATAACACAAGTTCTCCCTGTATCGATGCAGGATACAACCTATCGGACTATTCTAACGAACCAAAACCCAACGGAAACAGGATCAACATAGGGGTTTTCGGAAACACAAAATATGCTTCAAAATCCGGAACACCAGTAGCAAGCAATCAGGCTCCTGTGATAAAATCCATCCAGAAAGCCACTGTTGAGATTGGAAAAATTTTGACTTTTACGGTGAGTGCATCGGATGAAGACGGAGACACCCTTACTTACTCCGCTTCAAATCTTCCTGCAGGCGCAACTTTAGACAGCAGTTCAGGTCTTTTCAGCTGGGCTCCAACTACCGGACAGGAAGGAACTTACATTGTAACCTTTGGGGTAAGCGATGGAAAACTAAATTCCTCGACTACAGCAACTCTAAGCGTTGTCAAACAGGAAAGTTCTTCCCCCGCAGCAGGAGAGCTCTATGATAACCGCCTGCGTGAAGCTTCCCCTGAAACTGTCCTCCAGAATACTTCTTTTATTGATGTTGGTGGGATGAGTGCTGGCAGATACAGGGATGTGATGTGGTTTGACCTGAGCGAATACGCAAGCTCCACAGGAATTGATAATGCCACTCTTTCTCTTAACTGGTATTACCCTGCAGGAAAAACAAGGCCAAATGATACCGTAATTGAGGTTTACAGGCCTGCTTCTTCCTGGAATTCAAGCTACGTGAGCTGGAATAAGAGGGAGAAAGACGTTTCCTGGAAGAACGCCGGAGGAGACTGGTACGATAAAAACGGAGTCCTGCAGGGCAGCACGCCTTATGCCATACTCACCATTAAAGGCAGCACCCTTCCCGATAACAACTATTATGAACTGAACGTAACCGACCTGGTAAATGAATACATAAACGGAAAATATGAAAATACAGGATTTTTTATCAAGGCAAAGACTGAAAGTAATAACTACATAGCCTTTTACAGTTCCGACGTCGAAAACGAGACACAAAAGCCCAGACTTACTGTAAATGAGAATTCATCCATAGATCCTGTCCTTAATATTACAATTGCCGGTGCAAAAGATAACCGCCTGCGTGAAGCTTCCCCTGAAGTGATATATCAGGATCAACAGTTTATTGATGTTGGTGGAATGAGTGCCGGAAGATACAGGGACGTAATGTGGTTTGACCTGAGCGAATACACAAGCTCCACAGGAATTGATAATGCCACTCTTTCTCTTAACTGGTATTACCCTGCAGGAAAAACAAGGCCAAATGATACCGTAATTGAGGTTTACAGGCCTGCTTCTTCCTGGAATTCAAGCTACGTGAGCTGGAATAAGAGGGAGAAAGACGTTTCCTGGAAGAACGCCGGAGGAGACTGGTACGATAAAAACGGAGTCCTGCAGGGCAGCACGCCTTATGCCATACTCACCATTAAAGGCAGCACCCTTCCCGATAACAACTATTATGAACTGAACGTAACAGACCTGGTAAATGAATACATAAGCGGAAAATATGAAAACACCGGTTTCTTCATAAAAGCCCGCACGGAAAACAATAATTACATTGCCTTCTACAGTACCGAGGCAGGAAGTGAAAATCAGCGCCCGATGTTGAGCCTGAAGTCATAACCGCAGTCAGTATCATTCGCAAAGGAAGGGATTTAAGGATGTGGTATAAACATAAATCTATGATTAAGTATAAATTTATGATTGCTTAACCCTCATCCTTCATCCCATTTTAGTTTTTACAAAAAATCCATTTCTCTTTATGACCAATTTTTTCTGACAGGTACTGTTCTTGGATGCGGACTTCAGGATTTTGGCTTTCGTGCAGACGAGGTAATATAAATTACCTGGATAGAATAAACAGACTCCTGGGCGTAAGAGGGTGGTCCGAATTAAAATGTCAGGAGGACATGGTGCGCAAGTACTGAAATGTTCTGTGTTATATCCTGTGTTCAGGTTAGATTATTTGTTTCTCAATATCTACTCTTTGTAAGGATTTTAATTCAACTCTATGCTTTATTAATATTCTCTTTTCTCATTCAGTATTTATTTAGCATGAAAGTGCTCTAAAGTACTTTCATTCTTTGGGCATGTTATTCGAAGAATATCATTTGCGTTTTTTGTAAACCATGTTTATTCTCTGCAAAACAGACAAAAAAATTTAAGAACATCGTGTTGCATATACAGTTAAACTATAATTAAGATGTTGGCGATAGCTATGGTAACAAGTGAAGCAAGACAGAGGGCAAATCTAAACAGGATGAAAGAATTAATGGAAGAAATTGAAAACACCACAAATGACTCTGCTTTAATAGCTGAATTAAATGAACTTTTAAGAAAACACTATCCACTGTCTTTGAAATGGCATCTAATTATATTTAAAAGTGAAGTTGAAAGAAGTCTAAAATTTTTAGAAGATATAAGAAAAGAAGAAGTAAAAATGGCCAGCAGAAACCGGAAACAGGGCAAGGAACCAAAAGAAGGTCTAAAACAGGTTTACTATAAGTCCTCAGATATCCCCAGTGCGTTTAAGCTTGATTATTGTCTGGTATATGATACTGATATTAACCAGTACAAATGGTTAAGATGCAACACCCCCAGGAATACCAGATCAAAGGTATTCACAATTCCAAAGTCTATGATAGGAGATGGAAGGCTTCAGTGGAGTGAAGAAACAAAACAGAAATGGGGAGAAGACAGTATCGGGCAAATGGAAATGGTAGAGAGAGCCATAAATAATTAAAAAAATGCACATAAGAGGCTTGTCAAGATACGGAATTTCCCTGTTTACAGCCATTACATTTGAACAATGTACAGAAAATATCAAATTCTTAATATCAAGGATAGTAAAACATGACAGTACTGGCTAGGTTAATATGGAATTAATTCTTAATTAAAAAACAGAATACTCAGAAAGTTAACCTTAATCATCTGTTTAAACTTTTTTATCTTTTAGAGGAGATTTTGCTGGAGATTAGATAAAGGTGTTGTGCGGAATCGATAGCTATACGTTCTAATTTCCAGCAGAACCTCAAGGGTATGTCTTTCCCGTGCGGATCAGGCAGGTATTTCTTTGTTCAGGATATAACTAACCATTTCAGGGTTCAGCTTGCTTTCCCTAGAGATCTTTTTCTCAATTTCTTCAACCGGCTTACCTTCAGTTTTCATATCTTTAATTTTTTCAATTACTGAGGAGGGAATTGCGTAATATTCGTTAATGTCTTTCCTGTGTCCCCAGACATCTCCTTCAAGAAGCTGGACCCTCTGCATCTGAAGGAACATCTCTATGGATTTTGAAACCGTTCGCATATATGATTTGGGTAACTGGATCACTTCGATCTTCGGACATGTTTCAACCAGTCCAAAGATGTCCTTGTTTGAAGGTCTGAATGCCAGGTGAACAAGGCGCTCATTCGGATTAAGTGTGAAGATTTCTTCTCTGGAACTAACCACTCTTATTCTCATGTTTTTCCCCACTATTAAGTTGTTTTTTGATTGTAATCTGTAATTTGTTTTATGTTTTTACTTCAGTATATACTACAAATACTTATTATAAATACTTATCTTATTTAACTAACATTATTTAGATAGTATATTAGATCTCTTACCTTTATTATGTATAGATATAAGGATAAAGAAGTTTTATTTTAAATCAAAAGGCTCTGTATATGGCTGATTATTTGAAATTATATGCAATATTCCACAGACAATCAGAATAAATATATTTATTAAAACTGATTAATTTTCATGATTCTGAGAGATGATTTTCTCTATCCTTTTTTGAAAATCTGCATAGATTTCTGCGCCCCTCGATGTTGGAATTCATCTTTCTGACACCAAATCCTCTATTTAAGGAAAAATTGAGTCTGGAGTTTTCAGCAAGTCTATTTCCTGGAGCAAAAAACCTTATGAATCTCTAATACAATGAAAATAAAAAGCAGACAAACTTTATAAAAACAAACTTTATAAAAACAAAAATTAAGATAGAGTTGAAGGTCAAAAAGAATTATAAAAAAGTTGAGTAGCCCGGCACGGATTCGAACCGAGGTTGCAGGATCCAGAGTCCCGCATGATTGACCACTACACTACCGGGCTTCGATGATTTTTCGCTGTGGGGCGTGATTCTTGCGCCCTGAAGCGTATCTTCTAAAGGAGGATTTTATATATATAACTTTCGGCTGAGGGTTCCGGATTTGTAGTTTGTCCAGAAAAGGTGTTAATAAAAAGGTTTGGAAAGAAGTTGAAATTATTGAATAAAAAATTATTGAATAAAAAATTATTGAATAAAAAATTATTGA
>NZ_DAOOUJ010000098.1:0-7207 GCF_035390745.1 Methanosarcina sp. | reverse complement strand
AGATGAGAAAATGTCAAAATATTATGTGGAATAATTAAATGGTCAGGACACTAGGAGTCCGAATCAGATAAGCTAAGCCTTAAATATACGCAAAGCTAACATAACTCATGCCTCTTAGGGCGTATTTTATGGAGTTCGGCTGAACCTGGAAAGTTTATTTGAACTCCATAAATCTCTCTTACCTCACTCCTTATAAGTTTTCTGTTTAGGTTAACAAACAATCAGAAAGGATGTTGTGTTTATGATTTTTTTTTCGGAATTATTACTTAATAGGTCGAATTGTTTGAGGCCGTGGAGAGAATACTTATATATTCGTACTCAACGCATGTCATCTCTTAATCTTAAAAAATGAGATCTGTTGTTTTTAAGAAATGTACTAACTTGCTTTTTTCATTGCTCTATAATTTTTCCCATCTGCCTCGGTTTAGAAAAACTTGGACATAAGAGACGAATTTGAAACACAGTGCTCAGAAAAGGTACATTCCGGACAGAACTTCTCTTCCGTTTTTTCAGGCATGAATCCGGCTTTTATTTTCTCGACTCATATAAGCCACTCAAAACATGAAGCTATTAATTTTTCCTGAGTTTCCGTCCTCAATATTCATATCATGCTAAAAATCGTTTGATAGATTAGTGTTAATTTTAAGGTGATCTGCTGTCTTTATTTATAATGCGTATGATCAGAATTATAATTAAATAAGGAATGAGAGATTCCATTAGAGATATAAGAGCAATCATCACTGCAAGAGCAATTGAGAACTCAGGTTCGAGCAAATTTGAAATATTAATCATTAAAAAAACGGTAAATAAAGCGATATACAGTAGTTGATAAGATTTTTTCATCATGATAATTTCACCATAATAAATTTTCAGCTTGGATAAATTTATTTACATTTATATCTCTGTTTAAACTCTGGTTATTTTTTATAATTAGGGGTTTCAGAACCAATTTTTAGGATCAGAAATTCAACTGGTTATTTGGATAAGCACGCCCTCATTATTTAAAAAAGATTGAGGGCTTTGTGCTTAAAGCTCCCAGTAACTACTTTGCAATCCAATATTTTATAGTGATTTTTTAAAATTGTTTAGTTAATTTGCAGACCAGAGGAATTGGTAATTCCCATTTTTATCGCATGTTGATTTAACTGTGATGTATTTATCTTGAATAACTAGGCCGATACCTTGGTATTCAAATCCCCAATGGAAATTTCCCCTGCCATAAATTTCTGAAAGAGTGCCGCTGGCATAATCATACCCGCCTTCTTCCCAGTTACTGACCTGCCAAATACTTGCAAAACCTCTATCGTACCATGAATCATAATAATAAGCTTTTACAGTATTTCCATTATATCCATAATATCCTCTTGCGTAGATACTAAATAGTCTCAGGCCAGTTGTACTATAGAAATGCTTGTATGCTGTTAGCATAGGAGTATATAAGTAGCTTGTTGTTGCAGTAACACTTTGAGTTATTTTTTTGTTATTTGTTTCTTCTTCCATGCCACTAATGTAAAAATAACTTCCATTTGTGAAAGTTATTTTTGATCCATCTTTTAGTTGATATGTCCTTGAATTGTTTTCATCTGAAACAGTATCGTTCTTTGCAAGATCATTTATTGAAATTTTATCTTTGTTTGCTTCAAAATAATTCGCAATTACATCGTCTGTGGATAAGTTTTTTGTATTGGAATTCAGTGAATCTATTAGCCCTTGTTCCAATTCAGAAGGCTTCTCACTTATCTTTGAGACTTCTTGTGCACTCACAGATGGTATCAATGCCATACCAACCAGTAGTATTACCAAAATTAACATTCCTATTCCAAACCTTTTATTGAACATTCTAATTCACTCCTAGTTCTGGTTATTTTTTCCCTAGGAGGCAGAATAAGGCAAGCTTAAATATACGCTGAGCTAACTAAATTGTGCCTCTTAGGGCAGATTTTATGAAGTTCAGGGAGGCATTGGAAGGCACATCTGAACTTCATGAATTCCTTTTTGTTAATTCCTTATAAGTTTTATGTCCAGGTTATCAAACAATCTGAAAGGATGTTTGATTTATGATTCTTTTTTTCAAAATTATTACTTGATAGGGCGAATTGTTTGAGACTCTGGAGAGAAAACTTATATATTCATACTCAACTTACGTTCTTTCTTACGCTTAAAAAATAAGAACTGTTGTTATTGATAAATATACAAACTGTGTTCAGTTGCACTCAAAAAAGTCCTTACAACTTGTTGCCGAACAACAGTTTTGTTTTTGCCTTTTTATGCTTCAGTCCTTTTCCGCCCTTTTCTGGTTCAGAAAAACTTGGACATAAGGGAAGACTCCGAAACGCAGTGCTCAGAAAAGGTGCATTCAGGACAGAACTTCTCTTCCGTTTTTTCGGGCATAAATCCGGCTTTTATTTTTTCCACACGCCTGCAGATTTTTAATACCTCTCTGCGGTCCGAACTTCGGATAACTACTTTTCTGACTATCCCGAAACTCACATACTCAACAAAGCCAAAAGGAATCTCTTTCCCTGACTCGGCTTCAAGGAGAAGGGCAAGTGATGCAACATGTATTCTATCCGATGCCCACACGCCCTGGAGAGGGCAGCTTCCGGGCCTTATAATAGATGGGACATTCACGCCTTCAAAACAGACTATCTTGGAGGGCGATCCCTTCAGGTTCAGGCGCTCTGAGGAAATGATGGGCTCCGTTTTAACAGGAGTAAGTGCCGCAAGCATGGCGTCTTTTCCGAATTCTTCAAGTCCTTTGATGAGGTTGGCTGCAATTTCAGGAATTTTAGCTCTCGCCCGCGCGTTCCCCTCTTCCAGAAATCCATTTTCTGTGTGTGCAAATTCTTTTGGAAACATTATCGGGAGGTCTTCACGTGCCTGGCTGAGGGCAGCCTCAAGTTCTTCGCGCATGGTATCGGCGTTTAACGAACACTTTTTCACAATTTCCGGATAATTCAGAGAGAGTTCTTTCAGGAGCATTTTCTCGAGCCGTGAAGCGTTAATCTCCGGAAACAGCTCAAATCCGCGGCTGACAAAGTAAACACGGCGCGGGCAATTGATATATAGAAGAAGATCTGATACGCTGATCTCCTGATTCTTTTCATTTGCAGGCATCACATTCAAATTTCTCTTACAAATGTTATAAATTTTTTGATAATGATGATTTCCTCTGCGATAGTTCACGCTCTGCGACAATTGCCGAACTGGCATTCGTTAGATATATATGCTAATGTTTCCTCTTAGATTAAGTAAGTCATGACATCCAATGATTCCTCAGAAAATCTGCGCAACCGGCTCGCGGAAAAAATGGCTGGAGATATCACACTCTCAGAGAAACCCGGAGAGTCCCTGAAGAAGTGGAGGCTAAACTTCGAGATATCCCAGACAGATATTGCAAATTACCTTAAGGTCTCTCCCTCCGTTATCAGTGATTATGAAAGCGGGAGGCGAAAGTCTCCAGGGACACTGATCGTCCGGAAGATCGTGGAGTCTCTGCTTGAAATTGATCTCGAGCGGGGAGGCAAAAAGATTCATGCATATGAATCAATGCTGAGCGCCGAAAGCGGCTCAAAATCAATCTACTCAACCTACGAGTATACTCTCCCGATACAGCTTGCTAAACTGGTTAACCTTATTGAAGGCGAAATAGTCTACAAGGGAGTTGAAAAGCCTCTATATGGTTTTTCTGTCGTCGACAGCCAGCGGGCGATCCTGGAACTTTCTTCACACGAGTTCCAGAAGCTCTATGGCTGGAGTACGGACAGAGCCATGATCTTTACAAAAGTCAGTACCGGAAAATCCCCTCTGGTAGCCATTCGGGTAACCAACCTGAAGCCCGGAGCTGTTGTGCTCCACGGACTCCGTAAAGAAGAGGTCGAACCTGTTGCAGTCAAGATGGCGGAAGTAGACCGTATTCCTCTGGTCGCAACTACAATGGATCTCGATCAGATTGTGCAGCTACTGAAAAAATACAGTCAATACTACGCAAGGGAATGACCCCCTGAAAGATACCCTAAATACTAAAAACAGGTGAAAGCATGGCCATTGGAATTGTATCTTACGGCGCATATGTTCCGAGATACCGCATAAAAATTGAAGAAATTGCCCGGCTCTGGGGTGATGATGCAGAGGCTCTCAAAAATGGTCTCATGGTATACGAAAAATCCGTACCTGATATCGATGAAGACGCAGCAACTATTGCCGTGGAGGCAGCAAGAAACGCAATGGTAAGAAGCGGCGTCGATCCCTCAAGAATCGGGGCGGTGTATACCGGCTCGGAAAGTCATCCTTACGCTGTAAAACCTACAAGCACTATTGTAGCACAGGCTATTGGCGCAACCCCTGAAATGACTGCAGCAGACTTTGAGTTCGCATGTAAAGCAGGAACTGCCGCAGTTCAGGCCTGTATGGGGCTCGTGGGCTCAGGAATGGTCGATCTCGGTCTTGCTATAGGAGCAGATGTTTCCCAGGGAGCTCCAAGTGACGCACTTGAGTACACTGCCGCTGCAGGAGGAGTCGCCTGTCTTATCGGGAGAAAAGAATCCGAACTTGCCGCTATCATTGAAGATACATACTCTTTTACAACAGATACCCCTGACTTCTGGAGAAGAGAAGGAATGCCTTATCCCGAACACGGAGGGCGTTTTACGGGAGAGCCCGGCTACTTCAAGCACGTGACAAACGGAGCAAAAGGTCTTCTCAAAAAGCTCGGAACAAAACCTGAAGATTATGATTATGCGGTCTTCCACCAGCCAAACGGAAAATTCCCGAGCAAAGCTGCAAAAATGCTCGGGTTCACAAAAGCTCAGATTGCTCCCGGACTTGTTGTTCCGAAAATAGGGAATACCTATTCAGGTTCCTGCCTTATGGGAATAGCTGCAACTCTTGACCAGGCAAAGCCAGGCGACAGGATATTTGCAACTGCCTTCGGGTCCGGAGCAGGGTCTGACGCATTCAGCATAACAGTTACAGACAGGATTGAGGAAATCCGAAACAGGGCTCCGACGGTTTCCGAACTTATCAAGGATCCTGTATACATCGACTACGCAATGTACGCCAGGCACAAAGGAAAGATCCGCCTGGCCTGAAAACGGGGTGAATATAATGAGAGACGTAGCAATTATCGGAGTAAAGAATACCAAATTCGGAGAACTCTGGGAGCGTTCCCTTAGAGACATAGTTGTAGAAGCCGGAATAGGCGCTATTGAGGACTCGGGTGTAAGCGGAAAAGATATTGACGCCCTTTATATTGGAAACATGAGTGGAGGCCGTTTTATTGAGCAGGAACACATAGGAGCTCTCATTGCGGACTACTCAGGACTTTCAAGAAACCTTCACGTTCCGGCTACAAGAGTGGAAGCTGCCTGTGCATCCGGAGGTCTTGCCCTTCGCCAGGCTATAATGTCTGTGGCTTCAGGCTACAGCGACATTGTAGTTGCAGCAGGAGCAGAGAAAATGACAGACGTAGGGACTGAAGAGGCATCCTCAGCTCTCGCAGCGGCTGCTGACCGCGAATGGGAAGGCATGGCAGGAGCAACATTCCCAGGGCTCTATGCAATGATTGCAAAGCTGCACATGCACAGATATGGAACCACGAGCGAGCAGCTTGCAGAAGTAGCTGTAAAGAACCACAAAAACGGATCCTTTAACCCTATTGCCCAGTACAAAAACACAATTACCGTAGATGATGTGTTGAAGTCAATAATGGTGGCTGACCCGTTGCATATCTTTGACTGCTCCCCGATAACGGACGGAGCATCAGCACTTGTCCTTGCGCCCGCGGAAATTGCCCACAAATACACCGATACTCCCATTTACATTAAGGCAACCGCACAGGCAAGCGACACCATTGCCCTTCATGACAGAAGGGATATCACAACTCTTGATGCAACCGTAATGGCTGCAAAGAGAGCATATTCAATGGCAAAACTGGCTCCAAAGGACATTGACCTTGTTGAAGTACATGACTGCTTTACCATTGCTGAGATCTGTGCAATTGAAGATCTCGGCTTTGCTGAGAAAGGTAAAGGCGGAATTGTCACCGAAAACGGAGAAACAGCTATTGGCGGCAGGATTCCTGTCAACACCTCCGGCGGCCTGAAAGCCTGCGGACACCCTGTTGGAGCAACAGGCATAAAACAGGCGGTGGAAATCGTAACCCAGCTTCGCGGAGATGCAGGTAAGCGCCAGGTAGCAGGAGCTGAGTACGGGATGACCCACAACGTCGGAGGGTCAGGAGCGACAGCAGTAGTACATATTTTCTCGAGGGAGAGGTGATATTCGATGTCTTCTGTTCCAAGATTCTGGAGAAACCTCGGCAGCAGGTACAATCTTGAAGGGACCCACTGCAAAGGATGCGGGGAATATTTCTATCCTCCGCGCAATGTTTGTGTAAACTGCAGGCGCATGGGTGAGATCGAACCCTTCAAATTCAAAGGCACCGGCGAAATAGTTAGCTATACATTGATTCACACCGCTGCTGAAGGTTTTGAAGGTCAGGCCCCCTATACCCTTGCAATCATTAAACTGGACGAAGGACCTCAACTAACTTCTCAGGTAGTTGGCAACACTGATAAAATTCAGATAGGGACGCGGGTTCGGTCCGTGTTCAGAAAGCTCGGGGAAGACGGCGAACGCGGTATGATCTACTACGGCACCAAATTCGTCCCTGTAGATACCTGAGATATAGTATCCGGATTTTTTCCGGTCCTGGCATCCCAATACTTAATAACGGATTGAATCATGATTAACCACTGTTTAGCCATGATTTAACCATGACTTAACCGGAGATGTCTGGAATTATGATCGAAGTTGAAGTCAAGGTAAAAGCGGATCACTCAAAGATCCGCCCTCTCCTTTTAGAAATTGGGGCAAGTAAGATAGGGGTTGAAGAACAGTCAGATATCTATTTTGCAGCTCCATACCGTGATTTTGCAAAAACCGATGAGGCTCTCAGGATCCGCTCTCTGGGCGGACAGTCTGTGCTGACATATAAAGGCCCCAAACTCGATAAAGTTTCCAAAACCAGAGTGGAGATCGAAACTCCTGTGGATGGAACTGCTGCAGCTAAAATTTTCCACTCCCTGGGCTTCATTGAAGCCGGCGCAGTCCGCAAAAAAAGGGAAATTTTCAGGGCAGGAGAGATTACTGTCTGTCTTGATGCAGTTGAAGGGCTTGGAGAGTTTCTGGAAGTAGAGATTGATGT
>NZ_DAOOUJ010000097.1:0-7363 GCF_035390745.1 Methanosarcina sp. | reverse complement strand
TTATCCATGTAAATGGTCCTGTTTTCCACTGTCACACTTACACCTTCACAATTGTGATTAATCATAACAATTGTGAATATTTAAATTTTATCCCTGAAAATACACAAAATGATGCAATGGTAAAAACAGTGGAACCTCAAAAACCAGTAATTCCTTCAAAATTATTGCTTCGCGTAACAATCATATTATTATTCTTTCTAATGATAATAAATATATATGTATATAAGTTATATTCGTTCTCAATTGTAAAATCTCAAAAAGTGATGGTAACTATGGAAACTCCGTGTCAGAAGATTGTGTGGGATCTGGTTCCCGCAATAAGGGCCAGTCTTGCAATCGAACTTGTAAATAGAGGACAGTCACAGGCGGCTTCCGCAAAGCTGCTGGGGATTGCTCCGTCGGCAGTTTCCCAGTATATTTCGGGAAAAAGAGGATACAGGATCGAGTTTCAGGGCGAGACAAAGGAATTGATTGAAAAACTTGCTCAGGACCTTATTGAGGATAAAGTTGAAGACTTCGTTCCAAGGATCTGTCAGATTTGTACGAGTGCAAGAGGAAATGAGAGTAACTGCAACAGCACATGCGGTCCGAAAGAGTAATACAGCAGCGGAATGGAACCAGAATACAGATGTTCTCTAAAGTCTCTTTTTAACGGTTTCTGTACCTTTTCCTGATCCATTCCAGGCCTTTTAAGTAAAGAAGCTTCTCGACAACTATATATTCAGGATAGCCCAAGATAAGCTTAGTTCACAATTGTGAATTTTAGTATGGATCCTCTGCTGTTGCATTGCTGACATACTGGGTTCAAATCCTCTTCCAAAGTACTTGAGATAAACTACCTGGGAATTCCTGTTAAGGGAATCTGGAAAGAAGTAAACTGCAATAAAAGGTGAAAAGTACGGGGCGAATATATTCCGATATAACCTGGACAATGGGCAATACACCTCTTGTCCGACTGAACCGCATAACAAAAGATCTTCATGCGGATGTACTGGTAAAAGTTGAGTCCTTTAACCCTATGGGAAGTGTAAAGGACAGGATCGGCCTGGCGATGATCGAAGAAGCCGAACGTGCCGGGAGAATCAAACCTGGTACTACTATTGTTGAACCCACAAGCGGCAATACCGGCATCGCACTTGCAGGTATATGCGCTGCCCGCGGATATAAGCTCATACTGATTATGCCCGAGACGATGACAACAGAAAGAAGAAAGCTGCTGAAGGCGCTGGGTGCAGAACTCATCCTTACTCCGGGCTCTGAAGGGATGAAGGGGGCAGTAAACAAAGCAGAACAGATGGCTTCAGAAGATCCTTCTCTTTACTATCTACCCCAGCAATTCCAGAACCCTGCAAATCCTGCAGTTCACATAAGGACAACTGCTGAGGAAATATGGAAGGATACGGATGGCAAAGTGGATGCCATTGTAGCAGGCGTGGGAACTGGAGGAACAATAACAGGTATTGCCAGTGTCCTTAAAAAAAGGAATCCAGCTTTCAGGGCATTTGCTGTCGAACCTGCCGAGTCTCCGGTTCTCAGCGGCGGAAAACCGGGCCCGCACAGGATCCAGGGAATCGGAGCAGGTTTCGTTCCTGATGTGCTTAAGTTAGACCTTATTGATGAAATAATCAAAGTCACTGGAAATGATGCTATTGCCACAGCCAGAAGGCTGGCAAAGGAAGAAGGCATCCTTGCAGGAATATCATCAGGTGCAGCTGCGTTTGCGGCACTGCAGGTAGCATCCAGAGAAGAGATGAGGGGAAAGACAATCGTTGTCATCCTTCCGGATACGGGAGAACGTTATCTGAGCACCGATTTATTTGACTGAACTGTTTGACTGATTTGCTTATAGAGTTAGTTGCTAGCTAATTATCCGAAATTTAATACCGGAAGATTTCAATGGGAATCAGGGAAGATATAAGGACAGTTTTCAAAAAAGACCCTGCAGCAAGGTCCACACTTGAGGTACTGTGCTGCTATCCAGGCCTGCACGCTATATGGATGCACAGGATAGCGCACTCTCTCTGGAATAAACAATTCTTTTTCCTTGCCCGTTTGACATCCCATATTTCAAGGGCGCTCACAGGCATTGAAATCCACCCAGGAGCAAAGCTCGGGAAGCGGGTTTTTATTGACCACGGGTCAGGCGTTGTAATCGGAGAAACTGCCGAGGTTGGGGATGACGTTCTCATATATATGGGAGTCGTGCTCGGAGGCACGGCCCTAGAGAGAAAAAAGCGCCACCCCACCATTGAAAATGATGTGGTTCTCGGCTCTGGTGCAGTCGTGCTCGGACCGATTACTATCGGAAGAGGGGCAAAAGTTGGAGCAGGTTCTGTTGTGGTCAGGTCAGTCCCACCCGAAGCTACAGTAGTTGGAGTTCCTGCCAGGATTGCCGAAGCACAATTATCAGAACCTTCAGGTCAGCTGGATCACAATAAGCTGCCTGACCCCGTGCTTATAGTGGTAAGCCAGATGCTTGACCGGCTGAGCAGGCTGGAGGAAAGGTTTCAGGCCCATGAAAAAACCTCAACCATACCCGTGCCGGTATCCTTTATAAACACGCAAAAAACCGTGCTTAACAAAGATGAGCAAATATATTCCCTGCTAAAAGACGTAATTGATCCTGCAATTGGAGTGGATATAGTTAACCTGGGGTTTGTCAAGGAAGTTATCGTGGACGGGGCAAATGTAGATGTAAATCTCGTATTGACAACAAGCTCCTGTCCAGTGATCGAATACTTTAAAAATCAGGTAAAGAGAAAGGTCCTGAGCATTAACGGGATAGAAAATGTTACCGTCAATATTCTTGATGAGCCCTGGAACCGGGACAGAGTAAACAGGCAGGCTTTCCATTAATCCGGGCGATCCGCTTATAATAGCAGTGCCTATAAGGCTTAATATTATCGTTTTTTCCAGAACCAGAAAACGAATCTTTAGAAAATGAATATTTACACAGGCAGTGAGAGGGTCAAAATTCAAAAATAAATTTAACTGCGAGCCCTTTTAAATGAGTTTTTACGCTTATTTATGGTCTTCAGTGTCAGATTGAATACCCTAATGTTTAACAACTAAGAACCTTTACCATTTCCCATATGAATTTCCAGACAATAATTTTCAGACAAATAATTACTGATCAACATATACCAGGTATTTTTAGAATTCATAACTTTAACCCACGCAGAATTTAAAACGTCTACCGAGGAAATATTGATGAAGAGTCCATTAAAAACAATAAGGGAAACTAAGCCCCTGGTACACCACATCACTAACTGGGTAACTATTTACGACTGCGCAAACATAACAAGAGCTTTTGGTGCGCTCCCTGTAATGGCGCATGCTCCAGAAGAATGCGCTGATATGACAAAGATCTCATCTGCACTTGTGCTGAACATAGGAACCCTGACGTCTGAAATCATAGAGTCCATGCTTCTCTCTGCTGCAGCTGCAAATGAAAAGAAAATCCCTGTAGTGCTCGATGCAGTCGGAGTCGGGGCGACGAAATTCAGGGACGAGATGGCTGCAAAAATCCTTGGTTCTGTCCGCGTTGATATAATCAAAGGAAATTACTCTGAGATTGCGAGGCTTGCAGGCGAAAACGCTGAAACGAAAGGTGTTGAAGCAACCTCTATCAGCGCCGACCCCGAGAAAGTTGCAAAAGAGTTCGCAAAATCAAGCTCTTCCGTCGTTGTAATGACAGGAAGAGAAGACATAATAAGCGATGGAAAGAGAACATTTGTTGTAAAGAACGGGCACGGGCTGATGGGTTCAATTGTAGGAACCGGATGCATGGCTGCGTCAATTATCGGTTCTTTTGCTTCGGTCAATCCTGATTACTGCGATGCCGCCAAAGACGCCTTATGCTATTTTGGAGTGGCGGGAGAGCTTGCAGCCGAAAATTCAAAAGGTCCCGGAAGCTTCAAGGTTAACCTGTATGATGAAGTGTTCAATCTTTCCGATGAAAAAGTAAAGGATATGATGAAAGTCGAAGAGAGCTAAGTCTGGAAAAAGACCCTGGCGGTTTACTTAACTTACTTTAAAAAATGCGTATCGAATGAGTTGAAATGGGATGAATCAAAAAAACTGTGATCAAAATATTTTCAACCAGAAAGGTCTCTCCCGGAAAAATTCTCTTTTAACGGAGATCGATTTTTATCTTGTGACAGATTCCGGGCTTTCAAAGAAAGGAACTCTATCCGATGTAAAGGAATCAGTTGAAGCCGGCTGCAAGATTATTCAATACAGGGAGAAAAATAAGAGCACTAAAGAGATGATCTATGAAGCGTCCGAGATCAGGAGAATTTGCAGCGGCAGAGCAATTTTTCTTGTGAATGACAGAATCGACGTTGCTCTGGCAGTTGACGCGGATGGAGTGCACATAGGACAGGACGACATGCCGATTGAAACTGCAAGAAAACTTCTTGGCGCAGATAAGATAATCGGCCTGACAGTTCACAACGTTGATGAAGCGGTCGAAGCAGAAAAAAGCGGCGCGGACTATGTAGGTCTTGGTTCCATATTTGATACTTCTACTAAAAAAGATGCGGGAAAAGGTATTGGACCTTCCATGATCAGAGAAGTTAAGGAAGTGATTAAAGTTCCCGTGGTTGCTATCGGCGGAATAAATAAAGAAAACTGCAGGAGCGTTGTTGAAAACGGGGCTGACAGTTTTGTTGCAATTTCTGCGGTTGTGTGCAGCGATGATGTAAAAAGGGAAACCAGTGAGTTCATTAATATTATTCGGAAAATAAAAAATACAGGCAACAGCAAATGACCACCTGATCATACATTTCTGAGAAACCGGAGAATTTTATATTCAGTTTTTCTTTTCCGTGCGGCAAGAGTTTTGGACGGACTGCAAGCCAGAGATAATATTTATCCTGACCCCCGCATTATATTTTTAAGATTCATAATTTGTAGTAGCACCTCCGCCATCCTGCCTGGTGGCTCTGGAAAGATCCCCCGCTAACCATATACCATAACCTAATAGCCAGCAGAAAACATAAGTAAGAGTATACCAGAAGCCCTGAAATGGAAATTGGGGAGGAAATAAAATGACCAGGATAACAGATAAACTGGTGATTCGCGGGAATCATATCAAAAACCGAATTGTAATGGCTCCTATGGTTACTTTTTCATTTCATGGAGACAATGGGTCTTATTATGGCAAGCAGCACATCGAACATTATACAAAGCGTGCGAAGGGTGGTGCTGGCCTTATTATTGTTCAGGCTACAAGCGTATTCGGCGCCCTGTATTCAACAGGCATGTGGTCAGCAGATGATGTTGCAGCTTTAAAACAGATTGCTCACAACTGCCATGAATATGGTGCGACGATAATGATGCAGCTCCACTGCGGCAATATGGATATTAACGAGCTGTCAGCTGAAGAAATTCATTCGATGCAGATGAATATGAAGCAGGCAGCCGTCCGTGCATGTGAAATAGGTTTTGATGGCGTTGAATTTCATTTCGCACATGGGTTCACCTTATGCAAGTTTCTTGATGCTTCTTTCAACCGCCGGACAGACGGGTACGGCGGCGATGCTCTAAACAGGGCAAGAATTCTAACAAAAATGCTGCCGGAGATCCGGAACAATACTCATAAAAATTTCATTGTCGGTGTGCGTATGGGGGAATATCTTCCGGAAAGCAGGGAAGGCATTGAAGCAGCCAGAGCTTTTGAAAAAGCCGGCGTTGATCTGCTGCACATTTCATTTGGAATGCAGCCTCCGACAAACCCGGTCCCGGAAGGTTTCATATGCAGTCCAGTAACCTATAGCGGGTGCAGGATCAAAAGAGAGGTAAATATTCCCGTTATCGCGGTCAATGAAATCCGCACGGAAGAACAGGTGCGGTTCTTAATTGAAAATGATTATGTGGATCTTGCTGCCATTGGCAGGGGAATGTTAGCTGATCCTGAGTTTGCCAACCATGTGATTAAAAGCGAGCCTGTAAACACCTGTGCTGGGTGTAAGAGATGTTTCTGGTTTACTGACCATACGCTGTGTCCGGCAGGAAATAATAAGTGAAAGTTCAGTAAATTCGGATCGACTCTTTCTCCTTTGTGATTATGCAGATAAACAGATTTATCTTTATACTGATGAATGATTTTCTGGTAAAACCTGTGAATTTCACAACCTGCCGCCAGTACATAAACAGGAAGCATGTGAAACTTCTAATTTTGCACTGAAGTTCACCTTGATCCTTTGTATTTCAATTTTTGTTCTTAGTTTGTTTGTAAACGGAAAAAAGAAAATTAAGAGGCGAGACGCCTCAAAAATCTTACATCACTGTTTCTGTAACCAGTTCAATGTTTCCGTGAGGAAAAACTCTTGACACGCGGACTTTCCAGCCGCCGTTTTCAGTGTTTTCTTCTTCACTTTTTCCGGTTTCATGGCTGTTTTCTGCCTGGATCAGATTAAAGCACTGCGTGGTTTTGCCTCTTGTTTTGGAAGAGCAGAAAGTGCCTGCATTTACAACAAGCATGTTGTTCAGGTTCCAGACATGGGGAATATGGCAGTGCCCGCAAAGCACAAGGTTTACCCGGCATCTGTTCAGGAGTTCAAGGACATCTCCCGCATCGACAAGGACGGTATTTTCCCTTCCAGCAAGTGGAATCGGGACAAGGTGGTGGTGCAGGGCGAATACCTTGAAATTTTCCCCTGAAAAGGCTTCTTTGATCCAGCCGTAATTTTCCCTTCCGAGATGCCCGTCATCAAGGTCAGGCTGTGAGGAATCAGCTCCTACAATAGTCATGTTTCCAAGGTTCAGGGTAGAGAACCTGTTTTCGAAAAGATCTTCAAAGTGAAGATATCCTGCGTTTTTGGAGTCGTGGTTTCCCGGGACAAGGACCTTTTCTTTGCATTCGATCCTCTCAATAAACCTCTTTACTCCATCATATTCGGCTGAAAACCCGTTTTCTGTCAGGTCGCCTGTAATTACCACAATGTCCGGGTTCAGCTGATTGATGGTCTGAACCATGGATTCAGCAATTTCCGGGACAAAGTACGCTTCCGAATAGTGAATATCTGAAAGGTGTACAATCTGTATAATTTTCTACTCCTTCTTTTCTATGAAATTTCTAATACTGTTGTGTTCCAAGCATTAGAATTTAGTTCCATTATATATATCTATCTATCAAAAATATGTATTTTCAAAAATCTAATTATAATTCATTAAAAAGGCTGGACTTTAATCACAATCTCTTTTTGAAGTTTATAAGTATTTATTTCATTTACATTCATGTAGAATAGGTCCCAAAAATGCATAGAATAATATTTTCTGACGTATTTGGTCTTCATCTCTATACAATCCTGGCGTAAGCCAGACCTGAGATGTCACGAGATATTTTTCAAAAAACGTT
>NZ_DAOOUJ010000096.1:0-7401 GCF_035390745.1 Methanosarcina sp. | reverse complement strand
CTTGAGCTCGCTTAATAGTAATCCGTAAATTAGTCTGCTTGAGCTCGCTTAATAGTAATCCGTAAATTAGTCTGCTTGAGCGAGCGAAGCGAGTGAAACGGACGGCGGGCTCCCGAATCGCAACTCGGGTGGCGCAACTCGGGCGGTGCAACAAATACATTAATAATGAGTTATGACTATTCACCTACGTTTCAGCTACGTTTCAGCTTCATTCTTATATTTACGTTCAATTTACCCCTTAATTAAGGTGAATTTATGTCTTTAGCAAATCTCAGAACGCATTATACAGCCGATGTCAGGCCGGATAAGGTTGACAACGGTCAGAAAGTTACCCTTGCAGGCTGGGTCCATGAGGTCAGAGACCTCGGAGGGATCTGTTTTGTCGTGCTCCGGGACAGGGAAGGAAAGGCTCAGGTTACACTTGTAAAGAAAAAGATCGACAAAGAGCTCTTTGATGCAGCCAGAAGGCTTGTCCGCGAATCCGTAATTTCCGTGACAGGCTCGGTCAAGTTTGAAGAAAAAGCTCCGAACGGATACGAACTTCTTCCTGATGAAATCAATGTCCTGAACGTTGCAGGTTCACCTCTTCCTATGGACACCACTGGAAAGGTAGAAGCCGAACTCGATACAAGGCTTGACTCCCGCTTTATCGATCTGAGAAGAGCCGAGACAACTGCGGTTTTCAAGATCAGACATGAATCCCTCCAGGCTATCAGGGAATACTTTGTAAAACACAACTTTATTGAAACCGCAACCCCAAAGGTCGTTGCTACTGCAACCGAAGGCGGAACTGCCCTTTTCCCGATCACCTACTTTGACAGGGAAGCTTTCCTCAACCAGAGCCCCCAGCTTTTCAAGCAGATCCTCATGAGCGGCGGTTTTGACAGGGTCTTTGAAATCGGTCCGATCTTCAGGGCAGAAGAGCACGATACCCGCAGGCACTTAAACGAAGCAACTTCCATTGACGTTGAAGTCAGCTTTGCCGACCACTTCGATGTAATGGAAATCCTTGAAAACCTTGTGGCTTATGTTTACACCCGCGTAATCGAGAACTGCAAATCCTCTCTTGAAGTGCTCGGGGTTGAACTGAAGGTTCCGAAGACTCCTTTCCTGAAACTTACCTACGACGAAGTAATCAAGATCATAAACAGCCGCTGTGAAGAGAAAATGCAGTGGGGAGATGATCTGGGCACGCTTGGAGAGCACACGGTCGGAGACTATGTTTACGAGACTACAGGCGAGTCCCATTACTTCATTATCGACTGGCCAACTGAAATCAAACCTTTCTATGCCATGCCTTATGAGGACAGGCCTGAATTCAGCAAGTCCTTTGATATGATGCACCGCACAATGGAGCTTTCTTCTGGAGCCCAGCGCATTCATATTCCTTCTCTGTTGAAGAGCAGGATCGAGTCCCAGGGCCTGAACCCTGACGGTTTTGAATTCTACCTTAAGGCTTTCGAATACGGAATGCCTCCGCATGCAGGATGGGGAATGGGCTGTGAGCGTTTTGTCATGACCATGCTCGGAACTGATAATATCAGGGATACCGTACTCTTCCCGAGGGACAGGAGAAGACTATCTCCCTGATCCTCCTCATTTTTTCTTTAAATATGATTATTTTAATTTGAAGGACTTCCTGTTTCTGAAAATGTTTGTTACATCGTTAGCTATTTAGTTAACTTTTTTAGAGCTGAAAGGCGGTAAATAAAATGACGGATAGAAATACCTCTACTGATTCTCCAGAAAAAAGGGCAGCAGGAATTGCTGCAGCAGGGCTTGTCAGCTCCGGAATGGTTGTCGGGCTTGGTACAGGTTCAACAGTTGCATACACTATAAAAGAACTCGGAAGCCGTGTGAAAGAGGATGGGCTCGATATCCTGGGAGTTGTTACTTCCTATCAATCCGAAATGCTGGCAATAGATGCCGGGATCAGGCTGACCACTCTTTCTCAGAATCCTGAACTGGATATTGCCATTGACGGGGCTGACCAGATAGACTCCGAACTCCGTGCCATTAAAGGAGGAGGGGCAGCTCATACAAGGGAAAAGATCGTTTCCGTATCTGCAAAACGGTTTGTGGTCGTAGCTGACGACTCTAAAACCAGCACACAGCTTGATAAACCTGTGCCTGTGGAAGTCATGCCCTTTGCAAAAGAACTTGTGCTAAATAAGATCAGGGAACTCGGGGGAGTACCGAAACTCAGGTCTGCTGTAAAAAAGGATGGACCCGTAATAACGGACAATGGAAACTTTGTTATTGATGTGGATTTTGGCGTTATAAAAGACCCGGAATCTCTTGCTCTTCAATTATCTGCAATTCCGGGAGTAGTTGAGCACGGGATTTTTTGTAATGTAGATGAACTTTACATTGGAAAAAAAGACGGGTCTGTGGAAATTATATCAAGGCAGAAGTGAAAAGGCTCGTGGATACATAAAGTTAAAGGCAGCAATTCTCTCTGAATGTTCTTTGCAGGTAAATGCAGCAGTTCTGACAGAAAACTGCCTTTTTTGCTTCAAAGGATAACAGGAAGCGGAAACAGTATTCTTTTTGTAAAATAACCTGCCTTACCGGCATATTTTTATAGAAGTATTATCAGTTATTTCCTGATAAATTACTATCTGCAAGTCAAACAAACTGCGCAAAATAGGGTGCCTGGTTTTATATTTCGAAAAGAGCCGGAAACCAGTAAATAATTTCAAATTATCAATCATTTGTCCTTCAATTCGTACCATGTATTTTCAGGAGGTTTTGTTCAGATGGATAAAAGTGGTCAGCCAATCTTTATAATAGATCCGAGAAAGGAACAAACAAAAGGAAGAGACGCACTCAGCATGAACATTGCAGCCGCAAAGGCAGTGGCAAATATAGTTAAGAGTACGCTTGGACCCCGGGGCATGGACAAGATGCTTGTAAACCCTCTGGGAGATATCACCATCACAAACGATGGTGCCACTATCTTACATGACATGGATATAGAGCATCCCACAGCCAAGATGATCGTGGAAGTTGCCCAGTCTCTGGAAAGTTCTGCAGGGGACGGGACAACAAGCGCTGTAGTGTTAACAGGCGCCCTGCTGGAAAAAGCAGAAGGTCTTATTGAAAAAGGAGTCCACCCGGCTGTAATAGTTAAAGGTTACAGGCTTGCAGCAGAGAAAGCTGTTGAAGTCTTTGAGAACCTGGCAATTCCTGCAAAAGACAGAGAACTGCTTATTAAAACTGCCAGAACATCCATCACTGGCAAGGCTTCTGAAAAATACAGCAATTTGATTGCAGAAATCTGTGTGGATGCTGTTCTTGCCATTTATGAGGACGGGAAAGCCGACCTAAAAAACGTTATTATTGCAAAAGATGTCGGTGGACTTGTTGAGGATACAGAGTTCGTTGAAGGCATTGTGATCGACAAAGTTGCCCTCGATAAAAATTTCCCTCTCAAAATTGTAAATCCCAATATCGCACTCATTGATGCTCCTATGGAAACTGCAAAGACAGCAAACAAAGCAAAGCTTCAGATAAGCACTGTAAGTGATATAGAAGGTTTCGTAAAGCAGGAAGAAGCAGCCCTCTTTGAGATGGCGGACTACATTATCAGGGCAGGTGCAAACGCTGTATTCTGCTCCAAGGGCATGGACGACAAGGTCGCAGCTTACCTCCAGAGCAGGGGCATATACGCAACCCGCAGGGTGAAAAATGAGGATATGCAGCACCTTGCAGATGCTACAGGAGGCAGGCCTGTAAGGAACATAAAGGAACTTACGGAAAAAGAACTCGGGCACGCCGGACTTCTTGAGCAGGACAGGGACGATGATCAGGGTAAAACCTACCTCAGGGACTGTAAAGGTGCAAAATCGGTCTCAATTGTTCTCCGCGGTGGTACAGAGCATGTGGTGGACAACCTGGAACGTGCAATTGATGATGCCCTCAGGGTTGCAAAATGCGTTGTTGAAGACGGTAAGGTTGTTGCCGGCGGCGGGGCTTCGGAAATGGAAGTTGCAGTCTCTCTCCGTTCTTATGCCCCCAGCATAGGCGGACGTGAACAGATGGCAATTACAGCTTTTGCTGAGGCTCTTGAAGAGATTCCGAGAACAATTGCAAGAAATGCAGGTCTGGACACCATCAACTCTATCCTTAACCTGCGTGCAAAACACGCCGATAACAAAAATGCAGGTTTAAACATCCTGACCGGCGCTGCTGAAGACATGCTTGAAAAAGGAGTTGTTGACCCTCTCAGGGTAAAGGTCAACTCGATCAAAGCAAGTTCTGAAACTGCGGCAATGGTGCTTCGTGTGGACAGTATGCTCCGTGCCCAGCGTACCGATATGCAGGACGTCAAACCAGAGCACAGGGCAAGCACCTATGATGGGATGTCTGCACCTGCACTCAACATGCGCAGATAAACCTGATATTCAAATTAAGCCTTCCCTTTCTCAGTTTAATGATTGAAAAGGGAGTTATCTGGTTTATTAAAGATAAGCTGCAGACTTTTTTCTGCAGCCCCATTTTTGAAAACTCTTTTCAGGAGATGAACGCATTATTCTTTGCGTTTCTATCCTTTACGCTAATTCTAAATCTTTTTTCTTTTTTTTAATTTGATTTTTATTTTCTATCCTATTATTCAACTAATTTTATCATTAAGCTATCATTAAACTAACTCAATTATATATGTAAGTAATTTTTATATTCAAATTATAAATGCTCAAGACGATTCAGCGTTCATCATCTGGCTGACGTAAACTCAATTTACGGGATACTTTTAAAGCTATGGTGTTTGTCCAGGAAACGGGGGGAAAAATTAACTGGACCGATAACCACGCTCCGGTGAACTGACTTCTGGTTACCTGAACCTCAGTAAGCCGGATTCAAAAAAAGGGCTCATGAAAGAACTCCAGTGAAAAAGAGCTTTAACTGCCTGGTTAAGCTTTATTTTTCATTTTACAGGGTTGGAGCCTTAAGTTGTCTTAGTCGAAGAAAACCCTTAAGAGGTAGTTGGAAGTTGTACTGCGATCACTGCGGAGTAAAAATAGATTCGGAAGACCTTTTCTGTTCAGGCTGCGGAAAGAGGCTAGAAAGTAAACCATCTGCGGAGAATTCTGATAGTGAAATGGGGAATTCCGGGTCCAGAATTTCTGCTTCCAGAGAACATAATTATGAAAAAACCGCAGGTTCCTTTTTTAAATTCCGTAAAACTTCTATCCAGAAATATTTCTTCCAGAGCATACGGATAATTGCTTTAATTTATATTTTAGGAGTTTTACCGATAGTATTCTCAACTTTTGCTCTTAGCTCCAGTAAATACCCTGATGCTGATAAAAATATCCGTTTGTGCGAGCAGATAGCAGCTGACTACTGCAGTAGCCATACTTATTCAAAAGATGATGTTTATGACTGCGACAACATGGCGCAGGATATCTGGAATATGTTAAAAGCAAAAGGCATTAACGCAAGAATAGCAGTGGGATATATTGAGTCTGCAGATAACAGCAGAATTGCAGATGAAAATACTGTCCATAAAGAATCTGATTCCGGGAGGCTGGGACAAATTGAAATCCCCAGCCGCACCTATGGAACTGCGAATCTCTTAAATTCAAGCGCTATTGAAAGTTTCAATCATGCATGGGTTCTTGCTGAGGTCTATCCGGGTTCATGGTTAGCCATAGAATGTACAGCTGGATATACCGTTTACATGGATGAAAACGAAAACTACTATCAGGGACTTACTTTCAGTAACCCGAGAAATTATAGAAGTTTCCTTTCCCTCTACAGGGACTGGAAAGCAAAATCTCTTGACTATGAGAACGAGAGACAGTATTATAATGAGCTTATACGTTCATACAACAACGCAAGCGCATCCAAACAGACTTCCATGGAAAGCGGGATTAAGGTCGCTCAGCGCGAACTTTACGAAAAAGAGAAAGCATTACTTAAAACAGACTCGGAACTGAACGCTTTACTGAAGTATGGATAAATATTTTTTTAAACATTCTCTCAGATTTCCCCGTAGAAGTTACGGTAATCTTCGATAGCTTTTCTTGCCTGTTCCGGAAATTCTTTCTTCAGGTATTCAATGAACTCGTCCCTTGCCTCCGTTTCTTTGATGACTTCGAGAACGCTGGCAGCAAACTCCCTCGACTCAGGATTTTCTTTCTGGATTTCAAAAGAAAGGCAAAGAGCTTCTTTTGGAAAATACTTTTTCCTGACCCGGGGAGAAACCGAACCCATCAACACGCCTGCTTTCAGGATGCTGTAAGCAGGTACCCCGATTCTTTCCAGCCTTTCCCTTCCTGCAAGTTTTTCAAGATTTTCTCTGGAATAAGAGTGAAGCTCGATATAGATTTCAGGATTCAGGGCTTCAATGGCTTCAAGTATGCTTTTTCCCATCACAGGGTAGTAAGCCGGATCCAGAGTCGAAATATATTTTCCCCTGCTGACAAGAGGGATCAGTGCAAGAGTCCCTTTTTCAGGAGGATTTATTTTCATCAGGATTTCTGTTGTGTCTTTCCACTCATCCCCGTGTAGCCCTGCAACAAAGAGACGAACAGGTTTTCCGTTACCGTAAACCTTGAATCCGATCTCATCTGCACATGCATCCGTAAAGTTATACCTCTCAGGAGAAGAACCAGCTTTTTCTTTAGCTGTCATCCTTTTGAATCCCTTTTTATTCTTTTTCTTCAGGTGATCCCTTTTCTTCAGGCAGAGGTTTTCTTGCGACCACGTAAATCTCCTGCTTTTCGGAGCTGACGACCTGCTGGATTTCGAGTCCCAGATTCTCAATCTTGCTCAGGATAGGTTTCGGGTTTTTCTTTTTTGGAATTTTTATTACCTGAAGCAGCCTTCCTCCTTCTTTCAGGAGAGGGAGCATTCTGGAAAGAGCTTTGATTGAATCCTCTGGCTCAAGAGTCATGTCTGAGAGAATAACATCCACAGGCTCCTCGGAGAGCTCTTTAAGGGGTATGGTAAATACGTCCCCGAATATTACTTCAACATTGTCTCGCTCGTATGCAATTTTTCCAAGTTCGCTCCTGAAATCCCTGCTGAACTCTATGCCTTTTACATGGTCTGCAATCTCTGAAGCAAAAAGGAGAAAACCGCCTGCACTTGACCCCAGGTCAAGAACCCTGTCTCCAGGTTTAAGGATCCCGCTTTCTTCCTGAACATACTTGAGTTTGAAATAACCCTGCGGCTTGTCAAGCCCTTCAGCAACTTCTATTTTATCATCAATTGAGACGTCTCTGGAGACTTTTGTTACCACAGTGCCGTTGACTTTAACGTTTCCGTCAAGAATTGCGGTTTTTGCTCGTCCCCTGGACTTGAAATGTCCCATCTCTACAAGGTATGCATCCAGTCTCATGGGGCAGTGTATCGGCAGAGCCTGTATATATAAGTAGCAAGTGGAAACAGGTG
>NZ_DAOOUJ010000095.1:0-7875 GCF_035390745.1 Methanosarcina sp. | reverse complement strand
CTTATCCGAAAATTAGCAGAAACTTATCCGAAAATTAGCAGAAACTTATCCGAAAATTAGCAGAAACTTATCCGAAACTTACTGCCAAAAAAGAGAGTTTGCGAGAGAAGATTTTGAGGGTATTTTCTCCTCCCGGGCAGATAAAAACAGATGATGTAGTCAGCTCAAATGGACTTCAAAGAATCTGCTTCCCGGCTCCTGCTCCGGATTTGCATTCGTAAACTTCCGTTATCTTCATAACGACAAGGGCTTTTGCAGGGAACCTGTCTCCCATTTTCTTGACAGTCTTGTACATATTCTCGTAGTCTTCCCCGTCAGTTTTGATCTCAAAATCCCCTTTTATCTGGTAGCAGCCCTTGATTTCAGGACCCCAGACATAGATTGCACCCCTCGGGTTTTCTTCAAGGTTCTGGCGGGTTTTATGGAAGAAATTATCCGCAATCCAGATTGTCTCTCTGTCTTCCTGGAGCTTACAGAAGCCTATTGGTACAACATTTGGTTCTCCATTCCTGGAGGCGGTTGCAAAGGGAAAAATCTTCATCTTTGCAAAGTCTTCTACCATTTCGCTGCTCAATTTAACCATTAACTTCACCCCTTTATTAGATCTGTTATTTTTAGAATAAATCCTCATACGCAACCCTATCACTTATTTGTAAGTTCGGGCGCTGTTGGTGTTTTGAATTATAAACAATTAAAGAGCGGCAAATATATAAAAAATTGGTTATCGGGAATTTGAGCAAAACAAAACACGGTTCTAAAATCAGTAAAAATTAAAGCCAATTACGCATCTGGAAAGAAAAATCCATCTTAAAAGGTCTTAAGTCACTGAACATACTTCCTCCCAGCTTGTTTCCTTAAATCTTATGCTCATACAAGCATTAAATTTTAAGAAATATCAGTGACTTAAGACTTTTTATAATGGTAGTACTTGCTTTGTGGGTTTACTGTACTGGTTTTTTTACAATTTTGGGTATGGTTGTGGTAGAGTTAAGTGGTGTTACTTCCTAACTCAAACTATAATGTATAATTATTATATATTAAATTGTTTATATAAAAATTTTTATGATATTGAATGTTATATTTGAGTAAAAAGTTTCAAAGTAAAGAAAAAAACTTTACATACATATTAAGGTTAATAACACAGTTTTTATTAAACAGTATAGAAGTGTTGCGAATTTGCTTCAAATTTAAAGTCAATTTTTTGGATATGGCATATGAAACTAATCTACTAATCTCGGATTCTTGACTCGAAAACATTTTGAAAAATGAATTTTTCCGAAAAATTGGTACACTGCCCTTTACCTTTGCCGAATGAAGAAAAGATACAGAATATGGTCAAGAAAAGCATAGAACGAGAATTCAATGAACATAAAGAGACTGATACAGAAAAGAATATGAGGTCAGTTACCGGAAAAAACCCATGAACTGACCCCTCAAACTCTTAGCATTTCAAAACCTTATCCAGGAAATACTGGTGAATTCTCAAATCATCGGTTAATTCAGGATGGAACGCAAGAGCCAGCACATTTCCCTGCTCTGCAGCAATAATCATGCCTTCAAGCGTGGAAAGCACCTTCACACCCGGCCCGCAGCTCACAATTCCCGGAGCCCGGATAAAAACGCCTGTAAACGGAGAATCAAGGATAGACAGTTCAAGTTCTGCCTCAAAAGAATCCCTCTGCCTTCCAAAGGCGTTTCTGTTGACCCTGGTATCCATAATTCCAAGAAGCTCCTGCCCTGTCTTTTCTACCTGCCGGTCTCCTTCCTTTGCAAGCACTATCAATCCAGCACAGGTTCCGAGGATAGGAACTCCCCTTGAAGCAGCTTCCCTAATTTCTTCCGAAATCCCCTCGCGGGCAAGCAGCCTGCAAAGCGTTGTACTCTCCCCGCCAGGAATCACAATTCCGCTGCACTCTGGAACAATGCCTTTATGCTTAATCTCAACTACCTCAGCCTCAACCCCTCTCTCTGCAAGGGCTCTCCTTAAAGCATCAACATGCTCAGAAACCGCTCCCTGAATAGCGATTACACCTATTTTCATTAAAAACACCATTTTCCAAAATTGATCCTGTTTATTGAACCAAAAAATACAAAAAATTAAACTGGTTTTATCCTTACAAACCTGCAAGAATAAATCTGTTTTTAAAAAATTGAATTTTAGCCTCTTAAAAGAAGCTAATTACCATTACCCGTTAATTAGTCCTCTTGAGCGAAGCGAAAAGTACACCGCCCTCCCGAGGCGGAACTCGGGAAGCGCAAATCGGGAAGCGCAAATCGGGATTACCAGCCGCGTTCCTGAAGGGCTTCCTGTGCAGGGATCATGTCTGCGCTGATGCCTTTCATTCCTGCGCCCACACCTTTTGAGATTTCTGCGAGCTTTGCAGGGTTGTCGTAATTGTTGACGGCTTCAACAATTGCTTTTGCCATCTTTTCCGGGTTTTCGGCTTTGAAAATTCCTGAACCAACAAAGACCCCATCTGCACCAAGGCGCATCATGAGAGCTGCATCGGCAGGAGTTGCAACTCCACCGGCTGCAAAGTTCACTACTGGCAGGCGCTGCATTTTTGCGGTTTCGACCACAAGTTCGATAGGAGCTTCTATCTCCCTTGCGACCATTATGAGTTCTTCTTTTGTCTTGCCTGCAAGGGCGCGGATTTCGCCCTGAATCTGCTTCATGTGCTTTACTGCCTGGCTGACGTCACCGGTTCCGGCTTCTCCTTTTGTCCGGATCATGGCTGCGCCTTCATTGATCCTGCGGAGGGCTTCTCCAAGGTTTCTTGCTCCGCACACAAAAGGCACGGTAAACTGTGTTTTGTCTATGTGATAGAAGGGATCGGCAGGAGTAAGGACTTCGGATTCGTCTACCATGTCAACGCCGAGTGCCTCAAGAATTTCAGCTTCAACAAAGTGCCCGATCCTTGCTTTTGCCATAACAGGGATAGTAACCGTATCAATAATCTGCTGCACGATTTCGGGATCTGCCATGCGGGCAACTCCGCCTGCCTTTCTGATATCTGCAGGGACAGCCTGAAGGGCCATAACAGCAACTGCTCCGGCTTCTTCTGCGATCCTGGCCTGTTCGGGAGTCGTAACGTCCATAATCACACCCCCCTTCTGCATACGTGCAAAGCCCCGCTTAATAAGTTCGGTCCCGTGTCTCAATTTTTCAAAGTCCATGAATGTCATCCTCGTTGTTTGAAAAAAATATAAAGAATTCGAGATGAGCAATGGCTCATCAAAAAATAAAAAAAGTTATTGTTTTGACGTGTTTTTTACGTTACATTGTCCGGAATCTTTGCGGTTACACTTTCTCAAGAGCCTGCTCGAGGTCTGCGATTATATCCTCTACATCCTCAATGCCTATGGAAAGGCGGATATAATCCGGAGTGACTCCTGTTGCTGCCTGTTCCTCAGGGGTTAGCTGCTGGTGAGTGGTGGTTGCCGGATGGATAACAAGGCTCTTGGAATCGCCAATATTAGCAACATGTGAAAACAGCTTTAAAGAGTTAATAAACTGTTTCCCTGCTTCTGCACCGCCTTTCACGCCAAAACCCATCAGTGCGCCGTAACCGCCTTTGAGATACCTGGTTGCAAGCTCATGGCTTGGATGGTCTGGCAAGCCGGGATAATTGACCCATGAAACTTTCGGATGTTTTGAAAGGTATTTTGCCACCTTAAGGGCGTTTTCGGAGTGTCTCTCTATCCTAAGATGCAGGGTTTCAAGCCCCTGAAGCAACAGGAAAGAGTTGAAAGGTGAAATTGCAGCACCTGTGTCCCTGAGCATCTGCAACCTTGCTTTGAAAACAAATGCCACATTTCCAAGCCCCGAGAAGTTTGAAAAAGTATCCCAGTATTTCAGGCCGTGGTAACTGGGATCAGGATCGGTTAGTTCCGGGAATTTGCCGTTGTTCCATGCGAATTTTCCGGAATCGACTATCGAGCCGCCGATTGAATTCCCATGTCCGCCTATGAATTTGGTTGCAGAATGAACAACTATATCTGCCCCGTAGTCAATGGGACGAACAAGACCTACAGCACTTGTATTATCCACAACAAGCGGAATTCCAGCTTCATGTGCAATCTCTGCAATCGCTTTAAAATCCGGGACGTCAAGTTTTGGGTTGCCTACCGACTCGATATAAATAGCTCGGGTTTTATCCGTGATAGCCTGGCGATATGCTTCCAAGTCAGTTGAATCTACGAATGTTACTTTTCTTCCCAGTTTGGGGAAAGTATAATTAAAAAGTTCATAGGTTCCACCGTAGAGGTTATTGCCGGACACGAATTCATCCCCTACCCGTGTGATCGCTAACAAAGCATAGGTTATTGCTGCCGAACCGGATGCAACCCCAAGGGCTCCTGTCCCTCCTTCAATCGCAGCTATGCGCTGTTCGAACACATCAGTGGTAGGGTTCATTATACGGGTATAGATATTGCCAAGCTCTTTGAGACCGAAAAGACTGGCTGCGTGGTCTGTATCTCGGAAAACATACGATGTTGTCTGATATATCGGTACCGTACGTGATCCTGTAGTCGGATCCGGGACCTGTCCAGCATGAAGGGCAAGTGTTCCCAGTTTATAATTATTTGTGGTCATTAGAATAATCCCCATTTTAACCTGAATTTATTAATCTGAAGTTTCTTTTTGTCTGAAATTACTTTTTTACCTGAAGCTCGTATTTATTAGCAATATCCTGGAATGTATCCACCACATAGCGAACCTTCTCCCAGGAAAGCCCGTATGTGTTCAGCTTCCAGACGCGTGTAGCTCCTGCAAATTCTCCGACAATGCCTTTGTCTGAGAGTTCGTCTGAAAGGAAGAAGCCTCTGCGCTTATGGTTCTGCGCTATTACATCGAAGTTGCCAGTGGTATCAACTTTTGACAGGGTGTGTTTTCTCGGGTACTCTGAAACAACTTTGCTGCCTTCGATAGCAAGTAAACCATCAATCAGATAGTTCGATTTTTTCAGCTCGTCTTCCCAGTTCTTTACTCTCTCCCTGACCGTGGGAAAAGAAGCCATCATACCCAGCAGTGTCGATCCCATCAGTGTGCAGCCAAGCATCTCTACTTCTTTTACGCCAAACTTGCGCTTTGTGAGGTCTCCTGTCATCTGAGTTGTGCGGAATACCTTCGGAGCCCACTCCTCGGTTGTTGCCAGTACCCCGGATGGTGCAGGGGATGCCATGCTTTTATGGCCTGAGCCCACGACAAAATCCGCACCTATATCCTTTCCATCTACCGGTCTGACACCTACGGTATATGCGCCGTTATACAGGAGAGGAATATCATATTGATGTGCAACTTTTGCAATGCCTTTAACGTCATGTTCATTGGCATACTGATAGTCAAAGTGGTCAATCATCACCAGTACGGGCAGTTTGCCTGTTTCCTGTTTGACGGCTTCAATCTTCTCAGCAGTAGCATCTGCAGTTACAATCTTTTTCTCGTTTAAGGGTACTTCCCTTACAATTCCGCCTGCTTCTTCAACAGCCAGGAACTCGGTATAGTGAGCTAGGGCCGAAACCAGGACGGAATCCCCTTTATTTACCAGGGTGGATGCCACTGCCTGAAAACCGCGCCTTGCACCCGGCACTACGCGAGCTACATCCATATTAACAAAACTGGCAAGCTGTTCATGAAAAGGGGCAACAGGCGGGCTGGTAATTTTGTCCAGTCTGAAGGGCTTGCGGCATGCGTCACAGGTTGAGTAGCCGTCCCCGTATGCTATGAGAGCTTTACGTGCTTCCGGTGTAAGCCTTCCAGCCGCCTGAATCGGCTGTATATTGATGTATGTTTCTTCTCTTGACCGGATATCAATATTGTCAGCTATTTTTCTTACTTCCGGGATTCCGGTACTGTTTTCTATGTCATCCAGAATTTTTCTGACTCTGTTCACTCCTTCTTTAATGGAGCGTTCTTCTTCCGGAGTTGTGATATTTGGAAGGGTTTGTCTGAGGGTCTCCCGAATATCCTCAAGGGCAAAAAGTGCCTCAAATGTTTTTTGTGTTCTTATATCCATGAGATTACCTCTAAGCTGAAACCCGGAATCGAACCGGGATGTAATGGATTTGCAGTCCACCGCGTAGCCTTTCCGCCATCTCAGCATTCAGAGAGTTAAAGATGCTGTTTTTTGTACCCGCATCCCGCGGAGATTCAGTTGTGGGTTTGCTTCCGGTTTTTCCCGATACAACCATTTTTAGCTGATAATTCATTCTAAGCGAGTTGGATTCCAGAATACTTCCTTATAGGCTGTATTGAGAAGACCGGGTGTTTTTCGTGAACCTCTACAGAAAGCGGGTTATATGTAATGTTGTCTGTTCGTCTACGACTTGCGTTTTTATACATCTAAAAGTTTTCTTGGTGTGTAAAGAAAACTTTTAAGCCAGAGCCCGGAATCGAACCGGGATGAAATGGATCTGCAGTCCATTGCGTAGCCTTTCCGCCACCCTGGCACTAGTAATTCACAATCGTGAACTGGCAACAGATCATACTCATTTTTGATATTTAAATCTATTTTTTGAGGCAAATGTACTGTTTTAAGACAAATAAGCCCGAAATTTTTTTACTTGTCTCTAAAGTTTTTCCGCCTCCACAGATGCTAAACTTTTAAGCCAGAGCCCGGAATCGAACCGGGATGAAATGGATCTGCAGTCCATTGCGTAGCCTTTCCGCCACCCTGGCACCATTAATTCACAATCGTGAACCGACAAGATCTTATTACACAGTATTAATATTTAAATTTATGTTTTAAGGCAAAAAGAGATTCAAATATTTCTGCTGTTTGACATTTAGAATGTTCAAAAATACATATACTGTAAATATATTCTTAGCATGAGTTTTCATTGGAGCAGGACTCTACTGTCACCATGATATACAGCCATTGAGAGATATCCACCTTTAAAAAGAGACACTTTTTTTCTAGAAATTGCCTGCGAGAGTTTAATACTTTACATAAAAAAAGAAAAGGAGGTTAGAGCTTTACAAATGAGCTCAATCAACAACAATAGGATGATTTTGAGTCTTCAGTTAGATACGGAACCAGAGGATAGGTTGATGTGCGACCACTGAAGTCCCCATATGACCGTGTATCATTAGAATCCATTGTTAGCTGTCCGTACATATTGATTCCTGTTCCTGAAATGCGATACATATTGAATATCTGCCATATCCGGGATTTTTCTTTTTCAAAGAAACCACCTGTTACGTTCTTGAGTTGAACAAATTCCCGTTCAATCGGTTCCAGAGGGTGAGTTCTAACTTCAGTAAACGTGTACTCCACAGCAAGAAGTATATGTCCAATTATACGCAAAGTGAAATACAGTTCTATTAGATTAAGAGCCTCCCATATTATTTCGACAATAAGCCCGTCATCAAGGGCTTCCCAGAACGCTTCAACGTGTTCATCCAGATCGAAGATATAGTCCTTTGATCCGTCAACGATCTCTCCTTTCATGCTTTAACCTTTTTGAATTCATATTTTCGCCTTCTTTAAATTCTCATTTTCACCTGTTCTTTTGTCTGTTCTGCTAAACTCCTGTTTTTTCCAATGTTTAAGAGGACTTCCGGATGCAGAAACAAAAAACTCAAAGCTTTTTCTGTCTCTGAATACATGGAATTCCTCCAAGCCAGGACCCGGAATCGAACCGAGATAAATGGGTATGCTGTCCACCGCGTAGCCTTTCCGCCACCCTGGCACCCGCCTATTCACAATTGTTAACTGACAACAGATCATACTCACCTTTAATATTTTAATATAATTCTTAAGGCAAAAAGTACCTGAAAATTATCTGTACCCGTAGATTAAGGATAGAAATTGCCTGTTTACAAAAAATAGTTGAGCATTTTCTGCCACTTCAACATGAATTCAGAGTCGG
>NZ_DAOOUJ010000094.1:0-7890 GCF_035390745.1 Methanosarcina sp. | reverse complement strand
GGTAATTCAAATGTAAAGTTGCTCCCCTTTCCAGTTTCACTATCAACCCGGATGACCCCGCCGTGAAGTTCCACAAGTTTCTTCACAAGAACAAGCCCGAGCCCTGTCCCGCAGTACTGTTTGGAAGATGAGGAATCGATCTGAGTAAAGGGCTGGAAAAGTTTTTTCTGATCATCAGGAGAAATGCCTATTCCAGTATCCGTAACTGAAAAAATTGCTCTGCCCCCGCTTTTTTTACAGTTGACAGAGATACTTCCTTTTTCCGGCGTAAACTTGATAGCATTGCTCCCAAGGTTGTAAAGGATCTGTATAAGACGGCTTCTATCTGCCTGAATACTTCCAAACCCTGGTTCTGCGATAAAGTCTATTTTAAGGGATTTAGCATGGGCAAGGGGTGAGAGAGTGGATTTCACCTCTTCGAAAACAGAATCAATAGAAAACTCGCTGTAGTGAAGTTCCATTTTTCCGGCTTCTACTTTTGAGAGGTCAAGAATATCATTTATAAGCCCCAGGAGGTGTTTTCCGCTAGTAGAGATGTTACTAACATATTTCAACTGTCTTTCGTTGAGTTCCCCAAAAACTCTCTCAAACAGGATGTCCGAAAAGCCGATGATAGAATTCAGAGGCGTCCTCAGTTCATGGCTCATATTGGCAAGGAATTCGCTCTTGGTGCGGCTGGCAGTTTCTGCTTCTATCCTGGCATAGATCATAGCTTCTTCCGCCCGAATACGGTCGGTAATGTCCCTTCCCACTGCCTGGATAGTGTTGTCCTGGGTCTGGAGCAGTGAAACGTTAAAATCCATAAAAATGGGAGTTCCATCTGATCGTATCATTCTGGTTTCTTTGCGTGTAGAACCTGTTGTCTTTACTTCTGTCATTGCGGACCTGACTTTTTCCCTGTATTCTGGCGAAAACAGATCTATTATCGATTCTTGCTTTAGTTCCTGTTCATTATAACCTAATATTTCACAGGTCATTTTATTTACTTCGAGTATCTTTCCATTAAAGTCGTGAATTATTATGGCATCATTCGACTGCTCAAAAAGACTTCTGTATTTTATCTCACTTCTTGCTATCTTTTCTTCTGCCCTCTTCTACTTACTGATATCTCTCACAACGGCAATAGCAAGGTCAGGGTATCCTTCAAGAACCTTGGAACTGCCTTCTGCATCAAAGATCTCACCATTAGCTTTCTGGTATACTGTATTGATATGAATGAACCTGTTTTTTCTGCATTTCTCCAACGCCAGATTGCCGGCATCTCTCAGGTAAGGAGGCAGGAGATCTACCACACTCTTTGTCTGTAATTCTTCCTTTGTGTATCCGAAAATCTCACATGCTTTTTCGTTTACTTCAACTATCTGACCATCAAGCCGGTTCAGGAATATAGCGTCATTTGATTGTTCGAAAAGTGCCCTGTATCTTTCCTCATTGCGCTTAAGCTCATCCTGGGCTTCTTTCTGCTCTGTTATGTCCTGCAGTGTACCGATTAATTTTATGACTTTTCCATCCTGTATTACCGGACGCCCAATTGCTCTGACCCATTTATGTTTGCCTTTTGCTGAGATAAGTTCCAGTTCATGCTCATATGATTCACCCTTTTCTACAGCATCATTAATTGCCTTTTCCAGAATCTCTCTTGAGCCTGTAAGATAAATGCTCAGACCACTCTTCAAATCAGCAGGAAGATCTTTTTCATATATCCTTAATATTTCAGGGGTCCGCGTGACCACACCGGACTCTAAATCAATCTCCCACCCGCCAATTCTTGCGATCCGGCAGACTTCACTCAGAATAGCTTCACTTTCACGCAGTTTATTTTCCATCTGCTTACGATGTGTAATGTCTCTGACAACTGCCTGGGACAAGCCAGAACATCCTTCAAGGAGCCTCGCACTTATCTCTACATCAATAATGTCCCCGTTTGCAGTGAGATATTTGGTATCGCCCCGTACAGTCCCTTCAACTTCTAATCTATTTATCGCTTCCAATCCATTCTTTCGGCGTTCCGGGATCAACAGGTCATGAACATTCATTTTCTGCAAAGCTTCCTTTGAATATCCGAGCATTTTAGAGGCACTGTCGTTGACTTCCAGTATCTGTCCTTCGAGATTACTAACAAAAACAGCATCACCTAATTGTTCTATAAGGGAACGGTACCGTTTCTCACTGCGAATTACCTCTTCCTCAGCCATTTTTCTATCGGTGATGTTAGCTGACGTCCCGTATCCGAGAAAGGCCCCATCTTTCAGGTAATGGAAGGACCCTCTGGTATTTATCCAGACAGGTTTACCGTCATTTGAGACCAGTCTGTAATCGATATAGAGAAGACTGCCATGCTGCTTGAAACCCTGTTCAAGTGCCTCCCTCACTTTTTCCCTGTCTTCCGGATGGATATGTGCAAAAAATGTATTCCAGTCCGTTCCTATGGTTCCGGGTGGAAGTCCCATTACTTTATCCACAGATTTGGAAATATAGGTATCCAGTGCATTTCCTTCTTTATCAAAAGTAGCTTTCCAGATTATTGTGTCCAGAGAATTAACAATCTTTTCATATTCCTGTTCTTTTTTAAGCAGCATCGATTCGGTATTTTTGCGTTCGAGGACATTTGCTATCATGCCGCCGGCAATTTTCAGAACATTGAGCTCTTTATAATCCCAGTTATGCACCTTTTTTTTGGAATCGACTCCAATGAAGCCTTTGAATGTACCATAGAGTGAAAGAGGGATCATTGCAACGGATTTTATCCCCAGATCCTGCAGCATCTTTTTTAGCTGCTCTTTTTCTTTCGGGATTTTATTCACATCAGGAATATTGACAATCTGAAAATTATTAAGCCGTTCAAATACAATTTTTTTCGTATCCCATTTTTCATTGAGTGGTATTCTGGAGATTACCCCATCTGCAAGCCATTCATGTGTTTTAATGATGTATTCTGTGTCTTCAACAACACTGAACAGAAATGAACGGTCCGCACCGATAAATTTTGCAAGATCCTCCAGGGTCTTATTGATTTCCCGGTCAATGTCTTTGAACTTGCTATTTATAAACCGGTCAGATATCTGTGATATCAGTTTGTCCTTGCGTTTGCTGAGTTCAAGTTCGGCTGTTTCTCTATTTTTAATGGTAAGGTCTTCAATAATAGCATAGCACCCGTATATGAGTCCATTCTCATCCTTTCGAGGAAAGACCTTGAAATTCAGAAAAAGCTCCTTTTCCCAGAGCGACCGGTAAGCTGTTTCTATAGAAGAGTTCCTGCCTGTTGTAAGTGTTTCTTCAATAATAGCAGATATGCCGCATTCAACAAGAGGTGGAAAAGTCAGCATGTTAAATTGTTTTGTAAAATCAGCGGAAGGAGACCCCAGAAGGTTCAACAGAAAATCATTTATTGCGGTAATATTTCCCTCCCTGTCACATGAAAGTATGCCAAGAGGCAGTTCGTCAACAAGGTTCTCAAAACCTTCATGATGTTTTTCCGGCAGGCCTATAAGCTCGGCGGTATAGCTGCGATACTCTTCGGTCATGTTTTTCAGTTAATCCCCGTGATCAAAATCCCGTGTCTCTCTTTGTAAATAGCTTTCAATATTCTTTTAGTATAATGCTATATTTATAATTTGTTAAATTATTTAGTTTTCGTTTTTAAATTCCTCAGATAAGTTTGTAACCTTCTCTATTCCAGTTTGAAGAACTCTAACGAATTTTTGCGTTTAATTAATGCATTCCAGAGGCACTAAATAATGAAAATTCCAGATCGTGGGATGTCGTGATCTATCTGCGAAATGAAACGACTTAACAGGACTATGAAAAAACACTTCTATTAACATAAAAAAATTTGAGTTTAAGCTGTTCTAAGGAATTATAAATTGATCAGCAATTCAAAACAAGACATAACTCTAAAATATGATCTGAAGTTGAAGTTACAGGAAAAATACCACCATAATCTGACAAGTAGAAGATATCTTTACGGAATAGCAATGTTTATTTTTATTTAGAGCAGATTTATTTTATGGACATATTGGGGAGAAAACACCTTAAGGGAGCTAATCTTATAGGGGCTGAACTTCAAGGAGCGGATTTTCAGGAAGCTAACCTTATAAAAACTAACCTTGAAGGGGCTGACCTTCGAGGAGCTAACCTTAAAAAAGCTGACCTTCGAGGAGCCAACCTTTCAGATACTCACCTTCTTGACGGAAAAGGAGCAGATCTTCAAGGGGCTGATCTTCAGGAAGCAAATCTGCAGGGAGCCTGCCTTATGAAAGCTAATCTTCAAGAGGCTAACCTTGAAAGAGCCAACCTTCAACTGGCTAACCTTCATCTGGCTAATCTCAAAGGAGCTAACCTCAGAAAGGCTAATTTTCAGGTGGCTAATCTTGAAGGAGCTAACCTGCAGGGAACTGATCTTGAAGAAGCTGATCTCTATGCAGCGGACCTTCAGGAAGCAGATCTTCAGGAAGCTAACTTAAAAGGCGCCAGGCTCTGTGGATCTGATTTTCACAAAGCCAATCTCCATAGGGCTGAGCTTCAAGAAGCTGATCTTAAAGGGGCTAACCTTACAGGAGTTCATCACCTATCCATCGACCAGCTTTCTAAAGTGAAAACACTTCATAATGCAAAACTGGATGAAGAGATCCTGATACCGTTGAAAGAGAAGTATCCTTCTCTTTTTCAGGGAGCTGATAAATAAAAAAAGATTATAAAAAGTGGAAGAAGTAGATAAGTTCGAAAAAGAAAAAATTTAAAAAGTAAATGGAAAAAAGTTAAATTTTATATCGACTGTGTCAGGCTTGACTCGGTTCTTCTGTACCTCGGATTTGGAAGATGCGAAGCCGAGATCAGTTTCCCGAGATCCCTTGACTTTTCCAGCAGACTGTAGGTAACTTCAACATTATCCGTACCAGCTGCAACGATTGTCTCCAGAACATCAAAGCCCAGATAGTAAAGAAGACCCGCTGTGTACTCGAAATAGGGTTTAAAGGCATCCATGTCCGGAAGTCCCTGAGTAAAGACAAGAATTAGTTTTTTATTATCAAGCCTGCTGGAGAAATTTGGTCTTAAGAAAGCTGTCATGCGGTCAATAAGGAGTTTTGTCTGGGCTGTCATCTGCCACATATATACGGGAGAGCCGAGTACAACAGCATCAGCTTCCTCGATTTGATGATAAAGTTCCTGCATATCATCATCTATAAAGCAGTAGCCATTCTCCTGGCACCTGTGGCAGGCATCGCAGCCTTTGATATTAAGAGAAGAAAGATTATAAATTACGGTTTCTGCTCCATTTTCTTTAGCTCCTTCGAGAATTGCATTCACGAGTTTTGCGGTATTGCCATCGACTTTAGGACTTCCCACCAATCCGAGTACTTTAATGCTAGAACCCCCATTCAAATTTTAAAGATCTAATACTAAACATTTTTACACAAAAGTATAAACGATAAATCAGGATAAAAACGTTTCTCTTATTTAAAAAAATAAGCCAGTCAATATGAAAACAAGTTCAAAAAAAAGCTAAAGAAAAAACGGAAAAAAGAGAAAGAGAGAAAGAGAAAAGAGAAAAAAGAGAAAACAGAGAAAGAAAAAAAGTTTTTTACTTTTATACTTTTTTCCTTTTTCTACTCCATTTTATTGTTTCCCTTTCAGATATTCATTTCCTGATACTGGTTCACAATTTCTTCACTCTAAGAGAAGCAAACGCTCCTAACCCTGCAACCAGTCCAGAGAAGACATTAAATCCCGGCAGTGAGAACTTCTTCTCTTCGGAACCGGCATCATCAAGCAGGTCTTTGTATGTATCATAATTGGAAATCGAAACTCCCGTAAAAGCCGAATCTTCTTTATAGTACTCTTCAAAACTGGCAAAAAGATTCTGTATAGAGAGCTTATCTTCAAATCCTTCTTCCGCGGAAATTTCAATTATTCCACTTGAATTCGCACCTCTTATCTCACCCATCTCGGGTGCAATAGTATCTACAATATTCGATGTAGAGTTAAGGTAAGCCCCGCGGCCATAAGCCCTGACAATGAAGAAGTCTACAAGAGGAGAAATATCTTTAATCTCTGATGCGGCATAACCGGGCTGGAGGCTTGCTGATATAGATACATTTTCTCCGGCTCTTTTACTTGCAAGCTCAAAAAGAGGTGTATAGTCCATACAACTGTCTTCATTACCGGAAACAGGAGAACTTTTCACGTAAATATTAATTCCATCAAAAGGTGCAAGTGACTTCTCATTATAATCAAGTATAGCATTCAGTGAAGACCGGGAAGTGCTGGTAGCCAGTTCTGATGTACAATTGAAATCTTCCAGAATCACTGCATAGACTGAAAATCCTTCGTCATGAGCTTCTTTCACAAAACGCTCATACTGCCAGACATCCGGACCGTTCAAACTCAGGAAAATAGTATCAATCCTTGAGGCTTTAAGATCCTTAAAAAGTACGGGGAACTCGAACCTGTATGGGGAAGAAAGTTTGATTCCGGAAACATTAACATGGTATTCAGGGAAAAGAGTTCCCCGGGTTTGAGTCTCATTTCCACTCTGGCTTTCCTGTACTGTAACTGTATCTTCAGGGGTTTCTTCAGTAGCTGAAACCTCAGGAAGATCAGTTTCAGTTTCATGGGCTGTTTCAGATTCAGAAGGAGTGGTTTCAGATTCAGAAACATTATCAGTCCCGGAAGTATTATCATCGGCAGAGATTTCAGTTTCTATTTTATCAGAAGAAAAGCTGACAGTTGGTTCGGATTCAACAAACTGGCGGACAAAAGCATAGTCCACAGCCATGTATCCTGTGTTCTTTGAGGCATCAGAATAAGATTCCGCATAAAGATAGACATGCATGGGGAAGTTAGTGATATATTCATTTGAAGAATAATCCATCTTTGCATCCCGAATTCCATTCTTAAACCAGGCTATGTGGCGTGTATCGTTTTCTTCGTACCAGGCGATTCCTGAAGTGTACCATTGCCCTTCAGAAACTCCTGTATCAGTTTTGTCAAAGGAATTATACCTCTCTTTCCTGTAAGCTGTCTCCCAGCTCACCTTACTCTCATTGGCTAATTCGGTTTCGTGAATAATTTTGTTTTTCTTGCTGGTAATCTGATCTATGAAACCCTGTTCCAGCAGAGGACCTCTCTTATCTCTTCCTGTGGTGACTTTCATTCTTTTGACCATAAACATGGAATTAATACCAAAAGTTTTCTTACTGTAGATAAGGGATGAATCATAAGCATGAGGCGCGGGAGCTGTCACGTAACATGTGTCGTTTTTCACATCAACATGCCCTCCACCTGCACTTTCGGAATTCCATAAAGACCCTTTGAGCTCGTCTCCCTCAAAATCGTCAAAGAACTCAAAGGTCCTGTCTCCATTACTCACTGCCTCTGCCTCAGGATCTCCATATTTCATAAGAAGTTTAGTATCCTTGTTTGCAGGAAGAGAAGGAATTTTTACCCAGATAAGAGCTTCTTCAGCTTCCGGATCCCAGGATTCGATCCAGTAACTGAGTGTTTTTCCTCTGGAAGAAAAACGCAGGTCAGAGCCATCTGCTTTTGCCTGTGAGAAATTGAAGTTAGAAGAATTCAGAAAAATAGGAACCTGATAATTTGTTAGATTTTCTCCGGAATTTTCAGTAATTATAATATCCCGGGAGTTGCCTTCCAGATTATTTGTTGTTGATAGAGACCCTGAATCAGTCTCAGCCGCCGCGACAAAGCCAGTAATCAGAACAAAGAAAAAAATAGAAATAATCCCACACGTGATCAGTCTTTCTTTCATTTTTAGCAGCCTCTTTTAACCCTTTTGAATAAAAACAATAAAAAATATTATCAAGACATTATTAAAACTATAATCGATACCATCTATAATCGATACCATCTATAATCGATACCATCTATAAT
>NZ_DAOOUJ010000093.1:0-8020 GCF_035390745.1 Methanosarcina sp. | reverse complement strand
TCTGCTTCATTGGACTCATTATTAGAATGAGGCTACTCAATATAATGAGGGAGACCAGGATTATCGAGGAATATACAGTTGAAAGTTTACTCTTAGAGCTTGAAAAGATAAGGAAAATAGAACTGCAAAATGGGGAAGTAATAGTTACAGAACTCACAAGAAAGCAAAAAGAGATTATGGAAAAATTGAATTTATGCGCTTAAAAAGGCGGAAGTTAGGTCGAAAATGATCTGGAAAAAATAAAAGGAAGGTAAAGCCAGAAGATGGTAAACATGGAAAAACCTCTAATGAAAGAGCAGTTTTTGTATTTTATCATAGCCCTTATTGTATGCACATTATTAGGATATCTGTCTCATTGATTTAATGAATGGAATAGTTACTGGAATTTTCATTGGAATTGGGTTCGTTATAGGGATGAATCTAATAGGAAAAAGGCGAAAGCAAAGGAAATAAACAGTACAGAACCAGGTTATATTTGGAAAATTTCCATTTCTACATCTGTTTTTATTGCTTCGTGCTGCTTTTTTTCAATTTTCGATCCCATTTTTTTCTCTACTTACTGAATAATATCGGCCGATTAATCAGGAGCTACCAACAAATTCTAATAACAGATATTTCAGATGTAGTTCCTTGTTTGTACATACAATTTCAAACAGCTAATATACACCCACTTATACACACTTACTTAATCCTTTTTCAGAGGAGTATATAAAGCTCAGAGTAATTAGAAATATATAAAATTTAAAATGTCTGGTAAAATGTTTTATACTCTTACATCAATATTCTAAAGTTGTATGTTTAAGGAACTGGATTCTTTCAGAATTTAAAAAGACTTCCTGAGGATTTCGTTCCGGTTTCGGAAGATCTTTCTGCCAGAGTTGAAGCTTCATTTCCGGCAAAACATGGTAAAATTTATTAGTAAATATTCTGTATTCTTATCTGTATCACAAATATATTTTATTGATTATTTGAACATGGCCTGGTATTTTTATGGTGGACGTAGTTAAGGAACTGGAAACACTAAGGCAGAATTTACTCGATTTATCCCTTCGGAATAACCTTCTCAATTACCGTCCTTCCCCGAGACGGACAATTTCAATTACGGGCAGAACTCCGGAGGAGGTCTATGACCTTTTTGTTCTTCAGGAAAAATCAATGAAATTCAGGGCAATTAAAACCAGACCCAAAAAAGGTAGAAAGGCTGAAAATGGGGAAGAAGACGATGATGCGGAAAGCGAAAACCGGCTGCTGAAAACGATAGGTAAAATCCTTACTTCCGAAGAAAAAAATAAAACATCTAACTCCCGTTCCGAACCTTTCCTTGAAACTCCTGACGACAATGAGACCCTTGACAGGAAGCTTTTTTACGTTTTTAACCAGGCAAATTCCATTTTTGAAGAGCAGGGATATCCGGTTCTTTATCTTGCAATGGGTTTTTTGCAGTGGAGTGAAACCAAATCTCCGGCAAAGAGCCTGAAGGCCCCCCTTATCCTTGTCCCTGTTGAACTCAAAAGGATAGGAAAAGGAAGAAATTTCAGCATCCAGTGGACAGGGGATGAGGTTTTCACCTCCATTACCCTTCAGGCGAGGATGAAAGAATTCGGAATAGAGATTCCTGAATTCGAGATGCCTGAAGAAGCCTCAGGGATACAGGAATACTTCAGGACAGTGGCTGCGGCAATCCGCGAAAAACCTGAATGGAAAATCATTCCGGAAGTCTGCCTGGACCTCTTCAACTTCAGAAAATTCGTCATGTATAAAGACCTGGACACTGCGACCTGGCCTGAAGACATGTCCCCTGCAGAGCATCCACTGATTCAGAAAGTCTTCAATCCTCAGGAACCCGAAAGTGAGGTTCAGGGCTTTCGGGAAGAGGAAGTTGACCTTAAACTTACGGCAAAAGACACCTACCATATAATGGATGCCGACTCTTCCCAGATTGCTGTCATCGAAGATGTAAAAGCCGGAAAAGACCTTGTAGTGGAAGGGCCTCCCGGAACCGGAAAGTCCCAGACCATTGCAAACACAATTGCAGAACTGCTTGCACAGGGCAAAAGCGTACTCTTTGTGAGTGAAAAGATGGCTGCCCTTCAGGTAGTAAAGAGCAGGCTCGACAATGCCGGTCTGGGAGATCTCTGCCTCGAGGTCCACAGCCACCAGACAAGGAAAAAAGCCGTACTTGAAGAGCTGGAGAAAGCCCTTAACCGCGAAGCTCCTCCTGCTATAAGTGCCGAAAGGGACCTTAACGAGCTTGAAAAGCTTAAACAGGAGCTCAACGGGTATGCACAGACACTCAGGGAACCTGCGGGAAAGATCTATCCAAGCCTGTATTCTCTTTATGGAGTAAAGGAAAAGAACAGGATTTACTTTGAGTCAAAGGGCCTGAAAATGCCCCGCTTTAAGTTTCAGGATGCTGAGACATGGGAACCTGCAGCCTGGGCAGAAGCCGAGTCTATTCTGGAAAAAATGGGGCAGGTACTTCCAGCCCTTGGGCCGGTTAAGAAAAATACCTGGTACGGCTGTGAGCCAGGACTTGTTCTGCCTTCAGACCTCGGGGAAATCGGGGCTGTTGCAGATGAATGCGCTTTTGCTTTTGAAAACCTTGAAAAGTCGATAAAAACCCTCAACGATATCTCTGCAACCGCAAAGCCTCAGACGCTCAAAGATATTTCCGGCATAACCGAAGCTGCAAAACTTATCAGCAAATCAAAGCCCCTTCCTGAGAAACTGCTTCAGAACCCTGAATGGGACTCCGAGGCTTTTATATCCGAAGCCGAAGCTCTGGTATCAAAGGTCAGGCAGTACAGGGAACTGAAAACCTTTGTGGAAAAAACTTTCCATCCTTCTGTTTTTGATTTCAACGCATCGGAATTTAAGGAAGTTTCCGGCAAACTGCTCAGCATTTTAAACTCAAAATACAGGAAATTAAAAAAGGATATTTCAGCCTGCTATATTTCGGGGGCTCCTTCAAAAGACAGCAAAATCCTTCTCGACCTTGCCTGCGTTTCCGAATGCAAGGCGCGCAGGACTGAGCTTGAAGGGGCTGAAATAAGCGGGAAAAAATTCTTCTCGGATTACTGGAAAGGCTTTGAGAGCGACCCTGCCCTGCTGGAAGATTACTGCAAATGGATGGTTCCTTTCCGCAGGCATATCAAAGACGGCTTTTTAACTGACAGGTCGGTCAGGCTTGTTGGGAGCGGAGTTGACTCGGCATCCGTTGAATCTGCAGTGAACGAAGTCATGGCAGCAAAGGATACTTTCCTTCTCTCCATTGAAAAACTCGGCATTCTCATAGGGGCAGATTTCGGGAAAATGTTCGGTGATATCGAAGCTGTAAAACTCAGCCAGTTAAAGACCCGTGTAACCAAATGGAAAGATGAGACTTCTTCCCTTGTTTTCTGGAGCCAGTACCTTGGATACAGGCAGGCATGCCTTGAGACACTCGCTTCTCCTATGCTTGATGACATAGAAGCCGGAAAAATAGAGCCTCAGGATATGATCCCTGCTTTTGAAGGAAACTACGCGGAAAGCATGTTGCATCGGGCTTTCAGGGAGAGACCAGATCTATCTGCTTTTATCCGGGAACTGCATGAAGGCAAGATCAGCAAGTTCATAGAGCTTGACAAAAAAGTCCTGCTTGAAAACAGGAAGAGGATTGTCTGTTCTGCCTATGAAGACGCTCCAAAGCTGACTTCTGGGGCGTCAAGGGCTTCCGAAGCTGGAATTTTGCTTAACGAATTCAACCGCAAACGCGGACACATGCCTATCCGAACACTAATGAAAAAAGCAGGCGGCCTTATACAGAAAATCAAGCCCTGCTTCCTCATGAGCCCGCTTTCCATTGCGCAGTACCTTGACCCGCGGAGCACAAGGTTCGATGTTATCATCTTTGACGAAGCAAGTCAGGTCAGGCCCGAAGATGCTGTCGGTGCGCTCCTGCGCGGAAAGCAGGTAGTGGTAATGGGAGACTCAAAGCAGCTTCCTCCAACTGACTTCTTCGATACTGTTGTCGATTCTCATGAAACTGAGCCCGAAGACTATACACCCGCAGGGGACATGGAAAGCATACTTAACGTCTGCAAGCGCAGTTTCCCGGTAAAGACCCTGCGCTGGCACTACAGGAGCAGGCACGAGTCCCTGATTGCAATTTCAAACCAGGAGTTCTACGATAACCGCCTCTACGTTTACCCCTCCCCTATGCAGAAAGATGAAAGCCTGGGGTTGAAGTTCGTCCACCTCCCTGATGCAGCTTACGACAGGGGCAAGAGCGGGGTAAACAGGATAGAAGCAAGAGCTGTTGCCAGGGCAGTGTTTGAACACTACCAGAAGTATCCCGGAAAGAGCCTCGGGGTCGGGACCTTCAATATTAAACAGCAGGAAGCTATTCAGGAAGAGATAGAAGCCCTCCTTAAAGCAAACCCGGGGTTTGACCTAAATTCCGGGAATGACAGGGGTGAACACTTCTTTGTAAAGAACCTCGAAACCATCCAGGGCGACGAAAGGGATGTAATTCTGCTGAGTGTTGGTTACGGCTTTGATTACAACAGGAAACTTTCCCTTAACTTCGGTCCTCTTAACAGGGACGGAGGAGAAAGGCGTCTTAATGTGCTTATCACAAGGGCAAGGGAAAAATGCGTTGTATTTTCAAACTTTACTTCAAGAGACCTGCCACTTGACGAAAACTCTCCTTTCGGGCTCAAAGCCCTCAAAGTCTTCCTTGAGTTTGCCGAGAGCGGCACGCTTCCTGCGCCGTCGTGCGGTATGAAGGAACTTGATTCTCCTTTCGAAGAAGCGGTTGCCGAGTTTCTTACTGAAAACGAGTGTGAGGTCCACAGGCAGATAGGGTGCGCAGGATACAGGCTCGACCTTGCTGTCCCTCACCCTCACCATCCCGGCAGGTATGTGCTCGGGATCGAGTGCGACGGGGCAGATTACCATTCATCTCCTGTTGCAAGGGACCGCGACCGCCTGCGCCAGCAGGTACTTGAAGGGCTGGGCTGGAATATCTACAGGGTCTGGTCTACTGACTGGTATCTCCACCCCAAAGAATGCAGGGAAAAACTGCTTGAAACCGTAAAGGAAGCTGTTAAGCAGGCAAAACTGCAGGCGAAATCCGAACCCGAACCTGAAGCTGTAAATCTAAACGAGCCCGCTGCCTGGGCAAAAACCGCAAAAAATTATGAGATAAGTGTCAGTCCTGCTGCCAGTATGATTTTGCCTGATGTCAATTCTTCTGAAGAATCTGAAGTGAAGACATTTGAGACAGCTCCTCTGACGAAAAAATCCTCCGGGACGGATATCCTTTTAGAAAACATTTCAGGAAATTCGCCCTTTGTGAGGAAAGTTCAGGTCGAATACTCGCCTAAAAAGAAGCGTATCACAAAAACTCCTCCTGAAGCAGCAGACGAAGAGGAGACAGAAGAAGCATACGAAGGGGAACCGGCAGAAGATCGGGAATATGAAGACGAAGCAGGAGATGAAGAATTATCTTATCAGGATGTCTTCGGGTTGAATAAAAGTCTTTCAACTTCTTCAGGTGGAGATTTCCTTCCTGAAATGACTTTCAAAGCAGAGTCTATGGCCACATTAGCTGACGAAAACTCCAGAAACAGGCCTTCCAGAAAATCAAAGAAATCAAAACTTCTTAAATTCAGTGCTGATCCGCGCTCGGATTTTGAAACGGATATGGGGGAAGAATCGTACCTGATTCCTGAGCCTGAACCTGAAAAAATGAACTTCTACCAGGCTTACCCTGAAATCGATTTCAGTGCAGGTCCGGAAAAGAAGAGAAAAGGCAGGAAGATTAACGAATTTGCTTACATTTACGGCTCTGGAGGCTTCTTTGATCCTGAAGAACCTGATGAGGACGATTATCCTGACCCTCAATGGAGTTCAGGGCCTGAAATAATATTTGAACCTGAAACCGGGTCTGGAAATAAGGCAGGATTGGAATCCAGCTCTGGAGCTAAGATTGGCAGTGAAATAAAAGCCAGAAATGAAACCGGAGTAGAAAAAAAGGATAAAGATGGTTCGAAACCCGGAATAAAATCTGAATCAGGGCTTAAATCTAAAATTGAATCTGAATCCATACATGGCAGTGATACTCAGGGTAAACCAGAAACCGGTTCCGGTTCAACGTCCGGGGTTAAAAATCCCAAAATAATCGAACCTGATGACCCTGATGATGTGAAAGGGGTGGAGGAAAAGGTATCAGAAAAAGTGAACGCTCTTGAAGCTCTTGTTCCTCCTTACAGAATCTGCCTCTCCTCCGGACTCCAGCAGTCAGCAGACCTTTCTGAAATCTCTGATGCACAGATCGAGGAGGCAGTTGTAAATATTGTGGAAGTTGAAGGCCCCATTCATTCGGAGGAAATACTCCAGAGGATAAGATCACATACAGGACTCCCGCGCATGCTCGGTAAAATAAGGCAGAGGATACTTGACGCTGCGGCATCTGCCGAAAGTTCGGGAAAAATTCAGGCAAAAGGAGAATTTTACTGGCCTATTTCGGGACCTTCAGCCCTTTTGCGCAGGCGGGATGCCGAAGCGTATGCAAAGATCGAATGGATCTGTGACGAAGAGATAAAGGAGGCTGTCCGTTTCGTCCTTACAAACCAGTACTCAACCCCTATGGAAGACCTTATCATCCAGACCTCGAGGGTGCTGGGGATTAAGACCACCCGCAAAAATGCATGGGACAGGATAGAAAAACTCATTCGGTCGGGGATAGAGAGTAATGAACTGACCCGTACTCCAAACGAAATGATTTATTTTGTAGAGTAAACAGGAAGAAATATTAATTAATTTATATTTTATATTAATTTATATTTTATTTTTATTTATACATTATTTTTTCCTTTAATTCTTCCTTATTTTTACTCATTATTATTTTATAATTTATGTTATTTTTTCTTCTATCCATTATTTACTTAAGTTTATGTCTAACTTCAGTATCTTTTTATATATATACTGATTTATAATTTTCAAATAGTTTTATATTCAGGGTCTAATATCTCTCTTGTAATTATTATGTTCACTACATTCAATGAAAATAATCAATCATTTACAGCAGTTATTACTTCCTGTATCCTTTTCGGGATAACAGGCATATTTGTAAGAGAAATAGAAGGAATGGAAGCAGGTTCCATCCTTTTCTACCGCTCATTTTTCGGGTTTGCGGTCGTTCTTGGGTATCTTGCTTTGTTCGGGGGGATAAGAAAAGTTCAACTGAAGCAAAAGAAATCCTATATGCTTTTGCTTGGGGTTCTTAATGCCGTAACGATGTTTACCTACTTCTCCGCAATAAGGCAGCTCGGCATCCCTGTAGCTGTGCTTCTCCTGTATACAGCGCCGATATATGTTACCCTGCTCTCTCCCCTGCTCCTTAAAGAGCGTGTAACTGTACTGGATATGCTTGCACTTACCCTCTCTATCTCGGGTATACTGCTTGCTATCAACCCTTTAAACGCAGGCGGGATTGCAGCCCCGGAAAATGGAATCTACATTACAGGAATCCTTTTCGGACTGATCTCAGGTCTTTCATATGGCTGCTCGATCATGACCATGAATCACCTGAAGGAAAACTATTCGGCTGTAGAGCAGATGTTCTGGTCAACATCGGTAACCCTTATCCTGCTCTTCCCTTTCGGAATATCCGTGTCAGGGCCGGTTTTGCTTGAAAACCTTAAATTGCTAATACCTTTAGGAATCATAGCTGCTGCTCTTGCATCTCTACTGTACTTTAGAGGGCTGGCTCGTATTAAAGCTCAAACCGCAGCCGTGCTCTCCCTGCTTGAGCCGGTCAGCAGTATCTGTTTCTGCTGCACTCTCCTGGGAGAGACTCTGCAGTCGAATACGATCAACGGCTGCCTCTTTATACTTGCAGGTGCCGTACTTATTGGAAGAAGCGACTCGATCCAGCCAGGAGTCTATGAAAAGTATTTCCGGGACATGTGGGCAAGGTTTTTCCAGCCTTACATACCTCTCAGACCGGGAAAGCTCTAAACCTCTTCCATTTATA
>NZ_DAOOUJ010000092.1:0-8061 GCF_035390745.1 Methanosarcina sp. | reverse complement strand
ATGGGGCAGTGTATCGGCAGAGCCTGTATATATAAGTAGCAAGTGGAAACAGGTGGCCATTGATATACGCAGCAAAAAACCTGAGTAAAGTGCAGGTTCAATAATCGTTTTTCAGAAGAATGTTTAAAAACAGGCAATTTTTTCTTTTTTCTAACGTTCCGCAAATCAAATGTATCTGCTATTTCAGCAATTTCGAAATTAATTGCAGCTTTATTATTAATTGGGATTATATAGACATCTATTTAAATGACAATCTTAGTTAGTTTAATAACTCAAACGTCCATTTGAAGAGACGGTGTACTAAAAAATGCTTAAAAAGTTTACTTCGTTATTCCCCCTCTGGGCAGTACTTCTATCTGCTGTAGCATATGTATATCCTGAATATTTTGCCCCTCACAATAATCTCATTGTGCCCTTTTTAAGCCTGATCATGCTCGGGATGGGAGTTACACTTTCAGTTGACAGTTTCCTTGCAGTCCTGAAGAGGCCTCATGTGGTCTTTCTGGGTACATTGATGCAGTACACCGTTATGCCTCTGGCTGCATGGGTAGTCTGTCTGGCTTTAAAGCTGCCTGCCGACCTTATGGCGGGTGTGATCCTGCTCGGCTGCTGTCCGGGTGGTACGGCTTCGAATGTTATCTGCTATCTTGCAAAAGGGGATGTTGCACTTTCAATAGTGCTTACATCTGTCTCCACAATGATCGCCTTTCTCGCAACTCCATTCCTTACCTGGCTTTTTATAGGGCAGACCGTGGAGGTTGACGTTACAGGCATGCTTGTAAGTGTCGTAAATATCGTGATTGTGCCTGTAGTTCTTGGTCTTGCGGTCAATTATTTCTTTGAAGCACGGATAAGGGCGGTCAGGGATATCTTTCCTGCAATTTCAGCAGCTGCTATTGTGATAATAATTGCCATAATTATAGGGACAAACAGCGAGAACCTTGAACAAAGCGGACCCCTGGTCCTGCTTGCTGTGGTTTTGCATAACGGGCTCGGGCTTGCAGGAGGCTACTTTGTTTCAAAAGCTCTGAAACTCAGCGAAATAGAAGCAAGAACTATTGCAATCGAGGTTGGAATGCAGAATTCGGGCCTCAGCGTTGCTCTTGCAATAAAACATTTTACTGCCGCTGCAGCGCTTCCGGGTGCAATCTTCAGCATATGGCACAACCTGTCCGGAGCTTTCCTTGCAGGGCACTGGGCAAAAGAAACATCATCTGATCCCGATAAACATGAGAGACCCAAAACAAGTGGTCATCTCCACTAAGAGGTTGGGGTGAGACCTGAAAGGGTTTCACACTGAGGTAGAAAGAACAAGGGTTGGAATCAAAAGGAAAAGTTCAGGGAAGCGATACAAATTCTCTGGACTTCTCCTTCCCGAGTTGCGCCACCCGAGTTCCGCCTCGGGAGCCCGCCGTCCGTTTCACTCGCTTCGCTCGCTCAAGCAGACTGATTTACGGATTACTATTAAGCGAGCTCAAGAGGACTATTTTTTTGGCATTAATTTCGGACTGATGAAACGTAATCGTTTCATTTTTCAAGCTTTTTTTCTATACCTGCACGATATCGAATAAAGCATACACTTATTTCTATACCAAGGTCAATTGGAACTGGTTAAAGTTAAGTTCATTATAAATTTGAAAAAAGTGAAGAATCCAATATATATCATTGTGAGGATAGGCGAATTGTGAATGCTCATAGGAATTGATGTAGGGGGCACCACCACGGATGCGGTGCTTATTCGGAACGGAGAAGTGTACAGCACAGCCAAGGTTCCCACGGATGCAGGAAATCTTCTGAAGTCTCTGCTCGGTGCCCTTGATGAAGTTAGCAGAGGAGTTCCCCCGGAACAGGTTGAAAGGGTGGTGTTCAGCACAACCGTAATAACAAACCTTATTGCTGAGGGAAAAACTGACCGTGTAGCTTTATTACTCATTCCGGGACCGGGAGTTAATCCTGCAAGTTATGTTTTTTCTGACAGTTTCTACCTTAAAGGAGCTATGGATTACAGGGGAAGGGAAATCCAGCCGCTTGACGAAGCTGAGGTCCGGAATTCGGTGAATCAAATTAAGGAGCAGGGTTTTTCCAGAGCTGCCGTAGTAAGCAAATTCGGGCAGAGAAACCCCTCCCATGAACTCAGGATACAGGAAATTCTGAGGGAAATGTATCCGGACTGTAAAGTTGAACTCGGTCATAAAGTTTCAGGAAAACTGAACTTCCCGAGACGGGTTGCTACTTCCATGCTGGCGTCTGCAACAGGTGAGAGATACCAGAAATTTGTTGCGGAGATTAAAAAAGCTATGGAGGAACGAAAAATAAGAGCTCCTGTCTATATCCTTAAAGCCGATGGTGGGACTCTGCCAATAGAAAAATCAGTGGAATTCCCTGTGGAAACTATTTTTTCGGGTCCTGCAGCAAGCACGATAGGAGCTCTTGCCCTTACCCCCGAAGGGCAGACATCTGTTGTGGTGGATATCGGCGGGACAACTACCGACCTTGCCCTCGTCCTTTCCGGAAAACCGCTTATTGCTTCCAGAGGTGCGAAACTCGGAAATTTTCTGACCCATGTCCGGGCTTTTGCAGTCCGCTCGATAGCTGTGGGAGGAGACAGTGTTGTTAGGGTCAGAGAAACAGAAAGTGGGCTCAGGAAGGTAACCATAGGCCCTGAAAGGGCAGGTCCGGCTTACTGCATGGGAGGAAAAGAGCCAACACCAACAGATGCTCTGAGAGTGCTCGGGCTTGTAGATGTGGGAGACCCTGAACGTGCAAAAGAAGCAATCAAAGCTGTAGCTTCCAGCCTTGGGAAGTCTGAAACAGAAGTTGCTTCCCTTATAGTGGACAGTACTGCAGAAATGATTGCACAGGCAGTGAGAGAGATGTTTTTTGAATGGGAACAGGAGCCTGCTTACAGGATATGGGAAGTTCTGCAGAAGAAAAAAGAAAGGCCTGAGAATGTTGTCGGAATAGGCGGCGGGGCAAAGGGCCTGATTGCAGGAGTTGCGGAAAAGCTGAATGCTAAACCGGTGATTCCCGAACATTCTGAAGTAGGAAACGCTATAGGGGCAGCTGTTGCAAGGCCCACCCTCACCCTTAACCTGCGCATTGATACTGAACAGAAGGTATATTCTGTAGCCGAAGAGGGAGATATTCTAAGCCTTATATCTACGGATATTGGAAATTTCAACCGGATGCGTTCTGAAGAAGCCGAAGCCCTTGCAGCAAAACTCCTCGGGGACCGCGCAAAAAAGTTTGGGATTTCCGAGTATGCGGACGAAGCCGAGATTGTTGGCAGTGAAGTTTTCAACGTTGTGCAGGGCTGGTCTACGGTAGGGAGGATTTTTGATGTAAGTATGCAAATTCCAGCTGGCCTGATTGCGGAATGGAACCGGAGGGAAAAGGCATGAGGCTCGGGTTTGGGAAAATTAAGGACGCTATCAAAGGCGGAGCTGATAAAAATACGGAATATATGAAAAAAGAACATATAGAAAAGGAAACTGAGCCTGATATCGAGAAGGAAGTTACAGTGAAAACAAATATTTCAGAGTATAAATCTGAGGATGAATTGGAATATCAGCCCGAAAAGAACCCTCTGATTCCTGCATGCCGGGCAGAAGCCAGAAAGACAGGTCTTATATTCTTCCCGGCTTTTGACTGGGCAATTTCTCCAACCCATCCGGAAAGAGAGGAACGTCTCCTGTATACCCGGGACCAGATATTTGAAGAAGGGCTGATGGACCTGCCCCAGATAGCCGAGTACAAACCCCGTCTTGCAGATTATAAGGACATTGCAAGGGTTCATTTCTGTGTTCCTGACATAAAAGCCCAGGCAACAACTCCTCACCTTATTGCAGCCGGAAGCTGTCTGGTACTTGCTGATGCTCTTATGCGGGGTGAGGTTAGAAACGCTTTTGCCCTTGTCCGCCCTCCGGGACATCATGCCATGACAGTAGCCCATGGAAACCGCGGTTTTTGTAATATCAACAATGAAGCAATTCTTGTCGAATACCTGAGAAAAAAATATGGGATACGCAGGATTGCAATCGTTGACACTGACGTCCATCACGGGGACGGGACACAGGAGATTTTTTACAACGACCCGGATATTCTTTTCATTTCTTTCCACCAGGACGGAAGGACTCTTTATCCCGGTTCCGGTTTCATGAACGAACTGGGGGGTCCGAAAGCCCTTGGAAGGACGATTAATATTCCTCTTCCTCCCGGGACTCCGGATGAGGGTATTCTTTACGTGCTTGATGCCCTTGTGATGCCGATCCTTGAGGACTTCAAGCCGGAACTTGTTCTTAATTCTGCGGGGCAGGACAACCACTATACCGATCCCCTTGCTAATATGCGCTTCTCAGCTCAGGGCTATGCAAAGTTAAACGAGAAACTTGCCCCTGATATGGCAGTGCTTGAAGGAGGCTATGCAATCCAGAGTGCACTGCCCTATGTAAATACAGGCATAATCCTTGCAATGGCAGGGCTTGATTATTCCTGTGTGAGGGAACCTGATTTCAAACCAGGGATGTTCGTGCAGGCTTCAAGGGACAGGAAGGTACTGGAGGAGATTGTTGCAACTCAGCTCGAAAACTGGAAAAACCGGGACAGACTTGTAGAAGCGGAGATGGCAAAACAAGGGGACTTTTACCGCCGGAAAAAACAGATCTTCTACGATACCGATATGATTCAGGAATTCCAGGAAGAAACGGTCAGGATGTGCCCTGACTGCAATGGCTATGTAACCATAGACTCCCGTGCCCACAGGAGCATAAACGATGCCAGAATATTCGGAATATCGGTCCCTATCTATGCCTGCAAGCGCTGCCAGGCAGAGGCGAGAGAGGAGTATGGGAAAAAGATCAATTCTCCTGTATACGAATATGTCTATCTTCAGGACAAGAAAGCGGATGAATACAGGGCATATAATATGAGAACCAGGCAGGAAACCGTCTACTGATAATCTCGGCTTTGAAATGCCTGCAGGGGGTTTGAGATTTAAAATACAGATTAAGTCATTTATTGAGGGACATTAAAGTCATTTATTTGAGATATAAGGAAAGCCGTTTATTGGAGGATTGAAGGCTATAGCTCATGTTTTTTCTTTTTTATGGAAACGGGATGAGTTCAGGGATACTGGTAATCCTTCTTTAATTTTCTTATTTCGATTTGCTTCATCCCTCCAATCTCATTTTTTGATATTCATTTTTTCTTAAAATCGATCTACCTTTTTCTTTTTTTTCAGATGTTATGTGTGTTTTTATTATACTTTTTTCTAATTCTGGGAGTTTTTCAGTAAAAAACACTTGAAATATATTAATTTTACTCTTTTTGATTTAATTATATTTGTTAGCAGTGAATCCTGTCATGTTACTGGATGTAATTATGCAGTATGGGCAAGGGAAATATGCAGCTGCTAATATCGTAATACTCTTACGTTTTTAATATATACAGTGTGCAATCTTTTAAATCTATATTTTCTTAAAAATATTAATAGCACCAATATGTTTATATTGTATTTGTAGTTAATTTCTAAGTAATTGTAGGAAGTATATTTAAAAAATTTCTTCTATTCTATGGAGGAATTCGAATAAACAGAATAAGGATCTTAATACTAGCCACTCTCATATTAACACTGAGCTCCTGTGCTGGGGCGGCGGCTGAAATTCATGTTAATGATACATATTCATTACAGGCCGCAGTAACCGGTGCAGGTCCAGACTCTGTAATTATCGTTGACCCGGGAACGTATACGGAAAACGTTGTCATAGACAGCAAAGAAAACCTGTTAATCACATCTTCGGCGGGTCCGTCCGAAACGGTAATTGCAGCTAATGACTCAAACGTAAACGTAATCGCTATATCTAACTGTAATAACGTAACCATTCAGGGGTTGAATGTTACAGGAGCAGGGACTGACCGCTCAGGCATTTATGTGCTCAATAGTCTTAACTGTAAAGTTAAAGACAATATACTACACGACGATGCCCTTGGAATATACCTGAAGGGTTCCGGTTATACGGTAGTCAGCAATAACACAGCCACCAAGAGCCTTCTTGCAGGTCAGGGCAGGGCAATCAATATCCTGCAGTCCAATTACACTACTGTTTCTAACAACAGAGTCTCAAACAACAATTATGGAATTTATATTTCGGTTTCTCAGGCAAACACTGTATCGGGAAATACTGTAAACCTGAGTGCATCCTCTGGTATAGTTATGGAGAATGCAACCAATATTACTCTCGAAAATAACAACTTAAACTCAAACGGAGCTCATGGAATATATCTGACATATTCAAACGGAAACTTCATGAGAAACAACAATGTGTTTAACAGCACCAATAATAGTTTTGAGATTTATATTTCCTCAGGAAACGAGATATCTGGTAACACGATTTCGGACAGCTCTATAGATACGCTTACTCATGGAATTCACCTGAATGCTGCACACAATAATGTCCTGAGGAACAATGCAGTTTCAAATAACGACTATGGAATAGCTATAATATATTCCAACAATACTAGTGTTGTCAACAATACTGCATTTACTAATAACAGAGGCATTTACCTGGCTTATACATCCAGCGGAAACACAGTTTCAGGTAATGATGTATATTCAAACGTAAATGGCGGTATAGTTCTCCAGAACTGCAGTAATAATAATATTGTCAGCAACACAGCGAGATTAAACAACGGAGATGCCAGTTATGGTATTGTTCTCGGGGGTGCCAGCGACAATAATGTGTCCTATAACAACGCTTCCGGAAACCGCAGAGCTATTTATGTAACTTCCTCAGCCAGCGGAAACAAAATTTCAGGTAATACTGTGAACTCGAATACCGGTCATGGTATTCTTCTTGAAAACGCTGGCAGTAATAACAACCTTAGCCGTAACACTATAAGTTCTAATGGCGGTGACGGGATTTACCTTGTGAACTCTAACAATACCTACGTGCTCAACAATTTAGTTCCGAGCAACCTCAGGGGTATCGAGGTAAGTGCATCATATGAGAACGTTATTTCTAACAATACAGCATCTAATAATGTTGCTTCCGGAATAAGGGTCTCACTCTCCAACAATAACACTATTTCAGGAAACACGGCTTATAATGATACCTATGGAATTGAATTTAATTCTTCCAGATACAACACTGTCTCAAGCAACAATATGACACGGAGCAGAACTGCCGGTATGTTCCTGTGTGCTCAGAGTAGATATAACCTTATTTACAACAACTATTTTAATAACACACAGAATACAGACAACAATAATACTGCATGCACATGGAATATCACAAAAACTGCAGGCAGAAATATTGCGGGCGGATCTTATCTGGGAGGTAATTTCTGGGGCACTCCTGTCCTTAAAGATGGTTTCTCTCAAAGATATGCAGATAACGATACCGATGGGGACGGCATTATTGATATGACATATTCTAACGATGATGCAATAGACTACCTCCCGCTCAAAGAAGTCTATCTTGTGCTTCCTTCTGCAGACTTCAACACTAATGTTACCAGCGGGCTTGTCCCTCTGACAGTGCAGTTTACAGATCTCTCACAGAATGCAACCGGATGGAACTGGGACTTTGGAGACGGAGCCAGTTCACCTGATCGGAATACAACGCATACTTATTCAACAGCAGGAAACTATACAGTTACCCTGACAGCGAGCAACGATAACGGCACGGCTACAAAAACTGCTGTTATAACTGCTACGGGTCCAAGCATCATATATCCTGTTGCAGACTTCAGTACCAGTGCTACAAGCGGGTATGTTCCACTTTCAGTGACCTTTACTGACCGTTCGCAAAACGTAGAATCCTGGTCATGGGACTTTGGAGACGGAGCCACTTCAACTGAGCAGAATCCAACGCACACTTATTCTTCAGCAGGAACTTACACTGTTAAACTGACTGCAATTAATGGAAACGGCACAAATGAAAAAACCACTACAATAACTGTAGAAGAAGATGATGACGATGGAGGAAGCAGCCACAGCAGCGGCGGTGGCGGCGGTGGCGGCGGTTCACCTGAACCCGCAAAGAACGTTGAGGTAAAGGAAAT
>NZ_DAOOUJ010000091.1:0-8087 GCF_035390745.1 Methanosarcina sp. | reverse complement strand
AAAGAAAAAGGATACAGAGTCAATCATATTTTACAGAACTTTCGCTACACTGCCTCCATTAATGAAAACGGCATAAAACCAGCAACTAAATTTAATATAAGAAGGTGACTCCCGGATGCACAAAACACTTAATCTCGATGATTTAATCGCAAAAAAGACGAAAGAGAATGTTGAAAAAGATCCCGAGCTGGAACTTGAAGATCTCTACGACCTGATTATCCCCCCCGGAACGGTTGTATCCATTATCTATGATATCGTGGAAGAATTTGGGCTTGAACCCGTAACCCGGAAGATGCCTATCAGTATTGCAAACAGTGAAGAAAGGGAAATTCTTGTCCTTCGCGGGCCTCTTGAAAAGGTTCAGGCTGCAGAAGAATTCCTGTATAAAGAAATGAAAGCCTGGGTTGAAAATAAGTAAGTCCCACCGATTCGGGCAAAGAGGATAATAACAATTGTAGCAGGTGCTGGATAAGTGAAATAACAGCTTTTCAGCAAACATATTTTTCTTTGAAACAGGTGCAGAACAAGCAGAAAGGTCCCGGTTATTCGGAACCTATGCCCGTGATACCTTCTTTTGAGAAGTCAAAAACGGTTACTCTGCCTGTTTTGTCGTAGATGTCGAGCTTTGAACCCTCTTCTATTTTTCCTATGACTGCAGCTGTCAGCCCTGCCTTTTCAAATACACTTATGCACTCTCCGGCTTTTTCCGGAGCTGCAGTAAATACGTAACCCGTTCCCGGATGCACTTTCAGCCACTGCTCAAAGTCCACACCTTCAGGTCTCGGGACTTTTTCCAGGTCAACCGAGGCTCCTGCTCTGCTCGTCTCGCAAAGCATTCCGAGAGTTCCTATAAGCCCTGGGTTGCTGATATCCTTGCCTGCGGTTGCAAGCTTTTTCTGTGCTATTTCCTGGGTCACAAGGTAGCTTTCCCTGAGTACCGAAGGCTCTTTAAAAGATGTTGTGTCCCAGCTGTAAGGGGAATTAGGACCGATTTTTCCATCCATATCATAAGCTGCAATTACCAGGTCTCCGGGCTTTGCGGTATCACTCCTTATTACACAGTCCTTTTTGACAATACCTATAATAGCAACGGAAAGAGAATTGTACTGTGTATCAGGGTGGACATGCCCTCCAACTACAGGAACTCCGAATTTCCTTACTCCTTCAGCCAGCCCTTCCATCAGTTCTCTGCAGGCGTCAGGGGAATTTGCAGAGGCTATATCAACCATGGCAAGGGGTTTTCCACCCATGGCTGCAATGTCATTTATGTTCACAACAACAGCTCCATACCCTGCCCACCAGGGGCTTGCATCCAGCAGCCTGCCCCAGATGCCGTCCGCTGCAAAGAGGATAACGTCATCTCCTCCTATATCGATAACTGCAGCATCATCCCCAAAATCAACAATAGCGTTCCCGTATTCCGGGCGGACGGCTTCAAAGATAGAGACTATATCCTCTATCTGTTTTTTTCGGGTAACACCTTCGAAATTCCTTATCCCTTCTGCTAGCTGTTCCAGGTTCAATAAAAGGCTTCCTTTTTTTAGTTGTATCAGATAGTTAAACAATAAATTAATGGTAAGGCAGATTAACGTTAAGACTGGATTAACGGCAGTATTACAATAATGAATGGTAATTCCAGAGCCGCGATAAGTGATTGAAACTAATTGCAGGGTTATGATAAGTTAATAATAAACTTATTGCAGGTCAATGATAATACATCCAAATTTGTTATGTGCCAGTGGTGGCAGTTGCCATATTTATAAATTTAATATGTTCATTTATTCTTATAACCGGGAAATATGGTAGTACGTAATTCAGGTTATCCTTTATCTGTTTTTTTCTTTGTTTCTGGGAACGGAAGCGACAGCTTTTTATTAAATTATTATCTCCTAGTATGTCAACCTTATATATTTTCGACTCTATAAAAGTCCCCATTTCTGTATAAGGAGTGAAAAACATGGTAGCAAAAGTTGATGCTGACGCCTGCACAGGCTGTGGAAGTTGTATAGATGAATGCCCTGCAGCTGCAATCTCCCTCAGTGATGATGATGTTGCAGTTGTAGACGAAAACGAATGCCTTGACTGCGGTGCATGTGAAGATGCCTGCCCGAACGGGGCAATCACTCTCGAGTAAAGTTTTTAAAAATAAGTCTGAGAAGCGGAGTTCTTTAACTCCGCCTTTTAGGCTCCCTGCTTCAGAACTTCTTAACTCGAATTTAATATTAATAAATTTGTAAAGTTTATCAGGACTCTTATTTCCCGTTCTTTTTAAGGATCTCTCTTGCTTTTTCCATATCTTCCTTTGTCTGGATCTTTATGATCTTTCTGCGCTCTTCACTCATCTGCGACATATCCTGGGCAAGGAGACCATAAGCATCAGCCCTGCACTGCCTGCAGTGGCGCATCTGCATCACATAAGGTTCGCAGGCTTCCTGTACAGCTTTTCTTTCTTCTGCAGTAGGCGGCTCTATGTTTGCAAAGGCTCCCTGGTTGATCAGGGGCATGACATTCATAATGTAAACTCCGAGTTCGCTGATCTTCTTTGCGATCTCGATTACATGCCTGTCATTAATGCCCGGAACAAGAACGGTATTGACCTTTACAACCATACCTGCATCAACAGCAGCCTTAATGCCTTCAAGCTGGTTTTTGACCTGAATCTCTGCAGCTTCAACTCCCCTGTAGACCTTTCCGTGGTAAACTATATGGTCCACTATTTTTGCCTGAATTTCGGGGTCGATAGCATTTACGGTCACAGTCAGTGTTGATACTCCCACCCTTACAAGATCCTGCAGTTTTTCGGGGAGCAAGAGCCCGTTTGTACTCATGCAGAGCGTGAGTCCAGGAAACTCTTTTTTTATCAGCTCAAAGGTCTCAAAGGTTGCATCGTTCGCCAGAGGGTCACCCGGCCCTGCAATCCCTACAACTTTGATGAACGGATAATCTGCAACAATCTGCCTTGTCTTCTCAAGGGCTTCCTGCGGACTCAGAACCTTGCTGGTAACCCCGGGACGGCTCTCGTTTACGCAGTCAAACTCCCGGACGCAGAAGTTGCACTGGATATTACACTTTGGAGCCACAGCCAGGTGAATTCTTCCGTACTTGTGCTGGGCTGTCTTATCGTAACAGGGGTGCTCGGCAATTTTTCTAAGGAGGTCCTCTCCATGGTTATTACAGGTTTTGTCTACAGATTGGTTTTCTTCTGGCAAATATTTCTCCTCCGTTCAGAACTTGGAAATAAAGTAAACTCTCAGTAAAAGGGGTTTCAGGATGCCTAAAGCACCTATGATACAGCCCATTGATATACATTGTGGAATCTTTTTGGGATTATCTCATAACGCAGGTGTAAAGGAATTCAAATTTAATTTGAAAAATTGTCCATTTCGCACCATTTGCCTTCCCCCTCCCAGACCCTTACCAGAAGAGGAAATCCGAATCTCTCCAGAAGGCGGGAATGGATGTGCTGGCAGAGGTGCTCTGAACTTGGGAAATCCAGGATCTCATTCAACAGGGTATGGTCGTACTCTTCCAGAGTTTCCTTGATGCCTTTTTTCAGGTCATAGAAATCTATAACCATCCCGTTTTCCCTTACCTCTCCTTCCACAATTACTTCTATTTTATATGTATGGCCATGTACTCTTCCGCACTTCCCGTGCCCTGGAAGGTAATGTGCACTGTCAATATAGTCAATAACTCCTAACCTCATATTTACCATTTTATTCATCCCTTTTTTAATTTTCCGGGTTTTCCTGCCCTTTTTCTGGTTATAAGCAACCCCACATCCTGTGGGTCTGCGGAATAATCCGCGTGTCTGTCAGCTCAAGCAGGGTTTTCTGCAGCTTTATAATAGTCTGTACGGATGCCTGCATAAACCCTGGAGTCCTTACCGCACTTCCCAGAGGGGTTTCGGGCTGAAGGACTATACAGGATACATAGGGAGCTATTGCTTCTGCAGCCATAATTACGGTATCCGTGTTTGTGTCCCTGCCTATCACAATCTTGCAAAAGCAGTCTCTTGAATCATTTTTTCTCAGGAGCTTGAAGCACTCTATAGTATTTTCCACATGCACTTCCCTGGTTTCAGGGCAGATTCCCCGGATAGCCTCTGGAAGTTTGAAATCTCCTGCAACGTATGCGATATTTTCACTCAGCTTTCTTGCCTGTTCAGGCAGGGTCATATTGGATTCCAGGTACAGGGGTGCGGAAAGTTTCAGCTTCTCTATGAAATCAGCATGCAGGAGCGGCTCTCCTCCTGTAAGGGATATGGAATGGAGCTTTTTAAATGGCTGCAGCATGGATTCCAGCTTTTCTATGCTTACGGGATTTGGAACCTTTTCGAAAACTCCGCTGCCTTCAACTCTTTCATAGTCACAGGTTCCAGGATTTGCAAAATTCGTATCACAGTAGCTGCAGCTAAGGTTGCATCCTGAAAACCGGACAAAGGCCTGCCTCATGCCTACGTATGGCCCTTCTCCCTGCACGGAACAGAAGACTTCTCTTATGTTAGCGGATTCACGGCTGGGCATTTATACCACTCCGAGAGGCCGGGACTTCCTGAGGTCCTTTTCGATATCCTCGAATTCCCTTACATAAGAATCCCCGATTTCCTGCATCAGCCGCACAATGCTTTCATCATCCTCTATTCCGGCTTCTTTCAGGTTTCCGTATACTTCATGCGAGACGTTCATGCCGAAGTGGATTTTCTGGGAAACAGCCGAGGTGCTTGCAATCGATACGGTCAGCTTCTTTCCGTTAAAAAATAAATCGTCTCCTTCCCTTGAAGTAAGGATTCCAAGCCCTTCAAGGTATTCCCTTACAATAGCGGTAAAAAGGCGCTGGCGTGCGTAAATCAGTTTCAGGTCAGTGGAATCGAAGTGTTCTATGATGAAGTTCAGCATATCTTCGGACCATATAGACTCATTTGCCCGCCGGTCTTCGAGGTCAATCATGTGCTCTATTTTTACGTCACATGCACCTCTAAAAACGATAACGGAATCCTCCTGCACTCCGAAGCTGTTATATGCCCAGAGGGAAGAAATCTGGCTCCCATCATAGTTATGTTTTTCAGGTAAAACAATACATTTCATGGAACTCTCTCTATTATTTCTATAATCGCTTTTTATTCTCTCGAAGGATTTTTTCAGATTTAGATCCCAAGCCTTTCCAGAAGAGGGTCTTTTGCACCTGTGTTTTTGAATGCCCTTGCCCTTCTCACGCAGCTTTCACATTCCCCGCACGGAATTTCTCCGCCGTGATAGCAGCTCCAGCTGTATTCAAGCGGGGCTTTTGCTTCAAGAGCCCTTTTAACAATTTCAGTTTTCCCCATTTCTATGAGAGGGGCCAGCACACGCACTCTGTTCTGTGTGGAGTAAGAAAAAGCATGGTCCATTGCCTTTACGTAATCAAGGGAATTGTCAGGGAAGGTCCCTGCCTCTTCTCCGTTAAAGCCCACCACTATGTAATCACAGCCCCTGCTTTCGGCAAAGCTGCCTGCAATGTTTAACATAACTCCGTTCCTGTTAGGGACCCAGACAGCCTTTGCGGAATTTTCGGTAATTGCAGCAGGAGCAGCCTCATCAATATCTTCAAAGGACAGAGACGGGACTTCCTCATTCCTGTTTACAAGAGATGTATTTGTTATTTCCCCAAGCCAGTCCAGCTTGATTATCCTGTGCTCTATCCCGAAGTGTTCACAGACCTTTCCGGAATACTCTATTTCACGCTGCCCGGCTCTCTGCCCATAATCAAATGTAATCGCCATCTCTATTTCAAGGCTTTTGGCTGCGATGGCAAGCGCTGCGACGCAATCAAGCCCGCTGCTCAGGAGGGTTATAGCTTTCATTCCTTTCTCACTAACTCTGGTTTTATGGAAAATTCCCTGTATTTTGCACTCTTTCAGGGTTTTTCAAATATTCTCTCTGGAATATTGGAGTAATACCTGTATCTCCTATTTAAAAATAGCTGCTGTCCTTGCTGAAAGTTTTTCTTTCCCGGGTCCCGGAGTATGTATTAAATATTCAGGACATCTAATATTAAATGAGGTGGGATTATTTGATAGGGATTATTTCTGATTCGCATGATAACCTGGCAGCTATCCGGAAAGCTGTGGAATTCTTTAATGAAAAGCAGGTAAAAGTAGTACTGCACGCAGGGGACATTATCTCTCCTTTCACTGTGAAGGCTTTTAAGGAGCTGAATTCAAAACTCTATTTTGTCTTCGGAAACAATGATGGGGATAGAGTAACTCTTGCAAAGAGGTTTGAAGAAATAGGTGCTGTTTCCTGCGGGGATTTTGGGGACCTGACAGTTGACGGGCTGCATATCGCCCTCCTGCACGGGACAGATGAGGCTCTGGTCAAAGCCCTTGCAAGGTCAGGGGATTTTGATGTCGTTGTCAGGGGGCATACTCACGACCCCGGGGTCCGGATCATTGAAGGCACCCCGATTATAAATCCGGGGGAATGCGCGGGAGTGCTTTCCGGAAAGTACACGGTCGCGACTATTGAGGTCGCAAACCTGAATGTTGAAATTACGGAACTTGAACTTGATTGATTTCTTTCTCTACTCTTATTACTTTTATTTTTCGTGAAGCGTTCGTGTCTGCTGGCTGGCAGTAATAAAATGACTCATCGGTCTGTCTATCTGTCTGGCACAGTCTGTCCAGGGAAAAAATGAGTTTTTTCTATCCCTGCAGCAGAATCAAAAGCATCAACCATATAAAGGTAGACAATCTTTCTATTTCAATATCTTTTGAAATAATCTCTTGCAAAGGTTGTAATCACAATGGACTCGAATAAAGAGGAGCAAAAAGAATCTCCAGAACAGAAAGAATCTTTTCCAGGCAGGATTAACGAGACGAAGAACCCTTCCGGAAATAGGAGAAGCACTCTCATCTTTGCCTGTTCCGGCTTATCAAATACAGGAAAGCTTACCATGCAGGCAGCATCAACTCTGGCTTTCAGGCGCCCAGACCTTTATAGAGCTGCTGCTGCATTGAAGGGAACCGATGCTGTCGAAGACGCGTTATCCGAAGGATTCAGAGTTCTCGCTCTTGACGGCTGTGAGGACAGGTGCGCTACAAAAAAGCTTGGTGAGGCAGGGATACAGGCTGAAGTCTATCTTATGGTTACCGAGCTCGGAGTTAAAAAAACAACACCATCTGATGTGAAACCGGAGTATATAGAAAAAATTATCAGGGCAATAAAAGAAACATGAACTCTACAAATATTCTGAACTCCCTGCTGAACAGTTTTTTTCTTTAACCGTATTTCACCTCAATAACCCCGTCTAAGGATGCCAGTCAGTTCCTCCGCATGAGGCATCCGTTCTTCAATTTTTGCGCAGACCGCTTCGATATCATATTCCAGCCGGAAAAATTCTACTTTTCCTGTTTCAGTATCGAACACCGCACAGCCTGCTCGGGTATCTCCGTCTCTGGGCTGTCCGACAGAGCCAGGGTTTATAATTGTAAGATTTCCGAGTTTTCTGTTCATTGGGATATGAGAGTGCCCAATTATGAGAAAGTCCGCCTTTACAGGCTCTATTGCTCCTTCTAACATGCTCTGGATCTCTTCATCCGGAGTTTCGGGCTTTACATATTCGAACATGGAGCGCGGGCTTGCATGGGTAAGGTAAAGGCTCTTTCCGTCTATTTCTTCTTTGATAAGGAGCGGCAGTTTCTTCAGGTATTCCATCTGTGACTTCTCAAGAACTTTCCATGTATATTCTCGCGTTGCAATTGAGAGATGCTTATATTTGTACCCGCACTGGCAGTCCACTTTAAAAGCAACGGCATTGTCGTGGTTGCCCCTTACAGTGGGGATATTCTTTTTTTGCAGAAGATCTATACATCTGTCCGGGTCCGGCCCGTAATCCACAATATCTCCCAGGCAGATTGCCCTGTCGTGCGGAACATCGAGAATTGTCTGGAGGGCTTCAAGGTTTGCGTGGATATCGGCAATCAGCAGAATTCTCATGTTTTTTCTCCTTTCTAGTAACAGGCTCTGTCTTCTATTTAGTTAAGGATATTCTATTGGCTCTGTAGAAATCCTCTAAATTCTGTTTTTACCCAAAAATATATAAAAATT
>NZ_DAOOUJ010000090.1:0-9228 GCF_035390745.1 Methanosarcina sp. | reverse complement strand
CAATCCCCATAGAGTGATTGTTTTTTTGGGTAATAATGGTTACTGTTAGAGATTTCTCCGGCTATCTATAATAAAACAGGTGTCTTCAGCTCTATATAGCAGAAAAATGAAAAGAAGAATCCGGTAACTTAATTTATTTTCCCCGCAAAATTCAGCCCACTTTCCACGCAAACACAATCCTTGACCCATCCTCCATGTCAAGCGCGCGGAAAACTTCGAGCCCGTAGTTTCCCAGCATCTCTATGTATTCGTTAAAAGGGACGCTGTTTTCAAAACTGTAGCCTGAACCTCCTTTTTTCACATCTTCAAAAGTCCAGAGGTTCCAGTCAAGGCTCATAATTGGATTGGACTTCATGTTTTCGTCAGGAACCTGCCTCGTCACGAAAACCCCTCCTGGCTTTAAGGCTTCGGCAATCTTGGGGATAAGGGAAGGCACTTTTCCTCCGGGGTTAAAGGAAGAAAAAATAAGGTCATAATCGCTCCCGATTTCATCTTTAAAAAAGTCCCCGGGAATTATATCCACCCTTGAAGCCCCGTATTTTTCAATAAAATACCTTGTTTCTTTCGTAACAGGGGGAAGGTCGAAAACAAAAGCCTGAATTTCTTCGTTCAAATCCGCAAAAGCGATTGCATAAAGCCCATGCCCTCCCCCGAGATCAAGCAGCTTTTCGACGCCTGTGAAATCAACGTTTTCTCGAACAACACGGACCGTTTCCTGAAGCAGCCCGCATCGGGCATTCTCTGCCATATAGTGGACGATTTCCCCGAAAAAAGGCCCTTTCTCGACAATATCTGGCCCCTGCTTCATAATCTGCGGAAGACGTGCCCAGCGTTCAACATTTCTGATCCGTTCTGCAAGGTAATGCTGCTGAGAAAATGGAGAGCTTTTCAGAAGATACGTTGCACTGAGTTCTGAGACCAGATATACTGCCCCATCATTCTTTGTTTTCACAGACTTAGCCTTTTCTTCTTCCTCGTCTATCCCTTCCTCAAACCTGTCAAGGAACCCCAAGCTATGGAGAGCCTCGCAGAAATGAGGCATGAGGACGGGGTCACAGCCAAGCTTTTCAGCCAGAGCTCCTGCTGATAAAGGGACTTTAAGGGCTTCAAACACTCCAAGCTCAAAAGCCGCAGCAATAAGCCTGCACTCCCTGAGACCCTGAACAGAAGAATCAAAAATCTTGAACAAACGATTGGCATCTACCTCAGGCTTTTGCATCAGGTCGATACCGATTTCCTTCTCAAACCTATTTTCTGTACCACTTTTCACGTCGTTTCCCATAAATCTCTCCTCCTCTTAGATATGATCTGCCCTTACAATTAGATACCTCTTTCAGTCGCAATAATAGCTAGATAACAACCTGAAATAGAAAAGTTGAGCTATTTACCCCATGAATATTATTTTGATAAATTATTGTAATAATTAACAGGATAATAGTTTTTTCTTATAGCAAGATGCGTAAACACTGTTAACTCAGGATTTATCCAGAGTATGTCTCAAACCTGACAACATATCATTGAAATTTTGAATTGCAACATCAGTCGAATTTGAGCAAAAAGTAAATCTTCAGAATTAAATAAGAGAAAAGCAAAGAAAGAATAAAATAAAAAAAGAATCAGAAGGCTGCATCGACGTAGTCAACGGGCCTTTTGAAAACAGCTGTGATCATGCCGTTTTCATCGATCTCGTTTGAAAACTTAATCAGTTCCCAGCCTTCAACACCAAGGTTGTTAAGGTCTTCTTTTGCCTTTGACCACTCACTGAACCTGATCTCTTTTACATCGTATTCCCAGATGGTCACTTTCATTCATCTCCAGTAAAATTGGGTAATATTATACCATATATTAACTGGAGGCATCTGCTATATGTATCTTTTTAAAAAATAGATTTGAGATTAAGTCAACTAAAGTTGATTTCAGAACAGAGCCCATATCCGGCTGTGCCAGACTCAACTGTAAACTTTCCGGCATGCCTTTTTAGAGATCAGAAATATGAAAAATGAACCAGGCAATGAACTGTAATATCTGTGGAGGAATTGCAGATATTATGATGTTCATGCCCGGTAAATTGGCTGAAATATTCGTACCAGACCTTTTCCGCGAACAGCTTCAGGCTCCGATTCCGGTAACAAGGAAGTCGGAAATGGACTCTATTTCGGGGAGGTCTACGTTAAGCTCTTCCCCTGCAAACCCTGCCCTGAAAACTTCCATGTCCGACGGCACTGAGGCCAGGACGTGATTTTTGCCCACGGTTTCCATCATAAAATGAGCCCCTATTTTATCTGTACGGTTAAGAACGAAATACAGAGGCTTTCCGGCTTTTTCTGCAAGCTGCTTTATTTTTTCTGAAAGCCTTATGGACTCGTAAGATGGATCAAGCACCATCAGACAAGGTCGCACCCTTCTTCAACCCCCCTTCCAAAGTGCTCGATTCCCGCTTCTGTATCCACAAACACCAGGTCCTGTGATGTGGTTTCTATGTTTTTCAGCAGGTTTTTTGCAAGCGCACCCATAGGGCAGGCACAGCCTTCCCCGAAATCATGGATTTTCCCTACAGCCATCATTTTTATGTTCCCCTTCTCTACCGTATAAGCCTCAGGGATTTCTGTTATTCTCCATTTCTCTTCAAAAATACCTGCAACTTCCCCGCTCCGAAACGCCTTCATCATTTTTTCTCCCAGGGCTTTTTTTCCTCCCAGGTAATTCATGAAATCATCCGGCATTTCAACACCAAGCTGCCTGTGCAGTCCGAAATTAGACTCATCACTGTCCACAACAAGCACATTGTACCCTTTTCTTGCCATTGCCTTCGCAAGCAGAGCAGTAATCGTACTCTTGCCGCTTCCACCTCTTCCACAAATAAGAACTTTCATTTCCACACCTCTTTTCAAGACCCTGTTTGAGTGCTGAAGAAACTATTCAATTCCGAATATTTTATCCGGATAACTGAATATCAATTAAAACTTAAAACAAAATAATTATCATTTATTATGAATATTCATTTGATTTTTATGCATATATATGAAAAAAGGTTTAAGCTTGATAAAACTTTCGAAATATTCCTTTTCGAAAAAATAACAGAATTAAATTAAACCCTGATCTCCCCGGCATATTCCCCTGTGATGGGAATTGTTTCTCCACATTTCGGGCAGGTCTTATCAGGGTTTATGTTATACTCCTGGACTTCAAAAAACCCCCTTGCAATCAAAAGGCTCCCGCATTCAGGACAGTAAGTATTCTCATGGGGGTGCCCGGGTACATTGCCAACGTACACAAAACGCATCCCTTCCTCAATTGCAATTGAACGAGCTCTGTCGAGAGTATTTACTGGAGTAGGGGGAAGGTCCTTCATTTTATAATGAGGGTGGAAGCGGTTAAAGTGAAGAGGGGTATCTCTCCCCAGGTTTTCGTAAACCCAGCATGAAAGTTCCCGGAGCTCATCAGAAGAGTCATTGTGAGTGGGAATTATCAGGTTTACGACCTCCACGTGGATCCCGAGCTTTTTTGCAAGTTGAGTGGCCTCGAGTACAGGAGCCAGTTTTGCACTGCACACATCCCGGTAGAATTCATCGGAAAAACCCTTTATGTCCACGCTGAAAGCGTCCAGGTAAGGGGCGATATGTTCAAGGGCTTCGGGAGTGATGTAGCCGTTGGTCACATAGCTTGTTCCAAGACCTGCTTCCTTTGCAAACTTTGCCCCATCAAAGGTATACTCATACCAGACCGTGGGCTCATTGTAAGTCCAGGAAACCGACTGGCAGCCCGCCATTTTAGCCTGCCTGACAAGCTGGAAGGGGCTGAGGTTTTCCAGAAAAGCATCTTCAAGAGCAGCCTGCGAAAGCCTCCAGTTCTGGCAGTGCCTGCACCTGAAGTTGCATCCTATTGTACCGACTGAGTAAGCCGTGGATCCTGGATAATAGTGGTAAAGGGGCTTCTGTTCTATATTCGCCACAGCTTCGCCTGCGACTCCTCCATATACAAGGGAGAAAAGCGATCCTTCACAATTTTCCCTTACCCCGCAGATGCCCCGCTTACCGGATTTGATTCTGCACCTGTGGGCACAGAGGCTGCATTTCACCTCATTTCCGGCAAGCTTTTCATAAAACATGGCTTCGTGAATCATCATACACCCCCCTGTTCCTGTGAAATTTCCTGCTCAGGACAATGCGACTATGAAAAAAGGTGTGAGACAATGCTGTCACCTGTTCATTTGTTTCATGCAGGGTAATAAGCCTGTGGTCTCATAAACAATATGGTCCCATAAACAATATTGTCTGCAGAACAATACTATTTTCAGTATTCTCTTTCTGCGGAAGGTTTTTCCACGCCCGAAAAAGATCTTTAGTTTAGAAAGGGGGAAACATGAAACCTAAAATCAGTTCCACAAGTTTTGGTTCGATAACGGTCAAGAAAAAGACATTCGAGAACGATATCATTATCCGCCTGGGAGGTCAGGTCGAAAAGCGCAGGAAAAAGCTTTCGAAAAAACTGTATGGGACGTCACATAAAGTTTCGCTTGAAGAAGCTAAATACATCTACGAAAAAGGGGCAGAGAAGCTCATTATGGGAACAGGCCAGACCGGCTACGTAGAGCTTTCAAAAAAAGCAAAGAAGTATTTCCGGAAAAAAGACTGTAAGGTTAAACTCTTTCCAACTCCGAAAGCAATAAAAATCTGGAACAAAAGTAAAGGGAAGACCATTGCAATGTTCCACGTGACCTGCTGATTAAGATTTCCGCCACATAAGATACAAAAAAATTAAAGAAAAAGAGAAAAATTGAAAAAAGAGATTGGGCTACTCAAAAAAACAGAAAACTGTTTAACTCAAATCTCAATCAGCTTATACTCTCTGCTCCCCATGCCGATTTTTTCAGCATATTCAAGCTGGTGGGTACCGTCAATTTTAGACCAGATCCCTTTGAACTTGTCAGCCCCGGCTTCATGGTTGCAGTGCAGAGCAGAACCCGCAAGCCCTTTCTGCCTGTTTACAAGGTCGTAACTTGCCTGGTCGAGAGCCACGGGATCGGTTGATGCAAGGATTCCGATATCAGGCACGATGGGGGCATCGCTCCAGGGCACGCAGTCGCAGTCAGGAGTGATTTTGAGCAGGAAATTAAAATAGCCTGCTCTACCCTCTTTTCCTTTTACGGCTCCGTATGCGTATTCGGTCAGGCACTCAAGGAATTCGGGGATGTCCTGTTCCCAGTTAAGGTCGATGGCGCTTTCGGGACAGACCTCCATGCACTGTCCGCAGCTGATGCAGATGCCGGGGTCAATCCTGGAAACTTCACCTTCGAGGGATGCCGCTCCCACAGGGCAGATTTCCACGCATTTTCCGCAGCCGATGCACTTTTCTTCGACAACGTGCGGGCTTGTAGGGTAGTGCTGGTCCTTTTTACCTGCCGCAGGCGCACAGCCCATTGCCAGGTTCTTAATCGCACCCCCAAACCCTGCCATGATATGCCCCTTGAAGTGGGACATTACGATCATGGAGTCTGCTGAAACGATGTCTGACGCTATTTTCACGGATTTGAAGTGCTTCTGCCTGATCTCGACCTCTGCGATGTTCTGGCTCTTAAGCCCGTCCGAAATTATAAGAGGAGCCCGGACAACAGAATAATCAAAACCATGCTCTATGGCTGTTGTCAGGTGGTCAACTGCATTATGCCGGCTCCCTGAATAGAGGGTGTTTGTGTCAGTGATAAACGGTTTTGCTCCGGCTGCCCTGATTTTTTCCACCACATGCCGGACATAGACAGGATTGACATAGCTGTCGTTTCCGTATTCTCCGAAATGCATCTTGATTGCAGTCAGGTCATCTGCTCCCAGAAGTTCGACAAAACCTGCTTCGTCAAAAAGCCTCTGAATCTTGCTTATCGTGTTTTCCTTCGGATTTTTTGCCCTCAGGTCTGCGAAATAGACTTTGCTTGCCGTTCAAATACCTCCCTGAAATAAGTCGAATTACTACTCTTACCCGTTCTATGCAGTCAAGAAAGTCTTTTTCATTTTTAGGTGTTGCGCTGTTCGGAGAGAAAGGAGAAGTATTTCCCCAGATAGAAAATACTTAATCTTACAGCTTGCCCGTAAATTTCCGATATTTCTTACTGGTTACCGCGATTTCCCTGTATCTCTCCTTTTCAAGCCGTTTCAGCCCGATTTTGGCTTTTTTGACTGGAAAATGAGTTCTTCAGTTAACCTGTGACAGCTGGCAAACCGTTCCTCAGGAATAAGCCCCTCCTCTACCTCCTTCAGCACAGACCGGCTCTTTTAAGAGGCTGATAAAAAATTGGATGGGGCAGTGAGTGCCCGCAAGTTTCTATGGTTTCGAGATCAGAGCTCTTCGAGCGAGGAATCCCATTCAGGATCTTCTTCAGTCAATTTTGCGTCGATCTCTTCAGCTTTTTTACGGTACTCTTTTGCAGTTTTGGAGTCTCCCATTTCTTCAAGAAGATTTGCGTAGTTGCTGAAGAGCACAAAATTACTTTTAAGGAGATCAAGGTCTTCCTGGTAGGATTCTTCAAGGCTTTTGTTGAGGGCAAGAGCTTTTTCAAAGCACTCTTTTCCTTTTTCCTGCTGATCCGTAACCGAATATCCGATCCCGAGATTATTCAGAGCTCCAAGCATATGATGGAGGTGCTTTGGGTTTTCAGGGTCGTTTTCATACAGGATTTTAAGGCTTCTGTATGCATATTCGTATTCCTTGATTGTTTCTTCCAGTTTATCGGCATCCCTGTATATGTCCCCGATTTGTTCAGCAAAACTGGCAAGCATCTCCTGAAACTTCAGGTTCGCTGGGTAGGCTTCATATAATTTTTCAACTGTCTTGAGGGCAAGCTCATAGTATTTTCTTGCAATGCTTGAGTCTTTCTTTTCGGACTCCAGTTTTTCAAGAAGGGCCACTCCTAAAAAGAAAGCACTACCTGATGCAAGGATTAAGAGCTCCGGGTTCTCTGACTGTTCAGCAATTATTTGTTCAAATCTTTCAAGAGCCTGCCTGTGGTAGGCACCGGCTTTTTCCTCGTCCCCAATTTCTGAATGCAGCACCCCAAGTTCAAAGTATGTAGTTTCTATATCCAGATCATGATCGTGATCCATGCCATAGTCCTGGTCATGCTCGTGGTCCAGGTCATGGCTGTGGTTCAGATCGTGGTCATGGTCCGTATCATGGCAGCTTTCCGAAGTCATCAGCTCAAGGAGCTTTTTCTGGACTTTCAAGACTTTTTCATACACCTTGATCGCTTTTTCGAACTCCATGTTCTTTTTGAACAGCACACCCAGGCTTGTCAGGGTTTCAAGCAGCTCCTCATAGAAAAATTCATTTCTGGGATCTGATTCGAAGGCTTTTTGAAATATGGGGAGAGCCCTTTCATGGTACTGCACTGCAGTTTCAGGCTCTTCTTCTGCATACAGCCTTCCGATCTGGTTCCAGGTATCGGCCTTATTAGCTTCTAACATGAGTTTATCGGCTTCTTTTGGGTGAAGGTTTTCGTAGATATCGATTTCCTTATCATAATAAGCCCTTGCCTTTTCAATTTCTTCCTTTTCCGCAAAAAGGTCCCCAAGCTCCCGATAGATATCAGAAAGCTTCAGAGAATATTCAGGGTTTTCGGGGTTTTCATGTTCTTTTTGCAGCAGGTTTTCATAGATCTGCAGTTCGTCCTTATAGCAGATTTCTGCACTTTCGAAGTCTCCGATCTCCGAAAACAGCTCTGCCAGTTCGTCTAAAGAGCTGGCAAGGTTTTTATCGGCTCCAGGCAGATGAGGGTATTTATCCATCAGTCCCAGGAAAGTTTCTCTTGCCTTCGTATAGTAGTCCCTGGCCTTTGTTGTATCTTCCGCATCTGAAAATATTAAGCCTGTATCTTTGTACATATCTGCAATGGCCATAGAAAAAAGAATATTTTTGGGAACTGAAATGTTTTCGGAAACTTCAATATTTTCAGAAATCGGAATATTTTCAGGCTCTTTTTCAATCTCACTTTCAAGCAGTCCCAATGCTTCTTTATAACATTCCTCTGCCTTTACGAGATTTTCCTGGTCCGAATACATACCTGCCAGGTAACGGTATATGTAACTCAGGTAAACTTTGGTTTCGGAGTTTTCAGGGTCTTTATCGAGGATTTTTCTGTAAATCTCTATTGCCCGATCATAAACGCGCTTTGCCTCTTCTATATACCCCTCTTCTAAATATTCCTCTCCCTCGCACATCCTTCCAAAATTCATAAGAGAGTCATCAAGGCTGCTGAGGTGTTCGGATATTTCAGTTTCACTTTTGAGCAATTTCTCAATGAGATCGAATTTTATATCAAAAAGTGGAACTGCATCTTCGATCAATTCTCCGGCTTCAAAACAGAGCCCTATGTGTTCGATCGTTTTCAGGAAATCTTCGAGATAATCCGGATTTTCGGGATCTGACTCCAATAACTTCTCAAAACCCAGAACCGCTTTTTCAAAAATCCCTTTCATCGGATAGATATACTCTTTTGCTTTAACAGGATCTTCGAGCTTAAGAAGGATGTCTCCAATGCTTCCAATCGTGTCTCGCATAAAAGACCGGTAATCTTCTTTTTCCGGTTCTTTTGAAAAAAGGTCCCAGCTAATTTCCAGCGCCTTTCCGAAAAGTACAAGCGACTCTTCGAGTTCATCAATTCTGTATTTTGCAAAACCTTTAAAAAACAGAAGGTGGTATGAAATCTCAGGGTTATTCACTTCTTTTTCGATCTTTTCAACCTTATCAAGGTTTTCAAAGGCCTTTTTATATCTATCATGATCTATATCATCGGCCGCTTTCTTCAATAAGCGAAATGCAGAGTCCTGTAGCTTCCTTGACATAGAAATAGCATAGGTTTTTTCATATAATAATTCTAGGTAAGGGTAATTGTAAGTCAGGGAAGGCTCAATGTGAACTACTCCTCCCCACTTCCTTCCAGGTCGACATGATTTATAAATCCTGAGAATTCTTGCCTTCTTAAAAATAAACCCTATCTTACAGCTTCCCCGTGGATTTCTTATATTTTTTAATATCCATTGCTATTTGCTTGAATTTTTCCTTTTCAAGCCGTTTAAGCCCGATTTCGGCTTTTTTTGACTGGAATATGAGTTCTTCAGTTAACCTGTGATAGCTGGCAAGCCGCTCCTCAGGAATAAGCCCTTCTTCTACTGCTTGCAGGACGGCGCAGCCAGGTTCGTCCCGGTGAGTGCAATCTTTAAACTTGCAATTGCGGGCTGC
>NZ_DAOOUJ010000089.1:0-9545 GCF_035390745.1 Methanosarcina sp. | reverse complement strand
CTAGTTACAAAATCTGCGTTTTTAATCTGCTGGCTTCCTTAAGTAAATTCTGAATTTCCTGGGTTCCGCAGAATTCTTCTTTTTACCCACAAGGAAGGGGAAATAATTATTGATCAGGTAAATCACAGGTACCAGGAAGAGAAGGTTAAGAACTGTTAAACCCAGAGCGAAAGCCGTATTGTAATAGAAATACTCAGGCTTGACTCCTAAAATGAGAATTACCAGTTTTGTAAGAACATCCTTGAGTGGGAAGTGTAGAGCAAGTATAATCAGGCTGTTCCTCCCGTAATATTCCAGTATCTTTGAACTTCCTATTTTTTTGAAAAGATAGACAAAGGTAAAGATCCCTGAAAAAGCAAGAATGTAAAATGAAAAGAAGCCACCGTATCTCATAACATTCATGTTGACTTTGTCATCTGTTGGAAACTTCAGCAGGTATCCGAGATATAGCAGGCTCAAAAGAATCGCAGTAACAGGTAAATATTTCTCAACTCTTGAGAACTTTTCTATATACTTTGTATCTAATTTTAAGCTGAGATTTGCTCTTGAATCTGTTTCAGGTTCTGTAAGTCTTCTAAACAGATTTCCCGCTCCATAAAAGACTATTGCAGCCAGAGCTACATCAACATTCCAGGGTATTCTGAAAGATACATATACAGAATAAAGATAGCCAATCACTCCGGCTACAGTAATCCATAGTACAAGTTTTTTCGGTTCCCCATAGTATTTCTTTGCAAGTCCGTAAAAGAGAATTTCGGTTACAAACAGGCAGGTCAGGAACCAGAGAGGTGGATTATAAGATATCATCGGACCCAATGCGTAAAGGATGTGATATGTTCCATGAAGTATGCTGTTTTCAAGAATTGTGATATGTTCAAAAAACTTAATATTTGTGACTCCTGGCTGAAATCCTGTGTCCAGCAAAAAGTAAAACAGACAGGTAATTAGTGCAAAACAAAAGTAAGGCACGATAAGAGACCTGAACCTTCCTTTGACAAAATTTACAGAGGATCCTGTATATTTTCCGAAGTCAAATAAAAATCCAGAAATGAAAAAGAACAGCGGCATATGGAATGAAAATATGTAAGTATCAAGCGCTATCGGCAAGCTGTGGTGTGCAAGCACCACAAGCATAATCCCAATCCCTTTTAATGCATCTATCCAGTGAAGTCTCATATGAACCTAATATATTAACAGTGTTTACAGTATAAAAAAGATTTGCTATTTGCTTTCAGGTTGCGATGTTCCTGGATATCAGGGTATCAAACTGCTTTATCTCGCGTTTCTTAGTTTTTCTCTCCTGTTCGGAAAGCTTGCAGGTTTCGTAATCTTTGTAGCCGGAGCTCAAAAACAAATTCAAAAACATGGTCACAGTTATTTAAGAAAACTCAAAAACGACTAAATTAACTGAAAAATGGAATTTCTCAGCAAAAAAGGAAATCGTAAAACCGCAGAAATATCTAAAAACGTTAAAAAGATGAATGAAGTTTGGTGGGGCCGTTGAGATTCGAACTCAAGTCGCAAGACCCCCAGTCTTGCAGGATGGACCAAGCTACCCTACGGCCCCGCAGAGTAGATTTCTTTTTATCGGATGACAATGGACTTTGTCTTGCTTGCCATCAACCAACTACTGTAATTAAACACGTAGTATAAATGCGTATCGGTAGTGAATGACCTGTATCTAACTCTCTATATTTTTTGAATCGTTCCTCTGTGTTTTTTTACTAATTTTTCCCGGTTTTTCTGGCTTACGGTTTCTGGATATCGGTCTCTGAAGGCTTGCTCAGTATGCTTTTTGCCCTCAGGACTCTCTGGATAATGGTGATATGCGAGAATACTGCTATCAGAACAAGAGCCCAGGCAAGGAAGCCTGAAAGGGCTCCGAAAGCCAGGATAAGCATTCTTTCTGTACGTTCAGCAATTCCTACAGATAGTTTTTTGCATCCCGCAGATTCGGCGCGGGCGCGTGTGTAGCTTACGAGAAATGAACCTATAAGGGCAAATCCAGACCAGAGCCAGCCGTCAACTCCCATGATAGGAGGAAGTACGAGCCATCCGTTAATCACTCCTGCCATAATTCCAAGAAACATCAGCCCATCGGAATAGCGGTCGCATACCGAGTCCAGTACGCCTCCGAAAGGCGTGATCCTGCCTTTAGCCCTTGCAACTCCCCCGTCAAGGACATCAAAAACCCCGCTGAAGAGGATCAGGAAACCTCCTTCAAAGGCTTTTCCCAGGGCGAATGCAGCTCCTGCAGCCACGCTTACCGCAAAACCCAGCAGTGTAAGGGTGTTTGGGGAGAGAGGTATTGAGCGGGCAAATGGAATAACCAGCTTTCTTGCGCTGTTTTTTAAATCATCGAATATTTCAATCCCTTCCTTTACCTGGCTATTGATACTGCATCTTTGGATATAGTCTTATCTTCTTTCGAAAGATCTCCGGGTTAAAGTTTCTAAATCCATTAAGAGATCCTTTTATATCTTTGAAAGGCGGCTTTTCTGATTCAATGGTCTGCATGGATGGGATTCTTCAGAAAGAGGTTTTAAGGATCGATATAAGAATAAAGCCGCATGAGTTTAAAATGATATGGAGTTAAAATATGAATATAGTAGAAGAACACAGGGAAAAATGTATGCAATGTGGGCTGTGTCTTGAGGTATGCCCTGGATACGAAGACCTGAGTTTGCTTGACCGACTTTACGGGTATCTGGAGGGTTCTTCTAATATTGATCCTGATTCCCTGCTGCGCTGCCTTACCTGCGGGCTCTGTATTTCTGCCTGTCCTGAGAATCTAGGGATCAAGCCTCTGATATCTCCTTCCCGGCAGAAATGGGTAAATGAAAACGGCCTTACGGACAGGCAGACTTTGGTGGATCCTGAGGCTGAAAATAACCTTTTCAAAAAGGTTTCTGAAATGGATGAAATCCCTGAGTTCACAAACAGGCCCGGATCTGTCGTATATTTTCCGGGCTGCGCCGGCACCTATATTAACAAAGTGATGGCTCAGGCTGCCGTTGCTCTTCTGGAAAAGGCGGGAGTTGATTATACTGTTCTTAGCGGGCTTGAATACTGCTGCGGTGCGGTGTCAGCAGGTGCCGGAGACCCTGGTCCCATCCGCCGGCACGGGCAGCAAAACATTGAAGAGGTCAGAAAAAGAGGGGCAAAAATCCTTATCACTGCCTGCCCCGGCTGTTTCAAAGCTTTTAAGGATATCTACCCTCGCATTTTTGGGAAACTGGGCTTTGAGGTCCTGCAGATTTCACAGTACATTGACCGGCTTTTAAAGGAAGGCAAACTCACTCCAGAAAAAGCTCTCATACACAGGGTTTTTTACCATGACCCCTGCCATCTGACAAGAGGAATGGGTGTCTACACAGAAGCAAGGGATGTGCTTGAAAAGATTCCGGGGACCTCTCTGGCAAATAAAACCCCTGAAGGTTCGGCATGCTGCGGTTTTGGAGGAGGAGTAAGGGTAAATTATCCTTCCGAATCTATTTCTATAGCTTCCGGCCGTTTCAGGGCTGCTGAAAAACTGGGCTGTGACGTGATCGTAACAAACTGCGGGGGCTGTATGCAGAACCTTATCGAAGCAGGAAAGGATGAAACAATAAAGATTTTTGATCTGGCTGAATATCTTGCCCTCGCTTGCGGAGTAAAAATAGAAAGGCAAGACCGTAAAATGATCGAGCTTGTAAACCGGGCTTACAGTTCATGTGTTTCGGGTTACAAAGAGCCAGACCTTCCACAAAAATAAAACTTTTATCCCCTTTTTTGTAGTTCTCCTATTCTCTGACCTGCCTGCGTTCTATATTGCCGTTTTTCTTTCTCGGGGGGACATTGTACAAAATTCTTTCCCTGAAAAAAATCTAGTATATATTCTTTTTGTTTTTATCCGGTTTTTATTTCAGTTTTAGTCCAACTAAGGGAAAATGAAAAAATGATGTTTAAAAAAAGAAATTCTCAATTTCTAATCCGATCTATATTTTAAAATTTTCTCATAAAACAGCTTCAGTAGCTCTTATCATTTATTCTTATCTCCCGGGGAGCAAAAATTATATTTATCCAAGTTCCTTTAATCTCTTAAAATGATATGGTTATTTTTTTTCGGTTCACATACCTTCAAAAGCCCAACTTTAATATTTGATATTTATATTTTTTCATTCCTTCTTCTTATTTTTTCTCTAAATACTTCATTCAAAAACTTTAAGCCAAAAACTATATATAGAACCCCTGGTTTCATGCCCTCTTTTTTAACAAAATATTTATACCAGTAAATAGAAGTTTATACTGGAGACATCTGTGAAGATGAGTTAACAGACGGGATTTTAAAATGGCACCAAAAACATTCCCTCTGCTAAATCCTCATGAACCCCAGTAAGCAATCATGAAGAATTCATGATCTTGCAGTTTCGCTTGTGGTAATCATGGTTTCCCACGCATGATATCATAAGGTACTTTTCGTGCATCTCATACTCGAAGAGCGTGAGCTAGCATCCCAACCATCATGATTGTTCATGACGATTGGTTGAGACGTCTCCATAGTCTAAAAACTAAAACGGAGGATGCAATATTAGCAAAGAAGAACTGCTTCAGGAACTTGCAGGTGCAGTAATCACCTGTAAGAAGGATGCGGTACTCGCTGCCGTTGAAAAGGCAAAAGGAAAACTGGACCCGTCCGAAATAATTGAAAAAGGACTTGCAGCAGGCATGAACGAAGTGGGGGTCCGCTTTGAAAGAGGCAAACTTTTCTTACCCCATGTAATGATGGCTGCCGACGCGATGACTGCAGGAGTAAATGCCCTTAAGGATCTTATGCCTGAAGGCTCTGAGGGCTCAAAATTGGGCGTTATTGTGAACGGGACTGTAGAAGGCGATGTCCATGACATCGGCAAATCGATCGTGTCCACAATGCTCCAGTCTGCCGGTTTTGAAGTATATGACATCGGCCGTGATGTTCCTATCAAGAACTTTATCCAGAAGGCAAAAGAAGTCAATGCTGACATGATAGGAATCTCTGCTCTTATGACCACAACCCTTCAGGGTCAGAGGGAAGTTATTGAGCTTCTCAAAGAAGAAGGGATGAGGAGTAAAGTAAAGGTCATGATCGGAGGAGCACCTGCAACCCAGGCATGGGCTGATAAGATCGGTGCAGACTGTTACGCAGAAAACGCAAGTGAAGCCGTTGCAAAAGCAAAAGAGCTGCTGGCTTAAATCATTCTTATTCGGAGGTTACAAAAATGGCAAAAAATAATGCAGTTGCAGGATTCAACGCACTTAACGGTGTAGAATTAAACCTTTTTACCACTGATGAACTCAAAGCGATTCACTACGCCACAATGGACGTTCTGATGAACCCCGGTATCCAGGTCTCTGACGCCGAGGCAAGACAGATCTTCAAAGAAAATGGCTGTGAAGTCGACGAAAAAACACATGTTGTAAAGATCCCTGAATACCTTATAAGAAGAGCCCTTCAGCTCGCCCCATCCAGATTTGTCCTCTGGGGCCGCGACAAGAAGTTCAATACCGTCCAGGAATGCGGTGGTAAAGTACACTGGACCTGTTTCGGTACCGGTGTGAAGGTCTGCAAGTACCAGGACGGCAAATACGTAACCGTTGACTCCGTAGAAAAGGACATCGCAGACATTGCAAAGCTCTGTGACTGGGCAGAAAACATTGACTACTTCTCCCTCCCGGTGTCTGCAAGAGATATTGCAGGTCAGGGTGCCCAGGACGTCCACGAGACTCTTACTCCACTCGCAAACACTGCAAAACACTACCACCACATTGACCCGGTGGGCGAGAACGTCGAGTACTACAGGGACATCGTAAATGCCTACTACGGCGGCGATGAAGAAGAAGCAAGGAAAAAGCCAATCTTCTCAATGCTCCTCTGCCCGACCAGCCCGCTCGAGCTCAGTGTCAATGCCTGCCAGGTCATCATCAAAGGTGCACGTTTCGGAATTCCGGTTAACGTCCTGAGTATGGCAATGTCTGGTGGATCTTCTCCTGTTTACCTTGCAGGAACCCTCGTTACACACAACGCTGAGGTCCTCTCCGGTATCACCCTTGCCCAGCTCACAGTACCCGGATCAAAAGTCTGGTACGGAAGCTCAACAACCACCTTCGACCTCAAGAAAGGTACTGCACCTGTCGGATCTCCTGAACTCGGTCTTATCAGCGCTGCAGTCGCAAAGCTTGCCCAGTTCTACGGCCTTCCCTCCTATGTGGCAGGTTCCTAGTCTGACTCCAAGGTTCCGGACAACCAGGCAGGCCACGAAAAGACCATGACCACTCTCCTGCCTGCCCTTGCTGGTGCAAACACCATCTACGGAGCCGGAATGCTTGAGCTCGGAATGACGTTCTCAATGGAACAGCTCGTTATTGACAACGATATCTTCAGCATGGTCAAGAAAGCAATGCAGGGAATACCTGTCTCCGAAGAAACCCTTGCAGTCGAATCTATCCAGAAAGTAGGAATCGGAAACAACTTCCTCGCACTCAAACAGACAAGGCAGCTTGTGGACTATCCCTCCAACCCAATGCTCATTGACAGGCGCATGTTTGGAGACTGGGCAGCAGCCGGCTCAAAGGACCTTGCTACTGTCGCACACGAAAAGGTAGTAGACGTCCTCAAGAACCACGAAGTCAAACCAATCGATGGAGACATCCTCAAGGACATGAAGGCAATCGTAACTAAGGCGGACAAAGCTTTCAGAGGTATGTAATTATATCAGGATATTCAGGAGATCTAAAAATGGCAAACAAAGAAGCATTAATCGCAAAAGCAAAAGACGCAATCACTGATTTTGATGATGAACTTGCAGCAGAAGTCGCAGCAGAAGCACTTGCTGCAGGGATTGACCCTGTAGAACTCATCGAGAAAGGCTTTACCGCAGGCATGCAGGAAGTCGGCGAACAGTTCGAAAAGGGCACTCTTTTCCTTCCTCATGTGCTTGCAGCTGCAGAAGCTATGAACGCAGGCATAGATGTAATTAAGCCGGAAATGGAAAAGCGCAAGTCTCAGACCAAGAGCCTCGGAACAATCGTCATCGGGACCATCGAAGGCGACATCCACTCTATTGGAAAGGACATTGTAGCCTCCATGCTCAACATTGCAGGCTTTAAAGTCGTGGACCTCGGAAGAGATGTCCCGATAAAGACCTTCGTTGAAAAGGCAAAGGAAATCAAACCACAGATAATCGCATCCTCCGCCCTTATGACCACAACCATGGTCAACCAGATCCAGATCGAGGAACAGCTGAAAGAAGCAGGTATCCGCGGTCAGGTAAAGACCATGGTCGGAGGCGCACCCGTTACCCAGGACTGGGCTGACAAGATCGGCGCAGACATCTATGGGGAAAGTGCCACCGATGTCGTCAACAAGGTAAAAGCAGCCTTACTCTGAAGGCTCATTAAGCAGAAAATGCAGGAGATTTATCAAATGCATTTTTTGCCCAACTTTATTTTGTACAGTTTCTGTGTAACCTCTAGTTGACGGCATAAGCAAAATCCTGTATCCGTTTACAATTAACGGATCTGGTCATAACTCACGGGAATCCAGTAAGCACGGTAAAGACTGCGCAGTAAGCCTGTTCAGTTTCACTCTGGAAAATCTCAAGGCTGGTGGCAATTGTCTAAAAAATGGAAACTCAATGCAGTTGTCAAAACGCCTTCAAACTCCAGTTTAGATGGGATTAAAATGAGGGAATAAAAATGGTAATTAAAAACTGTAGTTAAATATAAATATTGTATCCCATAAACTGTAGTGTTGGAATTTAATTTAAATGTAAATATAGTTCCCTGAGATATAAAATGCCCAACAGAGGGTTAGCAAACTGTGCTTTCAGGCTGTGGAATAGGGCTGAGACTGACTCCTGCCCTGAGGGAATTCCACAGTGATTCTGATAAATGGAGGGATTTTCCGTGGATTTAAAAGCCTTAAAAAAACAGGAAAGTAAGAGAAAGATCAGTAAAGGGTACATGTGGGCCCTTTTCTGTGCTGTATTCTGGGGAATCTGGTATCTCCCAGGAACCGTTGTCTGGGTGCTTAATCCATTTGATGAAATGTACGGCGCCATTGCTGCAACAAATGGAGACGGTGTATCCCTGGTTATCACTGCTGTGCTGATAACTGCTTTCAATGCGCTTACCGTCATGATTGCGCTTATGCTCTGGAACGGAGTGCTTGGCAAATATGGAGAACTTGTCCGAACCCTTAAAGAGTTCCATCCCTGTTCTAAATGGTTCTTCCTTGCCTCAATCTTCGGAGGTCCAATGGCAATTCTAGGTTCTTTTATTGCTATGGGCTTTATAGGCGGAGCATTTGCAGCTGTTGCCGGGCTTCTCTACCCTGTAATTGGGTCGATTCTTGCTTACTACTGGTATGGAGAAAAGATCTCAAAGAGGGCAGCAATCGGTATTGCGGTTATCGTTCTCGGAGGTGTTTCTATTTACGGTGGTGGACTCCTGACTGAACTTTCTTCAGGTAACGTCCCATGGATAGGATATCTTGGCGGGTTGATGGCTGCTGCAGGCTGGGGAATTGAAGGCGCAATTGCGGGTAAAGGGCTTGATATTGCAGAGCCGGATGCCGGGCTGACACTTCGTTTCCTTGGAGAGAACATTATCTGGTGGATCATTATTGTGCCGATTCTGGCAATCGTTGGTTTCCCTATGTATTCCTATGCACTCCAGGCTTTTGAGCCTCTGACCCTGCTGGTCCTGATCTTTGCAGGTATCACGTTTGGTTTCTGTTATGTTACCTGGTACAAATCTTTCCCGCTTATAGGTGTTGGAAGAGGTCAGGGTATAGGAAACCTTTACGGGTTCTGTGCGGTCATATTCATCTTCCTTTTCTTCGGAGATGTTCCAGATTGGACTATTCTTGTAGGCGGTACTCTGTGTATCCTTGGGAGTTTCGTAATGTTTACGGAAGAAACAAGTGCACTTGAAACTCTGAGAGGTGAATGAAATGGGAAACAGGCCTATTAAGTTCAGAATTCTGGAGCTTTTCCTGGATGGAAAAGAGTACTGGAACTATGAGATTGTCTCAAAGATCCAGGAAGAGTACAATATGAACAGTGCATATGGAAGGGACAGCATCAACTTCGATATCATTGAGCTTGCATCTGGAGGGATGCTGAAAGATATCGAGCAGAAAGTCGATGAAGCAGGAATCTACAAAAAAGATTTCCTTCTGCACAAGTATGTGATCACTGATTTCGGAAAAGTCCGCGGGTCGGACGCCTGCATGAGGTATGCATAATCTCAAGGAGGTTATAAAATGGTACAAACAGCAGCTGCAATGGAAGCTTACAACGCTTACTGGGCAAATTCTATCATACCGGCCGGGCACACTATGTGGATGGTCCTTATCCTTCTCCTGGCAGTTATTGCCCTCTGGCAGGCAAGGACTTTCGTGTCCAAATTCTGAACCCCAACAGAATACAGCTTCCAGATCTAATATTATAAGCAATATAAATGGTGATAAAAATGGCAACTGAATATGCTTTGAGAATGGGAGACGGGAAGAGGGTCTTCCTTAC
>NZ_DAOOUJ010000088.1:0-9564 GCF_035390745.1 Methanosarcina sp. | reverse complement strand
ATTAAATAACTGCAGATTCAGGCGATACATTCTGAAAAATAAACATATCTGCAGGAATTTCAAAACACAAGAAATTTAATAGTTTAAGTAGTGAACTGGACTGGAGTTATTACCGTCTAATGTGTGAGTAAATTCTACCGGATGACTGCAGATGGAAGAAGCCAATAAAAAAGAACTGAGTGAAAGGGATATTTGCTCGAAGTTTATCACACCTGCGATCAAACAGGCTAACTGGAAAGAACGCCAGATCCGGGAAGAAGTAAACATCACTAAAGGCAGGATTATTGTAAAAGGCTCATCTGTGAGCAGAGGAAAACCAAAGAGAGCCGACTATATTCTTTCCTACAAATCCAACATTCCTCTTGCAGTGGTGGAAGCAAAGCGGAACATATACACGGTTGGGGAAGGTATGCAGCAGGCGCTCACTTATGCCGAGATGCTGGGCATCCCCTTTGCTTTCAGCTCGAATGGAGATGCCTTTTTGCTCCACGACAGGACAGGCACTCTCGGAAAAATAGAAGAGGAAATTTCTCTGGACAGATTCCCTTCCCCGGAATATCTCTGGCAGAAGTACTGCGAATGGAAAGGGCTTGACGAAGGCAGGCAGAAAATCGTAACCCAGGACTACTTTGCTGATTTCAGGAAACCTCTGCGCTATTACCAGAGAATAGCAATTAACCGAACAGTAGAAGCTATTGCAAAAGGGCAGGACAGAATCCTGCTCGTGATGGCAACAGGCACGGGAAAAACTCTTACGGCTTTTCAGATTATCTGGCGCCTCTGGAAGGCAGGAGTGAAGAAAAGAATCCTTTTCCTGGCAGACAGGAACATTCTTGTAGACCAGACAAGGATCAACGATTTCAAGCATTTCGGAAACGCCATGACAAAAATCCAGAACCGGGAAGCTGAGAAATCCTACGAAATATATCTGTCCCTTTATCAGGCAGTTTCCGGCACAGAAGAAGAGAAAAATATCTACAAACAGTTTTCTCCGGATTTTTTTGACCTTGTGATTGTGGACGAGTGCCACAGGGGAAGCGCAGCTGAAGATTCGGCATGGAGGGAAATTCTGGAATATTTTTCCTCTGCAACGCAGATAGGGCTGACTGCAACCCCTAAAGAGACAAAGGATATCTCCAACATCCATTACTTCGGAGAGCCAATTTACACATATTCCCTGAAACAGGGAATTGAAGATGGTTTCCTTGCGCCTTACAGGGTTGTACGCATAGATCTTGATAAGGACCTTGAAGGCTGGAGACCGGAAAAAGGCAAAACGGACAAATACGGCAGACAGATTGAGGACAGGATTTACAACCAGAAAGACTTTGACAGGGACCTTGTGCTTGAAAAAAGGACAGAGCTGGTTGCAAAGAAGGTAACAGAATTTTTGAAGGCAAACGACCGTTTTGACAAGACCATCGTTTTCTGTGAGAATATAGACCACGCCGAGAGGATGAGGGAAGCCCTTGTTAACGAAAATCCTGACCTTGCAGGAGAAAACCGGAAGTATGTTATGCGGATTACAGGGGATAACCAGGAAGGAAAAGCCGAGCTTGACAACTTCATTAGCCCTGAGAGCCGCTACCCTGTTATTGCCACGACCTCGAAACTGATGAGTACAGGAGTGGACGCCCAGACCTGCAAGCTGATAGTGCTCGACAAGCGCATCCAGTCCATGACCGAATTCAAGCAGATTATAGGCAGAGGGACACGGATTAATGAGGACTACGGAAAATTCTATTTTACAATAATGGACTTCAAGAAAGCGACAGAACTGTTTGCAGACCCCGATTTTGACGGCGAGCCCGTGGAAATCTACGTACCGGGAGGAAACGGGAACGGCGGATCCAGAAATCCGGAGGGGGAAACGGACAGAGAAAAGTACTTTGTGGACGACGTTGGCGTTGAAATCCTTACCGAGCGCACGCAGTACTATGGACCGGACGGAAAACTGATAACGGAATCCCTGAAGGATTATACCCGTAAGACCATGCTCAAAGATTTTGAATCGCTTGACTCATTTCTGAAACACTGGAACGAAGCCGAGAAGAAACAGGTGATCATTGCCGAACTTGAAGAGAAGGGAATTTTGCTTGATGCCCTTTCAGAGGAAGTAGGAAAGGACTTTGACCCCTTTGACCTGATCTGCCACGTTGCCTTTGACCGACCACCTCTGAGCAGGAAAGAAAGGGCTGAGAAGGTGAAAAAGAGCAGCTACTTCAGCAAATACGGGGAACAGGCACAGGAAGTCCTTGACGCGTTGCTTGACAAGTATGCAGACGACGGGATTGAAAACCTTGAGAATATGAGTGTCCTTAAGGTGCAGCCCTTTGACAGGATAGGGACACCACTTGAGATTGTGAAACTTTTCGGCGGCAAGAGTAACTACCTTGCAGCGGTCAGAGGGCTTGAATCACAGCTTTATACACAGGAAGCCTGAATGCTGGAAAACTGCTTTCTATAAGCCCAGCCGCTGAAAGCTCTATTCGAAGGACTTATGTTAGAATATTGAGTTACTGAATGTAAAATTGATTAAATATAACTCGGGAAAGAAAAACATGTCTCTGGACACAACGATAAAAACAATTCAGGATATTATGCGAAAAGACGCAGGCGTGGACGGAGACGCCCAGCGCATAAGCCAGCTTGGCTGGATGCTGTTCCTGAAAATATTCGATGCAAGGGAAGAAGAATACGAACTGGAAGACGAAGAATATGTCTCTCCCATCCCTGAAGAACTGCGATGGAGGAACTGGGCGAAAGACCCGGAAGGCATAACCGGCGACACCCTGCTGGATTTTATTAATGAAAAGCTCTTCAAGACCCTGAAAAACCTCACGTTTTCCGAAGACGACGACCCGAGAGGTTTTGTGGTGAGGGACGTTTTTGAGGACTCGTACAACTACATGAAAAACGGAACCCTGATCCGCCAGATCATTAACAAGATTAATGAGATCGATTTCACGACTTCGAGCGACCTTCACACCTTCGGTTCAATTTATGAGAAAATCCTCAAAGACCTCCAGAGCGCAGGCAACGCAGGCGAGTTCTACACCCCCCGCGCAGTCACCCAGTTTATGGTGGACATGGTTGACCCGAAGCTGGGCGAAAAAGTCCTTGACCCTGCCTGCGGGACAGGTGGTTTTTTGACGAGCACAATTGAGCACATCCGCGAAAAATACGTGAAATCCGTCGAAGACCACCGCATTTTGCAGGAATCGATCTCAGGCGTTGAGAAGAAGCAGCTCCCGCACCTGCTCTGTATTACCAATATGCTCCTCCACGGAATCGAAGTCCCTTCCCGCATCCGCCACGACAACACCCTCGCCCGCCCGCTCCGAGACTACACCCCAAAAGACCGCGTGGACGTGGTTGTTACAAATCCACCTTTCGGAGGTATGGAGGAAGACGGTATAGAGACAAATTTTCCGGCAAATTTCCAGACAAGAGAGACTGCTGACCTTTTCCTTGTCCTTATTATGCATATTTTGAAAGACGGAGGCAGATGCGGGATAGTCCTCCCTGACGGAACCCTTTTCGGGGAAGGCGCAAAGACCCGAATCAAAGAAAAACTGCTTCAGGAATGCAACCTGCACACGATTGTCCGCCTCCCTAACGGCGTTTTCAACCCCTACACCGGCATAAAGACAAACCTCCTCTTTTTCACGAAAGGCGAACCGACAAAAGAAATCTGGTACTACGAACACCCCTACCCCGCCGGCTACAAGTCCTACTCCAAAACCAAACCGATGCGCATAGAAGAGTTCGCCCCGGAAAAAGCCTGGTGGAACAACAGGACAGAAAACGAATTTGCTTGGAAAGTCAAAGCCGAAGACGTGATCGCCAGCAACTACAACCTCGACATCAAAAACCCCAACACCGTTGAAAATGACCACGGCGACCCCGAAGAGCTGCTGAAAAAGTACAAAACCCTCCTTTCCGAAATCGAAGAAACCCGCACCGCCCTCAAAAAAGAACTTATGGACGCCCTGGCAGGGAAAAACACATGAATCAGGACGTTTTTTTCAAAAACTTCGAGCTGCTTGCCGATGCACCGAATGGTGTGCAGAAATTGAGAGAGCTTATTTTGCAGCTTGCGGTTATGGGAAAACTTGTGCCTCAGGACCCGAATGATGATCCGGCATCGGTTTTGCTTGAGAAAATTAAGGCTGAAAAAAAGAAACTGATAAAGGAAGGAAAAAGTAAAGGATCAAAATTAATAAGTTCTAAAGATGCTGATCAGATTCCTTATGAAATTCCTTCAAATTGGGAGTGGACTACTCTTTCAGAATGTGGATTGATAAATCCACGCAATGATATTTCTGACGAAAAAGAGGTTTCATTTATCCCTATGACATGTATTTCTGAGAAATACGGACAAAAAGTTGAAATGGAAATCAGAAAATGGGAAGAAATAAAAAAAGGCTTTACACATTTTGCTGAAAATGATGTAGTTCTTGCAAAAATAACTCCTTGTTTTCAAAATGGGAAATCCGCTGTTATGAAAGGATTAAAGAATGGATTTGGGGCTGGAACTACAGAATTACATGTGTTTAGACCTTTAAAGGAATTAATCATCCCTAATTTTGTCCTAATTTACATAAAGTCTCCAGATTTTATCTATGGAGGCGTTCCAAAAATGACAGGATCTGCAGGGCAAAAAAGAGTTCCTAAAGACTATTTCTCAGAAAATCCTTTTCCTCTTCCACCCCTCGCCGAACAAAAACGCATAGTCTCCAAAGTAGACGAACTGATGGCTCTCTGCGACAAACTCGAAGCCCGTCACCAGAAAAAGCAGGAGATTCAGAGCAAACTCAACAGCGCTGCCCTTGAAAGGATGCTCAGCGCAGAAAATAAGGAAGAATTTGAACAGTACTGGCAGCGTATTTGTGAAAATTTTGATTTATTATATGACAACCCTGAAAATGTTGAAAAATTGAGGCAGGCAATTCTCCAGCTTGCGGTTCAGGGAAAATTAGTGCCTCAAAATCCAGAGGATGAGCCGGCGAGTGTTTTGATTGAGAAAATTGAAACTGAGAAAAAGAGATGCATCATATCCAAAGAAATACAGGATGATAAGAAATTATCCACAATTATGAAAGAAAATCCTCCTTGGATAATACCTCCATCATGGAAATGGATAAGGCTTCAAGAAATTTTTGAAATAACAAGGGGAGGATCACCTAGACCAGCAGGGGATCCGCAATATTTTGGAGGAAATATACCTTGGATTACCGTCAGAGAAATTACTAAGGATTCAGAGAAATATCTCACCATAACGACTGATTTCCTAACAGAACTGGGTTCAAAAAGAAGTAGGTACATATATCCTTCAGATCTGTTGCTGACGAATAGTGGCGCTACTTTAGGAGTACCAAAAATAAGTCAAATAAAAGGATGTATAAATGACGGCGTTGCCAGACTGAATTGCTTCCACGATTTAATTTCCAAAGATTATGCCTATTATTATTTATTTCAGCAGACTCGAGCATTCCGTGAAGTAAATCAAGGAATGGGACAACCAAATCTAAATACATCAATTTTAGCTGGATGGTTTTTCCCTCTCCCGCCCCTCAATGAACAAAAACGCATCGTTGAAAAAGTCGAGCAGTTCATGGGCTTGTGTGATGAACTTGAAGCAAAACTAAGGAAGTCTCGGGAAGACAGCGAGAAACTTATGGAAACGGTTGTCAGGGGTTTGTTAGAAGGGGCTGCCACAGAAATATAAAAAAGAAGTTATAACTCTGTCCCGAAAAATCAGTCCTCTTGAGCGAAGCGAAAAGGACACCGTGCTCCCGAAGCGGAACTCGGGGAGCGCAACTCGGGGAAGACAGCGAGATCCTTATGGAAACGGTTGTCAGGGGTTTGTTAGAGGGGGCTGCCGCCGAAATATAAAAAAGTTATAACTCTGTACCGGAAAATCAGTCCTCTTGAGCGAAGCGAAAAGGACACCGTGCTCCCGAAGCGGAACTCGGGTGGCGAAGCATTTACATGCAAAGTGAGCATAGAATGCAGAGAAGCCGACAAAAAGACAGGCACACATAAAAATCTGATTAAAAGACCGAAAGAGGAACAGAAATGGCTGTATGGAAGGGAAAGAAGGTGGTCCTGCATACCACTATGGGTGATATCACCATCGAGCTTTTTGAGGACATGCCGATTACGGCAGGAAACTTTGCAAAACTTGTGGACAAAGGCTTCTATGACGGTGTGATTTTCCACAGGATCATTGACAAATTCATGATTCAGGGCGGAGACCCGACGGGTACCGGTATGGGAGGGCCGGGCTATGAGATCCCTGACGAGTTCACAAAGCACAACAGGAACGACAGGGGTACGATTTCCATGGCAAATGCAGGTCCGAACACAGGCGGGAGCCAGTTCTTCATCAACCTTGTAAACAACAATTATCTTGACAAAATGCACCCTGTCTTTGGAAAGGTAGTGGAAGGCATGGATGTTGTCGATGCCATGGGGAAAGTAAAGACCGATCGGCAGGACCGCCCGAAAACCGAAGTCAAAATATTGAAAGCTGAGCTGGTCTGAAGTTTTCAATACGAAACCTGCTGCTATTCTTTCAGTTTATTATCCCCAAATTTCTATTTTTTTCAATTTTCTTTTTTCCTTACTGTTGTTTCTTATCACCTATTCTAACCAGATTTTCGGATAGGATGATAAAAAATCCCGCACAATATTGGAATGTAAATTATTTTTAGCAAAATAACAGATATTCTTTTTAAAAATTGCTGACTATTCAGGGGAACGATTTCTATGCTGGAAGCAGCCGCGGGATGGGATATTCTGATTGCTGAAGCCCTAAAAGCCAGGTATCTGCGCGAAGGAGAAAAAGGCTGGGAGGACATCTGTGAGAGGGTGGCAAAAGCAATTGCAACAAGCGAAGAAGAATATCTGGAATTCAAAGACCTGATGGTCCGTAAAATCTTCGTCCCGAGTTCGCCAACCCTTATGAATGCTGGTACGGAACTGGGCCAGCTTGCTGCCTGTTTTGTAGTCCCTGTGGAGGACAGTGTCGAGGAAATATTTGATGCCCTCAAAACTGCAGCTCTGATCCAGAAAACCGGAGGAGGCAGCGGGTTCAACTTTTCAAAGGTAAGGCCAAAAGGCTCTCAGGCGCTCTGCGTTGACGGGGTTGCGAGCGGCCCGCTTTCTTTCATGAGGCTCTTTAACGAGGCAACCGAGGTTATCAAGCAGTTCGGAAGGCGCAGAGGTGCAAATATAGGAATTCTGGATGTTTCCCATGACGACATCATCCCCTTCATCAGGGCAAAGCATGTTGAAGGTAGTTTCAGGAATTTCAATCTCTCGGTAATGATACCTGACGATTTTATCCGGCTTGTTGAAGCAGGAAACACCGGCGAGGTATGGAACCCCCGGACAGGCGCAACGGTTGGAGAGATTTTTTCCGAAATTCTTGACGGGATCTGGAAAAACGGGGAGCCCGGGGTTCTTTTTTATGACCGAATAAACAGGGACAACTTCACACCTGCGCTTGGAGACATCACTGCCACAAATCCCTGCGGAGAAGAGCCTCTCCTGCCTTATGAGTCCTGTAACCTGGGCAGTATTAACCTTTCCTCTTTTGTTGAGGAGGGAAAAATCAACTGGGAATCTCTCAGGGAGACAGCCGGAAAGGCAGTCCGCTTCCTGGACAATGAAATCGACATAAATGTTTACCCCATCCCGCAGATTAAGGAGGCAACCCTAAAGACCAGAAAAATAGGGCTTGGAGTTATGGGTTTTCACGACATGCTTTTGAAGCTGGGGCTTCCCTACGACTCGGCAGAAGCCATTGAGCTTGCAGAAAAGCTCATGGGACAGATAAGCCAGTCCGCAATCCTGGAATCAAGAAGGCTTGCAGCAGAAAAAGGACCCTTTCCAGAACATGAAAACTCGGTATGGGAATTTCCCATGAGAAATGCGGCGTTGACCGCAATTGCCCCGACAGGCACTATAAGCATTCTTGCGGGCTGCTCTGCAGGAATCGAACCTGTTTTCAGCTGGGTCTACAGGCGTGCACATACAGTAGAAAAAGAATTTATGCTTGTCCATCCACTCTTTGAGGCACATTTTAAGCCAAAACTTTCGGAACCTGATTACCTCTGGCTCATTGAGCATGTTTATACCGGGGGTACCCTGCAGGACGTAAAAAACCCAAAAATAGTGAACGAAGACGAAAAAAGGCTCTTCAGGTCAGCCCTTGATATTGGCTGGAAGACCCACATTGATATACAGGCAGCCTTCCAGCGCCACTGCCATGCAGGAATCTCAAAGACTATAAACATGCCTGAGAGTGCAAGAAGAGAGGATATCGAGAAAGCTCTTATTTATGCCTGGAAGCAGGGATTAAAAGGGCTCACAATATACAGAACCGGAAGCAGGCAGCATGTGGTCCTCAGTTTAAAAAAGCCCGAAAACCAAAATACCGCGTAAGATGTTATGGAGTGTTAATTCGTCACTCTGTATAAAATAGAATTTTTCTTACAAAGTGTCTAATTTTTTTTACGATGTGTTATATCACTAAAATTTCAGTTATCTTACTAAAAATATATATACATTCGTATCCCCTCATATAGCATGATTGCTGCCTCTAAACACCATCTTGAGTTACTCACTGCATGTGTTATTTATGGTACTGTTGGAATTTTCATGGAATCGCTTGAGAACATGTCTGTAGGCTCCATTATTTTCTATAGAGTTCTTTTCGGGCTTTCAGCCATACTGTGTTATCTTGCAATTACCGGAAACCTGAGCCAGCTCGCATTAAAAAAGAAGAAAAATTACCTGCTTCTTCTAGGAATTTTATATGTTTCGCAGATGTTTTCCTATTATTCTGCAATCCGGTATCTTGGGGCTTCTTCTGCCATCCTTCTTCTTTATACCGACCCCATATATCTGACCTTCCTCGCCCCAATTCTTCTTGGAGAAAAGAACACTGAGAAAACTATTCTTGCCCTTTTCCTGGGTCTAATAGGTGTCTTCTACGTAACAAAGCCTGAAGGCGGTTTTGAACAGCTTGCATTTGGAAGCAGCTATCTTAAAGGTGTGATTTTCGGGCTCTTAGGGGGTCTTTTCAGCAGTGGTGTCATAATCTCTGTCCGTTATCTCAGAAATGAGTACAATGGGCTTACCCAGCTGGTATGGCAGAGTGTAATCAGTCTTGTCTTCCTTTCTCCTTTTGCAGTCTCCACTCCAGTGCATATTCTTGTTGAAAACCTTCATACTCTCATACTTTTCGGGGTCATGATTACAGGTATAGGTGCAGTGTTCTACATTAGAGGAGTTGCAGGTGTAAGCGCAATTACAGGCAGTATCCTTTCCCTTCTTGAGCCTGTATCCTGTATATTTTTCGATTACACGGTTCTGGGAAGCCATGTTCACAGTGGAATGCTTATAGGTTGCTTCTTTATCCTTGCAGCAGCAGTCGTAATAAGCCTTGATAACTCCATATTTCTCAGAAAGTTGGTTTTCGGGGAAAAGATGATCTCAAGCAAAAAAATGCCTTTCTGGAAAAGAGAACTTTTAAGACCACAGGGGAAATAA
>NZ_DAOOUJ010000087.1:0-9692 GCF_035390745.1 Methanosarcina sp. | reverse complement strand
AGTAGTCTAAACCAAAAAGTAGTCCTCTTGAGGGAGCGAAGCGACCGAAAAGGACAGCGGGCTCCCGAATCGCAATTCGGGCAGCCAAACTCTGGATAAATACTTTTTAATTTTTCCATATCGTTAATCAACGATTTTCATGTGGATTTTTTAATTTTTTTTCTTTTATAATTTATTTCAAAATTGGATAATTTGCATGATACATATAATTCCGTTGTCGTGGGGGGCAAAATAACCTCTTACAAATGAAATTAAACTGAAAAGTTCATATATAAGTTTTGTTAAAGAGATTCTAAATTACATTTTAACTACGTAAATTTGTTATTACTCTCAGGCATATATTTAACAATCCATGTTATTATACTGCTCAGAAGCATTATTCTTCAGGTCATTTTCGGGGGCAAGCTCCACGATTTAGCAAAATTTATATACCGGTTATTCTGTAGTAGTGGGGAATATCTGTATTCCAGATATTTATAAATAAAATCATATTGTTATACTGTATCGTAAGTTATTATTACTCAGAGTTAGTATATTGAATTACCTTGTGTAACAGGTAAAGAAGGAAATCTAATATGCACCTCAATCTTGAACCGATTGGTATTATTAAAAAGGTTGCAAATAAGTCGGAGATTTTGATTTATTCTGATTTTGAGCAGGTTATACGAAACATCGTATCTAAAATAGGAGAAGGAGCGGAAATGGGCCAGAAGCTTCTGGTTATTCATAAAAACAATAGCAAAAAACAGGTAGATGGTCATCAGGTCCAGGTTACGAAGGCTACACTTCTGGAAAGAAAAGGGAATCTGTTGACAATATCCAAAATCGAGGCAAATGAAGACTCGGTAATTGATGTTCGCCTTGACCAGACTGCATGACATCTCTGGGCTTCGACATATGTCGACAAAAATCTGATATTCTTGCGAATTCTTCTTTTCTCCTGGATAGCCTGGATTGGGAACTTCACAGGCCGAATTCTGGTTTGAAACTCCAGAGGTCGGAATTTTTTCCCACAATCATTTCTATCATACCTTTTTTGATTCCAGGCAGAGTTTATTTAACAGAAAGTAAAGTTTTGAAATTCCAGACAGGAGACTGAAATCAAAAGAAACACCCTGCTTTATCTAATACGGATCTCTGCCCTGAGAACCAGAGACAAGTGCAGGGCTTGAAAAAGGTCTGACTCTTCCTTAATCTGAAAATCCTTTTTTAAATTCTTTTAGATTCTTTTCTGCACGAAAGAGTTTCTATCTTTATTAAGCGTAAAACTTCAGTATACTTAGAGCCTATTGTCAAATAACTAATCCCGGCAGTGAGACATCCCCTTACAAACTTGCCTGTAGATACTGGCTGCCCTTAACATTAAAAGGGCTAAAGACTAAAGAATAAAAGAAAGGAATCATCGACCTTAAATAGAGTTTTTATCTTCAGAGGGAAAACATGGGTACGGACATTGGAGATCTTCTCTATAAGAGAAAAATAGAACTTTCTGACCTCTCAAATCGGGTGATCGCAGTTGACGCATTTAACACCCTGCACCAGTTTTTGAGTATTATTCGCCAGAGAGATGGAAGCCCTCTTGTTAATTCAGAAGGGAAAGTAACTTCTCATCTCTCCGGGTTGCTCTACCGCACAGCCAGTCTGGTTGAAGCAGGTATCAAACCTGTTTTCGTTTTTGACGGCAAGCCCCCTGAGATGAAGTCCAGAACTCTGAATCGAAGGAAAGAAATCCGGGAATCTTCACTGGAAAAATGGGAAAATGCAATCGCAGAGGGGAACCTTGAAGCTGCTTATAAGTATGCTCAGGCTTCTTCAAAGGTTGACCAGTACATTACTGAAGATTCCAAATATCTCCTCGGTATAATGGGCATTCCCTGGATACAGGCTCCCTGTGAAGGAGAGGCGCAGGCTGCCCATATGGTTCTTAAAAAAGATGCCGATTTTGTTGCTTCCCAGGATTATGACTCTTTCCTTTTCGGAGCTCCGGCGGTTGTCCGAAATCTGGCTGTCACTGGTAAACGCAAGCTCCCTGGAAAGAATGTGTATGTTGATGTCGAACTTGAAATGATCGAGCTGGAGGAAACTCTGGCAGCTCTGGGAATTAACAGAGAACAGCTTATCGATATCGCAATCTGTGTGGGCACTGATTATAATAAAGGATTGGAGAAAGTAGGCCCCAAGACAGCCCTCAAGCTTATAAAAAAGCATGGAGACATTCACGCTGTACTCCGGGAGAAAGGGGTTGAGATTGAAGCTCTGGACAGTATAAAGGAACTTTTTACCCATCCTGATGTTACAGACGACTATGAAATCAAATGGGGCAAACCCGATTCCGAAAAACTCATCAAGTTCCTCTGTGAGGAGAACGATTTCTCTGAGGATCGGGTGGTAAAAACTGCAGAACGCCTTAAAGCGGCTTCAGGGGCAAGGCAGAAAACTCTCGACCAGTGGTTCTAAAGAGCTTTGGGCAGGAGGTCAAAGGCTGGCAAAATCTGAATCAGAGCATTCGAGAGAAGAACACTCACATTCTCACACCCACGGAGCTGTGGACCCAGGGCTTCTTTCCACGGAGAGGGGGCTCTCCGCTGTCAAATGGTCTTTTGTCGGCCTGATAATTACCGCATTTTTCCAGCTACTTGTAGTTTTGATTTCGGGAAGTGTGGCTCTTCTTGCCGATACCATCCATAATTTCGGAGATGCCGCAACTGCAATCCCTCTGGGCTTCGCTTTCCTGCTCTCAAGAAAAAAACCTGATAAACGTTTTACATATGGCTACGGCAGGGCAGAAGACCTTGCAGGTCTATCCATTGTTTTCCTTATCTTTCTGAGTGCTGCAGTCGCAGCTTATGAATCAGTTTTCAGGCTTCTCTATCCTCAGCCGGTGATTTTTCTCAGGGCTGTGGCGGGAGCGTCAATTATTGGTTTTCTTGGAAATGAACTGGTAGCAAAATACAGGATCAGGGTCGGAAAAGAAATCGGAAGTGCAGCCCTTATTGCCGACGGATACCATGCAAGGGCAGACGGTTTCACGAGCCTTGCTGTACTTTTCGGAGCCTTTGGGGTCTGGATGGGTTACCCTCTTGCAGATCCTATTGTCGGGATTCTGATAACAGTCGCAATACTCCGTATGGTATGGGAAGCAGGTAAATCCGTTTTTTCCCGCATACTTGATGGAGTTGACCCGGATGTTGTTGACGATATCCGCCAGGTAGTCAGCCAGGTAAAAGAAGTAAAGGATATTACGGAGATAAGAGTGCGCTGGGTAGGGCACAGGCTTTATGCAGAGGTGAATGTCGCGGTAGACTCCGGAATTTCTGTTAAGGAAGGGCATGAAATCGCGGTAAATGTGAGGCACAATATGCTTCACAGCCTGAATTACCTTTCAAACGCAGTTGTTCATGTAGATCCACTTGGGGCGTCGGGAGAGATTTTCCATCGGCTGCCGGAACACGACCACGACGCAACTCATGCTGACTCTCACTGAGTATGGAGCTTCAAATTCTCAAAATACTTCAAAAATTTCCACTAAGGCTTTAGATTTCTCTAAGTCAGGTTCTGGATATCTCTGCCCCACTGTTTTTAGCACGGGTCATCATTGTGACTCCACCTACGGTTTCGTCAAGCATTTTCTGGACTTCTGTTTGAAGCTGCCTGCCTTCTTCTTTATTGTCCACAAGAGCATAGACCACAGGCCCAAAAGAACTTACTCCGGCTCCATAACACTGGCTGCGCAGGAAAGAAGCAATATTTTTTACAAAATCAGGCCAGATAAGGCTCTCTCTCTTATTAAAGCCGACAGTCTGGACATGATTTACTGCGGCCCCGAAACTTTCGATGTCTCCTTCTATTACGGCAGGCATCATCTGCATGAGCACAACATGAGAAATTTCCCTGACTTCCTCTACAGGCAGGGGGCAGAATTTCTTGAAGGTCTCGATTTCTTCCTGGTCATGCATTCCTTTTTCATTTGGGATTGCTACCACGATGTCCCATTCAGGAAAATCCTCTCGAAAGAGCACCGGGCCTGGAGGTACATTGCTGGCAGCCGATGGCATAAAACCTCCTTTATCTTTGAATTTGTGCCCTCCGTCAACTATAAATCCTCCTTTCTCAAAAGCAGTTACCCCTATACCTGAAGTTCCTCCTCTTTTTACTGTAAGTGCAAGTTCTCTAACGCTTTTCCCAAGATCATATAGTTCATTCACAGCCGCTGCCGCGGCAAGGGAAGATTGGGTTCCTGATCCGAAACCCACATGGGCTGGGTACACTTCCTGTACATTTATTCTGATTCCTTTCCCTTCAGGAAGCAGGGCGTTTGCAGCTTTTTTCATTCTATCGGCAAAACTTTGCAGACCCTCTATACTGACCCCCTCGGCTTCTTCAGCAGTAATCCTTATATTCGGTGAGGAAAGGGTTAGTCCTGCTCCTCCATCGACTCTTCCAATTTCTCCATTCATATCAATAAGAGTCATATGAATTCGGCAAGGAGTGGTTATATTTATCATGTGTAGCAACCCCTATACATTCAAAAATTTTATAATGCCCTCTTTATCTTTACCTTCTATTGTAATTGCTCATATTTAATCTTTTTAAAAAAATCCTGTTCGGAAGTCTCTCTGATTATAAAAACCGAAACAGAATATTCTGATAATTTTAAAAGCACTGAAGAAAATCAGTGCTTTCTTTTCTGTGATTATCATTTGCTTTCTATTTGCAGTCATTATCTCACAATTAATGATCTGCCTGTCATCTCTTCGGGTTTCGGGATCCCAAGAAGATCAAGAAGAGTGGGGGCAAGGTCAGAGAGTTTTCCATTCTCAAGAGCTTTTACCCCGCCGTTTCCTGTGTAAACGCATTTTACAGGGTTTGATGTATGGGCAGTATGCGGTTCACCTGTCTGCGGGTTTTTCATCTGTTCGGCATTTCCGTGATCTGCAGTTATAAGTGCTGCTCCTCCTGCTGTTCTCAGGGCTTCCACAATCCTGCCCACACAGTTGTCCACGGTTTCCACAGCCTTTACTGCGGCTTCAAAGATTCCTGTGTGCCCTACCATATCCATATTTGCAAAGTTAAGTATGATTACATCATACTTCCCTGACTGGATTCTCCTGACCACCTCATCCGTAACTTCATATGCGCTCATTTCAGGTTTGAGGTCATAAGTAGCAATTTTCGGCGAGGGAATAAGACAGCGGTCTTCTCCGTCATAGCATTTTTCCTGTCCGCCGTTAAGGAAAAAGGTCACATGGGCATATTTTTCGGTTTCGGCAATGCGGAGCTGGCTAAGTCCGCGGCTGCTCAACACTTTGCCAAGTACGTCCGTCAATTCTTCTGGTGGAAATGCGATAGGCAAATCCAGGGTTTCATCGTACTGTGCCATGCAGACATAATGGACTTTAGGGCGTTTTTCCCTGATGAAACCTTCAAAGTCATCTTTTACAAAAGCCCAGGTAAGCTGCCTTGCCCTATCGGGTCTGAAGTTTATGAAAACTATTGAGTCCCTGTCCTTTATGACTGCCTCGGGGTTTCCTTCCGAGTCAGTGATTATAGTGGGCTTTATAAATTCATCAGTTTCTCCCCTATTGTAGGCTTCAGAAACTGCAGTTACGGCATCCGGGGCTGTATAGGGAGCAACTCCAAGAGTCAGAGTATCATATGCAAGCTTTGTCCTTTCCCACCGCTTATCTCTGTCCATTGCGTAGTAGCGCCCCTGTACTGTCGCGATTTTTGCAACCTGGCTTTCTTTACAAAAGGCATCAAGCTCCCTGACATCTGCAAGAGCAGCCTTTGGTGGGACATCTCTCCCATCCAGAAAAACATGTATATATACTTTTTTTAACCCTTCTTTCTTTGCAAGTTTGATAAGGGCATAGAGGTGGGTCATGTAACTGTGAACGCCTCCGTAAGAGACAAGTCCCATAAGGTGCAGGCTTGAATCATTGAGTTTAGCGTTCGAAATTGCATCAAGCAGAACAGGATTTTTGAAAAAATCTCCGTTTCTGATAGAGACGTTTATTCTTGTAAGGTCCTGGTAAACAACTCTTCCTGCCCCTATATTCAGATGGCCAACTTCAGAGTTCCCCATCTGACCTTCTGGCAAGCCTACGGCTTCCCCGGAGGCTTCTAAAAAGCACGAGGGACATTCTTTCAGCAGCCGGTCAAGGTTCGGAGTTCTGGCTGCAAGGACAGCGTTTCCTTCTTTTTCTTCCCTGTAGCCCCATCCGTCAAGAATCATGAGCATAAGAGTTTTTTTTGCTTCAGTCATATGAAGGGAATTTCCGCCCCTGTTCTTAAATAGCTTATTGTGAAAATCTATAATCTGCACATTCAAGAGGTTTTATTGTCAAACTCCTTGGTTGTAATTACTCAAACTGTTCTGTGGATTTATTTATCCCCCATTAGCGCAAAGGTTCCAGCTGCGCCTACTACCGCTGCGAACGCGAAGCCTGCAGTGAATCCAAAGGCATTCCATAATATACCGACGACGAAGCTGGATATGAAATCTCCTATTCCGTTTACTGTAGCCAGTGCGCCAAATCCAAGTGCCCGACGCTGCTCTTCTACCATCTGCCCGGACACGGCACCTTCCAGGGTATCCTCGGCTGCAATGTAAATGCCTGCCAGGGAGAAAAGTAATCCATAAATAACGACATTGGGAGGCGATATTATAAAGCCTATAAACATTAGAACGGCCAGAGAATATCCATAAACCAGCATTTTCTTTCTGCCGAGCCTGTCTCCCAGCACTCCGAATGGATAAGATGCAGCCGCATAAACAACGTTTCTCAGTCCATAAAGGAGGACTCCTGCGGAAGTTGCCTGTATAAAGCCCATGCCCGGTGTTAGCATAGTCACGGCAAAGAGGATTAGCATCGTATGCGAGAAATCGGCTATGCCGAAAAGAAAAACTGCAGAGAGAAATTTCTTAAATTTTGGTGAAAATTCCCTCATAGATTCCAGGATATTTTTATTGCTTTCGATGGGAGCTGGATTTTTCTCCTTTACTGTCACTGCAAAAACGACTGCAGCGAGAATGCCGGGTATCATTGCAAGCCAGAATATATCTCTAATCCCTATCTGCGGTATGAGAACGAATGCCAGAGCAGGCCCTGCTATCGCTCCCAGCGTGTCTCCCGCACGGTGCACTCCAAACGCCTTTCCAAGGTCTTTTTCCTGTACCGATTTTGCCAGTATGGCATCACGCGGAGGCCCTCTGATTCCCCTGCCTATCCAGCCAAATACTCTGCCAATAAGAGCAATGGGCCATGACATTGAGACCGCGACAATTGCAGGAAAAATACCCGTCGCTATATACCCTAATATGGAGATTTCCTTACGCTTGCCAAGCTTATCTGAATAATATCCGGAGAATAGCTTGGCAAAGCTTGAAAGCCCGTCGCTCATACCTTCGATTAATCCCAGGGCATATACCGGGGCTCCCAAAGAGGCGAGAAAGGAGGGTAGTAATACAGTCACTGATTCATGTCCGAAATCCGAGAGAAAGCTCGTTAGTGAAGCACCCCAAACTGTGGAGTTAAGCCATTTATGATTCTCTTTACCCATGATTCCATCTCGTAATTTCAATGGATTAACTTAAAGTTTCAATCTTTGCTTCAGTTAATGCTGTCTACTAATCCTCTCTAAAATATTGAATCTCTTAGTGATGAAGTCAATTCTATAAACAATACAGGCCAATGTCCAAGCTAACCCTCCTGGCAAAAATAAAATAACTCCTATAATGAAGCAGGAGGCATTAACCGCCAGGCAGTTATTAAGGTAAATTACATCACCGTGAAATATTAAAGATGGTTGCATAGATATTTTTAAACATAATCCTTGGGACAAAGAAAAACTGGTAATGGAGTATTCCGTTCGGGAGGCTATAAAGAAATGCAAACGGAGATTAATCCAATAGCCTGTGCAGGAGAAATATTAAAAGAGGCTCAAAAGGTCTGCGATGACTTTGGCCTTCACTCCTTGAAACCAACCATAAAAAGCATAAACAATTTTTCCGAACAAAATCATTACCTGGATTATGCTGTATTGGGGCAGTTTAAAGTGGGTAAGAGCTCGTTTTTAAACAGCTTCATTGGGCAGCCATTGTTGCCGGTAGGGAATATCCCGGTTACCTCGGTGATAACCAGATTAAGGTTTGGAACCGAAGAAAAGGCTACGGTTATTTTCTTAAATGGTTCAAGCCAGGAGATATCTGTAAGTGAGATTGAATCGTATGTTTCTGAATCAGGGAACCCGGAAAATCGCAAGGAAGTTCATTTAGTAGATATCGAAAGCCGGGTTATGGCTGATATCAAGGAAATCAGACTGGTGGATACACCGGGCATAGGCAGTATATGGCGGCATAATACAGAAACCACTACCGGCTGGTTCCCGGAGACAGGAGGCGTCCTGTTTTTAATCAGCGCGGAGCGGCCTATATCGGATAGCGAATTAAGCCTTTTAAAGGATGTCTACCGTTATACCCCCCAGATTGCCATTATTATCACCAAAACCGATCTTTACACAGACGAGAAATTAAGAGAAATAGAGGCATTTACGTCGGGGGCAATCAGAAAAAGCTTGGACTGTGACTTCCCCATATTCAGGTATTCCGCCTTTGCCAATACAGACATATTCAATGCCATAATTAAAGAGAGAGTCCTGCTTCCTGCGGCCTTAAACCGGGATGAAATATTTGCCAGGGTATTGCAGCATAAAATTGCCGCTCTGGTGGATAGCTGCCTCTCCTACCTGGATATAGCCTACCAGGCTTCTTTAAGACTGGAGTCCGAGAAAAGTAAGCTGAAAAAAGTCATCCTGGGCGAACATTTGAATTCCCATTTCATCCGCCATGAGCTCCTGCTGATCATTAAAAGCTACAAAGAAAAGAATAGAGAGAGTATTGGCGAATATTTAGCTGCCTTCCGTCAGGAGGTAGAAGAAAAACTGTACCAGGACTATGAGAACGCTTTTCCCACCTGGAAGGGAAACCTGTATCAAGTGACCCGTCAATTTGAGGACTGGTTGAAGGAATCACTGGGAAAGCAGTTGAAAGAGATTATACTGCAGGAAGAAAAGACCTTCGAACTACTTGATGCCTTGCAAAAACATCTTTCCTTTTACCTTAAATCCTTCCGTCAAAGGTTAAACACCAATCTGGAGCAAGTTTTAGGAGTACAGATGAAGATGGAAGATTGGGACATTGGTTTAAAAGAGATGAAAAAGCCAGATATCTCTATTAGCCGCACCTTTGATTTTCACCTGGATATGCTATGGTTTCTCTTCCCCATGTCTATATTCCGCGGCGTTTTCCGAAGATATTTCCGGAAACAGATCCCTTATGAAGTGGAAAAAAATCTGCATCGTCTGACTTCCAGTCTGAACGTAAGAGTCAACAAGGAAATGGATCAGATGATGGAGCAGGCCCTGGCCTATATGAACGAAGAACTGCATGTCATGGAAAGGCTTTTGGCGGAGAACCAGGGCGATAGCAAGTATATATCAGAAAGGATGGACAAAATTAAAAGCATGCTGCCAGAAAGGTAAGCATTCTTATCGCTATGCTGGGAGGTAAATCAAATTGCTGACGGCCGCCCGACATTAAAGAGGCTGCCCGAAAATTACCAAAGTAATAGATAAAAACCTCTTTTTTCAATTTAAAGGTCATAATTGTCCTATTTGGCATGAAAGTGCTC
>NZ_DAOOUJ010000086.1:0-9835 GCF_035390745.1 Methanosarcina sp. | reverse complement strand
TCTCGGAAAAAGGAACTAATATACCGAATTTCAGAACAACTTTTTTGGAACTCTGTCCCCGAACCGGATTATATAATAAAGTATTTATCGGCTGAAAACTGTGGTTAAATAAGAAGGAAGCTGAAGCTTTTTCTCAGGGAATTATTTTTGGGAGAATTGATTTTTATGGACCTGGACATGATCAATAAACTTGTTTTTGATGTCGTGGAATCGGTCAGGGAAAATGAGGACGACCCCGGTGCAGGGATTTAGTATGCAGTCCAGTTTTCAAGGAAAAACGGGATTTCTCCAGATTTTCTCCTGAACATCGCAAAGATATGTGACTCAAAGGGGATGTTCAGAGAAGAATACGTGTTCATGAAAGCCTGCGCCCTTATGGGAGAAGGGGAGCAGCAGATTGAGGCTTATTTCCTTTCCGGAGTTCTTGCTTATTTTATCGGGAGAAAGGAAACCGCTCTTCAGGAATTCGATGAAGCCCTGAAGCTTGACCCCGGACATGTCAACTCCCTCTGCAACCAGGGAATCGTCCTTTCAGAGCTTGGGCGGAAATCTGAAGCAGAGAGCCGGTACAGACGGGCTCTTGAACTCGAACCCGAACATGTCAGCACCCACTGCAACTACGGAAACCTCTTTTTTGAACTCGGAAAACTGCAGGAGGCAGAATGCGAGTTCAGGAAAGCTCTTGAACTGGACCCTGCAAATGCAAACACCCGCTGCAACTATGCCAGCCTCCTTGTTGAGATGGGGCGAAGAGAGGAAGCCGAAGGACAGTTTTTGCAGGTGCTTGAACAGGTGCCTGAGCATGTGTCAGCCAACTATAATTATGCCAATTACCTCAAGGAAGAAGGGAAGGTTGAGGAAGCTGAAGTTCATTATAAGGAAGCTTTGAAAATAAGCCCCGGTCACATAGGTGCTCTCTGCAACTACGGCAACCTGCTCTCGGAATCCGGACGGGCTGAGGAGGCAGCAATGCAGTACAGGTTTATCCTCATGCTGAAACCAGAGGATGCGGATACAAGGGTTAATTACGGGCAGCTTCTTTTTGAGCTTGGAAGGTATCGTGAAGCCGAAATCCAGTACAAAAAGACCCTTGAAATAGACCCATGCCATGTTCCTGCACTCTGCAACTACGGCAATCTGTTGAGGAGGCTGGGTATGTTTCGGCAGGCTGAAGCCATGTACCGAAAAGCCCTGGAACTGGACCCTGAAGACATTAATACCCGCTACAGTTACAGCCTGTTTCTCTTCAAGCTTGAGCGTTTTGATGAAGCAAAGGAACAGTATCTTAAAGCCATGTCCCCTGACTCTTCATCGATTCTTTTTTAACCCGGAGACCCCCGGAATTTTCTTTTTTAATTCATTTTTATGGCTCAGGACCAGTTGATTCAATAGCTGGTTATACTATTGTAGAGGGTCGCAAAAATAGAAAATGAAAAGTCAGCTGCTGAAAAGCAGGAGTATAAGGTGAAGGGGGTCTAACCCCTCAGCATTTACTTGTAACAAAGACCATGGCAGCTACTACCGTGGTCCATTTTCCGTCTTTGTCCCCTTTTGCTGTCTGGCAGATGTGGAAGCTGTCAAAAATGTGCCCGCTTGCCTTGTATACCTGCTCTCTCTCATGCCATGCCATCTCTGCATCGAACTCAATACCGAGAGTCGTTGCCAGCATCGTTGCAGCCAGGTCTTCAGCGTACTCTCCGGCAATTATTTCTTCTTCCCCAAAAGAGTGGTGCTCTGAAATATAGCCGTAATTTTCCTCATTTACGGGCACGGCGGTCCCTATGGCTGATGCCATCAGACGGTGCGGCTCGTTAGTATCGTTTCTCGCAAGAACACAATGGACAATTGCACCGGGTTTCAGTTCTGCAAGACCTTCCTCTTTGGAAACAAGTTTGCAATTGGGAGGTAAAATGCTTGATACGCTAACAAGGTTATATTTCTCAATTTTTGCATCCCTCAGTGCGAGTTCAAAGGATGCCAATCTGTCCTTATGGACTCCGGTACCTTTTGTCAAAAAAGCTTTTCTAGGGATCATATAAACTCCTTTAAGTTTTTGTACTCCTTACTTCTGCTGTGCGGTTTTCATTGTCTGGACAACCAGTACACAGATAGATAATATGTAACTGATTTAATACTTTCCTATAGTTCTGAAAGAACCTTTCGAATTAACTGCTAAGCTTAAACCGGCATTCCATGTATCAATGAATGTTTCATGTTTCAAACGTACAGGAAAGTTATGAACTTTACCCTTTTTCACTATCAATTTTCAACTTGAAGTCCATCAGGAGATTGCCTTTATATCAGGTCAGTCCCTCAACTTCAGCAAAGTTCCTGCATGTTTTGTTCCCGGATACCGCTTTTTCGTAAACGTCCGAGTTTGAGACACCTTCGAAAATAAACCTCGTCTCAAGGGGAATATCACCTTTACTGACCATTATATCTTTCTTTTCTACACTGATTGTGACCTGGTCAGGAGAAAGCCCGGATTCACCCATATAATCAAGAACAAGTTTTCTTCCGAATTCCTCAGCAAACTCAAGAGCCTCACTTCTTATGACAAAATGCCTTCTTCCAGCAGGAGTATAGACAAAGACCCCTTTTGTCCTCAGGTCATACCTTGACTCACTGTAAGTTGTGCGGACTGTGATTTCAACGCGCTTTGTCCCTTTTCCTACAAGAGCACCCACAGCATTTCCTACCTCAGAGTATTCCGGGACAATAATTTCTGCATCGATCAATTTTTTCAGTTCATCCACATAAGCTCTTACGGGACCTCCAAGAAGCACAACCGGAATATCTATCTTGAAGCGGGAGAAAAAGCTGCCTTCAAGCATCTTTTCAATTTCTTTTCTGTCAACTCCTTCCATAAGGAAGGAAAGGAGGTCTTTTGCCATATTCCGGGCAAAAAGCCGCTTTACATTTATACAGAACTCCTGTCTTTCGGTCCCTATGAAGTTTGCAAGCAGGGTAGCTCCTATTACCGAAGCTTCGGAATTCCATTCGGCATATTCCCCAAGTACATGCAGGGCGTCGGTTGGAGTAAAACCAATAGCCTGCACAAGCCTCTTCTGGATAAGGGAGTCCATTACTTTCTTACCAGGCAGAATATTTTTGTCCCAGTAAATGTCTTTTAGAGAAAGCGGTTCATCATTTATAAGGGCGAGGAGTTCCTCTTCTTCCCTGTTAAGGTTAACAGGCTCCTTTTTTGTCCTTACAAAGAACTTTGTCGCCTGTATATGTTCGTTCAATTTGAGTTTGTCAGGAATCCAGCGTTTTTTCAGGGTATCCATGAATGAAGGGTAAAGGACAGCGGCCCTGCAGAGAGGAATAACCCTGCGCGGCCCGATATTTGTCTTGCTGCCCTGAACCCACACATGGCTGTCTCCTCCCATTGCCGAGGTCTCCATCCTGAGCGCCCTTACTTTTGTCTGCCAGCCCCCAACTATGGCTCCGTTTTCACTGAGGTAAGGCAGCCCTTTATGGATCAGGGAGACATCCGTACTCGTTCCCCCGACATCTATAACGGTGCAGGTCTCATGTCCTGAGAGGTAAGAAGCTCCGAGCAGGCTTGCGGCGGGTCCTGAGAATACCGATTCTATGGGTTTTCTCATGGCTTCATGCATGCTGACAACAGACCCGTCGCAGCGGAGCATGGCAATTCTGGGCTCAAGCCCTCTTCTCTCTATTTCACAGACAACTGTTTTTAAAAAACCTTCTGCTACCGGCAGGAGCTGGGCATTAAGGTAAGCTGTAACTCCTCTTTCGTAAGCTCCGAGTGACTGGGCAAGTTCATGCCCGCATACAACTGGAAGGCCTGTAAGTTCCTGTATCAGGTCTTTTACCTGCATTTCATGTTCGGGGTTACGGACACTGAAATAAGAAGAAACTGCAAAAGCCGAAACCTTTCCCTTCAGCCTCAAAACAAAGCTTTCAACTGCAGAAAGGTCGAGGGGTGCTATTTCATCTCCATGGCTGTCATGCCCGCCCTGAACCATTATGCAGTTTTCAATCTCCGAGTCCGCAGGGATTTCATAGTTGCCTACAAGAATAAGCCCAACAGGATACCCTGTCTTTTCCAGGATGGTATTGGTTGCAAGGGTTGTGGAGACTGAAACCATGGTTACAAGCTTCAGTTTTTCCTTATCAAGCCCATCAATTGACTTCGTAATTCCTTCGAGAGGGTCGGGATATGTCGTAAGTGCCTTGTTTGAACCTACAACCTTTCCATCTGAATTCCTGATTAATATGGAATCAGTATAGGTTCCGCCGGCATCAATGCCAAGACTGTATGCCATTTTTTAACTTCCTGTTTTATTCTGCTTGCTTCGGAATACTCATAAATTGTCATTTGGGTTTCAATTTTTTTCAGGCTTATTTTAAATCAAAAAGCCACACTGGCAAATCCTGGGTAAGCCATTTTTATAATATTTGCACTATTGAGGGAAAATAATATAAAAGTTCCGGACAAAACCGGAACTCAGACTTTAGGCATCCCGACTCCAACAAAAACAAGTTTTGTCTCTACGGGCATCGTGCCCGCTTCACTCAAAGAAATATCCTTCCTGTTTACTTCTATCTGGACCTCGCCTTTGTCAAGCCCTGCCTCGGTCATGTATTCCATTACCAGTTTTCTTCCAAGGTAATCTGCATATTCCAGGGCTTCCGGATAGCTCCCGAAGGTTTCCCTGCCCTGTGGGGAAAACAGAAGAACAAGCCTTTTCCTGTCTTTAGAATAGGTGCTCTTGATCAGGATTTCAATCCTTTTTATGCCTTTTCCGACAACTGCCCCAACAGCATTTCCTACATCCGAATATCTGGGGACTATAATATCGGCATTAAGGATCTGCTTCAGCTCCTCAGTATAGGCGACTACGGGGCCTCCTATGAGCACGACAGGAATTTTCATCCTGAACTGCGCAAACCTGTCCGACAGGATAATTTTTTCGATTTCCTGTGAAGGGACGTCTTTCAAGACAAAGGACATCAGGTTCAATGCCATGTTTTTTGCGACGTCCCTTTTTATGCGCCTGCAGAGTTCAATGTGGTCCGTGTGTGTGTACCTTTCCAGGAGTTTTGCCCCTGCAATCGAAGCTTCCGCATCCCATCCCCTGTAATCCCCGAGCACGTGCAGAGCATCGGTTGGGGTAAAGCCGATTGCCTGGATAAGGCGTTTTCTAATGAGGGAATCGAGAAGCCCTGGGGACAGGGTTTTCTGAGTTTCCCAGAAGATATCATTAAGGGAAGCGGGGGTGTCTCCAATCCTGTCAAATAGTTCCTGTTCATAACTCCCGAGGTTTGAAGCCTTTACCCCTGTCCTTATGAAAAACTTTGTAGGCTGCACATTTTCTTCAAGGTACATTGTCCCCGGGATTCTTCCTTTTCTCAGGACTTCAAGAAAGCCGGGATATTTGACAGATGCAACGCAGAGAGGGATAACCCTGCGGGGGCCTATGTTGATTTTCATACTCTTGACCCAGACGTGGCTGTCCCCTCCCATTGCCGAAGTCTCCATGCGGATAGCTTTTACCTTTGTCTGCCAGCCCCCGACCACAGCCCCTTCCGGGCAGAGTTCAGGAAGCCCGTTTTCGAGCATGGAGACGTCCGTACTTGTCCCTCCCACGTCTATAACTGCACAGGTCTCAAGCCCTGAAAGGTGGGATGCCCCTACAAGGCTTGCAGCAGGGCCTGAAAATATTGATTCTATAGGTTTTTCCAGAGCTTCATTAATGCCCACTACAGAGCCGTCACATTTGAGCATAAGCAGCCTGGCGTCCATTCCCCTGCGTTTGATCTCTTCTTTGATAGAAAGGATAAACTGGCTTGCAATGGGGATCAGCTGGGCGTTAAGGTAGGCCGTAATCCCTCTTTCATAAGCACCCAGATCAAGAGAGAGTTCGTGCCCGCAGACAACAGGAAATCCTGTAAGTTCATGAATTCGGGATTTGACTGCCAGCTCATGGGCAGGGTTCCGGATGCTGAAGTATGAAGAGACTGCAAAGGCTGAAACACGGTCTTTTACCTTCTCTACAAAAGCCTCAACTGCTTCCATGTCAAGGGAAATCAGTTCAGCTCCATGATGGTCGTGCCCTCCTTTTACCGCAGTATAGAATTCAGCCTGCATCTTTTCAGGGATCTCATAATCTCCTACCAGAATCAAACCTACAGGGTAGCCATTTTTTTCAAGGATTGTATTTGTAGCAAGAGTTGTGGAGACAGATACCATTTTCACGTCTTTTAAATACTGCTCATCCAGTCCGTCAATGGAATTTTTAATTCCTTCAAGCAGGTCTGGATATGTTGTAAGAGCTTTGTTCGAATCCATCACCTTGCCATCGGAATCCCGGATGATGACCGAATCGGTGTATGTCCCTCCTGCGTCAATTCCCATGCTGTATTGCATTTGAACGTCTCCTGTTGATTTTTTAATTAATGGGGTTCTTGAAATCGTTACTCAGATTAATCTGCTATATATAATGCCTAAAAATATATAATAGTTAGTTGAAAATAATATCTTTCCAGTTTCTTTCCCAATTTTGAAACCGTATTCGGGAGCTTTATGCGAGGCAGTTTACAGCTTTTGTTCCAGTGATTTTCAGGAGCAAATTTGTTTCAAATTCATTTCGAATTATTTTATTTTATGCCCAAGATTTATATAATTAGTTATATAAATCCGTTATTTAAGTCCATCCAGAGAAATACCTTAAAAAATACTTTTAAGCCTGAAATATGATTTTAAAAGTCCTTAAAATTGCCTGGGGCGCATATGACACTTGCAGAGATTTTTAATCAGCTAAAAGAGCTCGAAACGAAATTCAATGAGATCTCCTATCCTCCAGAAAGTGCATTTCAGCCCTATTTTTCCTTCAAAATCCGAAAGGCGGAAAAGGACTGTTTGCAGCACCGTTTACCCAGGTATGAGATTGAAGAATTTCTAAAAAAGGTAGAAAAATGACATATAAAGTGGCAGTTCACCCTTCAGTCAGCAGAAACCTGAAAAAGATTTGCAGCCTCGATAGACCCGTCTATGATTATATCAAGAAGAGACTCCGCCTTCTGGCTTATAAGCCTGAAATGGGCTATCCTCTTGGGGCCGAGTTTCAGGGAAAATGGAGAATCCATATAGGGACCTTTGTGCTGATCTACACCTTTGACAGCGCCAGCAATACTCTTACCCTTCTCGTCTTTGAACACTATACCAGAGCATATGATATGGATACGGCTTATGCCTGAACCAGATAATACCTTGTGGTCTTTTTAGGAGTCTTACAGGTCTTTAAACGGCTAGCTATCCAGACAGGTACTTCTTTTATTCCTGAAGGCCAATCATCGTTATTAAGCAGTCCTCTTGAGCGCAGCGAAAAGGACCCCGCCCTCCCGAGGCGGAACTCGGGAAGGACAGGAAAGACTCGGTAAAGTGAATGATGTTGCACGGATCAGAGATTTTATAGCTTGACTTTTCGGCTCTCGTTAGTGAAGTTCACTATTTTAACTTCTAAATTAGTCTGCTTGAGCGAGCGAAGCGAGTGAAACGGACGGCGGGCTCCCGAATCGCAACTCGGGAAGCGCAACTCGGGTGTTTAAACAAAGTTAAATATAAAGCTGGATAAAACTCAGAACTCAGGCGTGAGACAGATTATGAGAAAAAACGACAGCATCAAAGCTTGCGGCAGAACGATAAACTACGAAATAGTGTACAGCAAAAAGAGGAGAAAAGCAGCGATTGTTGTCCGCCCGGACCTGACAGTGGAATTTAGAGCCCCTCATGGGCTTAGCCGTGAAGCTATCAGCGACATGGTACAGAAAAAGGCTGTCTGGGTATGGGAAAAGCTGGACTGGTTTGAGGCAAACAGGCTTCCCTGCCAGGAGAAGCGATATGCAGATGGGGAAAAGTATCTCTATATGGGAAGAGAATATTCCCTGAAAATCCTGCCTGCTGAGGGAATTAAAAAACCTTTTGTCTCTTTTTTGGGGTCCGAAATTACCGTTCTTATTCCTGAATCAGTTTCTGATGAACTTAAGCCAGCCCTGGTAAAAAGGGCGATCTGGAACTTTTACAGTGAGTGCGCCGAATCAGAGGTAAAAAAGTTCCTGAAAGCTTATTCGGAAAAGCTGAGAATAGACCCTCCGGCTTTTAAGGTAAAGCACCAGAAGAGGCGCTGGGGAAGCTGTTCTGCAGACAATGTCCTCAGGATCAATTTCCAGCTTATGATGGCTCCGCCTGAACAGCTAGAATATGTGGTTGTGCATGAGCTCTGTCATGTTAAGGAGAAGAATCATTCTGCAAGGTTCTGGAATCTTGTTGGTGAACTCATGCCCGGATATCAGGTTCACAGGAAAAGCCTGAAAAAAGACGGCTGGAAGTATGTGCTTTAAGGCGTAATTTTTTCATGTTTTTATTATTTTTCTTTTTAGACGTTATTTTTTAGTTATGGACATGAAACATTCAAGTTTCTTCTTATTTAAGTATTTTTGTTTTTTGAAGAGTAAGAATTATTAAATAATCTTAAGGCTTAATATCATGCAGATGCCCATGGACCATCCCGGAAATAAAAATTTTAACTATCCACTTTTCGTTCTTGTCGGAATTATTACTTTTTTCCTGAGCGGTTTCGCTCTGCAGGGAATTCACCCTCCCGCATCGATATACCTTATGTTCGTGATTTATGGTGCCCTTTTTGCAGGCGGGCTGTTAATTTCAAAGGAAAGGTCCCCAGTTTTTATCCTCAGGGCATTTGCTGTTTCTTTCGTGCCTCTTCTCCTGCTTTCTGCAGCTTTTTTTGCCTTTGGGGCTCTCAGCCACGAGTATTCCAAGTCGATCGAAGCAGAAAAGCTGGAGTCCGTACCTGATCAATTTGTTATCGTGACAGAAGAGGAACTTGACGAATATCCGATGCTGAAAAAAGCTATCGAGTCCCCTGGAACGTACTTAAGTGCAGACCCCGGGGAGTGGGAACGGACGATTGATTTCCTTGACGAAAAAGGGGCTTATGAAATAAAAGCAGGGAATGACTACTACAGTATCTCCTTTTCAACCGCTTGATTTTTTTATAACTGCTTGATGCACTTTCTGTAACTTATGCTCTTATTAGAAATTGTTATACATCTTTTTTAATGATAATGAGTAATTTACAAAACTCTTTTTCAATTTCATCTGCCAGGTTTGAGTTTCTGCTTGACAGCCTGAACATTAGTTTTTAATTCTAAAAGATAATAATATTTTATTAAAGTTAAAAACAGAACCTTATTTATAAAGTACTTTAATGGGGAAAATTTTAATGGGAAATAATCAAAATTATTTGTGCAGTGGGGATGCCGGTAATCCTGTTCCAAACGTTAACAATCCATATGTGAAGAAATATCTCAATGATGTCTTCTCTGAAGTTTCAAATCTGGGAGTTGAAGAGCTTCAGATCTATTTTCTCAGTGTGCTATTTTTGATGTCAGGATTTTTACTATTTATATATGGGCTTTTTATGGAGCAGCTATATCAGTTTGTCATGGGTTTTCTCTTTCTAATACCCGGTTTCATTCTGGATAACATAATTGAGCCAGACGCGCCTGAAGAATAACGTTTGTGGAAGAAGGGATGCAGTGGAGTTAAATTGATTGTGCCAAAAATACTGACCCACGGATTCAGAATAAAGGGCAGGAGTCTGTTATTTCTGGCTCTTTTAATTTTTGTTTCAATCGTAGTTTCAATCGTATAGAGATACAGGTAACAGTTCGGACAAAAACGGTTCTTTTCTGCTTAAAATTGCATCTTATGGTCAGACAACATGGTTTCTCCGGTTAACTATTTCTTCACTCTCATTGATATGCTCATGGCCGCACACTG
>NZ_DAOOUJ010000085.1:5059-9971 GCF_035390745.1 Methanosarcina sp. | reverse complement strand
TTATATAAAAACACATAGAGAAGAGCTTGTCTAACGCTTAACCGATGACGCATGAGTTGAACATACACAGTTGATTACACTTTCTCTGCATAAATTATCCTTTCGACCGGCGTAGAAGCAAGTTCCCTTCCGGTAGGCTTTATATACCGCTCAGCAAGCTCCTCGTAACCGAGGTGTTCGACTATTTTCCAGCCGCAACCTTCAAGAAAACCCGGCCAAGCTTCCGGGTCCATCCCGAAAAGCCATATCTTATTCTTCACGTACTTTTTGTAAATCTTCTCCCAGCCGTACATGACCCGGCCATCAAGAAAGTCTTTGCGAACATATGTGAAAACCAGGAGGCTGCCACTCTCGGCTTTAGCCAGAAAATTAAAGGTTGTCCTGATGCCGGCTTCAGTCAGATATTGTGTGACAGCCTCCCATATGAAAAACGTCCTCCTGTCCGCAGAGTAGCCGTGTGACGCCAGAACGGAGCCCAGATCTTCGCGATCGAAGTCTATCGGCACAAGCCTGACATGGGATGGGACCTTTCCGAACAACTTACACAGCCTGACCTGCTTGGACTGGATATTTTCAGGTAGATCAACTTCCCAGACCGGCATGTCAGATAGAACTGAAAGCCGATATGCCCGCGTATCAAAGCCAGCACCAAGATTAACAAGCGCGTTAATCTGATTTACCGAGTCTGTCAGTTTCTCATCTATGTACCTTTTTCTGCACAGCATACCGCCCCAGAGACCTGGAGCTTCCTTCTCGGTTGCCCGGACCATCCAGGCCCGGCCCAGATCAGACTTCACAAGCCATACAAAGGCCCTCATGCTGAAAGGCAGTATTCGATAAGCTATGCTGTCTTCGATGATGCGTTGCTTCTCAGGAAAATATTGCTCGAGAGCAACCATTGCTGTTGGGCTCACCCCTGTTTTAGCTGCAGCTTTTGTCATGATGCCTCTCTTATTTTAGTCAGCATATACGTTTAATTTTGTTACCATCGGATTTCATAGAAACGTTAAGTAACTCTGGAGCCTTATTTTCTGCATAAAAATTAAAAACAGAAAACTGGAATATGGGTGGAACCCGTTATGAACGCAAAAAAATATGGGGAAACTACTAAAAAAGACTGGTACAGGACGGCTGGAGCAATTTTTCTCTTTATTGCAGTAATATGGCTCTCCACCATACTTTTGCTTCCTGACTACTGGTATCTCTGGCTGCTGGTAATTATCACAGGAGTTCTGCTGCTCGTAATATGGCACACAAAAAATTTTGCTTACCTGTGCCCCACATGCGGCGAAATCTTCGAAATTTCAAATCTGGAAAACTTCCTTGGTCCTAACGGTGGAAATAAAAAATACCTGAAATGCCCGAGATGCAGGAAGAGGCGCTGGGTGGACATTCTAAGGATTAATAAATGAACTGTTCCAGCAGTAAAAGTATTTCTATGTGTATCTAAAAACCGGCTGCTATCGAGAATTTTGAAATCTAGTTGAGAGAAGGAGAGAGAAAAATTTCTGAAGATATAAAGGAAAATATTTCCGAAGACAACTCGGAAGATATGGAGACAGGTCAGGAAAGCAGAAATCAAGAAAATAGCCCTGAACCGATCGGCGAGAGTATTTCCCTTCTCCCTCTCCTTACTGTTAATTTCATAGGAGTACTCGGATTCAGCATTGTTCTTCCATTCCTTGTATTTCTCGTGAACCGGCTAGGAGGCAATGCTTTCATTTACGGGCTTGCAAGTTCGATGTATCCTGCTTTCCAGCTAATAGGTGCGCCTGTTCTGGGAAGATGGTCTGATATTTACGGGCGCAAAAGGATCCTGCTCTTAAGCCAGATTGGAACCCTTCTCTCATGGATTATCTTTCTTGCAGCTCTCTTTCTTCCGGTCTCCACCCTTCTTAAAGTAGATTCCGGAGTACTGGGAGCTTTTACCTTCACCCTGCCCCTTGCAGTTCTTTTCTTTGCCAGAGCTTTTGACGGACTGACAGGAGGAAGTGTGTCCGTAGCCAATGCCTATCTTGCAGATATTACAGAAGAAAAAGACAGAAACCGGAATTTCGGAAAAATGTCGATTTCCTCAAATCTTGGGTTCATAGTAGGTCCGGCTCTTGCAGGAATTTTGAGCGTAACTCAATATGGAGAAGCGGCTCCTGTCCTGGGGGCAATAGCAATTTCACTGATAGGGATCGCAGTTATCATGTTTTATATCCCCGAAAGCAAAGAGTGTTCGCTTGAGGGACCTGTAGATTCCGAAGATATGCGAAAACTCTTTGGCTACGGAATAAAGGAATGCTGGACTGCAAGGGAGAAAACAGGAAAGCCTTCGTTCACAGGAAAGCCTTCGTTCAGAGAGGTTTTTAAACTCCCGAATATTCCCTATATGCTCAGCCTTTATTTCCTCATCTTTTTAGGTTTCAATATTTTCTATACCTCGTTTCCACTGCACGCAATTGCAGCCCTTGACTGGAGCATAGTTGAAATGGGGATCTACTTTGCTGTCCTGAGCGGGCTTCTGATAATTGTGCAGGGGTCTATACTCCCGAGGCTCTCAAAAAGATATTCGGATGCCTCACTTATAATATTTGGAAGCCTGATGCTCGGCACAAATTTTCTGCTGCTTATTCCCGGAGATCTCTTTCTTACTTACCTTGCAACAGGATTTTTCGCACTGGGAGACGGACTTATGTGGCCTTCGTTCCTATCACTTTTGTCAAAAATCGCAGGGAAAAGATATCAGGGTACTGTACAGGGGTTTGCCAGCGGTTTCGCAGGGCTTGCAAGCATAACAGGGCTGATCCTCGGAGGGCTTTTATATGAAATGTTTGCAGGAAGAGCCTTTTTGCTTGCAGGAATGGTAATTTATACAGTATTTTTGCTTAATTTCAGGCTCAGGCGGTTTGAGAAAGATTTAGAGTACTGATCAAAATTATCAGGCTTAAACCACTTTATTTTCTGCTTTTTCCCCGCGTATGCTTTGAGATAAATCTGGCTGCTGCAAGCACCGTGGCTGTCAGAGCCAGAATCTTTTTCAATCTGAAAAATATTCCGAAAATCAAATCACCCCATCTTTAAAGCTCTTGCATTTATAGCTACAATTACGGTACTGAGGCTCATGAGAACTGCACCTGCGGCAGGGCTCAGTAAAATACCGTACCCATAGAGCGCTCCTGCTGCAAGCGGAATTGCAAAAACATTGTACCCGGTTGCCCAGAGAAGGTTCTGGTACATCCTAGAATACGTCCTTTTAGAAAGCTCAATAATGTATAAAACATCCCTAGGGTCATTTTTAACCAGCACGATATCTGCGGTTTCGATTGCAACATCCGTGCCTGCACCTATAGCTATCCCCACATCAGCCTGGGCAAGGGCGGGAGCATCATTGACCCCGTCCCCTACCATTCCGGTAACATACTGCTTCTGGACTTCCTGAACTTTTGCTGCTTTTTCATGCGGAAGGACTTCTGCAAAGTAGTCGTCAAGCTCAAGTTCCCTTGATACCCAGGCAGCAACAAATCGGTTGTCCCCTGTAAGCATCAGGCATTTTATGCCCATCCCTTTAAGTTTCGAAATGGCTTCCCTTGATTCCTTTCGGACAATATCGGCAAGTGCAAGGGCTCCAAGTACCTTCTCCCCTTCAATCAGAAACACAACTGTTTTTCCCTGTTCCTTGATTTCTTCAATCTTCTCGTCTTTCAGGTTGATTCCGGCTTCTTCAAGGTAACCGGGGCTTACTACAAAATATTTGTTCCCTTCGATTATTCCTTCTATTCCCTTCCCGGGAATGGAACTGAACTTTTCGACTGGCAAGGGTTCTATTCCTTTTTCCCTCGCACTCTCAAGAATTCCTCGTGCAATCGGGTGTTCAGAACTGGCTTCAAGGGAGGCTGCAAGGCTGAGGATCTTCTCTTCATTAATTTTTTCGTCCGTTTTGTCATCCTCGCCTGAAAGAGAAACTACGTCCGTTACCCCAAACCTGCCCTCAGTAAGAGTGCCTGTTTTGTCAAAGATTAAAGCCTCAAGGCTGCGGGCTTTTTCAAACGCCTGCCTGTCCCTGATAAGGAGCCCCGACTTTGCTGCGAGGGAAGTTGAAACAGCAACCACAAGCGGGATTGCAAGCCCGAGAGCATGAGGGCAGGTGATGACCATTACAGTAACCGCTCTTTCGAGTGCAAAAACAGGAGCCTGCCCGAAAAGAATCCACAGGACAAAAGTCAGGGTACCAACAGACAGGGCTATGATCGTAAGATACAGTGCAGCCCTGTTTGCCAGATCCTGGGTTTTTGATTTGCTTTCCTGAGCTGCCCTGACAAGTTCGACAACCTGATTGAGGTAGGTATCCTTTCCCGTTTTTTTGACCTCCACAACAAAAGCCGCTTCCCCATTGATCGAACCTCCTATGACTTCATTTCCCGGATTTTTTGTGACAGGCTTTGACTCCCCGGTAAGCATGGATTCGTTTACACTGCTCGTCCCTTCTATAACAGTCCCGTCAACAGGAACTTTTTCCCCGGGCTTGACCAGAACCTTATCCCCAATTTTCAGCCGGTCCACAGCAATATCCACAGTCTCGCCGTTTTTTCTCAGGTGAGCAACCGAAGGCATTATCTTGACAAGCTCTTCAAGTGCCTTTGAAGCCCCCATAACAGAACGCATCTCAAGCCAGTGCCCGAGAAGCATGATATCGATAAGAGTTACCAGTTCCCAGAAAAAGACCTCACCGTGAAGCCCGAAGACCACAGCAGAACTGTAAAAATAAGCCACAGTGATTGCTATGGCTATAAGGGTCATCATTCCGGGAGACTTTTCAGAAAGCTCCTGCTTTATCCCTTTAAGAAACGGGTAGCCGCCGTAGAAATAGACAACCGAAGAGATTAAGAAAACGATTAAATCTGCACCAGGAAAACTAATCTCAAAG
>NZ_DAOOUJ010000085.1:0-4959 GCF_035390745.1 Methanosarcina sp. | reverse complement strand
AACCGAAGAGATTAAGAAAACGATTAAATCTGCACCAGGAAAACTAATCTCAAAGCCAAAAAAGCCCTGAATCATGGGAGAAAGCAGCAAAACAGGGAAGGTCAGTATAAAAGAAACGATGAATCTTTTTCTGAAATCTTCAAGCATATGGGTGTGATGGTCACTGTGGCCTTTCCCCCCGGCTGGTGCATGCCCTTCTTGACCCATTCCTTCGTGATTTTCGTGTTTCATTCCCTCATGCTGTTCATGCTTCATCTCTGAGTGTTGTTCGTGTTTCATTTCCTCTTGCTGTTCATATCCTTCATGTTTCATTTTTTCATGCTGCCCGTGGTCAAGAGATTTCTCTTCTGTGCGCATGATCTGGGCTTTCTGATGGTTTTCATGAGGAATACCTCCAGGAGACTTATGCATGCCTGCGCCTTGAGACTCGTGAGGGTTTCCTGACATTTCTCCGGAATTATGATTATTATCGTGATGATGAGGCACATTTAATTGAGTTTCACAACTGTCCGTACCCGTTCCCTTTTCTTCAGCCTGCATATCCCCGGTCCTCCTGAGTATGATTATATTCATGATAATATATATTCTCAATAATATTTAAAGTGGGAGAGACAAATATTCTTAGTCAGAGGGGGAAGGAAAACAGCAGGCTAAAGCCAGGTTATTAACAGAGGATGCAGGTTAAAACAAATGGAGAGTTCAATTCGGTAAGGTCTCTCCAGGGGAAAAAAGAAATGTGTTCGATCACTTGAGACCTTTTTTTGTTCTTTTTTCCCTCGCACGTATGAAGATCTTGCTTAATTCGCGCAGCCACAGCACCGAACTTGCTACTGTTATGCAGAGCAGCCAGTCGCCGGGGCTCAGGCTCACGGTTGAAAATGCCTGCTGCAGAAATGGAACGTAGATAACCATAACCTGCAGCAAAACTGACAGCAGAACTGCTCCCCACAGCCATTTGTTTGAGAACAGCCCGACAAACGCGCTCTGTTTGTCAGAACGTGCATTGAAAACGACGAACAGTGAAAAGAAGACCACCGTGTTAAAGGCCATTGTCTGCGCATAACGCAGGCTGCCTGTGCTTTCGATCAACCCGCCGGCAAGGCTGGCATCAAGTACGAACAGAGTCCCGGCAGCCATAACTGCACCGGTAAAGATATTTCCAGCCCACATGCTGTGAGTGATCACACCTTCTTCGCGCGGGCGCGGAGGTTCTTTCATGAGTCCCGGATCCGCCGGATCAACACCGAGCGCAAGCGCGGGCGGGCCGTCCGTAACAAGATTAATCCACAGGATCTGGGTCGCCAGCAGAGGCAGCACTATTCCTGTTCTGCTTTCGGCAGTCAGACCGATCACGTCTGCCAGCAGCAGGCCGAAGAACATTATCATAACTTCCCCAAGATTGGAAGAGAGAAGATAGCGCAGGAACTTGCGGATATTGGAGAAGATCGCACGCCCTTCTTCGACAGCCGCAACAATAGTTGCGAAATTATCATCGGCAAGCACAACATCTGAGGCTTCTTTGGAAACGTCCGTTCCAGTAATACCCATTGCCACACCGATGTCTGCAGTTTTCAAAGCTGGAGCATCATTGACCCCGTCTCCCGTCATCGCAACAATTGCACCTGCGCGCTGTAACGCTTTTACAATCCGGAGTTTGTGTTCTGGGTTAACGCGCGCATAGACCGAAACTTCCTGAACCGTCCGGTCAAGCTTTTCCTCAGGCATTTTCTCAAGTTCCGCACCCGTGACCGCCTCCCCGTGGATGGGAATCCCGAGTTCAGCAGCAATAACTGTGGCGGTTTTAGGATGGTCGCCTGTAATCATAATAGGGCGAACCCCCGCCGCCATAGCGCGTGCAACTGCGTCCTTTGCCTCTCTGCGCGGCGGATCGATCATACCGATCAGTCCCAGGAAGATGAGGTCTTTCTCGACGCCTTCACCATCAAACTCTGCCTGTCTCAGAGCGTCCTTTGGCAGCGTGCGGAAAGATACCGCAAGTGTTCGCAGGGCTTCACCGGCAAGTTCTTCATTGATCTTCAAAATTTCTGCGCGGCGTTCTTCGGTGAGAGGTTTGATCTCATCTCCTACAAGCTCCTGCGTACAGCGGGCAAGCAGTACGTCCGGTGCGCCTTTGGTGAAGGCAAGCAGTCTTTCCTTTTGCTCGGAGTCACTGTGAACCGTACTCATCAATTTACGCTCCGAGGAGAAAGGCACTTCTCCGATGCGTTCCAGCCGTGCATTGAGTGCCTCAGCTTCCAGCCCGGCTTTGCGCGCCGCTACAATTAATGCTCCTTCAGTAGGATCTCCGTGTACCGCCCAGCGCCCGTTGCGCTCATGCAGAACAGCGTTGCTGGCACGGTCGGCGGCTGCAAGCGCACGTACGAACTCAAACTGGAGAGCACCATCAATTTCCCCTCCTCCTTCCCTGTGAACGTCACCTTCGGGGGAATAACCCGTACCGTCCAGATTTACGCGCCCACTTGCGGTTACGACTGTTAATACAGTCATCTCGTTTTTCGTAAGCGTACCCGTTTTATCGGAGGCGACAACATTTGCCGAACCGAGTGTTTCGACAGCTGCAAGATGGCGGACGATGGCATTTTTCTGTGCCATGCGCTTCACGCCGAGAGAGAGGACAACAGTCACCACCGCAGGAAGGCTTTCCGGCACTGCCGCAACCGCTAGAGCCACACCTAAAATAAGCACATCAAAAAGGGCTGAGAAACCTCTCACATGTTCGACCGTAATTATCGTTGTGATTATCACAACGGCGATGGCGATAACGATGATTCCGAGAAGTTTGCCAACGCGGTGAAGTTCTTTTTGTAAAGGCGTGGTTTCTATGGGAGTTTCTTTGAGCATCCCAGCAATTCGACCCATCTCGGTCTGCATTCCCGTTGCCGTGACCACTGCACGCCCGTGCCCGTAGACAGCCACAGTGCCGCTAAAAATCATATTGTCACGGTCGCCGAGCCCGACCTCTTCCGCAATAGGGAGATCATCCTTTAAAACAGGCAGGCTCTCACCTGTCAGTGCTGCTTCGGCAGTTTGGAGCGCAGTTGATTGAATCACCCGGGCGTCCGCCGGGATAGTGTTGCCTTCTTCGATAATTATTATGTCGCCTGGCACAACCTCGGTCGCCGGAATGCTCTGCCGCGTGCCTTCCCTGACAACACTGGCATGTGCCGCTGTCATCTGGCGCAGCGCAGCCATCGCCTCCTCGGCCCGTGACTGCTGAATATAGCCCATGATAGCATTAAGCAGGACAACAGCAAAGATTGCAATCGCTTCGTAAGGAAGTGCCGAATCACGCTCATAAAGCCACAGCCATACCGAAATCAGTGTTGCGGCAAGAAGCAGGACGACGAGCACATCCTGAAACTGCTCCAGGAATTTTCTCCACGCAGGCACGGGCTTTTCTGCCATCAGTTCATTCCTGCCATACCTGTCAAGCCGCGCACGCGCCTCACCTTCGCTCAAGCCGTTCCGTGCATCCGTATCGAGTGCTGTTAAAACATCCTTAGCCGTCTGACGATATGGGATAATCTGATCAAGCTGGATTTCCATAGCGCTCACCTTTTAAGATATTTCATTTGCCCGGGAGGCTTCATGATGGCGGTTGTCAGTGATTGCAGGATGCTCATAATACTCTCCTGCGATCAACTCTGGCACAGTATGCGGATAAAAGGAATGCAAGTGCAGCTCCCATCCAAACTCCGGTAATAATGATTTTTTGCCATCCAATTAGTCCGGTCCTTCACCATCGAGTTTGAGATGAGATGCCTCTAAAAATCTCTTTTTTATTTCTATGATCTTATTTCTATAGCCTTTATACTTGGTCTTCACATAAAGAAGTGACTTTTATAAATTTCATTTAGATAAGTATGGAATGAGCGCATGAATCTCGATTTAAAGAGTTGAAGTGGATGATAATATCCTGAGCATTGAAACTTGATGAATCAATAGAGAGCGTTTTAATCTCAAGAATGTGTAAAGATGTCTTAACAAAATAAGTACAGCCAGAGCAGGGGCATGCCGTAATTACATGTAACAGCCCCTTTTGTTATTCTCTTATTGAATTCGGTTCTGAAATTTAATTCTTTCTGGGATTATGCATTCCAGATACCCGGAGGGAATTGAAAAAAATGAAATGTTTGCTGAAAAATTGGTTTAATAGGAAACCAATTAAATCAGCTGTAAGAGGCGAAGATAAATTAGTAAAGATTTACCAGGCAACTCAGTTTAAATTAATGGATATTCCCTATTGCAGAGTTCACTATTTGAGAGAGTTTCTGCATAGATTAAAAGTTATATATGCACCTGGTTTCTTTGATAACTTTACCAGTGTTATCTTTTTCCAGGAATCTCATGATTTCTTTATCATGAGAAATCATTGACTTACAGTACGGGCACGGTTCTGCATTTTTGTAAGTTATAGCATGCTTGAATGTTTCTGCGTCTTCAAATTGAGCAATTTTTGAACTGAACCATTTCCTACAGTTTGGACACCTAACTTCACAAATTTTAATCTCGCTCATTTTCCCTCATCTTTACACTTAATTTTACATTGTATAAAGAATTATCGAACTTATATATAAAGTAACGTGACAAAAATTAGTCTTTTTGTGACAGTAAAATGAGAGGCTCTCTCAATAATTTTTTCAGAATTCTCGAAAAAAATAACTGTTGCATAAAATAGACAAGTTGACAAAGAAAAAGGAAGAATAAACCGATTGTAGAAAAAAATTCAAAAAGAAAAAAGAAAAAAATAAAATTTAACAGGTAGTTAACAGTAAAATTTATTAACAATGTTTTTCAGGATGAAAACCCTTATTAAGAAGAAATCCACGATCCCCCACTATTAAAAATAAGAAAGTATGATCAATTCCTTACACATTCCATTATTTTTTCTTTGCAGTACTGATTCCAGGAATAGCATAAGGAGTGCAGTGCCTCAGG
>NZ_DAOOUJ010000084.1:0-10428 GCF_035390745.1 Methanosarcina sp. | reverse complement strand
GGAGAACTCAAAAAGATTATGAAAATTATGCGCTTAAAATATGGGAAGTAAGGTTTAAAGGAATGTCAACTATGGAATCAATTTCCTAAAAACACCCAATAAGCGAATACTTTGAAATTGATATTTTGAGAAGTTATTCCATACCTTCAAGTTATGCGGTAAACTTCTGTTATAAATTCTAGTTTATGCCCGTTTGTTGTAAAACCACGATTCCCAATTTTTTGATTCCCCTGTATCCATAAGGTGTCTTTCTATGAAAAATTTTCGCTTCTGAGAGAACATCATTCTGATAGTAATTAGTTCTCTATCTTCTTTAGATATTTCTTATTGAAATGCTTTAAGCCTGCACAGAAAATTATATTTTGTACTTTTTCCTTTTCTCGAAGCATGAAAGTGCTGATTACAGGAGGAGCAGGTTTCATAGGCTCCCATATAGCTGAGTATTTTGCAGAAGCAGGGCATAGTGTAAGGATTCTTGATAATCTCACTACCGGTTTTTCCAGAAATATCCCTCAGCACAGAAACGTCGAATTCATTCAGGGGGATATCTGTGATCCCTCTTCGGTCGAAAAGGCGATCTCAGGTATGGATTGCGTTTTCAATGAAGCTGCCCTTGTATCAGTGCCGCTTAGCTGTGAAAAGCCGGTTGAAGCTTTCCGGATAAACACTCTTGGAACGCTTAATGTATTGCAGGCCTGCGTAAAGGAAGGAGTCGAAAAGTTTGTAACTGCATCCTCAGCCGCAGTTTATGGAAATAATCCTGTACTTCCTAAAAGCGAGGATATGTATCCTGAGCCTGCTTCACCTTATGCAATCTCCAAACTTGACGGAGAATTCCTGGCAAGAATGTTTTATGAAGTTCATGGACTTCGGACTACCTGTTTACGTTACTTTAATGTCTATGGGCCCCGCCAGGATCCAAAGTCTCCATACGCAGCCGTGATCCCCATTTTCCTGGAAAGGGCAAAAGCAGGAAAAGACCTTGTTATTTACGGCGACGGACTTCAGAGCAGGGACTTTGTTCATGTAAGAGATGTTGTCAGGGCAAATGTGGCAGCCCTTGAACATGGAGATGGTCAGGTGTTTAATGTGGCTATGGGAAAAAGTGTGACAGTTCTGGAGCTTGCTGAGAACATTATTGAGCTGACCGGCTCTTCAAGCAAGATTATACATGCCGGGTCAAGGGCAGGAGATGTCAGGGACTCAAGGGCAGATGTTTCAAAAATTGCCAGCTGGTGGAAAGGTGAAATCGAGCTGGAAGAAGGATTAAAAAGCCTTATTTAAGTGTAAAGCTTGACTTTTTACAACTGTTAATAATCAGAGTATCTAAAAAAAGAATTTAAACAGGAGAACCCATTTCTCCTGTTCTTATTTACTTTTCAGAGTTCGCATCGTCATTTTTTCAGATCTGCTTTTCTCCTTAAAAATACCCCTATCAGGATGATTGCAAGGAAACCTATAAAGATACTGGCAGCTTTTGACCATAGGCTTCTGTTTTCTTTTGAAGGCATCTTGGATTCCATGACCAGTTCTGAGTTGTCCTGCTGTCCAAATTCTGAAGTGTACAGGTCCTCATTTACAGTCTTTTCTTCGTTCTCAAGGATATTCTTGCTAGCTGTAATTGCAAACGGAGAGAAGCTAGAAGTTTCGGCTTCGAAATAGACATATTTATCGTCTTCATTTATTTTTTCCGTTTCAAGGGAGTTCCACTGGTCTTTGCTGTAATGCTGCAGAGTTATTGTATCAATATTTATATGGCTTTCATCAATCCATTCCTTGCCCACTTTGAAGCCTACAATAGCATCTTTTATATTTTTCGAATTTGCAAAATCGCTGTTTCCAACCCAGATATTTATATATTTGTAGACCACTCCTTCAGGCTCTATAGAGGTAAGTGAAGATTTCCCTTTCAATTCCTCAACAGTAGCTTTTATGTTACCTGCTGTGTTTTTGGAGGTAAAAATAATATAGTTGATAGGAGTGGCTGAGTTATTAAATTCAAACTTTATTCTCTTGTCTTTTGAAACAAACTTCTTGCAGGAATCTTTTCTTTTTATATTCTCTTCAGACTCAGAGGATTCTTCTTCATCATTATCTTTCTTTGAACTCGCTTTTGATCTGATCTCAATATCTTTCTGAGAGAGTCCTACAAGACCTTTTCCAGGGCTATATGCACCCACAAAGAGATAATAGCTTCCCACAGGAAGATCGAATGCAGTAAGTGACAGTTTATTCTGTCCAGATTCTCCTATTGATATCGTACCTTTTCCTTCCCCTATAAAGGTCTGGATTTCTGTCTGGAGTTCTTTTTTGGTTAATTTTGATCTGTAGTTTGAGGAATTAATGTCAAACTCATCAACAAGATCTATGTCATTAACTATGATTGAAGTTCCGTTTTTTGTACCATTAGAGTTGATTTCTATGTTTGCTTTGTATGCCTGCTCTCTTATGAGTACAGCTCCGTAGCTGTAGTTGTTGTAAGGGGCTCCTTCCAGTGACATAGTTATATTCAGGTTATTTCCTTTTACTATACTTGATGAGGATGAAATACACAGTTCGTATTCTGTAACTATAAAGACTGTTGAAGACAGGACTGTCAGACTTTCGTCTTCATTTTTCTGAACCATAACTATGCAGTAATTACCTGCATCGAGACATCCAAGATCATAGTCTGATATATCACCGTAGTTATCAAGCGTAATAAAGTGTTTTTCGTACTTTTCGCCCACACTGTCTTTGAAGAGGGTATTTAAGTTCCCTATATCTCCTGCCAACAAGGAGTCAAGAAGCTTCTGTGCACAGTTTTGGGTCAGCTTGAAAAGATAAATCTCCACGTTCTGTCCCTTTAGGTATGAATCTCCATGGAAACTCATTGTCACATTTTCATCAGGAAGAAAAACAGGAAGGATAGTATAAGAAGAAGTTGAAGGATATTTTATCGTGTAACTTTCATTTTCTTCTTTATTCAGCGTCCCGGATGCTCCGCCATAATCCTTATGTTTCGGACCATTATATGTAAGTTTTATTGGCTCAGGAAGTTTAACCCCTTTTTCCTCGTTTTGGAATCCCATCGTGATCCAGTTTCCTTCTGCTGGATCGTTCGTATGGTCTAGGAAGTAAACCACTTTGTCAGTAAAATTTAAATTTCCAATTGACTTTGCATCTGTTTTTTCGCTTCCTGCCATTGCTGGTACAGTTAAGATGAATGTTGCCAATATAAGAATTAACAAACTTTTTCTCAATTAAATACCTCCATTTTTTCCCCATTAAATTTTTTAATTTATCATTTTCGATAGTAAATTTTTTCATTCCTTCTGGCTGAATTGGCATGAAAGTACTTTCAAGTACTTTCATTCTTTGGGTATGTTATTCGAAGAATATCGTGCGCGTTTCTTGTTTTATTTTCTTTTTAAATTCAGAACAAGAACTAGAACTGCGGCCACCATTCCTCCCGCCAAGTAAACTGTATCCACGGAAAGTCCTGTTTTTTCAAAAGCCTGAGGCTCCTGAACTTCTTTGTCTTCTACATGTTCAGCGCCTTGATCTTTGTTCAATACCTCTTTGGTATTTTTCTCCGTTTCTTCCTGGGTTTCTAAAGGAGTTTGTTCTGTAACAGCTTCTGTCTCCTGTGATGAATAATCCGATGTCATAGCTAGAGTTTCTTCTTTCTGAAGGGTTACCTCTTTTGTGATGCCTCCAACGCTTACTTCAAAGTCTCCTGGAGGAACAGCTTTTGTATTATATGAGTAACTAAAATCCCCGTTTGAATCTGCTTTAACCTGCTGAACAGCTGTAATTTTCAAGTTCACAGTAGAAGTTTCTTCTTTAGCGTCTCCATCAATCTTTATCTGATAAGTTCCTGGAGGTACACTTGACTGCGTTACAGTTGCAATGTTTCCGGAAGCTTCTGAACTTTTAGTTATCCAGATCAGCATTTTTACCCTGACATTGAGGTTATTGGCTTCACTTGCCTGAACCGTAAAGCGGTTATTGAACCCTTCCGGGATTTTCACATCTTCGAGTGTATACTCGTAAGTCCCCCCGGATGCCTGGACTCTCTTTTCAAAAGTTACCTGTACTTCAACCTCTTCTTCCGGAGATGCGCTTCCTTTTATTTGAAGAGTATCTCCAGTAACAGGTTCTTCAGGGGATATTTCCCAGCTTCTAACTGCTGCAGCCGCGGGTGAAATTGTTAGTTGAATAAGAACAAGAATAAGAACCGAAAGAGAGGCAATCATAAAGGCATTTTCTTTTCGCCTTTTATGAGGGCGAGTGGATTTTATCACGGGAATTACTCCTTTAAATTTAGGATATGCTCATTATTTTTGGTATGTAAGTATTTAAATTTTTTGAACAATTTAACTGTCAGTTATTTATAAAAATGATGGTTTGAGATGTTTTTGAAATTTTATTTTTGTGATTTTTGTGTTAATTTTTATTCGCTGTAAACTAGATTAGATCTCTTTTAAATATAAATTCTTATATGTTGTTCCCTATACTTTGTTGATACCCTAAATTTACCCACTCATTAATTTTTTATTAGTGAGCTTATTTATTTTTTCTAAGGTGGTTTTTTGTTCTCTGCTGATACTCTCTCACTATTTTCTCTAGAAACTCTCTCAGTAATGTTATTAAATGTTTATCTCTTACTTCTTGGTATCCATTGTAAAGTCTTTGAGCATCTTGATCGATTAACTATGATTTGAGATCATAAATCACCATTTAATTATTGATTTTTCTCCTCTCATACATCTTATCTACATTCCGCAGTATTTTTTTCAAAAATCAATATTTTTCCTGATAGCGTTTTTGAAATAATAGAAATAATTTGGACTTTTAATGGAACTTGGTGAAAATTGAATGATGTCGTTTTTTGGTATCTTTCGATACACCGTATAGCTGCTTTACCTCCTGCATAAAAGTCCAATAAATCTACGTTTTATTGAAAATCGATAGCAGAAAAAAATGCGAATATGCGAAAAATTACTGCGGAAAGTGGGATCTTAAATATGTTTGATTTTTATGTGCTATCTTGTATTCTAATAATTCTATTGTATTCTAATTATTTAACTATTAGATAATCTTTTTATAGTATGAATCTCATTTGTATGAATAACTTTGTGATGTTTTGAGTTAAGCTACTCAAATATTTATGGGAGGTATCGTATGCTGTTAAGTATTATTTCATCGAGTGCTATTTCCTCAAGTGCTGTTTCTATGATTACAAGTCCCGGGCTCCCTCCTCATGGTGCGTCGGTAGTTGTCGGCTTGATAGCCCTCCTTTCTTTAAAGGAGATCCTTTCAGCATCTGAACACTGGAACAAGTCCCTTGAAAGTTCCTTTAATCAGACAATTTTACCTTTGCTCTTCAGTTTTGCTGCAATTGTCTCTTACAAGGTTATAGAAGCAGTCATTTAATTTCAGTTGAATATCAGCTAGTTTTCTTTGGGGTGAGCCAGTGAAATTTTCACTTCTTATTTTTGATTACCCTTTACTCAATTTCCCTCAAAATTTTGTTTTTTATTCACTACTTGTCTCTTTATTTCAAGCATAAACTTTTTATACTATGTTTTTCTTTTTTCATTCTTGCTCAGGAATTTCTATGGATGTGTAGAGACTGAAAATAGATGTATATCGAATTTATTTAGTTACTTTTTAATGGCAGTATAAAGAGGCATAAGGCATAATTTCTACAATTGTACTTCCTATTCTTTTTGTTCTACTTTTTAATTAATCTCAATTTTTGACGTTCAGCTTTTTTGGAATCTCTGTTTCTTCTACATGACGTTTTCAATCTCTTGATGTTTATTTGTGTGCTTCAAGTCAAGCAGTCTTCTAGCCTAAAAATATCTTCGGATTTTATCACTATTCCTTTCTTCATCTTTATTTTTAAACTGTTTCTTCGTACCCTAACTGGATGGCAAGAATTAACACGTTCTAAAAGTTTGGGAATTGGGAAAAATGTTTTATAATATGTTGTAATATTATGCTATTGCTCTAATGCTATGTCAATAGTATATTATTATACCAATGATTTTCACTACTCGATTATGTTCTAATGTTAAGAGAGGTTTTCATGCTTCTAAGTATAATTTCATCCAGTGCTATCTCTTCAACTGTCATCTCCATGGTTACGTCCCCAGGACTTCCTCAGTATGGATCCTCTGTAGTTGTTGGGCTGATAGCTCTTCTTTCTTTCAAGGAAGTCCTTTCTGCATCCAAGTACTGGAACGTACGTCTTAGCAATTCTTTTAATCTGCCAATTGTTCCTTTACTCTTCAGTTTTGCTGCAATTGTTGTTTTCAAGGTAGCCCAGATTATCTGATGACTTCAAATTTTGACTAAAGCTACATTTTTTCCACTTTTAGACTTCTTTTCAATATAGAATCACCAGAGAATTCAGAACATTTCAGAAACAACTCCTTCTGAAAATATAGATATATAGGGAAATATGGGGAAAGAGGAAGAAATAAGTCCTTGTATCTGATATTCTGGAATATTTTTCTAAAAAATAAGGTAATTTTTTCATTGAGATAGTTTCAAAACTCTGCTGATCATGTTTTTGAACAAAAGCAGGTCTTCCAGTCATTTTTATTGATCTTGATTTCTCTATTCTGAAGTATTGGCCTGGAAGAATTGAAAGTCGTTTTGAAACAAGCTTTCCAAAAGTTCATGTGAAAGGCAAGATTCCCAGCTGGTGAGGCAGGATCCCGAAAAGGAAAACGTTGACAAAGCCGTGAAGTACAGCAACAAAGGGCAAACTCTTTGTTTTGTAGAAAGCAAGTCCCATGATAAATCCGACAAAGCCTGTATAGAGAATTTCCTGAAAAGTACCGTACCCTGAGTGCATCATCCCGAACATAATACTTGTAATTAACAGGGCTTCCCACACGCTGAGAGCCTTTTCGAGTCTGCTTTGCAGAATTGATCTGAAAATCAGTTCTTCGATAAGCCCTACGAAAAAGACCATTACAATGGTAAGTTTAAGCAGATTTTCAAAAGTCAGGTCCGGGATCAGGTAACCTGATCGAATGGTGAAATACTCTCCAAGCCCCAGCAAAAAGCTCAAAGGAATCGAAATAAGCATATAAGGTACGAAATGCTTCATGGTTATTCCTATCTGCTCAAGGGAGTCCCGCTGGTGTAGTATAATGACTACCACAGGAATTGCAAGGGGACTGTAGACAAAAACGAATGTATAAAGAGTAGTTTCAAAAAAGACTGGCATTGAAAGGTTGATCAACCTGAGCACTGGCAGAAGCATAAATGCCTGATATATTCTGTGTATCTCTGGGGATTTTAAGAATATGTCAGAAAGAGAGAGAGCAATGACAATCCCTATATGTATCCAGACAGCTGCTCCCATCCTGCCTGAATAGATAAGGAGTTCTGCAAGGATTATGGCCAGTACAGGAGCTGCAGTAAGAATCCTGAGTTTCTTAATTTTTAATTTTTCCTCATCAACTTCTTCAGACTCGACTGTTTTCCATATTTTTGGTAAAATGAAGTCTTTCTTGGTTTTTTTTGCAGCCTCGTGACTTTCAGAAGTTATATGCAAGTATCCAATAAGGATCAGGACTGCTGCTCCAATACCTCCAACTGTATATAAAATATCTATATATTGCCCTATCTTAGAAAACGGGTTGGAAGATTCATAAGGGGTCGTAGCTCCAGAATCTTCTGTCTCTGACAAGTTCTCTGCATGAATCTGCTCCGAAAAGGTTCCTGTGTCCGAGGAAGGGTATAATTCCAGGCTGCTGCCAGAAGCGTCCTGAGGCGAAATTGCCAGTAAGGCCAGAGTCAGAACCGAAATGATAATTAAAATATCCAGTGTTTTTTGCTTTTTACAGGAACTGATTAGTTTTTGCACGGAAATTGCTCCTCTTCCAAATTGGGACGAGTTCGGATCTATCTGTGTATCTTTTATTAAATGTTTTTTCTGCTTGTTTATTCTTAGATGTTGGGAGATAAAGAACGATTAGATTTTTTCTATGGTGTTTTTATTGTTCATGTTGTATAAAGTTTTTTCTATAGTCTTTTGTTCTTCTAGAAATATTTCAACTTTCTTGAACCCCTAAAAGACAGAAAAATATATTTTCAGGCTTTTTCTCCACAAAATACTGTTTATTTTTATCTACAAGTAAAAAAGATCTCTCTTTAAGGTTCAGTTCTGATTTATTTTCCATATTTCAGACTCTTTTGTTTAGATTCCAGCTTTTGTTATTAAATAATTAATATGCCTTTAATTTAATAAGTGATTAGACCCTTGCAGGCATTAATCCTTGAAAAACTATCACTTCGTTTATTACTTATCTGAGCTAGTATCTGAACCGAATCTTATGCCTGGACTTTTTCCTTGCCTTTTAGAACTTCCTTTAGTTTTTATGCCTCAAGTTTTTTTGTTGAGTTTACATTTATCCAGAGGTGGAGATCCCTATAAGGTGTTTTTTTGTTGGTCTCGTTGAAGAGCAGGAACTCAAGTTTCATGTTCTTTCCTTCAACCGGAGGAGTAATGGTTAGATTTTTTTCCCAGGTTTCATTGTGGGTAAGTGAGATATACTGCATATTTTCAGGCAGGGAAAGAGATTGATTTTCAAGCTTCACTTCAAGTGTGTAGTTTACAGGCATGTACTCATGGTTTACTACACCAACAATTACTTTCCCGCTTTCTCCGAGTGTGTAGTTTGTCGGGTAATTGTCAGCCATCCCTTCAGGCCCCAGAATGTAGAACTCTGTAAAGTGTTCCCCCTCTTTTGGGCTAATTATAACATAAACAAGAGTCGTAACAGAGAGTAGAATGGATAAAACCAGAATGACTGTAAGAGCCCTGTCGAGTCCTGGTTCGGGTTTTTCCAGAATTTCTGATTTAAGTTCAAGTGCTATCTTCCTGAAGGGCACATCAAAGGCGTCGGCTTCGGAAAGTTGTGCCCGCCTCAGGTATGCAAACCCGCACATTATAATTGTGAATACTGACAGGCTTATCAGGATTGGTATAAGCCTTATTCCCCAGGGAGTATAGTTAAGCCCAAGACCGATCAGGGGTACTACTGCAATACTCAACCCGAAAGAAAGAGCTGTTCTTTCAATACCGTCAAGGTCTGATTTTGCGGGAAAAAGCGCAGCTATCAGGGCATATCCTGGAAGGAAAAGTACAAGAGGCAGGCCAAGGATATTGCGGAACACAGTTTCACTTAATCCGGGCATGAGCACAAAGAGATCGGTAAGGAGTACAAGACCGATAATGGTCAGCAGGTCTGAAGGAATTTTTTTTCCGGTCATTCGGGTCATCCGGCTTATAGTTTAAAAAAATTATTATATTTCTCAAGTTTTTCGGGAGAGTTACTATTTTTCCTCATCCTTTTTATTCTTTCGCTCTTTTCATATCATATATTCATTATTAAGGTTTTTCTGTTCACATATATTCCCGCAATATTTTTTTCAAAATTATCCATTTTTCTATGCACTGCAGCAGTTTACTATTTTTATTTCTATGTATATTTTTTGATTCTACTTATTGGATTTGAGTACATTCGCTACTCAAGTCCAGGAAAACATTCTTAATGAATTTCTCTAATGTTGCCCAATTTTGCCTTTTTCTTCATCTATAAATGCGGCAAGTGCTAATTCTGTTAAGTTGTTCTCTAAAACTTCAAAATCCTTGGAATAAATCCCCAAGATTGCAGGGGAACCTGCGGTGTCTGTGTGCAGAATTCTTGAGCTCTTTTGATCTGGTTTTTTTGAAACAAGTTTTTTATTTTTCATTCTCTATTCTATTGTTGCTTTTATCTTTCCTGTACTTTTGCATCGATTTTTATCAATCGTATAACATTATATTTATGCAATCTATGGCTCCTCTGCTAATATTATCACTAATGACTTATTATTTAACAGTGTCATTGTCAATAAATTTATATATTCGTGACCCAGATGTCAATCTAAAAAAATTAAAGCAAATTCAAGACTCAAACAGTCATACAATTAACCCAAATATTGTTCATTCACCCGTGTTAAATGACATTTGAGCCAATGTAATTAATTCTACTTTATAAATAAAGTTCAAAGGGGTCATACAAATGAGCAACGAATTTCTTATGGGCGACAGTATCCAGTACCCAGCTCATAAAGAGAGCCAGCGTTTCAGGGGGACACTTTCTCAAAATATAACTGTAATCATTTCAGCCTATAATGAAGAAGTTTCAATCGGAAGCATAGTCCTTCTCACCAAACTCTATGCCGACAATGTAATTGTTGTTGACGACGGCAGCACTGACCGCACAGCTGAAGTTGCCAGGAAAGCCGGGGCGCAGGTGATTGTACACGAAGCAAGCAAAGGAAAAGCCGAGTCTCTTAAGGTAGGGTTCAATTCCGCAGCTGACATGGGCGCAGATATTATAGTTACCATGGACTCGGATGGACAGCACAATCCCG
>NZ_DAOOUJ010000083.1:0-10509 GCF_035390745.1 Methanosarcina sp. | reverse complement strand
GGTTATTTATGAGAGAAAAAAGAGAACTCTTTTGAGTTTCTACCTTATTATTTGCAAAATGACTTCGATTTAATTGAAAAGGTTGCTGTTACAGATTGGCAAAAAAATGATTTTCAGCTTCATATCTCTATTTTCTTCCAGTCCATTTTCAGTGCATCACCGACTTTCTCAATCACCAGATCAGCACCTGCTTCTTTTAGAATATCTGGATTTACTGTCTGAGCCACTCCGATAGCGAAAAGTCCTGCGTTCTTAGAATTGACATAGCATCCACAAGAGTTCCATTAAGGTCTGAAACAATTTATTTTACCTTAATGTTCATAAGCCCGCCCCCCTATGATTTAAAATATAGAGAATTTAAGATTAGTGAATAAGTTTTGATACGTAACCACAAATATATTTTCCTAACATAATCCTGCTTTTAAGCCAGGATCTTTTGATAATTCTATAAATTTTGAAAATGTCATTAAAAAAGTTAAGGAAGGAAGAAACTCGTTCCTGCAAAGAATGAATTATTTTTCCTCTTTTGTCTGCCGATACGCCAGACAGAAAAAGCTTGAAATTGACAGTTGAACTCAGCAGTTGAGCTTTATCTATGTATCATTAATTTAGAAAAAAAATAAAATAAAAAACATTTTAAATAAAAATCAGGTGCCCGGAGCGTGACTCGAACACGCGACCTCCAGATATCTCAGGAGATTAAAGACGCCTCATATAAAGTCCCTATGAGTCTGGCGCCCCAACCGACTAGGCTATCCGGGCTTGCAACACACAAATGTATTAACATATATTAAAGGGTAACGATTGGAAGTGAGGAAAATGAGCATTTTAGCTGTTTTTGAAGTGAAAAAATACAGGTCAATAATGGAAAAGATAAGCCTGTTAGCTCTCAGAATACATTAAGAGTACCAGTGAACACGTTATGTTAGTCCTGACATAATAGGGTAATATATAACAAAAGGAAATTATTGGGATATAGCCTATATAGCACATAATTATATAATTAAGAAGTAATATAACGTAAGCTTTCAGGTCGATTTTTAAAAAAAGGAAAGCTGAAAAGTGAATCCGGTGGAGATTCAAATCTTTATATCATGTTTATAGGCTGAAAGCGAATATAAATCTGAATAAATATATATAAACAAGATAATTATAACGAATGATCGAAATAGATCCTCAATCAATGAAACTGCCGGATGATTACACATTTCAGACCGGTGACTTCCTTCAGGACTTAACCGCCAGTTGAGGAATTGATTTTGATCACACTTCCATTAAAACTTACTTTAACAATTAAACTCTAACAGTACAGTTTACTAAAAGTAAATCCCGGGCAGTTAATTCCAAAATAGAAATCTTCAATTCCCCCATAAATCCAGAAGCTAAAACCTTCGAGACCGCGCGGACTTTAGGCCAACAATCAGTCCTGAACAAAATGTTGAAATCATAAGGTCAAAAGGCTGTTAGAAAAGAGATTGATGCTTCAAAAAATGATCCAACTAATTCAGTTTATCTATATACCTGGACTAAATCCCAGATGAGGAATTTCCATGAAAATAAAAGCAAACCTCATATCCGGAAGGACCGCCGACCAGGGCGCACATCTGGAAGCTAAAACACATAAAGGTTATTTTGACGCCTGTGCTTACTGCGAACTGAACTCTGCAGACTTAGAAAAGCTGGGTGCCTCCGAAGGGGACAGCCTGAAGGTCACCACTGAGTTTGGGGAAGTGGTGGTGTTTGCAAAGGCAAATGAAGGAAACCCTGACGGCCTTGCCTTTATCCCTATGGGCCCCTGGGCTAATGCAGTGCTCAATCCTGACACACACGGCTGCGGAATGCCGGGATTCAAAGGCGTTCCTGCCGAGATTGAAGTCACGGACGAAAAGCCTCTGGAAATGAAGTCACTCATGAGGAAATACCTGGAAGACTGAATTCCAGATTCCCCTGAAGCAAGAAATTCATATTTTCATCACCGGAGAAAACAGAATAATTCGGAGGAAAAAATATGCCAGTAATTAAAGACGCAGTATGTTCCCTCTGCGGGTCCCTCTGCGACGATATCACAGTCACCGTTGAAGATAATAAGATTACAAAAATCGAAAACGCCTGCATCCTGGGGCACAGCAAATTTGTCGGCATGTTCGAGCATGACAGGATAGAAACCCCTATGATCAGAAAAGATGGGGAACTTGTGCCTGTATCTTATGAGGAAGCAATCGAAGCTGCCGCAAAAATCCTGGTAAACTCCAGAAGGACACTTTCCTATGGCTGGTGCTCTACATCATGCGAAGCAATAAGCGGAGCGATTCAGCTTGCAGAAGAGACAGGTTCGGTAATAGATTCCACGGCAAACGTCTGCCACGGGCCTTCCGCTCTTGCTGCTCAGGAAAAAGGGTCCCCTTCAGCCTCTCTTGGAGAAATAAAGAACAGGGCAGATGTAATTGTTTTCTGGGGCTGCAACCCTGTTCATGCCCATCCCAGGCACATGTCCCGTTACTCAAGCTTTTCAAAAGGTTTCTTTACCGAAAAAGGGCGAAAAGGCAGGACAATGGTAGTTATTGACGTCAGAAAGACCGACACTGCAAAAATCGCTGATAAATATGTTGAAATTGAACAGGGTTCAGACCTGCTCCTTGTAACAGCCCTCCGTTCAATTGTAAACGGGCATGAGGATGTTGTTCCGGAAACCGTTGCAGGCGTTCCCAGAGCTGAAGTTCTTGAGCTTGCAGAGACCCTGAAGAACGCAAAATTCGTATGCATTTTCTTCGGCATGGGAGTCACCCAGTCCCGCTCAAAGTACAAAAACGGAGATGCAGTGTCCTCCCTTATTTCAGACCTTAATCAGCACACCAAAGCCGTAATGATCGGAATGCGCGGACACTATAATGTTACCGGTTTCGGGCAGGTAGCTACCTGGGAGACCGGCTTTCCGATGGCGATTGACTTTGCAAGAGGCTATCCCTATTACAACCCCGGCGAAACAGGTGCAAACGACCTTCTTGTTCGCGAAGAGCCTGATGCTGCAATAATAGCTGCAGCTGATCCGGGGGCACATTTCCCGCAAAAGGCTGTCAGGCACCTTGCAAGAATTCCTGTAATTCAGATTGACCCGTATGCCAACCCGACGACCGAAATCGCAGATGTTGTGATCCCATCGGCAGTTGTGGGAATTGAAGCGGAAGGCACGGCTTACCGTATGGATGCGATTTCCCTCCGCATGAAAAAACTGATAGATACCAAGTTTAAGACCGACGTAGAAATCGTAAAAGACCTGACTGCAAAAGTCAGGGAACTCAAAAGAGGTGCATAAAATGCCGGAAATCCTGATTAAAAACGCCAGCGTCTGTGATCCGGTTCAGGGAATTAACTGCGAGACCATGGATATCTGCATAAGAGACGGCAAAATTGTGGACAGCGTCTCTGGAAATGCGAAGGTTATTGATGCAGAAGGCAAGCTCACCATGGCAGGTGGCTTTGACGGGCACACACACAGCGCAGGAAAAATTAACGTAGGACGCTTCATCAACCCCAACGATGCAAGGAAAAACCCTGTACCCGGACTCTCGGGTCAGGTTGCACGCACTGAAAAGACAAGAGCCCAGGTAGGCTACAATACTCCAAACACTTACGCCATCGGATACAGGTATGCAAAACTGGGGTATACAACTATCTGTGAAGCTGCAATTCCCCTGCTTGCTGCAAGGCATACCCACGAAGAATTTAAGGAAATCCCTATCCTCGACAAAATGGGGCTGTCACTTTTCGGAAGCAACTGGCAGGTCATGGAGTACATCCGTGACAAAGAACCTGAAAAACTTGCAGCTTATATTGCCTGGGGCCTGAAAGCTTCAAGGGGTTACGGAGTAAAGATTGTAAACCCCGGAGGAGGAGAAGCCTGGGGCTGGGGAAAGAACGTAAGCGGACTCTACGACCCTGTCCCCAACTTTGATGTAACTCCTGCAGAGATCCTTATGGGGCTTGCAGAAGCCAACGAACGCCTTCAGCTTCCGCATTCAGTTCATGTACACTGCAACAACCTCGGAAAGCCAGGAAACTATGCAACCACCATAGAAACCATGAAGCTTTTTGAGAAGGTAAAACCAAGCCGGGACAGGCAGGCTCTCCACGTAACTCACGTGCAGTTCAATGCCTACGCAGGAACGTCATGGAGAGACTTCGAGACTGGGGCCCCGATGGTTGCGGATTATGTGAACGGGGCAGACCACCTGACTTTTGACCTTGGACAGGTAATCTTCGGACCCGCAGTAACAATGACCGCAGATGGACCTGTTGAGTACGCAAACGCAAGAATGCTGCATGAGAAGTGGAGCAATCAGGATATTGAACTGGAAGACGCTTCAGGTGTCGTGCCTCTGTTCTATTCGCCAAAAAGTTTCGTGAACGCAGTCCAGTGGGCAATCGGACTTGAACTCGCCCTGCTTGTAAAGGACCCCTGGAAAGTCATGTTTACAACTGACAGTCCTAACGGCGGATCTTTTGTTAACTATCCTGAAGCCTTTACCTACCTCATGAGTGCGAAAAGGAGAGCAGAGGTAATCTCAGGCTTTTCCAAGATGGCTCTTGACAGGATGGTACTGCCTGGAATTGACAGGGAACTCGACTTCTATGAGCTTGCTGTCATGACAAGAAGCACCCAGTCAAAGATATACAGCATGCCTGAGAAAGGGAACCTTAAAGCCGGCTCTGATGCTGACATTGCGATCTATGACATCCTTCCAGGCCAGGTTGACCCCTCGACAGAATATGCGAAGGTCAAGAAAGCCTTCTCATCGGCAGCATACACCCTGAAGAGCGGGGAAGTCGTTGTAAAAGACGGAGAAATCGAAGAGACCCCGAAAGGGAAGACTTACTGGGTGAATGCGAAAGTTCCGGAAAGCGTCGATACTGCAATGCAGAAAGATATAGACCGCAAATTCAGGAAGTACTATACTGTCAGCAAATCCAATTACATGGTTGAGGATATGTACATCCCGAAGCCTGTTGAAATCAGCACTGAGGGGGTTTTCTAAATGCAGGTCGTAAAACTTTCCCTTAAAAAAGCAAATAAAATCCCCATTGAAGCCGATAATATAAACCCTGACAACTTTGCAGGCAAAACCGCAGAAGAGATAAAAGAGATACTTATCTGGTACGGAAACGGGCAGTGCCCACTTGGGGACTTCTTTACTGTAGAAGTAGAAGGCAAAGACTCCGTGGAAAATACAAAGCTGGTTTTCGAAGGCGATGTTTCCAGAGTAAAGCGCATAGGGCAAAACATGACTGCTGGAGAAATAGAGATCAACGGCAACGTGGATATGCACTGCGGCTTTGGGATGAAAGGCGGAAAGATCGTAATCAACGGAGATGCTGACAGCTGGCTCGGCTGCGAGATGTCAGGCGGAGAGATTATTCTCAACGGAAATGCTTCCTATTATGTGGGTGCAGGCTACCGTGGAGAGTCCTGCGGAATGCGCGGAGGAAAGATTACTGTCAACGGCAATACAAAGGACTACCTCGGAGAGCATATGTGCGGAGGAGAAATCTTCGTAAAAGGCGATGCTGGACTCCTTCCTGCAATCTCAAACAACGGCGGGAAAATAATTATTGAAGGCAAAGCGACCATGCCGGCAAGCGAAATGAAGAACGGCACTGTCATTATAAAAGGTGAAGTCTTTGACATGCTTCCCTCCTATAAAGAAGAAGGTACGGAAGAGCTTGAAGGTGTCACTTACCGCAAGTTTACAGGTGACGTTAATGCCGGCGGAAAAGGCGTTCTGCTTATAAAGTGAACGACTTAAGCGGTAAACATGATATAAAAAACTATCTGGAAGGACACTCAGAGAATTGGAGTGAAAATATTCACATCTGGCGGATAAGAAATAGAAATAGCAGATTATGCAGATTTCGTTCTTGTCCGCTTATTCTCGTTTTCAAATCTGCTTACTTTTTTTCAGCATTTTGATTTCGATTTTGTTTTCTATCTATCCTGGTTTCAAAGATAAAAAGAAAAAAAGGGAAAAGAAAAAGCATCAGATTACTGAATAATCAGTATCCTGTTGCTTCTGCCAGCTGCTTTATAGGAGCTTCTTCAGGAGTATTTCCGAAAACCCTGATTACATAGTTTTCATTGCTCCAGAGATAGGAGTATCTGGGAACAGTTTTTCCTCCATCTGTAACATACTCGGTGATTTTCACGGCAGAGTGCCCGTTAAAAGAAACGTCAGTAAAACGGGAGCCGTTACTTAATGGGGGGAAAGAAGCTTTGTATGCATTGATAAAATTGTTTGCAGCTTCTTTGTTTTCAAGCTCAATCACATCTATATGGTATTCGGTATTATTGGAATCTCTATAAATTCCTTCAGAAACATTAAGGACCCCAGAGACGTTTTCAGCTTTGTAATCACTTTTAGTCTGATCTATGGGGAATGAAGCAGTATCATAGTACTCAAAGCCTGCAGGAAGGGTTTCAAGTGTACTTATTCCAGCTGCATCTTCATCAGAAACTGAGTTTGTTCCCGGATTGTCCGAATCTGTCCCGTTAACTGCTGCAGGAGAATTACCCACACAGCCTGAAAACGCGATCATCAAAACCGCAAACACAGATATTAAAGCTATAGTTTTTTTCATGAAACTTCACCTTCATCTTAAACCCTGAAAAACCAGGCGGCTTACAGATTCAGGATTTTAGATTTAAAAGAATCGCCAGAACTAAGAAGTCCGTAAATAAAAAGTTAACTGTAAGAAAGAAACCAAAAAAGGAATTTAAAAGAGAGAAGGGTAGAACCCTTCACTCAGAGAATTTAGTTGTTCCTCCTGACGAGGTAGACGACTGCAAGGAGTCCAACAAGACCAAGGACAACTCCGAATCCTGGAGTCTTTCCTTCTTCAGTTGGTGCCTCGGTTGGCTCAGTTCCTTCCTCGGTTGGTTCAGTAACTCCCTCGGTTTCAGTTACTGCCTCGGTTGGTTCTTCCTCAGTTTCAGTTACGTTGCCTTCCTCAGTTTCAGTTACGTTGCCTTCTTCTTCGGGCTCTTCAACTACTTCTCCTTCGCCGATAGTCTTCTCAACGAATGGGTAGTATCTGAGTTCAGAGACTGGAGTGTCAGCGACCTTGAAGAACATTCCCTGACCGATTTCGACATCGTCATCTCTGGTAAGAGTGAAGGTGTCTTCGTTGGTGATTTCAAGGGTGGCACCTTTGATCTTGACATTGTCAAGGTCACCGAACTCATCATCGGACTCAATGGTCATTGCGTTTGCGTAGTCAATGAGCCAGAGACCTTCGATCTGGGCAATGCTGTCGACTGCACCCTGGAAGACCTGGTTGACATGCACTCTGAGGACAACGACATCGTCTTCGTCCTGGATGTCATCAAGTTCAACTTCCCAGGTGTTGCTGGCGTTAGAACCTACTGAGATGATTTCGTCGTCAATGAACTCTCCATCCTTCTGGAATTCGAGCCAGACTTTCTCACCGTCAACGTCGACCTGCTTGGCTTCGATAGTGTATCCTTCACCGAGGTCGAGCTGTTCACCGGTTCTGATGGTGTACTTGTCATCGCTGTCAAGGATGAGCTTTGCAAGCTTGTCAGCTTTGTCAGCATTGATTGGGATGTATTCTTCTGCGAAGAAGCCGATCACAGGGTACTGGTCCCAGCCAATGGAAGGCTTGTTGTACTCGTAATCAACGTTCTTAATGGTGGTTGTGTACTTAAGACCGCCTTCTCCAATGACGTTTCCGTCAAGATCGGAGACGCTGAGGGATTCAGTTTCGACGTTATCATTGAGGTCATAGTAGAAGCCTGCAAAGTTGGTTGCATTCCAGGTAAAGTCACCTGAACCGGAAGCGACCTGTCCCCTGACCTCATAGGTACCTGGTTCTGTGATATCCTTTACTGCATAGAACCTGAGCACACTGGAGCTGGTGTCAGCGACCTTGAAGCCAAGACCTTCAGCAACTTCAACAGTGTCATCCCTTGTAAGGGTGATGGTGTCTTCGTTGGTGATGGTAAGGGTGTCACCGTTGATCTGGACATCGTCGAGGTCACCGAATTCGTCGTCAGACTCGATGGTCATTGCGTTTGCGTAGTCAATGAGCCAGAGACCTTCGATCTGGGCAATGCTGTCGACTGCACCCTGGAAGACCTGGTTGACATGCACTCTGAGGACAACGACATCGTCTTCGTCCTGGATGTCATCAAGTTCAACTTCCCAGGTGTTGCTGGCGTTAGAACCTACTGAGATGATTTCGTCGTCAATGAACTCTCCATCCTTCTGGAATTCGAGCCAGACTTTCTCACCGTCAACGTCGACCTGCTTGGCTTCGATAGTGTATCCTTCACCGAGGTCGAGCTGTTCACCGGTTCTGATGGTGTACTTGTCATCGCTGTCAAGGACGAGCTTTGCAAGCTTGTCAGCTTTGTCAGGGTTGATCGGGATGTACTTGTCTGCAAAGAAGCCGATCAGGCTGTAGTTGCTCCATCCGATAGATGGCTTTTCATATTCATAAGCAACTTTCTGGATGGTGGTCTGGTAGACAAGTCCGCCTTCTCCAATGACGTTTCCTTCAGTTCCTGAAACGTCTTTAATGGAAAGGGTTTCTGTTGTCACGTTATCGTCAATGTCGTAGTAGAATGCTGCAAATTCTGTAGCATCGATTGAAAGGGTGGTACCGTCGCCATATGTATCAATAATGGCATCGATATCAGAGCCGTTGTACACTGGACCGCGGATCTCAATTGCGCTTGTTACATTTGCTGCACTTGCGGCGGATGCAAATACAGTAAGAAGCATGAGAACAGCCAGTGATACTGCTGCAAATCTCTTCATTTTATTGTTTCCTCCATGTTTGTTAAGATATATCGTATGTAAGAAGAAGTGTCGGGATCGAACACTTAAAGGGTTTCACCATTCTTCACCAAATAAGACTTGTCCATTTCGTCTATTGCCGAAGAGGATTTCATTCCCTCCTTATCCCTCTAAATTGGATTACAAGTGTTCTATAAAATAATTGCATTATTAAATCTTTTGTGGTCTATTTCACAGGAATTAATGAGGAAAAGCGCAAAACAACGATACAAATGACGGTAAATGTCGAAAGAACATAGGCGGAATATTCGTCAGAGGTTAATATGCAGGATGAAGTAGAAACGCTTATAAAATACTATGGAAAAAAGATAGTATGTTTAAGAAATGCAACTAAATAATTTAAAACAATACTAGTTTTAAAAAACCATTATGTAAAAAACATTTAAACTCAGACCTTACAGCCTGTTAAAAACTTCTTTAAATAAGGATTATTCTGATTTTCGTGCTTGGAATCTTCATTTCACATAAGATAGAGCAAAATTTGGTTTTTCCGACAGCTTGAATGCTTTTTTACAGGACAACAGGCATGTTCAAGAAAGAAGATGCCTTAAATTATATTAGCTTGTGAGATGTACCCTTATCGAGGAGCGCACCAGACAAAAAAATATCAATTCAAAAGTCGGAGTTCAAATTAATCTGTAAAAGGCTGGAAAATAATTGTGGATAAAGCTGCAGACAAACATATTAAAGAATTCTCATATTTTTTGAGCAGACTTCCATTAATTTTATAATAATAAAAGTAGAAGATTGCCTATTTTTCACGGCATACAGTTAATATGGAACATATTAGAAATTGACGATATAATTGGAGAAATATAAAATAAGAAAGATATATAAAACAGCAGGGTGGAAATTACTGAAGGAGAGAAACCCTGAAGAAAGTGCAGCCTGATTATTCATGCACAAAAGCCAAAGATCTATTTATATCTAAAATTTATATATAAACAGCGCAACATAGGATAAAAACAATAAGGGGTATCAGTTTTGGAATGCCAAGATATTATCCAGGATGTCCTCTGCAGGATAAAAGCCATGAAAGGCGTGGAAGACACATACATTTTGAATGAAGAAGATAAGAAAAAAATATTTGAGCTCGAGAAAAAAGCCGAAGGGGCAGTTTTGATGGGCATGGGAATCGGAGATAATCAAGGAATCAAGGAGGTTCTCAAACGCCAGTTAATCATAGCCTTTACAACCAATATGGACTATGTCTGGCCTGAAGGACCAAATGTGATTCTCATGCAGTACGGGGAGAAAGTAGGTGAGGACGTTTATGACCCCGAAAAACTCGAAGAGTGCAAACAGTGCAAGGATATGCTGGTGATGGGAAATTTCGTAATATATAAAAGCGCAGTGCCAAAGCCAAAGGATGCCAAAAAAGAACCGATCACCGTTGTTCTTCCGCCCCAAAAATGTGAAGATTTAGAGTGCGTGGAAGGGTTAACCAATATCGTACTGGCATCCCCTTCTACTCCCTCTGATGAATATATAAGATCTGTAATGGGTCTCAAGCCAGCAGCAGGCATGGGAACTTTTATTATAGGATTCGATATCTGCGAATCAAAATCAGATTAAACGGAAATTGCATCCACCAGATCCGAGAAATAAGTCTTAGCCTTAAAACAGATATAATATAGTC
>NZ_DAOOUJ010000082.1:0-10753 GCF_035390745.1 Methanosarcina sp. | reverse complement strand
CCCACGCTGGTTTTAAGTCCTCTTGAGGGAGCGAAGCGACCGAAAAGGACACCGCCCTCCCGAGGCGGAACTCGGGTAGGACAGCGGGCTCCCGAATCGCAATTCGGGCGTTTCACATCCACTCGTAATGCATCAAAACTTCAGGATTGAAGCTCTGCATTAAACTATTCTCCGTATACCCGAAAAAGAGGCACCCCTTGCAGTTCTCTACAATTTCCTTCCTTTGCTGTGCAGAATTTTTCCAGACCTTCTCAAAGCCGTCCTTCATAACGTTCCCAAGGGGTTCCTGATGCACCCGGCAGGTCTCGGCAGTCCCGTCGTGCGTGACGTTAATAATAATGCCGCTAGCCATGCATCTGTAATCCATATTCCCGTCCCTGACCATCCGAAGGTAGGTTTTGGAGTTAATTATGGGGTAGCCCTGTTCCTTCATCTCGATTATGCGGTCAACGGTGCTGCGGAATTTTTCCTTATCTCTGATCCCTATTTCGTTCCAGATCTCCTGGTCAATTCCGTGAAACTCATGTACAGGCTCGAAAGAAACTTTTACACCCAGTTTTTCTGCAAGCAAAATGAGGGTTTCAATATCGTCAAGGTTTTTTCCTGTGAGCACACAGTTCATCAGGATCAGGTTTTTCTGTTTCTGGAGTTTCCTTACCTCAATAGCTTTTCTCAAGCCTTTCAGCAGGGTTTCAAAATCCATTTTCCTGATTTCTTTATAGCTTTCAGTTCCGTCTACTGATACTGAGAGGTAATCCACGTCTTCCAGCTCTTCTACTCTTTCGTAAAGCAGCTTTCCGTTCGTGACCATGGATGTAACCATCCCGAGCTTTTTTGCGTGAGCCATTATCAGGGGCAGGTCTTTTCTTAGAAGGGGTTCTGTTGTCCAGGCATTATAAACCCCTATCCCGAATTTCTTTGCATCATCGAGGAGCCTCAAGACCTCATCTCTTGAGGGCTCTTTTCCGGGTTCTTTCCTCCAGTATTCACAGAACTTGCAGCGCATATTGCAGTTGGCATTTACGCCGTGAGAAAGGACAAAAGGGCGCTTTTTGATCCTTATCTGCCAGAGGGCTCTTGATGCCAGGATAGGGTCAAATCGGGACATGGCGATCGTGTTTTGTCATTAATAAGAAGGACTCTTTTCACTCAGGGTCTATATATTCTATCCATGAGCTTTTTTATTATAACTTTTTTGTAAGAGAGCCCCAATATCAGGAGATTTATGAGATAAAGGTGTTCCATTCCAGAAAAAATAACTTCAAATTAGAAAATGCGAGCTTTTTGAGGGAAAATTATTTTAAACAATTCTAAAAATCATTACAATGTCGGCATCGCCAAAAAAAAGGGAAGCCCGCCCTGAGGCGAGCTGTTGATATTGAAATTATCCGAAGAGGGCGCCGAGACCGGCCATTCCGTCTTCTTCAGAGGTGTCTTCTTCTTCCTCTTCAGGCTCTTCGGCAGGAGCTTCTGCTGCTGCGGGTGCGGCTGCTGCGGGTGCGGCTGCTGCTGCAGGGGCGGCGAATGCTGCCTTTGCGATAGCTTCTTCGATGTCCACGCCTTCAAGGGCTGCGACAAGGGCCTTTGCCCTGGCTTCGTTCACTTCGATACCAGCTGCCTTAAGAACGGCAGAGATTGCGTCTTCGGTAATTGCTTTACCAGCGTTGTGCAATAAGAGAGCTGCATATATGTATTCCATCGTTAATCACCTAACTTTGTATTAGCGTAAATAGTAAATCTGTTTATCCGAAAAGGGCACCGAGTCCAGCCATTCCATCTTCTTCGGAATGGTCCTCTTCTTCCTCTTCAGGTTCCTCTTCCTTCTTTTCTTCTTTTGCTGCTGCAGGAGTTGCTGCTGCTGCGGCTGCTGCTGCGCTTGCGGCTGCTCCGAGAACTTCTCTCAGGTCGTCATCCACTGCATTTGCGTCCTTGTCTGCGGCTTTAGATGCAACAGATGTCATCTGGACATGGGCTTTTGCCAGCAGGGCATCCATGACTCCAGGTTCAAGGATAACAGCATTGACACCAAGGTTCTTTGATTCTGCATAAGCTTTTGCCAGCAGGGTGCCGATTGTTGCGCTTGTCGGGTATGCTGTGTTGACCGAGAGGTTGAAAGCGTTCTGAGCTGCCCTGATGATGTCAGAGAAGTACTTGCTTTCGTCAACTGCAAGGAGTTCCGGCTCATAAATTGTCCCCTCATCGTAGGCGGCTCTAAGGTCAAGACCTACAATCAGCGGGTATATCTCCAGCTTTGCAAGCATGGTTGCAAGCTTCTGCGGGACTGCCTCGCCTGCTTTACAGACAACCTTTGTTTCCTTTATTGCTACCTTTCCGGCTTCTATTGAGGCTGGAATTCCTGCGCTCTGGAATTCACCCAGAATCGGACCGGGCGGGAAACTGGTGGGCCCCTTCTGGACCATTATATCCACAGGAGCTATTGCGCCTCCTTTGATTGGAGAAGGAGTCTTTGTCTGCTCGAGCAGTTTGTAAAGCTTGAAGGGACTTTCATTGGAGAATACCAGAGCGGTCTGCTTGTCCAGATACTTATTCATCTCGGGAATAGTTCCCCCAAGCTGGTTTAATGCACGCTCTGTGAGGGTGTTTCTGGAGACTTTGAGCACCGCAACGTCCTTAAGGTCCCGGCGAATCTTCTGGATCTTGGTTGCGAGGATGCCTTCAATCCCTACCATCCCGAATACTTTGTGGGACTGGATGAGTTCTTTTATGTTTTCGATTTCATCCTTTTTCCACTGCGGGATGTGCTCGGTGTGATGCCTTTCTTCTGCCATTTACACCACCCTCTCTGATTTTCCCATAGTTGTCGTGACATAGACCGTTCTGAGGTTGTGCTTGCCCTTATCGAGGACACGCTCAAGCCTGGCCATAATAGTCTCGATGTTTTCGGCAAGGTCTTCAGGGTTCATATCCCTTCTGCCGACAGCCACATGGAAGGTAAGTCTGTCTTTTGACCTGAGCTTGACTGCATTTTGCTTGCTCTGAATCAGTTCACCGATGTCCTTGTTCGGCATGAGCGGGATAGGCATCTTACCTCTGGGTCCCAGAACAATACCAAGGTTCTTACCGATAATCGGCATGAACTGAGTTTCTGCAATAAAAAGGTCACATTCGTTTGCAAGAACTCTGGCTTTGTTTTTGTCAGCTGCCAGTTCCTCGAGCTCAACGTCAGAAATAACATACGCAGCACCGGCAGCCTTTGCCTTCAGGCCAACGTCACCTTTTGCAAAAACGCCGATCTTCAGCTCTTTTCCGAGCCCGTGCGGAAGAATTACTTCTTCATCGACTCTGTTCTTTGGTTGGTTCATGTCAAGGTTCTTTAAGTTAATCGCCAGGTCCACGCTTTCCGAGAAATTGCGTTTTGGCGACTCCTCAATTACTTTCTTGACAGCTTCCAGTATAGTCTTTTCTACCATCTTGTTCCTCCCCGTAGTGTTTGAACCAAATGTCCAGACAGCCGTTCCGGCTTACTACGGCGATCGTAGGGGCTCCCCTTCCGGGTTCTGTTAATCTTAAACAGCAAGCCACCAATAACATCCTTTTAGTTATTCTAATAGAAAACTGTTCAAGGCTGTTGTGCTATTAGTGGTATCTAATTTAAAACTATTGGTGAACAGCCATTTCCCGGATTTAAAGGTTGGAGGGGATAAAAGGCTTACCACTCCTCGCCTGCAAGCAAATCGTCAAATTTGCCTTCATCGAGTGCTTTCTGGCAGTCCTTTGCTTTCATTCCCTCTACATTCACGCCCATAGGGACACAGGTGCCCATAACCTCTTTCATTGTAGCCTTGAGGTCATAAGAAAGTACATCTTCCTTTTTCATACGGGCGATCTTTGCAACCTGCTGGATTTTGAGGTTTCCAACAACCTCGCTTCCTGCATTTCCTGACCCTTTCTGGATCCCGAGCTCTTTCATAACAAGGGATGCAGTCGGAGGGGTGCCTACCTCGATCTCGACGTTTTTCTTGTCGTCAACAATTACTTTCACAGGGACCTGCATTCCATTGTAGTCCCTTGTTTTTTCGTTGATCTTTTCGACCACTTCTTTTATGTTGACCCCGAGCGGACCAAGTGCCGGACCTAATGGAGGTCCGGGATTCGCTTTGCCTCCGGGGACAAGTGCTTCAACAATACTTGTCATCTGAGTCTCACCGGTTTTTATAAGTATGAATTTAGTAGATTTGTTTCAATCCACTCTGAGTACTGGTGATTTTGTTTATTAATAAGTTTGAATTTTCGGTAATCCATCCGATTCTGGCTTATTCGTTTTCTTTTTTGAGTATCCTTACGGTATCGCCGCGAATCGTGATTGGGATCGGAACCACAGCATCGAAGAGTTCCACAGTAATTTCTTCATGCCCTTCGTCAACCCTTTTAACCCGGGCTTTTTCTCCCTTGAAGGGTCCGGAGGTGACCTCAATTATTGCCCCTTCTTTGATTCCGGTCACTACTGGTTTGGGTTTGAGGAAGTGTTCGATTTCAGAGATTGAAGAACTCCCCTTTACAAGGGCTCTTGCATGTGGGATTGTCTGGATTGCCAGTTCGACAGTTCCGGATTTGGGAGCCTCGACAAGAACATATCCTTTAAGCTCATCAGGAGCCAGAATTGCCCTTATGTCCAGTTTCTCCTTTTTTGCAACCCTGGCAAGTGCCATTGCAACTGACCTTTCCTGGTTTGCCGTCGTTTTGATTACGAATATCTGTGAATCCTCACTCATTTGGCCACCCACTGGGGCAACATTGTCAGCAGTACATATATTATAAATCCAATTGCGCCCACAGCCAGAATACCGGCACCTGCAACTTTGGCAATGGTCAAGAACTCTTCCCTGGACGGTTTTTTCGTAAGTTTCAGGACCCTCAGGTGTGCCCGGATAGCCTGACCAACGCTTTTTGTATTTATATTCGGTAAATTCGGTTCAAACGTGGATTCTACCAATTAATTCACATCCAGGTTTTTATGTACATATTTAATTTTATCTGGAATTTCGCGCGCGGCTCTTCATCTGTTTGGTATGTCGCCGAACTTTGCTTTTTATCTCGCAGAATATCGGATTTTACTCATCAGGAAGAACGGGCGGATTATATTATTGATTCCTATTATATGAAGATATCACCGGCACGATCTTTTATACATCCAAAAATTTAGACGCAGGATTGTAATTCATATAAACCCCTAATCGTGTCAGCAAAAGTTTTCATTTCTGGTGCCGATTTGTATCGGCATCATACTGCATTTACCATAAAAATAGTTTTCGATTGGATTTATATTTCTACGTTCCTTCTTTTTAGGTTAAGATGAGGAAAACAGTATTTTTCTCCAACCGAACGTTTTTATCCATTTTTACTTTTTCATTCCTCTCTGATCACTCTACGAAGTCAATTCCGTACTTATATGTGATGTTCTTGTCGTTTCCATGCCCGTAAATCTGGGCAGAGGTAACTCCTGTGACCACAATCATAGTACGCACTGTCTTTTCGAGATTCGGATCAACCTGGGCACCCCAGATCAGGCGGGCATTGCTGTCTATGCGGCTGTAGACTTCCTGTACCACACACTCTGCTTCAGAAATGGTCATGTCAGGGCCTCCAACCACGTTAACAAGAGCAGAAGTCGCACCTGAGATGTCCACGTCAAGGAGCGGGCTGCGCAGTGCTTTCTGGACTGATTCAACAGCTTTGTTCTCGCCGTCTGATTCCCCAAGCCCTATCATGGCAACGCCTCCGTTTTGCATTACGGTTCTTATATCTGCAAAGTCGAGGTTTACAAGTCCGGGCTTTGTAATCAGTTCGGTTATGCCTTTTACTGCTCTCATAAGGACTTCGTCAGAGACTTTAAAGGCAGCCTGCAACGGAAGCTTTGGGACCACTTCAATCAGTTTATCGTTAGGGACAACGATTACTGTGTCAGCAACATCTCTCAGGCGCTCAAGACCTGCCTCGGCATTTGTCCTTCTGACATGCCCTTCGACGCTGAACGGAAGAGTTACAACTGCAATTGTAAGGGCGCCTGCATCCCTGGCTGCCTCAGCTACTATAGGGGCAGATCCGGTTCCTGTTCCTCCACCAAGGCCTGCGGTGATAAAGACCATATCCGAGCCCTGGACGATCTTGTTAATTTCATCAATGCTCTCGATTGCTGCATCTTCTCCTATCTGGGGGAGGCTTCCGGCTCCAAGTCCCCGGGTTTTCTTTCTCCCTATAAGAATCTTTTTACCGGAGCGAATGTTAAGAAGGTGCTGAGCGTCAGTGTTTATGGCAACAAGGTCTGCTCCCTCAATACTTTCGCCCATCATGCGCTGGATACTGTTTGAACCGCCGCCTCCACAACCTATCACTTTAATAGTTGTTTTAAGACTTCTCAGTATTTCTTCAAGCTCAGCATCCACTTCTAAGTCTTCGTTAGAATTATCTGAGGTATTTCCCTGCCCGCCGCGTCCTTCCAGGGCAGATCGAGCAAGGGCTTCTTCCACAATGGATCTCATGCTACTGTTTTCCTCCATTCTGCTGGGGTGATCATTTGATGGATTAATTAGAAACAAGTATATTTCAACACGGAACAAATTATTTTAACCATCACATATACAGTTTCCAATTTAATAGTTTTCCTTTTCTAGTTTTTGAATTTATACTATATGTGTTTAATAATTTTATTAATGTTACTCTATTTTCCTGTCAAAAGTTATATTTCTTGCTCTTGGGAACAATCTGGCATTTTCGTTTATATCTAACTTCTTTAATTCCTTTATGTTAAATGTATATTTTTTTATTTTTTATATTTTTTTGAGGCTGGTTCCTGTATTTTTATCTTTCCCTTTTTTCTTGATTTTTCATGTTCTCTCTTAATTTCACACTCTACCAGCTTATTTATGTTCAATCCCATGTTCGTTTTTCTGTTCTGATTTCTGGTGGCTTTTTGCCAGGATTCACCCATCTTCTCCGGTAAAACAAACTCGATTTCAGTTTATGCTTTTCCTTTTGATTCCCCCAGGATTATGCCCGTTGCAATCAGATGGGCGACTCTGAGAGGCTCTGGAATACTGCTTCTTATTGAAGTGAGGCGGACTATCTTTTCTGCATTTTTTGCTCCTATTCCGGCTTTCTGGATATAGATCGGAGTTTTTTTTCTTTCAGTAGCCAGTTTCTCTATTTCTCCTGCTTTTTTTATTATGCCCCAGCGCTCCTCTCCATCTGAAAAATGCCGGAGAGCAGATCGAATTTTTTCAAAATCCGGATAGGAACGCATGACCACAATAACAGGAAGCCCTGTTTCCCTGTAAAGCTCCTCTATATCGACAACATTAAAGCCTCCATAGGTGACTCCGTCAAGCATGATAATCCTGAGCTGGCCGTAATGCCTGCTATTCTTTATCATCCTGACTATTACTCCCGTAGCGTCAAGTCCGTCTCTGGTAATCTCCGAGCGCAGGACTCCGTCTATCCAGTCTCCACCTCTGAAAACAGTTCCTACTATCATTACTTTTTCGTTAAGAAGTGCAGAGTCATCTATGCCCAGAATTCGGATTTCGGGTTTTATATGAAAATCTGAATTCACAGCTACCTTTATGTCTGAATTCTAAAAATAGTTTGCCGGTTTCCCAGAGCCGCTTCAAGCGAAAATCTAAGGGAAACTGGAGATTTCTGACAAAAATGGAAGCCTCTGAAAGGCTTTTTCGCTGGATTTGTTTACACGAACATGGTTTCAGGAAGACTGACAGGCATCATCTTCTGCGTATCCGCAGACATAGATACCTTTTCCACTGCTTCGAGGAACTCTTCCATCTCAACCAGTTCCTTATTTTTTCTGACCGCGAACATGCCTGCTTCAGTAGCTATAGCCTTCAGGTCTGCTCCGCTCATTCCCTCGGTAGCTTTTGCAAGCTTTTTGAAATCGATGTCTCCTGCAAGAGTCATCTTTTCGCAGTGGATCTGGAGTATCCTTCCTCTGGCTTCGATTCCGGGCATTGGGACATGGACAAGCCTGTCAAAACGTCCCGGCCTGAGAATAGCAGGGTCAAGGACATCAGGTCTGTTTGTAGCCGCAATAATCCGAATGTTCTTTCTCTTGTCAAATCCATCCATTTCTGCAAGAAGCTGCATCAAAGTTCTCTGAACTTCTCTATCTGCGCCAGTCGTCTCGTTTAAGCGCCTTGCAGCTATCGAGTCCAGTTCATCAATAAAGATGATACTTGGAGATTTTTTCCGTGCCATCTCGAAGATTTCCCTGACCAGCTTGGAGCCGTCCCCTATGTACTTCTGTACCAGTTCGGAACCCACTACTCTGATAAACGTCGCATTGGTTCTGTGGGCTACGGCTTTTGCAAGCAGGGTTTTGCCCGTTCCCGGAAGCCCGTAGAGTAATACTCCTTTCGGAGGTTCAATGCCTATCCGGGAAAAGCGTTCAGGAGCAATTAGCGGAAGTTCAACTGCTTCCTGAAGTTCCTGAATCTGCTCCTCGAGACCACCTATCTGATCGTAATCAACTTCAACACTTTCAATAACTTCCATTGCAGCAACAAAAGGCTCTTCTGTGGAAGGGATAACCTCTGCAATGGCAAGTGTATGCTGGTTCAAGGCAACCTTTGCCCCTGGCAGCAGTTTTTTCTCGTCAATATACTGTGAGACGTTAACCAGAAACTGGGGGCCGTTACTGCTACGGACAATAATACGATCATTCTTGATCACGTCAATAACCGTACCAATGATCAGCGGAGAGGTTTTCATTCGATCGAGCTCGGATTGTAGCTTTCTGATCTCTCTCTCATACTTGATCTTCTGGTTCTCCAAATAGCGTTTCTCGGACTCTATCTGGCTACACTGCTCTTCCAGAAAACTGTTGCGGCTTTCAAGTTGCCTCACTCGGTCCTGGACGCTTTCAGTTGAATCCCCCAGCTCTCCAGGCTCGATTCCGTCATACACAGATCCGGGCTTCACAAGGTGACTGCGCATGCTTTCATCCTTACTTTTGGTACTTTCGGTCATGGAGCTCCGAATATTATTTAAGTTCATACCGTATATAGCGTTTTCGAAGTGATCAATATGCAGTGCGAAATATGTGGTGCAGAGATCCGCGGAAAGCCTATATGCATTACAATTGATAACAGTGAACTTCAGGTCTGCCAGAAATGTGCTCCCTACGGGAAGCCCGTTGACAAGAGGACCCCTGTGTCAAGAAAAGTCTCTCCAGTAGTTCGTACAGTACCACGAACTGAAAAGAAACCCAGAAAGGATTTTTTCGATATTTTAAAGGACGAGCTCCTGGACAACTACGATCAGATTATCCGGGAGGCAAGAGAAACCAGAGGCTGGTCTCAGGAAGACCTGGCTGAGAATATAAAGGAAAAAGCGTCTCTCATTAAAAAGATAGAGCGAAGAGAAATAGTACCCGAAGATACCGTTAGAAAGAAGCTGGAACATACTCTCAATATCAAACTTACAGAGCGCGTGGATTCCGCAGAGCAGGAAGTTTCTCACATGAGGAAAGACACTACTCTGGGAGACATAGTAAAAATAAAGCGCAAGTAATCGGTGAGTTTTGACTGTAAAGCTTTAAATCGAGGTTCTGTTTCAGCAGCAAAACTGTTTCTAGCGGGCTTTTTCGCTGGAAACAATCTGAGAAGAGGGCTTGCATCCGAAGAGATCCTGCTTTGAATCTCTTCAACTGCCCGCTCGAAAGGACTGTTTAATTAGAAGTACAGTCTTTTCGTGCATCTCCGTATTTTTCGTGTTTTATCAGGAATCTCCTCTTTTGTAATGCCTTTTTATTACTCTTTTCAGAACTCGTCCTTCCAAACGTCTTTAAAGCTCGATTTCTATGTCATAAACCTTTTCCGGATTCTCTTTGTGGATGGTCCAGAACGGTTCTTCACCATATGTCTCTATCAGTTTTATGGTCCTCTTCGGGATTGTTTTCGGTCCAAGCACTGCACCCGGCCTGTCAGGGTCATCAATATAATCCGTTTCCATCATAAAACGGGCTCCCTCTTCAATCGCCTGTTCGATTGCCCCTTTAACCGATATTACTCCCGGAAAAATCCCGAGTTCCTCGCAGGTTTTTACAAGAGGGGGAGAATAGTGTTTAACTACCCTGTACATTTTTATCCCTGTTTTTTTTGCTCTTTCAGCTATGTCCTTAAGTTCGGGCTCTCCAACACTTTCGGTGTGGAGCTGGACGGCACAGTCCTGTTCTTTTCCAAGAGAAAAGGCATGTTCCATTATCTCATTTGAAGCCTCCCATACCTCTGCGGGCACAGGATAGTGAGGGCGTCCTGACTTAATCCCCACCGCAAGACCTCTTTCCACGTATCCTGCAGCAAGCTCAAGTCCTTTTTTCATGGTTTCTGCCGCTTCTGAAAGCCCCATGTATTCAGTAAGCTTTGAGATCTCAGCAGGGTGAACCCCGAGAACCGGAAAAGCTCCAACTCCAATCTCGCGGATTTTTGATGCGATTTCCACGGTCTCGTCAAAGACGGCAAGGTAATCTTCGGGTTTTTTGACAGCAATCCCGAGGGACCAGCTGGGTTTCGTAACCAGGATTATATGTGTCCCTCCTGATTTCTGAAACTCTTTTACAGCTTCAATGCCTCTAGCTCTTGGATCTATATGCATATGGTTATCGGTAATCGGAATTTTTGCAGGCATTCTTATCTCCTTGAATGTTTCTGACCTTCTTCAAGATCTATTAATCCTTACTTCCCATATTTTAAGCGCATAATTTTCATAATCTTTTTGAGTTCTC
>NZ_DAOOUJ010000081.1:0-10862 GCF_035390745.1 Methanosarcina sp. | reverse complement strand
TACATACTAATGAAGTTACATACTAATGAAGTTACATACTAATGAAGTTACATACCAATTAAAGGTGTCTGAAAGTGATGTGAAGGTTAAATAGAAAAAATTAAACCTTCATGGATTTATCTATTTCTTCTTTTTTGAACTCAGCTACCCATGCTGTGAAACAGAGAGTTTAGGTAACTCAGGGCATTCTCTATATTATTTATCTGGCGGATCGGCTGCAGTCCCTTTGATTCACAAATATACAGAACTTTCATAAGAAATGTTTAATTAAACAGATTACACTATTGAATTGGGGAAAATATGAGGTCCGGGAACATAAGAAACCTGGTTACCAGAACAATAAAGGAATGGATGGAAGATGACGCAAAAACCCACAGTGCTGCACTGGCATTCTATTTTGTCCTGAGTCTTCCCTCCTTTCTGCTTTTTTCTGTCTCAATAGGAAGTATTTTTTTAAGATCAAAAAGAATTCAGGAAAATATAATTGAGAACATGCAGGGGTTCGTTGATCAGAGTGTGCTTGATATGACAACTGCACTTTTTGAACATATCCCTGAAATTGATTCTCTCTCGATAGCTGCACTGGCCGGCTTTTTGCTCCTGCTCTGGAGTGCAAGCAATGTTTTCAGGCAATTGAAAAATTTCCTTGAGAAAGCCTGGAATATCAAGCCCGCTGAGCCCAGCACTGTTAAAGACTTTATAACCGATACAGGCGTATCCTTTTTTGTAGTCATCATTTTTGGAGGGCTTCTGTCGCTCAGCATAATTGTCGAAGGAGTCCTTTATGCGGCTTCAAAAATGTTCCACGAATTCTTTTATTTTTCCCTTACTCTTGCCCGGTATGCAGGGTTCACAGCCAGTTTTCTGATCCTTGTGATATTTTTCATGCTTGTGTACAGAATACTGCCCGACACAAAACTTGATATGAGATCTGCTTTTGCAGGCTCACTCGTAACAGTTATTCTTATAAACATAGGAAAATACGCACTGAGTCTTTATTTCGCATACATCGACCCTGTAAGCGTTTATGGGGCAGTAGGATCGATTACCGGATTATTTCTCCTGATATACTACTCCTCAATTATGATTACAATTGGTGCTGAATTCACAAAAGTCTATTCTGAATCAAGGAGTGCTCCTGAATCTGAATACAGGTAATTTATGCCTGATTAAAATGAACATCACAAGCTGTCTCAAAACTACATTTGATTCTACAATTGAGATAAAATAGTCTACTATAAGGTTAATTTATACCCTGAGTTCCCAAAATTTAAGCGCATAAATCTAATTTCACTAATCTACTAAGTCAGTTGATTGTGATTTTAAATTAGAACTTTTTATTCATGCGCTTATGTTTAAGCACATAATATGATATCAGAAGAACATTATGCGCTTAAAAAGGCGGAAGTTAAGGTTTTAACATTTCCATGTCTTAAAAGCAATTTACCAAAAAGATTATCTCCAAAAAAAACTTAATCTGTTGCATGTCTCTTATTTTCTTTCCTATCAACACTAAGAGGATGTCTCTGGTTCCTGCAACTGTCAGACTATATCTTCTGGAACTTCATGACCGCCCTGCTTTTGCACCAGAATGCATCAGAACTGCCTGTCCTGATAGGAAGCGGAGGGTTTATTGCTCACGAAAATGGAACCCTTGAGATAGGGTATTCCGTCCTTTCTGATTACCAGAACAAAGGGTATGCAACAGAAGCTGTCCGGGCAATGTTAGAATGGGCTCTTTTAAGCCTCAAAAAAGATTACATCATAGCCAGCACATATCCGCACCTTAAGGCTTCAATCCGTGTGCTGGAAAAAAATGGTTTTCATTTTAAAGGAAAAGGACCCGAAGAAGGAACAATAACTTATGAGTTTACACCAGAAAATAAAATAACTGATCCAGATTCAAAGAATTAGAGTACTTCCAGAAATGGCTGAAAAATAGCAGTATAAACTCAATTTTATATATTAATAAAGATTATATCTATATTGGGCATCTGAAAAACTCTTTTAGAATACCCCAATTCCTATCCCCCCAATCCCCACCTCACCGAAACCAGATGCCCTACCCCCAAGCTTAATTTCTTCTGTACATTCTTTTTGCTTTTTTATCCTTTTTTAGACCTTTTTAGCTCTTTTTTCAATTATTTGTTTAAAGTCCTTTTTTATCAATAATTACGTGTTTTAGAACTTCTTTGCCCTATCGAGGCTAAAAAGGACATTTTTTGATTAAATTAAATCCTGAAAACGGATAACAGGAAAGAATGAGCTTGACAAAGCAGAGAATGCCATAGAAAACTGGAACATATGCCAAATTAAATAGAGCAATAAATAAACAGGATGACAAGTAACAAGATATTAACAATCGAAATGAAAAAATACCTGATAAATACTTTCGGAATTTTGAGAAATAACTGGTAAGGAGACGATAAATTGTCAGAAAACCCATTGCAGGTTATAATAGATAAAGACCCTGAGTTCTTTAAACTTCTGGAAAGCACACGTGGACTTGCATTTTCAGAAGGCGGAATACCCATGAAATACAAACTACTTATTGCGATGGCACTTGATGCGGCTAATGGTGCAGTGGACGGTGTAAAAGTTCTTGCAGTCCAGGCAATGCAGGCAGGAGCCACTAAAGAGGAGGTTCTGGAGGCAATAAGAATAGCCCAGTATATTTTTGGGGTTGGAAGCGTATATACGGCTGCAAGAGCTCTTAATGACGTTCTGTAAAACTAATTACTGTAACTAATTATCAGGCATGTCTCAGGCAATGATACTGCCTGAGCTTATCCTTTAGATTAAAAGGTCTTCAACTTAACTGTGAGCGAATAAGCGCAGTACTCTTTCTGTTTTTGATCTGCTAATAAAAGTAAAAAACAATAATTTCACTATTTTTATATGTGATGGGAGACTAAATATCATAGGGAACAGGGCATCTGAGATAACTCTTTTTAATATATCCCAAACTCATATCCACCTAAACTCAATCCCAAGAACCAGGTGTCCTGTTTTCCACAAAGATCCTTTTCTTTTTTTAATTGGTTAAAAAAATTCTGTCATTTTTCAAAAACAAAAGCCATTTATGATATCACAGAACGCCTGTTCATTTCCTCAATTTCAGGCAATATTTTTTCTTCAAAGAGTTGTTATCTAAAATTGAATGAAGAATCTTTGATTTTTCCTTAACATTATCAATTCCATCAGATTCTTTTTTTGCCCGGGTCAGAGCTTCCTTAAGTTCTTCAAGTTCAAAAACGGTTGCAGCAATACAAAAATAGCTTTTTGAACGGCCTTCATTAAAGTCTTTTAACATACCATTCAGTAACTGCTTTCTTTGTTTCTGTATTTTTTCAAATTCATCAATGCCGTTCTTATGTATAAATGAGATATCATCTTCAAGTGTTTGATAACATTTGAAAGAATCATGCCTTTTACCTGCTTCTCTGTGTTTCTTCCATTTTTCACAGGTTTTACTTTCTTCGCAGTTCCAGCAAAATTCAATGCCTTTTTTCTTTACAGCGCATGTGATAAACGGGCAGCCAAGCGCCATTCTGGCTGAACTCTTGCATCCTGAGCATCTGCTCTTTGATTCGGTATTATACATGGGGCAAAGTCTACAGGAAAGTCCACAGATTCCAATCTCAGGATAGTCAATATGCATGTTTACCATTTTAGTGTAAGTAGCTCACTCAATATCTATTTTGTTCTAAAGCCACTGCACGACAGACTTTCAGGATTGAGGTTAAAAAAGGCTAAAAAGTATTTAAGAAAGAAAATCACCTCCGACCAGTTTAAAAAGTAGAAATCCTTAAAAAGCAGGGGAACAACTTAAAAGGAAACAACTTAAAACAGAAGGTATAGGAAATGCTGTACAGAAAAATGCCAGGGAACGGAGACGAACTTTCAATACTCGGGTTTGGATGCATGCGCCTTCCTCTAAATGAAGGAAAAATAGATGAAGAAAGAGCCAGACAGCAGGTGCGTTATGCAATCGACCACGGAGTGAACTACATAGACACAGCATGGACTTACCATATGGGAGAAAGCGAACCGTTTGTCGGGAGAACTCTTGCCGACGGATATCGTGAAAAGGTCAAACTCGCAACAAAACTGCCTTCATGGAACGTGAAGTGCAGGGAAGATATGGACAGATTCCTGAATGCCCAGCTTGAAAGGCTCAGGACGGACCATATCGATTATTATCTTGTGCATGGGCTGGTGGGAGTGCTGTGGGATAAAATGGAAAAGCTTGGTGTCCTCAGTTTTCTCGACCAGGCAAAGGCTGACGGGCGAATAATTAACGCTGGTTTTTCTTTCCACGGATCAGTTGAAGACTTTAAGCGTATCGTGGACTCTTACCCATGGATCTTCTGTCAGATCCAGTACAATTTCCTTGATGAAAAGAACCAGGCCGGAACAGTGGGACTTGAATACGCTGCATCAAAGGGTCTGGGTGTGATCGTTATGGAACCTCTGCGTGGAGGCAAGCTGGCAGAACCTGTACCTTCTGCGGTACAGGACATCTGGAACAAAGCTACAGTAAAACGCACGCCTGCAGAATGGGCTTTACGCTGGATCTGGAACCATCCCGAGGTTACGGTTGTGCTTTCAGGCATGAATGAAGAGTTTCATATAGAAGAAAACCTGAGAGTAGCATGTGAAGCTTATCCTGATTCAATGACTGAAGCAGAATTGAAGCTTGTCAAAAAAGCGGAACAAAAGTACAGGGAACTCATGAAAACAGGCTGTACGGGCTGCAGGTACTGTATGCCCTGTCCTTCAGGAGTGGACATCCCAAGCTGTTTTGAAATTTATGATGGATTTTACCTCTCAGGCAATGAAAAAGAAGCTAAACTCATGTACGCGGCAAAGCCCGGAGGAATAATAAGAGGTGATGTACCGGGATATGCTTCTCAGTGTGTGCAATGCGGGCAGTGCGTTGAAAAATGTCCTCAGCACCTGGATATACCTTCCCTGCTTGAAGCCATCGAGAAAGAGTTTGAAGGAAAAGATTTCAAAGGATGGAAGGTTATTGCAAAAAAAACTTTCAGGAAAGAATGAAGAACAGGCAGTCAAATGTCCTTTGGGGATCTTTTTAACCTGACGGTTAAAATTACCTGAGCTAAAAATACCTGAATCTCTTGAATTGATCTTTTAGCCCTGATATGGAACTTGCCTTTCAGGGTTTCTTTTCTGCAGAATTGACCTGAGGACCGGCTTTCGGGATAAATTACTGAATCATAGAAGAAATTCTGGAAGAGATACTACAAAAATTTATATAGATAATAATTTATTCTCTGAATTTCATACTATAATCTGTAATACAGTGGAATAGTTAAAAAACGAAATGATGGCTATAAAATCCAGAAGTTAAGTATCTGGTTACCCTTGATTGATGGGAATTCACAGTTGTTTAAAAACTTCAAAGAAGAAATGAAAAATTTTGCAATACTGGATAAATCCACATGAAACCCGAAATAAAAGCTAAAATGGATTTCGTTTATGAAAGCGGGCAAACGGTTGTTTTTCTTAGAAGGGCTGAAAAAGGCTGGCCTGTTGATTTTGTGTCAGAAAACATTGCAGAATTTGGTTATAAGCCGGAAGATTTCGTTTTAAAAAGGATGCTGTATGACGAGATCATATATAAGGAAGATCTGGAAAGGGTACATTCCGAGTTTTGGGATCATTATGAAATAAAAGAGAAAGACTTTACTCTTGAGTATAGACTGTTAACAAAATCAGGACAGATACGCTGGATTAATGAGAGAATTCTGTTACTTCCTGACAAGGACAACTCATATACACGCTTTTCAGGTACAGTTCTGGATGTAACTGACAAAATAAAATCAAAAGAATCAATCAGGCACAGGCTGGAGATAGAAAAAGTATTGCTGGAAATCTCAAATATGTTTACCAGTCCAGCTAAGCTTGAAAGGGATATTAATCTTACACTTGAGAAAATAGGTATTCTCTGCGGGGCTGGCAGAAGTTACATCTTTTTGATTCGTGAAAATGGAATATATATAGACAACACTCACGAATGGTGTGCTGAAGGGGTGGAGCCTCAGAAAATTAACCTGCAGAATAATTATTCCAATAAGTGCCCATGGTGGATGGATAAACTTCATAAAGACGGTATAATCCATATCACCGATGTCTCTGCTTTACCTGTGGAAGCAGCAGTAGAAAAAGAGATGCTAGAGAAACAGGAAATCAAGTCCCTCATTGTTTTGCCTTTATATGTTAGCGGAAAACTTGCAGGCTTCATGGGAATGGACAATGTGGTCAATACCGGAAGCTGGGGAAAAGACAATATATCGATACTCAGGATTGCTGCAAACCTTATAGGCATGGGGATAGAGCGAAGGCAGTCTGAAAAAGCAATACATACTGGGGAAGAAATCTACAGATCCATGTTTCAAAATGCTGCTAACCTTATCGTTCTGATAGATTCAAAAGGAATTATTATCGACTGCAACTCCCGGACAGAAGAGCTCCTTGATTACAGGCAGGATGAGCTTAGAGGACAGCCTGTAAGTAATATTATATCTCCTGAATATATGAATAAGTTTATGGGGTCCATGTGCGAACTGGAGAGCAGGGGCTTTTCCTTCAACAAAGAATACAGGATGACTCGAAAAAACGGAAAACATATAGATGTAAATATTAATTCTTCCGGCTTGAAGGACGAAAACGGAAACCATGTTCAGACCATCTGCATAATAGAAGATATTACTGAGCGCAAACAGGCTGAAAAGCTGGTAAAAGAAAGCGAAAACAGATACCGCTCTCTGTTTCAAAACAACGGCGCTGTGATAATGCTGATAGATCCTGATACGGGAAATATATGTGATGCAAACCCTGCTGCCTGTTCTTACTACGGATATACCAGAGAACAAATGCTTGGCCTGAATATTTCTAACATCAATATACTTCCAAAAGAAAAAATTCTGGAGGAACTGGAGCAGGCAAAGTCAAGGGATCTCAACCACTTCTTTTTCACTCACCGTTTATCCAGCGGAGAACTTCGTGACATTGAAAAATACAGTTATCCTATTCAGATAAACGGGAAAATATTCCTGTATACAATAATTTCAGACATAACGGATACCAAAAAAATGCAGAGTGAGCTTGTCAGAGCAAAAATGGAAGCTGAAATCGCCAATAAGGCAAAAAGTGAATTTCTGGCAAGCATGAGCCATGAACTGAGGACACCGCTGAATTCGATTATTGGTTTTTCGGATATGCTGCTTACTCAAAACTTCGGCCCTCTTAATGAAAAGCAGCTGAGGTATGTCAACAATATATCAGTGAGCGGAGGTCATCTCCTTAAGCTGATCAATGATATCCTTGACCTCTCCAAAATCGAAGCCGGGAAAATGGAACTGCACGTAGAGAAACTTTCGATATCCAGTTCAGTATCTGAAGTTAAGACATTATTAACCCCTCTTGCCTCAAAGAAAAATATTCAGATCCTGAACACGGTTGATGAAAACCTGGCTACAATTAAGGCTGACAGGACAAAATTCAAGCAGATATTGTATAACCTCATGGATAATGCAATAAAGTTCACACCCGAAGGAGGACACGTCACCGTCGATGCCAGGATTGCAGATGCCGGAGCAGAAATTACTGTCATGGACACAGGCATCGGAATATCCGAAGAAGAAGCCAAAAAAGTGTTTCAGCCTTTTACACAGCTCGAAAATTCAGAGATCAGAACACAGACAGGAACCGGACTCGGGCTTTCCCTTGTTAAGAAATTTGTGGAGATGCATGAAGGCAGAATATGGGTTGAAAGCAAGTCTGGTGAGGGAAGCAAGTTTGTTTTCACCATACCGCTTAATTTAAACAACTGACCCCCTCTCCAGTTTAAACCCAAATTTTCCCTCACACAGCATCTGCGAGTTTTTCAGGTCTGTGTTTTTCTCATTATCAACTCAGGATTTTTTGCCTATGGAAAAGGCTTTTCCGAGGTTGCTGCCGATGCCGTAATAGCTTCTGTTTCCTGTCCCGTAAATAACAGGTTTGATCTTTTCGATATCAGGATTTCCATTTTCGTCAAGTACGGATTCTTCTGCCTTGATGTCCACTATCTCCCCTACAAACATGGTGTGGAGCCCTACTTCAAGGCTGTGGAGAAGTTTGCATTCAAGGATAACAGGGAACTCCCCAACATACGGGGCAGGCACAAGTTCGCTTCTTACCGGCGTAAGACAGGCGCAGCCGAACTTATCTTCATCCCTTCCGCTTGCAATGCCAAAATAGTCTGTCTCTTTCACATAATCCTCAGAGGGGATACTCACAGTGAATGCCTTATTTTCCATAATTCCTGCATAGCTGTAGGTAGCCTTTCTTAAGGATACGGTGATGCATGGAGGATTCGAACAGCAGATTCCTCCCCATGCCACAGTCATAGCATTGGGTTTTCCGTTCAAGTCATATGTACCGACAACCCAGGCAGGAGTCGGAAAAGCAAGTGGTTTTGCTCCGATTGATTGTTTCATGCTTAAAACCTCCTTTTTAATAAGATAGCAGTGTAGTTTATATTATTAATTGGTAAGGATTATGTGAACCCGCTTACCTAATGAGCCAGAAAGGCAATTGATGCAAAGAGCCAGAGTACTGAAATCTTTATCATCCAATCTTCCAAAACTCCTGCCTCCTTAGAAATATCTTAAAATAACATTATCTGTTTACTATTTTCTTTATTATAACTCTTCATCTTTTCGCACACAATTTTGTGATAAAATCTGTGTATTACTGAGACAGCAACAGAGACAGCCTTTTTGTGTTTTTCCGTACTGATACTGGCTATACATTCTAAATTTATTATGCGGCTTAAACACGAACGTTTACACTCAAAACTATATCGATTTTTTATGAGCATAATTAATTGCAAATCAGGGTATAACCGGGATAACTTACTTATAAATATTAGAATGTAATATTATATACTGTTCAACTAAATTTATTCTGTCTTCAGATTAGATTGTCTCTCAAAACCAGGCTGTGAGTATCTTTTAAGGTCTAATGTCTGGCAAAAGAAGCATTTTGAACATATCAAAGTCTAAAAACGGAGTTCATAGTACATACCTGGAGGATAATATGAGATTGAAGCAAACTGCAAAAGGAAGAATCCTGCCTCATTCACCAAAAAAGAAGCTTTTACATTAAAATTGAAAAAAAGGAGATTTTTAAATCACTGTTTAAAAAGGAAGCATTCAATGCTGTCTTCATTAAGGAGATCTGATCGCAATGAAATCCCACAATTTTAAATCATGTGCAAAATATGGATTATTTCTCTTACTGTTAATTTGCCTGTCCGGTACTGCCAGTGCAGATACGGGTCATCAAGGAGGTATTGCTCTATCATGGGATGATGTGCAAAATGTTGGTCCCTGTTACGAAAATCGAGACCTGTTCAAGGCGTATAATGCTAATTGTACCATGAATTTAAACAGATTAAGTGACTGGGGACAGGGTACAACAGATAACCTGACTGCACTGCAAAATGCTGGATGGGAAATATCCGCGCACGGGTACAATCACGTAGATTCGCTTGAGTTCCTGAATAATCACACTTCTCAAGAGTGGCTGAACCAGGAAATACTCCCGAACATCGCAGAACTAAAAGGCTATGGTTATCCAGCTTATTCCTTTACATATCCATATGGAAGTAGAAATGAAACTACTGATGCATTACTGGCTCCATATTTCAAGACAATTAGAACGACTGCCTTCGGTACAGATAATATAAATCAAACAGGTGCTTATTACAAGTGGGATGATACTCAAGTTCTGTATGCTGTTGAAATAGACGACCAGTCTGGTGTTAGCCTGGAATCCATACAATATGGAATTGATTACGCAATACAGAATGGATACGTACTGGTATTATATGGCCATAAGATTACTCCAACTGTCGATGGGGAATATCAGACCTCGACATCGAGACTGGAATCAATTCTAAATTATACCTACCAGAAGGGCGGGAAATTCTATCTCATGGGAGAGTTGGGTAATTCATCATGGACACAGTGGTCCCCCAGATTCTCTAATGTGACTGCAAATTTCACGGTTTCTTCAGATACCATACTGACTGGGGAAACTGTAACTTTTGTGGATTACAGTACCAACCAGACTTCTGAACGGCTTGATTTTGGTGACGGGTCTAACAGCAGTACTGCAAACGTTAATCATGCATATACAACACCAGGAACTTACACAGCTAATCTAACCGTAAAAAATGATGTTTCCATTCAATCTATGACTAAAACAATTAAGGTTATTGACCCAACAGTTCCAGTTGCTAACTTCACCAGTAATCCCACAGCTGGACTTTCACCACTGAACGTAGCGTTTACAGATACATCAACCGGATTTCCGTCATCCTGGGCATGGGATTTCGGGGATGGAAGTACATTAGCAAGTCAGAACCCAACTCATATTTATTCCACAGCAGGAAACTACACAGTTAACCTGACAGTAAGCAATACAAATGGCACGAATTCAAAAACTGCTATTATAACTGTACTTCAAGGTCCTGTAGCAGATTTCAGTACCAGTGTCATAGGTGGCTATGCTCCGCTTTTAGTTACCTTTACTGACCATTCGCAAAACGTAGAATCCTGGTCATGGGACTTTGGAGACGGAGCCACTTCAACTGAGCAGAATCCAACGCACACTTATTCTTCAGCAGGAACTTACACTGTTAAACTGACTGCAATTAATGGAAACGGCACAAATGAAAAAACTGCTCAGATAATTGTAGATAGGAAGAGCAATGGAGGAAGCAGCCACAGCAGCGGCGGTGGCGGCGGTTCACCTGAACCCGCAAAGAACGTTGAGGTAAAGGAAAT
>NZ_DAOOUJ010000080.1:0-11661 GCF_035390745.1 Methanosarcina sp. | reverse complement strand
AAAAACAAGAGGAAAAGGGTAGAGATAATTTTACAGAAAAAGTGGCACACTGCCGGTTTAATTCAGGTTTAATTCAGGTTTAATTCAGGTTTAAAATTCAATTTGTTTAGCTGGCAAGATTAATTTGGTTCGGCAATTTTTCTAATTACATCAAGCATATTATCTGGCTCAAAAGGTTTTACTATAAAACCCATAGCACCGATTTTCATAGATTCGGTTATCAGAGCCTGCTGTCCAAGAGAAGAACACATTACTACTTTTGCATCAGGGTCCATTAAAAGAAGCTTTTGCAATGCTTCCTTACCGTCCATATCTGGCATTATTATATCCATTAGCACAAGGTCAGGTTTTACCTCCAGATATGTCTGAACTGCTTCTTCTCCATCACCTACCTCGGCAACCACTTCATGTCCGTGTTTTAGAAGGATGTCTCTAATTACCATTCGCATAAATTCGGCATCGTCCACGATCATTACTCTTGCCATAAATACACCTTCTTTATTTCTGCGAAGTAAGTGAAAATATCCTGTATGCGATATTACCTGTCACTTCAGACACAGAGCTTTTTAGAAGTGTTCTGACCCCATTTTATCTTTTGAAACACTAAATTAATTCAGTTTAATCGTGTGTTTAATCGTGCCAGGTTCGTAGTACTTTTTCTTTTCGTTCGTAATTACTTTCTTTTCGTTCGTAGTACTTTTTCTTTTCGTTCGTAATTACTTTCTTTTCGTTCGTAATTACTTTCTTTTCGTTCGTAATTACTTTCTTTTCGTTCGTAATTACTTTTTCTTTTTATTCTTCAACAGCTGTTTTATCATCCGAGGATTATGTCAAAAATATCAACTGAGAGAACTTCTTTTAAAACTGAGAATGTCTATAAGTTATAATCGAAGAATTCCTGTTGAGGCAGTGACCGAAGGTTCCGTTGAAACTTCAATCAGTGAATTCCTGGAGAAGATACGGGTTAATAAAAGCTGTTAACGCAAGTTTTTCTGCTCATATAAGTCTTTCTTCTTAAGATGAAAAAATATATGCGAGATCAGCTATATTAAACTTTTTTAATTATCTTTGTCAAATTTTATAGTTTTAAGTCTATCCCGGTTTTGACTTTTTGCATGTTAAAAGCCGTCTCTAAAAAAATAGCAAGTATTGGCAATTTTTACTTAAGTTTGCCAGGATATTTGCTGCATACAATAACTGTAAAAGGTTCAAGAATGCTTGTATTCATGTTTGATCCAGAATTAAGCTTTCTTTAATCTGTATTTCACTATAAACAAAACACTTTGTTTTCAAATTATATATTTAAATAGTGTTATATATTTTGACAAATAACTTTATATTCTACAGGAATTGATATTATCTTTATAAGTCGGGGAATTTACTGTCATTTGTTATAGCCAAACAAAAGATCAATAATGGAACTTCAACACTGGAACTAAATGTCTTCTTTTTGTCACTGAATTTATCCACTTGGTGTTAAAATTTAGTTGTTAGTGTTCGAACACCAACCTGTATTTTCCGGGATTAGTAATGATAATTTACTCCGTATAGTTAAGCCATCACATAATTAAGTCATTTGTCTGTTCTCGATAGTAAATATCGTTTCAAAAAATGCTCTATGTATAACGATGTCTCTGCAAGAACAGGTACCTCTGTAAGAATGATCTCATTCAGAGATTCTTCAAACAAATACAGGAGTTGATTGAATGCCTGAAATCCTGATTGTTGAGGATAACTTGCTTAACCTTGTTATTGTATCTGACCTTTTGAAATCCTGCGGATTTGATCCGAAGAAGGCAAAAAATGGCTTTGAAGCACTGGAAGTTCTCAGTAAAGTCAAAGTCGATCTTGTACTGATGGATATGGAACTTCCAAAAATGCACGGTTTAGAACTTCTTCAGCGGATAAAGTGCAATCCTGACACACGGGGCATAAAAGTGGTTGCCGTCACGGGACATTGTGATCCTGAAAGTAAACAGGAATTTCTTAAAGCCGGGTGCCATGCTGTTCTTTCCAAACCTATAAATTTTGATAGTTTTGGGTCGCAGGTTAAGGAGTTTCTCACAATAACAGAGCCTCATAATGGGTTTTCCTGAGTTAACACTTTTGGCAGGGGTAGTCTCGATGATGCCAAACTTTCGGTTCTCTCTCTATTTGAGGTTCTTACTCTTTTAATGAATCATAATATTTATGAATTCTTAAACAATCTATATTGAATAGTTGTTGGGAAATCTGGATAAAACCTTTTACAGACATATATCTCTGTCCTTTAACAGACCTGTATATAGTTCGATTGCAGGATAGAAAGGCTACAGAAGCTAAGAAACTGGAAGCGCGGGTGAAAAAAGATGTATAAAAGTACAAAAATAGGGCATGTGGTGATAGGGTTTGCACTGCTCCTTGTTTTGATCTTTTTTGTAGGGTATACGGGTTATCAGGGCATGAATGAGGTCGAGAAGAAGAGCCGGGCTATCCAGAATATGACTTTTATTATGAATAATATGCAGGACGCCCTGCAAGCTGAGGAAAGCTACATTATTCACGGTGATCCTGCTGACAAAAAAGAAGTTTATTCTTATCTAAGTCTTGTGCCCACACAGGCACAGATATCCAGAGAGATATACATTGGTTATCTTGATCCTGTAAATCGCGACCGGATGGATATCGTTCTCGCAGCTTCCAATAATTTCAGTGAAGCGTTTGACAGGTATGTTGAAGCAGATGACGAACAGGCAGAGGTCAGAAATAAGCTGGCTGTAGATAGTGAAATTCTAATAACAAAAACAGATGAGCTTTCTAAAAATCAGATGGTCCAGTACAGAGAGGAATTCGAGGCTGGCTATTCGAACGAATCCCTGGAGAAAAAACTCTCAAACGTTGAGAGTGCTCATCAGATCATTTTACTGACAATGAAAGCCCGAAACGAATATCTGAACTATACTATAAGTCCCGATAAGGAACATGCAGATAGCTTCAATGCATTTATGGATGACATTATTGAACTTTCTACAGACTTAAATGGGCGAATGGAAAGACCTGAAAATATTGCTATAGGCAAGGAAATACTTCAAAGTGCTGAAGACTTCCAGGCTGATTTTGAGCAGTTTAGGATTCTGGAAGAAAGAAAAGAGGCCGAAGAGAAAAATATGACAGCTATAGCTTCACAGGTTAGAAAAGTAGCTACAGATGCCCGTGCTGATCAGAAAGAAAAACTGGATACTCTGATCATGAACTCCATTAATAAGATCTTTCTTGTAAGCTTCCTTTCAATATCTATCGGTGCTTTACTTGTTTTTGTGATTTTGAATATCTACAGAAAGCCCATGTACGAACTGCTCGAAGCTGCTGATATGGTTTCAAAAGGAAACCTTGATGTCGATATTAAAGGCTCATCGAGGAGTGAGATTTCCCAGCTCTCAGAGGCTTTTAAAACAATGGTTGAAAACCTTCGCAGCTTGATCAAAGAAATTCAGGAAGGTTCACTTCACCTTGCAACACTTTCGGAAGAAATGTCTGCCTCTTCAGAAGAAGTGGCATCTGCATCAAGGAGAATTTCGGAAACCGCATCTGAAATCTCTAACGGAGCAGAGATTCAGAGTACAAAAATTGTTGATATAACTCATGCAATGCAGGATATGACCCACAATATCCAGGAAATTGCGGACAATACCCAGAAAGTATCAAAAAGTACAAATCTGGTAAATGAAACCGTTCATAATATAGGAAACGTTTCCAGAGATGTCCTGTTAAAGATGGGCCTTATCCGTTCTTCTGTTGATGAGACTGAAATTGTTATCAAGGAACTTGACTCAAAATCTCAACAAATCAATGAGATCATAACCCTGATAACCAGAATTGCAGATCAGACCAATATGCTTGCATTGAATGCCGCAATTGAAGCCGCACGCGCAGGGGAACACGGCAGAGGTTTCTCTGTGGTAGCTGATGAGGTCCGCAAACTTGCCGAAGAATCCGGAACTGCAGCTAAAAATATTTCCCGGCTGATTGATGAAATCAGGGAAAGTATCAGCAATACAGTTGAAAGCATAGAGGCAAGCAAAAAGAATGTGAAGAACGGCTCATTATCAGTGAGTGAAGAGGTAGAAATGGTTACCGGGATCGTCTCTACAATCAATGAAATCACAAATATGATAGAGGATGTAGCAGCTGCTACAGAAGAACAGTCAGCATCCATTGAAGAAATTACCTCGACCCTGGAAGACATCTCCTCTATATCGGAGCAGTCCGCTGCAGGAACGCAGGAAACGGCTGCAGCTCTGGAAGAACAGAGTGCCTCAATGTCTGAGCTTGCCAGCATGGCGAATGATCTCTCTTTGCTTGGGGAAAAGATGAAAAAAGCCACTGAAAAATTCAGGCTTGGTAATTCAAAAGGAGAACCAGAAAATATTACTGGATAAATTGGCTGGCTATATATGGTTAGTTTAGTTACTGGTTAAATAAGGTTGGCTAAAATAGCTGGCTAGATATGGCTGCTTAAAATCCTTAAATCGGTCCGGAGGAATTGATATGTTTGAGGAAAATGTAGAAAATAAAAGTTCGTCATCTTCCGAAGAACCTCTCAAGCTTGTGGTTTTTGAACTGTCTGGGGAAGAATTCGGTGTTGACATCATGCAGGTTTCCGAAATCATGTCGATTCCAAAAATCACCCGGGTTCCTCAGGCTCCTGAATGTGTAAAAGGACTGATTAACCTGCGGGGAAAAATTATCGTAGTAATAGATCTCAACAGGCGCCTTGGTTTCAGTCCCAGGGAACGTGACAGCCTGTCCAGAATTATTATAGTGGAGGTCGGGGACACGACAATCGGGATGCTTGTGAATTCCGTAAATGGGGTATTGAAACTGCCTCTTTCTTCTATAGAACCGACTCCGGATATGATTAAATCGAAAATTAATTCGGAATATCTGATCGGAGTTGGAAAAGCGGGGAACAGGCTTCTTATCCTCCTAAATCTTGCAAGAGTGCTTGGAGAAGAAGAGATTGATGAACTGAAACAGCTTTCGTCTTCCACTTCCACTTCCTCTTCTTCCGGGCAGCTTCCTGAGGAGAATGTCTGAAAGTTCAGGAACATCATCTGAATGTTGGGGATATAGTCTGAATGTGATAAGTAAGATCTGACTGATGAATATATTTTATTTCTATCATTTATTGTTCATTCTTCAGAGGAGCTTGGTTATATGCACCCTGTCCTTATTTTCCTTTTTGCTCTTGTAGCCATTCTGCTTCTTACAGCAAAATTCAGGCTGCACCCTTTCCTCAGTCTTATCTTTGTATCCCTTCTCACGGGAGTGCTTGCAGGAGAACCAGTGCGCACCATCGAAGCAGTAACTGGGGGACTGGGCAGCGTCTTTTCCCGTTTTGCCATTGTTATCACCAGTGGCAGTATCATTGGACTTTTGCTCCAGAAGACTGGTGGAATGTCTTTAATCGCGTCTGACATCATGCGCTTTTTCAAAAATCCCTTTCTTGCTTTAAATTTTCTTGGTTTTCTCTTTTCAGTGCCAACCATGTGCTATATTCTTGCCTATGTTATCTTTGTCCCGATAGCAAAAGAGCTGTCTTCAAGACTCAATAACCCTCCAGTTTCCACTGCAACTGCGCTTGCTCTTGGGGCAGTTGCCTCATTTAATCTTGTATATCCTTCCCCTGTTCTTATTTCGGCTGCAGAGGAACTTTCGGCAAACAAAGATACGCTTTTTCTTCTAGGGTTTCTTATTTCTGTTCCCACTTCTATTTCAGGTTATTTGTATGCCAGAAGACTGGGAAAGACTGAAGTCTCCATAACTTCTGAGAACAATACTCAGGGGCAATTACAGCCAGAATTTATAGAAACAGGTAAGGGGGCAGGGTTTACAAAAATAAGAAGGTTTGAAGCTTATTCCCCAATTTTTCTTCCTCTATTTCTCATTCTTTTCCAGGCTGGCTTCGATTACCCCTATCCTTTGTTTGTCTTTCTGGGAAACCCTAATGTTGCGCTGCTCATAGGAGTTCTCCTTTCCATTTTTTCCAGCAGGGTGCTGGGGTTTGAAATGATAAGGGTCCAGGTTGAAAAAGCCGTAAGGAGAAGTGGGGTTGTCCTGCTTGACCTGTGCGGAGGAGGAGCTCTTGGTGCAACTCTGGCCATGACAGGAGCAGGGGAAGCTCTCGGCAGGTTTTTCCTGCAGTTTGACTTTCCTCATATCCTTGTGCCTTTTCTTGTTGCAGCAGCTCTTCAGACAGTGCAGGGGTCAAGGGTTGTAACAATGCTTGTTGCACCGTCCCTTTTGCTCCCTCTTGTTCCGGAACTCGGGCTTCCTGCGGAAATATTAATACTTTCAATGGCTTCAGGCACTTTTGTGATTTCACACGTCAATGATCCTTTTTTCTGGATTTTCGGAGAACTGGCAGAACTCAAACCTTCCGAGGTTTTCAGGTCAAATACGCTTGGAGGGGTTCTTATGGGTGTTGTGAGCTTTCTGCTGGTCTCCGGAGTGTATGTTTTCTTTTACTGAGCTTTTTATATCCGTTTTTTTATGTCTGCTGGACTTCAATACTATCTGGTCATCTTAAATTTTGATATGCTACAAATATTGGTTTATGATTTGGCATATAACAAATAATAAATATCAGTTTTTTATATTTCTCTACATGAACGAGCAGAATTATCCTGAGTTCACAGGTCTTGAACTCTCCCCGAGGAAGGTGGATTACCTCAAATTTATTTTTGAAAAAAGAGGCACTGTAAAAACTACTGAGATTTCCTCCTGCCTGCAGGTCGACCCTTCAACAACGAGCAAGACCTTAAATGAACTTGCAGCTACCGGCTACCTGAATCACGTTCCTTACAGGGGGGTGGACCTGACAGAACTGGGAAAGGCTTATGCAGAATTTCTTGTCAGGAGACACAGGATTTTAAGCCTTCTTTTAACTCACTACGGCCTCTCGACAGAGGAAGCATGTGCCGAAGTTTCTCGTTTTGAAGCTTTTGTTTCAAGGGATTCTGTAAACAAAATCTGCAGCTCAATGGGCCATCCGATGGTTGGTGTCTGCGGAGAAATAAGCCACGAGAAATGTTTTCATGAGGAGCATCATCAATAATTCACAACACAGTAGAGCTTAGAAACTTCTTTGATTCTGTTCAAAGACAAATTTGTATATATGCCAAATTATTCTCTAAATATCTCTTTATTTTGGTGTATATCAAAATTATATTACTCGTATTAGCAATGTTAACTCGTAGCAATGTTAACTCATATTAGCAATGTTAGATACTTCAGAATAAAACTAACTGTATTAAAAAAATCAAAAATGAACAAAAAAGGAGTTTAATTATGAAATTGAAAATTATGTCTCTATTAGTTGTTTTGATTATTGGTCTGAGTATTTTTATCAGCGGATGTGCGGATTCAGAATACTCAGGGAATAATGAGGCAACAGGAAAGAAGGCCGCAGTCTCAGGGGCCGAAGAGCCCATAACAGTTGCCGTAAGCGTTGTCCCTCAGGCTGAGTTTGTAGAAAAAGTCGGAGGCGATAAAGTAAAAACCGTTGTTATAATCCCACCTGGAGCAGATCCGCATACATATGAACTTTCTCCAAAAGAAGTCCAGGAAATTAGCAAAGCCAGAATGCTGGTGACAGTGGGCGTCGGCATGCCTTTCGAGGATGTCTGGATTGAAAGTTTCGAATCCATGAATAGTGGTACTCTTATTGTAAACTGCTCCGAAGGAATTGAACTAAGAGAGCTAGAGGAACATGATCACGAAGGGGAGGAAGAAGAAATTGATGAGGATCACAGAGAACTGGACCCACATATATGGACATCCCCTGCAAACGTAAAGATAATGGTCGAAGATATTTATGAAGGGCTTGTAAAACTTGATCCCGAAAATGAAACTTATTATGCTCAGAATAGAGACGCTTACCTTGAAGAGCTGGATGCTCTGGATGCGAGGATCCGGGAAAAACTGAATGGAAGAGAGGGAAGCAGTTTCATGGTTTATCATCCTTCATGGGGCTATTTTGCCTCGGACTACGGACTTAATATGATTTCCGTTGAAATTGAAGGAAAAGAGCCGAGTGCACAGGATCTTAAGAAACTGGTAGATCTTGCAAAGGAAAAGGATGTCAAAGTTATCTTTGTCCAGGCTAACTTCAGTACGCGGAGTGCGGAAGTTTTAGCTCAGGAAATCGGAGGCGAAGTCGTGGCTGTTGATCCTCTTGCAAAGGATTACATTGCAAACATGGATAATGTATCAGATATCTTTGCCAGAAACCTTGTGTAAAATCGTGTTCAGGTTCTTGTTCAGGTTCTATATCTAAATATAAAAAGAACATAATTCGGGATAAGATAAAAACGATAATCTGAAGGAAAGGCAATGGAGAAGGTTATAGAGCTGAAGGATGTCTGGGTCCGTTATGGAACTCAGACGGTCCTTGAAGCCGTGAATCTGGAATTAAAAGAGGCTAATGGGCTACTCGGGGTAATTGGACCTAACGGAGGGGGAAAGACCACACTCCTTAAAGTGCTCCTCGGACTCCTGAAGCCTTGCAAAGGCAATGTGAAAATCTTTGGAAAGCCTCCGGAAAAAAGCAGAGACCTTGTAGGGTATGTCCCTCAGTACAGACGCTTTGATTTTGATTTTCCTATCAGCGTATGGGAAGTGGTTCTGACCGGCAGGATGAGCCATACTGGTTTTCTGAAAAAGTACAGCGAGGAAGACAAAAAAGCGGCTGAAGAAGCTCTGAGAACGGTGGAGATGTTCGAGCTTAAAGACAGGCAGATAGGCCAGCTCTCGGGCGGGCAGAGGCAGAGGGTTTTTATTGCCCGGGCTCTTGCCACAAACCCTAAACTTTTGCTTCTGGACGAGCCTAACTCAGGGCTTGATCCTCATATGCAGGATGAACTCTACAGGCTCCTGAACAAACTCAAGCAGGAAATGGCAATCATTATGGTAACACATGACCTGAGTGCAGTTTCTGTTTATGTTGACAGGATAGCCTGCCTGAACCGTACTCTTCATTACCATAATTCGAAAGAGATCCCGGTCGAAGACCTGGAAGCCACATACCAGTGTCCGGTTGAATTGATTGCTCACGGAGTACCCCATAGAGTGCTGGAGAGGCACAAAGGGAGTTCCTGAAGATCATTGGGTTTGAAAAACAGTCTATCAAGGAGAATAAAAATGTTTGATCTTCTTCAGTATACTTTTATTCAGAACGCCCTTATAGCTGCAATCCTTGCAAGTATTGCCTGCGGAATCATAGGTTCCTATGTTGTTGTTAAAAAGATTGTCTTCATCAGCGGAGGAATTGCTCATGCTTCTTTCGGAGGCATAGGGCTTGGATATTACCTTGGGATCAATCCCATGTTCGGTCTTCTTCCGTTCAGCCTCTTATCAGCGCTCGTTATGGGTACTGTAAGCAGGAAATCAAAAATCCCTGAAGACAGTGCAATAGGTATACTCTGGTCTCTAGGAATGGCTCTGGGAGTTATTTTTGTCTATCTTACTCCTGGATATGCCGCGGACCTTACGACCTACCTCTTTGGAAATATCCTTACGGTTCCACGTATAGACCTGTACCTGATGCTGGCTCTTGACATCATTATAGTGGGTTCAGTCTATCTGCTCTATAAGGAATTTCTCGCTTTATGTTTTGATGAAGAGTTTACGACTGTACAGGGCGTTCCCACAGAAAAACTCTACCTTTTCCTGCTCTGTATTATTGCCCTTACAATTGTTGTACTTATCAAAGTCGTGGGTATCATCCTCGTAATAGCCCTTTTAACAATTCCTGCCACTCTGAGCCGGAAATTTACCCACAACCTGAAGAAAATGATGCTCATCTCCACTGCATTCGGAACCGTGATCAGTGTCACAGGAATAGGTCTTTCCTATGCTCTTGATGTCCCGTCAGGAGCCACTATTATTCTGGTATTAAGCTTCGTATACGGGCTTGTAGCTGTCGGAATGGATATGTTCGAAGGAAGACTTTCTTTGAAAAGCTGAAAACAAGTTTTAAGCCTGTTAATCGAGGCTCAAAAACTATTTTTTCAGAAATTTATGTGGGGCAGGTGTGAATATAAAAGCTCAAATATTTATTCTATTATCTTCCAGTATCTAATGCATTTAAAAAGGTTTTCTGGAAGGATCGAATGTATATATCCATATAATTATATTTGTTTAGTTTTATTAAGACATAATTTTATATATAGTAACATGCAAGAAGCCTAATTATTGAATCAAGTTTATTTTGTGCAACTTCAGGATAAGGACTGTAAATAAGTGCCCATGAAGTAATTTAGCAATGGAAAAACGGAGTCCAAAATGGAATTCAAAAACGAAATCCAAAGACGGAGTCTAATGCTCCATGTGAAATGCCGTAAAGCCGCTTCTAGTGGGGAAGCGATAAGCTTGCAGAGCTTGAGGCAACCTGCGCAGGGCAGATATCACCTGGATGTACCTCAATTACTTCGATTACCTCAGTTACTTCGATTGATACACTTATGCCTATTTTATCATGCCAGACAGGCAAGTGTATCTGAAAGTTGCAGCTAAAAGGTAAATTACTGGTTCCATTTGTGCTAAACCATAACCAGATGATCCAACTATTTAATATAATATCAAAATTATAATACTTCCTACCAGGGTGATAAAATGGACCGCGATACAACCCAGGACCAGAATATTGAAGAAAACGAAACCTTTAACGGCGAAACCCTCAACCTTCCGAATATCCCTCTTCCGGAAACAGACAACGTGCTGTACTCAATACTGAATTCCCTAAATCAGAATATTGCAGACTTTTACACGTTTGTGAAATTTAACAGTTACCTCTCCGAAGACCACCTCAACGTTGAGCTGCTTAAAAGAAGCATGGGTATCCACAGAGACTTTGCAGCTCTTTTCTTGCACACCAAAGAGGAACTGATATTCACCTATCCGGAATTTATAGAAAAAATAGAAAAACTGCTGTTTAAAGGGGAAGTCGGCACCGACTGTATAAAATATACACATAAACTCTGTAGATCAATAAGTGATTATAAGATTGCTCTGCACAGAGAAGGTTATTTGCCGGACCTTAGAAGACAGCTGCCTCTAGTCGATATTTAATCATCTGGCATTTTACTTTTTTTATTCTTTTTTACCCATTCATCTTATACAATTTTTTGTCTCTCTGATTTTGATTTTTACTTTCAACTCTCTAAAATATCTGCGGTACCTCTAAAAGCTTATATTCGATTTTCAGTACATCCGCAGTCTTATATTCAGGGAAAGATATTTTGGCGACAAGGCATCTGTGAAAAAAACGGAATATAAAAAACGGTGTCTTGAAAAACAGTAGCCTGAAAAACGAAATATTTAAGAATCTTAGCCTAAAAAACGGAATCATCGAAAAACGGTAATTAAAAACGGTAATTAAAAACGGCATTTAAAAAACAGATGCCTGTTCTATTCAACGTTTGATCTTTTCAAAGTATTGTTCGCCTCCATGTTTTTGTCTCTCTTTTTGCTTTGTGATTCAGTTTTTCCAGTTTCAGATTTCTATCTCTCTTATCCAGGTTTATTCTGGGTTTAATTTGAATTCATTCCGAAAATAAACTATATTTCGCACTTTCCGCAGTAAAATTTCAGGATTTTATATTTTTGAAATCCTCCAATTAT
>NZ_DAOOUJ010000079.1:0-11816 GCF_035390745.1 Methanosarcina sp. | reverse complement strand
CGCTCATCAGTTTAGGCAGCAGCGTATCCCGCAGTTTTTCGAGAGTACGGATTTGCCTCGCATTTTTCTCCAATTTAGGAACTATCCCAGTTAATTGAAGATTTAGTTTTTCAATGATTTCCAATGGCGGTATTTTCGTTTCATATTCCTTGATTATATCAGCTTGAACTCTCTGTCTTCCACTTGAACCAGACATACTACTAATGGCAAAATCTCTAAAGTCCTTGTCCTTTGCCAGAATGTATGAAATAAATGGGTGGAAAGGTTTTTTCATTCTTATTACGATGTATTCTGTCGAACCCCATCCAATTTCATCTTCATCTAAAAAATCCACATAACAAGTCTTTCCGTTTTCGAGACAGGGGGTAATCCTTGCTAGAAGTGTATCTCCATTTTTAAACTTCATGCCAGATGAGAATTCACGCTTACACCACCCATCAGGATTAAAAGTTGAAGTATTCAGGTTTTTCATATCTAGATAGGAAGAAACATCTCCCTTTTTGAGTTTATAGGGAGGATTTATATCTGCAATATCTCCTAATTTCCCTGTCTCCCACTCCTCATCCGCCTCTTCCACAAACCACTGCCTGAACAGCGTTTCCGCCATAGCTTCAAGGGTCTTGTTTTGGCGGTGGAGCAGGTCAATCTTGTCGTCGAGGCTGGAAAGAACGGAGGCAATAGCACGCTGTTCGGGGAGAGGGGGAAGGGTAACGGTGACAGATTTCAATGATGTTAATGGACTACTGATTGAAGGGACACCAACTTGAGATTCATTTTGAAGTAACTCATGCTGACCTATATTTGACTTGAAAAAATAAAATAGATAATTGTGATCCAGATATTTTGTATTTACTGTTAGTTTCATTCCAGATTGAGAAACTACGTATCTTTTAAATTTTCCTTCTGGAATAATAGCAACCTGTCCAATAGTTCCTCTATGTGTAAAAACAAGATCATTTGGATAGCAATTACTCGATTTCAATTGATCTGCTTTTTCCTCGCTTAAAAATACAAAATCTCCATCAACGTATTTAGGAAAATTAAGATTTTTACCACGTATTACAGGAACACCTGATTCTTGAAAGTTCTCAGCCTTAATATTTGAACCAAACGGACCCATTGCAAAGTCTTGTGCCACTTCCTCCAACTTATATTTCTTCCATTCCCCCGTCACTTCATCCCCTCCATCCCTGTGAGCATCTCAACTGCTCCGGAAATTCATCATTAATTTCACTTCTACTCATATTAGCTTCAACCTATGTTTCTTGACAGCCTGCACAATTCTACTAATTTATTGTGCATATCGGGTCAGGTCTGCACGACACCTGTGCATTCAAACCGGTGTGCGCACAAAATTCTTGTATTTTTGTGCATTCCTAGCATGTATGCACAGACCATTTGCATTCTCTCCGGCAAACGCTCATCTTCTCTTCTACCCGTATTTTGTCATTTCCCTAATATTTCATACAGCCCCTTATTTTTGAAGATAAACTCATTCCCGACCTTCTCCTTTTCAAGTATACCTAAATCCACCAGCCGGTTCAGGTATTTGCTTGCGGTGTTTCTCGATGCAATCCCCCTTTCCACAAGGAAGGCATATTTGCAATATACCTGCATGAACAAGATCTCAAGCAGTTCAAAGCTGTAAATATCAGGAACTTCACCCTGCATCTTCTCTTTTGTATCATTGAACAACTCTATAATGGTCAGTACCTTATCAAGGGTGTATTTTGAAGTCTCCTCTATAGCTGTAAGCATAAAGAGTATCCACCCTTCCCAGTTGTTGTTTTCGGTAACGTCCAGTAAAAGCCTGTAATAATCATTCTTATTCTCATTGATATATTTCGACAGATACAGAACAGGATCGTCCAGCAGATCATATGCAGAGAGGAGCAACACATTAATTACCCTCCCGGTTCTCCCATTACCGTCCTTGAAAGGGTGTATAGCTTCAAACTGATAATGCAGAATTGCCATTTTAATAAGCGGATCGATCTGATCAGATATTGAGGTGGCGACCGATACCCAATTATTCAATTTCTCCAAAATTACATCCCTGCAACATGGAGGCGTGTAAATTCTCCTGTACTTATTTCCTATATAAACTGGAAAATCGCGTATGCCGTCATTTTCATCCTTTATATTTCTGTAAATAAGTTCGATAAGTTCAACTGAAAACGAATTTCCGGATTTTATAACCCTGAATCCGTCCACCAGTGCCTTCCCGTACCTCAACACCTCTTTTGTATGCGGGTCTGCTGTTGAACTGAGGGTGAAGGCTTTGAACAGTTTATCATTGGTTGTGAAAACATTCTCAATGGATGAACTGTCCTTCGCCTCCTGTAAACTCAAAGTATTAATGAATATGTCAGGATTCGGGATCGCTGAGAGCCTGCCCTTCAATTCCGCCAATGCCCTGCTTGCTTTGTTGGCCTGCTCATAAACACTTAACAGACGCCAATACCTCTCATCAGGTAATATATCCGGCAACTCATTATACGGCTCATCCGGGTTAGATTCCATTCTCCCTCTCCATTTTGATCTTCAATAAATTCTCGGCGATCAGCAGGTTCAGTCTCTCTTCCTCTTTCAACTGCTCCTCGAACTCGGCTTTCAGCGCGGTGAAACGTTCATTGAAATCAAAATCATCCTCATCGTCCGGCAGTCCCACATAGCGCCCCGGCGTCAGCACATAGTCCAGTTCACGCACCCGCTCAATTGAAGCAGAATTGCAGAATCCTTTCACATCTTCGTAATTCCCGTCAGGATTGCGCCAGTTATGGTAGGTGCTCGCAATCTGCTGTATATCCTCAGGTGAAAATTCACGGGTTCTGCGGTTTATCAGGTGTCCCATGTTCCGTGCGTCGATGAACAGGATCTCATCTGTCCTGTTTCTGTACTTGCCGTTGGCTTTATTCCTGCTCAGGAACCAGAGGCTGGCAGGGATCTGGGTATTCAGGAACAGCTTTGGCGGGAGGTTAACGATGCAGTCCACCAGTCGTGCCTCCACAAGCTCTTTTCTTATCTCTCCTTCTCCCGAGGATTTGGATGTCAGAGAACCCTTAGCCAGAACAAAACCTGCCTGACCGTTTGGACCCAGATGATAAAGGAAGTGCTGTATCCAGGCATAATTCGCATTTCCGACCGGCGGAACACCATACTTCCATCTGCCGTCCTTGCGCAGCAGATCGCCGCTCCAGTCGCTGTCATTGAACGGAGGATTGGCTATGACATAATCCGCTTTCAGGTCTTTGTGGGCATCGTTGAGGAAAGAACCTTCATTGTTCCATTTAACCTGGGAGCTGTCAATGCTTCTGATGGCGAGGTTCATCTTTGCCAGCCGCCACGTTGTCTGGTTGCTCTCCTGCCCGTAAATAGATATATCGTTTATCTTTCCCTGATGGTCGGCAACAAACTTCTCCGACTGCACAAACATGCCGCCGGAACCGCAGCATGGGTCAAAGACCCTGCCATTGTAGGGTTCCAGCATCTCTACCAGTAACTCAACCACACTTCTTGGTGTGTAGAACTGCCCACCCTTCTTTCCTTCTGCAAGGGCAAACTCACCAAGGAAATATTCGAAAACATGACCGAGAACATCAGCACTTCTGTTTTTGGCATCGCCAAGAGCAATATTGCTCACAAGATCAATCAGACCGCCAAGACTTGTAGGGTCAAGATTGCCCCGCGCATACACCTTTGGTAAAACCCCTTTAAGCAAAGGATTCTCTTTTTCGATGGCATCCATTGCATTATCAACAGCTTTACCGATATCCGGTTTTTTGGCTTCTGATTGCAGATATGACCAGCGGGCAATTGTGGGTACAAAGAAGACATTCTCAGCTTTGTATTCATCCCTGTCTTCAGGGTCTGCACCGGCGTACTCCCCTTCTCCCTGCTGCAATTTTTCATACAATTCCTCAAAGGCATCTGAGATGTATCTTAGAAAAATCAAGCCCAGGACTATGTGCTTATATTCAGCAGCATCAATATTTTTTCGGAGTTTATCTGCCGCTTTCCACAATTGCTTTTCAAAATCACTCATAATTAATGCCTTCCATTATTCAAATTGTTAATCAGCTTACTGAACCAGTACAAAGCCGTTTCATGCAGATATCGATATTGATATAAAACGTTTACTAAAATTTATTCAATAGAATGCAGTAATTCTGGTTTAAAATGGATTATTAATTTTGCCCAACCTGTATGGAATATTGAAAAACATTCTCTTTTTTTGCGGCATGGAAGTTTATAGCCGCAGTACGATGGGATGTTCTTTGTATTTGCCTCGTTATTTGCCAGGAAGAGAACACACCAGAAGGTCAGGGCATGAATACAGGACTTTCCGCACTTCCTTTTTCGCTCTCCGGTATTTCCCTTAAAACCCGGGCCTTGAAGACCTTCGGAAGACTCGCTCCCTTTCATCTGCCTATGGTCATTTATTTCTACTTTATCACCGTTAACTATTTTTTATATTCTGCGTATTCTTATTATCATGACCCTTCCAGAAGTATGCCCACTTGATGAAACCCAGACATGCAAAGGGCGGGAATGCCACCTCTTCTGTCTGGAATGGAGGACAAGGGAACCCACCTGTCTCATAGGATATAACACAACAAGTAAAATCAGATCTAACAAGGCTGATCGTAAAAAAGATACCTATGCCGAAGACACCTTCCGAAAGTTGGGGAGCCAGCCCCATCCCAGATGGAAGAACGTTTCTGAAAAAGGGGACTGGACTCCGACCAGACCGGTAGAAAGACCCCCTGAAAGACCTGCTATAAGAAGAGAAGAAAACCCCTCTCATGCGTCGGGAAAAGATTCTCAGAAATTATTCTTTGGATGCCGCGAAGAAACCAGATCTGCAAAACCTGAAAGAAGCCCTGAAGGAAGCCACGAGGAAAGGCTGCAGAAAAGGCAGGAAGCCGGAGAGGCTGAAAAAGCTTCCATGAGGCTGGAAGCCAGGCTGAAAAAAGAGTCCGTTGAAGAAGACACGGTTATATATGCAAATATGCAGCCAAAAGCGGAGGAAAAACCAAAGATTCAGGAAAAACCAAAGATTCAGGAAAAACCAAAGATTCAGGAAAAACCAAAGGTTCAGGAAAGAATTATTTCTATAGACAAACACGCAACAATCTTTGCAGCCTGTAACGAAGAAGAAGAAAAGAAAAATACTTATCCTTCCGGCAGAGAAGAGAAACCTAAAAAAACAATTGAAAATAAAGACAAGCGCAAAAAACTTGATGAAGTAATGGATATAGACCTTCCTGATAATTACGAAGAGGAATTCTGGAGTTAAACAACTCCTTATTCCTGAAAAATGTCTGAGGCTGATCTAATCGGCTTAGCTTAAGATTGAGACAGGGTAAACTGCCATTACCCAGATTACTAAGATTTACTCGAATTAACCTTGAATGGATCGGCAGGCTGGAGTTCTAAAACCTTTTAGAGCCCGAAAAGGAGAAAATGTTTCTCGCGTTCTGAGTTTAAAGTAAGCCTGCACTCCTCCTTAATGAGATAGGGATTTGCGGCTTAATTCCTGGAATTTTGCCTTCTGGAGATTAGCTTCTTGAAGCACGGTTGAGATTTAAGGTCGAGAGTTATATAGAAAGAAAGAGATAAAAGTATACAGGAAAAAATAAGCCCCCTGCATATTGGAAAGTTCGCTTTTCGTTCATGTTATTCAGCTTTAGTTTCTATGTTAAAACAAGAACAGGGACTCAATGATAAAGAATGGACCGCAAGACATACCAGAAAATCTACAGCTCGTTACACAACTTTGGAGACGTTTTCCGCCTCTCAGAGGAACATACCAGACCACCAGGCATGCTTGCCACCATTCTTAACCAGAAAGTAGTGAAAATGACAAGGTTCAAGCACAGGAAAGTATATTCCAGGGAAAAGGAACTCTTTTTGCGGTGGAAGCAGGGCAGGTCCATACTTGAACTTTCAGAATACACTTTTTTTCCTCCAACCCTCATGGCTTCCCTGATCCTTAAGAACTGTGACATGTCCCGAAAAAGCATAAACTGGCTTTTCAAGCACCTTGACTGCATTGAAAACCGCCGCCTGAAAAAAGAGGTCCGGAAAGCCCTTGAAGCAGACTATTTCTTCTCTCCCCGTGCCCATGAGATGCAGTGCAAAAAAGGCGAAATGGGAGAAGAGATCATCCGCAAATGGCTTGACGACAGGAAAATTTCTTACTGCACCGAAGCTGAAATAAGGGCTCAGGGAGACGGAAAGACCCCGGACTTTGTCCTTTCAGACCCGATCCCCATAGAGAACCATATGATAAGGTGGATAGAAAGCAAAGCCCTCTTCGGGGACGATTTTGAACACAAACACTATGCAAAGAAACAGTTCAGGGAATACGCCGAAATTTTCGGGGAAGGCATGGTAGTTTACTGGTACGGCTACCTTGAAGACCTCGCTTCCGAAGGCGAAGGCTACCTGATAAAAGACTACAGCTTTTTTGTGGAATACAAAGAGCAGACTGATGAGCTGTTCAACTATCTGGTGTACTGGGAATCTTCAATACAATAATCAGACTCCCCGGTTTTCCGTTTTCTGCAAGAAGGATTCTCAGAGCTATTTTCAAATCCTTGTAATCGAGGACATATTGGTAAGGGGATCTTTTTCTACCTGGAAGACGTGGTCTGCCGAATCAATCAGAGACTCATCATGAGAAACCACTATTATCTGCCCTACTCCTATGCTGCGCATCATGTCTATGAGTTTCAAAAGCTGCCTCACATGCCCGCGGTCAAGGAAAACTGTAGGCTCATCAAGGATCATCGGAGGAAGCCCGTCCGGCTTATCTCCGCCAAAACCGAGGGCAAGAAGCCTGTAGATGGCACAGCGCAGGACAAGGTTGAAGATTGCACGCTCGCCCCCGCTCAAAAGTTTGGGCTCAAGAGGAGTACCGTCTTTTCTGTAAACCGTCAGGTTGTATTCGGGGTCAAGCTCGATATGGGAATAAGCATTATTCGTATACATGAAACCGAACATCTCATTCAGGAGGACTGAGAGAGCTCCTATGTTCCTTGCCCGCATATCAGCCCGGACGCGCATATAGGTGTTTTCAAGCTCTTCTGCGTTATTATATACAGCTTCAAGGTACAGCCTTTTGTTTTCAAGAGCCTTCAGTTCTTCTTTGAGTTCCCTTAAACGCTTCAGGCTGTTTTCTATCATGCCGATCTCTTTAAGAAAAGTGTCCTTTTCAGCACTTACTTCCCTGATTTTCTCTGCAATATTTGCCTGTGCCTCTTCAAACTGGGCGCGTTTCTGCTGGAGTTCTGCAAGCTTATTTCCTTCGAGTTTTGATTCGAGCTGCTTTATCCGGTCTCTGCGGTCAAGGATTTCGCGGTCAAAGAATCCTATTTTTTCTGCCAGACTCCTGATGCCGGTCTCAAGCTCGGAGATTTTATGTTTAATATTTTCCATGCGGAGAAGGTTAGACTGAAGCTTTTTTGCCTGCGAAAGAAGCCTTTCGCTTTCAGCGTGGGCTTTTTTTGCTTCATTTTCCTTTTTCCGCACAGTCTCAAGGGAAAGTTCGAGGGATTCGAGTTTTTCTTTTGACAGGGCTTCCTTTTCCGCAAATGCCGTTAGTTTTTCATTGAGCTCTTCAAGCCTCTGCCCGTAATTTTCTATCAGCGCAAGAGAGGTGCGGATTTTGCCGTTCAGGGATTCAATTTCAGAGGCATTTTCGGCAAGCTTTCTTTCAAAAGCTTTTGCTTCCCTCAGAGCCTTTTCGCCTTCACCGTGAGCTTTTTTAGCTGCTTCTTCCTGATCCTGAAGGGCTTTAAGATCTGAAAGGAGTTGAACCCTTGCGGTTTCAAGTTCCTGTTTCCTCTTCTCAAGATTCTCAAGCTTCAGAGAATCTTCTTCTATCCGGGCTCTGTGAGTTTCGATCAGTTTTCCGGAAGCTTTTGCCTTTTCAGTGAGCTTTTCAATTTCAATATCATAATCATATGCCTGTTTCTCAAGCTTCTTTGCATCCTTGAGCCGGTTGAGCTTTTTCTCAAGTTCAGCACTCTGCAGCTTTATGTCCGCAAGCTCTAAAGCAAGCTTTTCTTTTTTCTGTTCGCATTCTTCTGCCGTGCATGCGATTTCTGACCCTTTCAGTTCCTGCCCGCAGGTAGGGCATTTCCCTTCGGCAAGCAGTTCCCGGTTTTTACGCAGGCTTTTTTCAATTTCCCTTAAAGTAGCCTCAATTTCCTTTTCTTTCCCATGCAGCCGGTTTTTGTTTTCCAGCAGAAGCTCATTGAAATCCTCCAGGTTTTCGAGCTGTTCCTCAGTAAAGCCGAGAGCCTTCAGCCCGGCAAAAACCCCGGACCTCTGCTCCCGGATATGCAGCACCGCTTTAGAGTTGTCTCTGAGTTCCTGCTCAAGAGCCTCGATCTCTGAATTTCCTTTCCGGACCGAAGCTCTGAGGTTTTCCATTTCCGCATCAAGCTCACGCAGACCTGCATCTCCTGTTTCCTTTTCCCTGAGGGCGAGGCCGAGTTTTGCGGATACATCATTTTTTTGGTCTCTGAGAAGGCTTTCCTTTTCTTCAAGCTCCTTTATGACCAAAACAACTTCATCAGCAGCCCCAAAACCTGCTTTTTCTCTGAGCCCTTTATTTTCCTCTTCAAGCCGCTTTATATTTGCCCTGTAACCTTCAATTTCCTTATTTGCAGCTCCAATACTGTTTCTGCATTCAACGAGAGTACGCTCAGTCTCAGCTTTCTCTTTTTCAAGCTCACGAAGTGCCTGTAATCCGGTTTCTTCTTCTTTAAGGAGGAGAGCAAGTTCTTTTGATTCAGCATTTACTTTTTCCCTGGCAGAGGATTCTTCTTTTTCCTGGCGCAAAAGCAGGGCTTCAATTTCAAGGTCTCCAAAGCCGCATTCTTCCCTCAAGCCGGCATTTTCTTCCCCGAGTTCGAGCAAAACGCGCCTCTGGCTCTGGACTTCTCCTGAAAAGGTTTCCTTTTCTTTGAAGCAGCCAGCCTTATCTTCCTGAGACTTCTGGATAGCCTGTTTCAAAACCTCAATTTCCTGAAGTCTTTCCCTGTACTCGGAAATCTTGAGGTCAAGTTCTCCTTTACGTGCAGCCGCAAATTCTTTCTTTTTATTGAGCTCGTCCAGAACAGCGTCGGTTTCTTTAACTTTTTGTCTGAGCCTGTTAACGGCTGCAACGGGTTCTGTGCTTTCAATTCCCTCTATTTCGGCTTTTACGGCTGAGAAGCTGTTTTTTGCGTCCCTTTCAAGCCTTCTGACAGCCGTTTTCGCATAGCCTGCCCTTTCGCGGTACTCCTCAAGTTTTCCAAGCTGGAGCAGGTCATCAATCATTCGCTGCCTGTCTTTCGGCTTTGCATTAATAAGAACATCAATTTCACCCTGCCTGATGTACGCGCAGTTCCTGTATGCTTCTTCGTCCATGTTCAGGAGGGTACAGACTTCTTCATAGGTGCGGGTTGCCTGGTCAACAATGTTTTCCCCGTCAGCATAGAGCACACACCTTGAACTGGAGGCACTTTCACTTTTCGAAGAGTACCTGAAAGCCTGTTCAAGAAGGTATTCATGCCCGAGGTGCTCAAATTCAAGGTTAATTTTTGCGTTCTCGGCACCTTTGAAAATCATATCCGCAAGCACAAAGTCCTTTGAGAGGATTTTGCTCCCGAAAAGACCCATGAAGCAGGCTTCTAGAAGGCTTGATTTCCCGCTACCGTTTACCCCGGAGATCACGGTCACTCCGTCTTCGAAGGTGAAGTCCAGCTTCTTATAGCTCCGGATATTTTCTATGTACAGGTTTTTCAGCTTCACAGGTAATCACCAAGGTTGTATTGTCTGGGAACGGCAGACTTTTCTTTTCCTTTTTTCTGGCTCTGCTTTACAGGTTTTGCGGATTTATCCGGAGCCCGGGAAGGCTTTTCGTCAGGGAATTTTTCTTCCGCAGGCTTTTCTTCCGCAGATATTTCTCCCGAAAGTGATTGGAGTTCTTCTGGGGTTCCGGAAGTTTTCTGCGCAATTTTGGATAAGGATGGGTTTTCAACAGGAGAAACAGTCACAGGATCAGCAGGAGAACCTCCAGCAACTCCGGGATTCACAGTTAGTTCAGGAATTTCGACTTCTGCGGATGCTTTTGAGGATTCGGCATTTTCAGATAACGATAATCCGGCATTTTCAGATAACGATAATCCGGCATTTTCAGATAATCCGGCATCAGCGGAGTCAGTACTTTCACTTATTACAGGGACATTAAGAGGTTCGGGACTTTTATCAGGAGATTCAGAAATCGAATCCGAAGGTTCAGAAACATGATCAGAAGATTCAAGGGCCTTATCAGGGGTTTCAAAGCTCCTGCTCAGAGACTCATTAAGAGATTCAGATCTTTGAATTCTCACAGGAGCCCTGAAGGTTTCAGATTTTACGGCAGCTGCCGCCGCAAACCCCCTCTCGGCTGCATGTTTGAGAGTTTCAAGCTTTTCTGCCATATCTGCCGGTTTGGGTTCTTCAGTATCTTCAATTATGGCTGAGCTGTCTGGACTTACAGGAGTAACAGGTGTGGGACTGACAGGTATTTTTATCGTAAAATCCGGGTCTTTGAAATCTATTGATTCAATCAACCCCATAAGCCGGTTCTCTGTTTCTTCGTCCACTCTTGACCTTGGCACATCAGGGTTCCGGATAACCTCATCGACTATCAGCCCGCCATCGTTTAAGCTCATCCTGCGGATCTCTTCGGCAACAGCTCGGTCAGGATCAGTGAACGCAACTTTAGCAACTTCTTCAGGAATACCCTCTTTTGCCCTGGAGTCGTTGACTTTTGCCACTACGAGGGCTCCTTTGCTCAGCACGTACTCTTCAATTTCGCTTAAGGAAAGAACCGAACCTGAATCTCCTGAGATGTCCAGAAATACCACAGATTCCGGAATCTCTTCAAGACGCTCGTTTACGGCAGAAAAAACCTGCTCATAGGGGTTCTCTTCCCCGTTGAGTTTTGCTGGAATGAAGAGGAAAGGGCGGGTGGGGATATTTCTCTTGCTTATTTCCAGCCCTTCCCCGGAAAGAGTGATAATGCTGTAAGAGCGGGGCTCTTTTTCGGTTGCACTGTTGCGTTCTGTGCTGCCCGAGTATGTGACCCAGGTCTCGCCTACCTTTATTTTCTCGTACTCGTGGTAGTCCCCAAGGAGGATTGCATCAACCTTGAAAGGAAGGTTTTCAATTACTTCAGCACAGTCCCAGTCAGGGAAAGGGGAAGGCTGCATGATCTGATGCATTACAAGCAGTTTCCTGCAGTTTTCCGGCAGGGATTCAGGAATTTCAAACCCTGAGTAATCGTAAAGGGGAATTTTTGACTTGGGGACGCTGTCGATCCCGTAGATTGCCACATCTCCAACCAGCTGCGGTTTTTTCCCAAGCCTTACCGCAAGCCCCATTTCTTCAAAGAGGTCGAGCCACTGGGTAGTTTGCTTGCTCTCGTGGTTTCCGACGATTCCAAAAAAAGGAATGTTTGCAATCTTCAACCGGGACAGGATGTTCATGGTCTCAAGTAAGTCTTCAAGTGTCGGGTTCCTTGAATCGAAAAGGTCTCCCGCATGCACGACAGCATCAACCTGCATGTCAACCGCATCCTTTATGACAGTTTCAAAAGCCTTAAAAAAGTCCTGCCTCCGTACTTCACTGTGGTACTGCCGGTATCCCAGGTGCGTGTCTGCTGTGTGAAGTATCCTTATTTCCCGGTCCATGATATCAGTCTCTAGTTTTTACGGTATAGGAATTTGTATATTAGTATTTAACTGATTTCCATCGGGAGGGGACAGTTGAATGAG
>NZ_DAOOUJ010000078.1:0-11894 GCF_035390745.1 Methanosarcina sp. | reverse complement strand
AAGCAAAAAAATGCCTTTCTGGAAAAGAGAACTTTTAAGACCACAGGGGAAATAAATTCCCTCTTTTTTTAGTTCTTATTTCCAATAAAATCCAGTCTTGATAAACCCGGTCCTCCTCCAAAAAATATATATCTTCAGTATTTTATTTCTCGGATGTGCCAGATCAGGAAAACTCTTTCAAGCCTCATTCAGAGGTCATAATATCGGCTTTTGAAGTGATTTGCAAGCCTATAACAAAGAAATCCTATCTGTCTCCATATGATCCTGCCTGGCTTTCCTTTAACGGACTGTAATTTACTAGAATCTCGAAAGAATACAGAAAAATAGTAACAGAAAGTGTAATTTGTTCAAGCTGGACAGTACCAGAAGTTACAAAATTACCATCTTATAAGACATTGTTTAAAATGGATTTCAACACTTTTCGGATAAGTTCTTATTGGGTACTACCACCAGTACTTACGGTCAGTATCTTCTTATCTCTTTCAAGTTCATTTTTTATTCTGAGCGCATCTATTTCCCAAATCGAGTCCTTAGCTCCATCTCTAAGAATAATATCACAATAGACGGACTTTTTGACCTGAAGATCATTTTTCTCTAGCATTGCAAGGAAATTCTTATCCTGAATAGCTTGTTCAGTTACTGTGATTATATAAAAATTTTCTTTTTTAATATCGGGGAATACAGGGAAAGTCCAATTTGTCCCTTTATTTAACTCGTATCTTACATCCATAATTTTATCTTTGTCTACTAACATGTAATATTTATCTTCAAAGTAGTCAACATTGTAATCTATACTATAGTTCATAGTCATGTTATAGTTTTCAAGAATAGCTTTAACTTCAGGTTCGGTAGTTCCATTTTCGAATTCAACAAATAAATCATTGACTTTCATTTCTTGATTTACGGTCAACACCTTCTCATTCACTCTAAGCTCATCTTTTATTCTGGGTATATCCTCATCCGGGTTCCAACTCATATATCCATCTTCAAGGTAGACATAACAGTAGATGGATTTTTTCACCTGAATATTATTTTTTTCCAGTATTGCAAGAAAATTTTTGTCTTGGACAGCTCGTTCAGTTACCGTCAACACATAGTTACTTCCTTTTTTTACAGGGATGGTTAAATTTATCTCATCAACCAATCTCTCTATATCCATTATTTTATCTTTATCTACCATTATGTAGTATCTACTTGGCATAATGTCAGAATTGTAATTTATACTATAATTTACGGGAATATTGCAGTTTTCAAGAATGGCTTTAACTTCAGATTCATTAGTTCCATCTTCAAATTCAATAAATAAGCCACCTATTTCTTTTCCTTGAACTGGTGTTTCCATATTTGGCATTTTAGTATCAACTTGTGTCTTAGGGTCAACTAGTGCACTTGCAAATAGTCCCAAGATTATTATAAAAGTTAGAACAACGATAAAAATAGCAATTCTCTTGCTTATTTGACTCAAATTTTCACCTCCTAAAAAAGAGGAGGGTTTTTAAGCCCTCACGTATATACGGTAATCTTCTGAACCAAAATCTTCCATATAAGAATTACCATAATCTTCAGGTAATGGATCGTCGATTGCCAAATAATAATCTGGATAGTCACTTAAGTATCCGCTACACACTCTGGAGTGTTCATCCCTTATACTTACAAAGGGTCTATTATTATTAATTTCAGAAACTGCGTTACTAAATGTAAACACTGAAACATATGTTGAATCAGGTTTATTTAATCCTGTACTTGGTCTATAGTAATTCAACTGGTTATTATTTAAAACGCCCCCGCCAGAAGCATAACCTGGCCCCATCTTTTGATATATGAAATCTTGGGTATGAGTTACTCCATAGTATTTAGCAATCATTTTGCCACATGCTGGAGCACAGTAATGATCATTTTCTTGCCCATATAAAGTGGTATCTAGATAATAATAACTTGTACGTGTTGGCATTATTGTTGCTTCGTCACTAAGTGTTTTAATACCTTCTTCAGTGACTGGCATATTAATATTAACTCCTTTATTAGTCACTTCACGTTCTATAGATTTAGTAAACTCATTACTATTTTGCCACTCATTTAAATTCTCGTCTATTTCATTCTTTGACTGCTGTTCATAGATTGAGCAAACTCCAAGTTTTGTTTCTGTTGTAGGTTCGTCTGGTACTACATCAAGAGTATATGCATCTACAAATATCCGGTATTCGTTTCCTGTAGTCTTATCTTTTACTATGGTCATCGCCCCAATCTTAGGATAGCTGTATACAACCATATTAGTTGATTTGATTTCTCCGGTTGGATATTCTTTTGTGGCAGTTTCTATTGACTTTTCCATAACGTCAGTCGCGTTAAACGGTATCGGGTTAAATTCTATGACTTGAATTGGTTGCCCTAGTGTTTTATTGGCTCCTACATAGATTTTACCTATTGTACTATCATTTTTAAATACTGAAAATTGATAATACAATTTTTGACCGTTTATGTCATAAAGTTCCAATGGTTTAGGATCAATAGATGCTCCTTCCCAGCTTCCAAATTTCTGCGTGTCAATTGTTATAAACCTGACAATGCGAGTATTTGCATGCTTAAATGCTTCCTCAGCAGTTATATTATAATTTTCTTCTTACTGTGCACTTACGGCTGGTATAAACACCATACCAATCAGCATTGCCAAAAAAAGTATACTTATTCCACTTTTATTACGCTTCATATTTGTCCTCCTTTTATCCCCAGGAGGCAGAATCAGGCAAGCTTAAATACACGCAAAGCTAACGTAGTCACTGCCTCTTAGGGCTTATTTTATGGAGTTCGGTTTATCGGGAAAATACTTTTGAACTCCATAAATTCCTTTTACCCGACTCCTTATAAGTTTTCTGTTCATTCCATCAAACTATCTGTTTTTCACACCCGTTTTGAATCTGAAATCGTTCCTTAACCTTTGATTGTTTGATGGTGTGGAGAGAAGATACATATATGAGGACATTGCCCTAACTCCTATTCAGGCATTCGCATCAAAGAAAAAGCATCACAACTTAGCGCAATCTAAACCGATGTGTTATTGAGCTTTACTAATCTTGGACTTATGTGCCATTATAGGCTTTTTTAGCTACGTATAGCCTCATGGTAAGGAGATCTTACATAGGCCGTTGTGATTCCATCCCTACCATCCACTACGGGGCTATAAATCATTTCATTTTATACAGTTACAGAATTAGCGCAAAAAACAGCCAGAACTTCATCACATTGTTACTTTAAAAGTTTGGAAATTCGAAAATTTTTGTTCGAACTCCCCTAATGCGGGTATTTTCTGCCCTCACTTTACAACATCTTAGAGAATTTGATGAATATAAGACCGGAAATCAAACAGTATTATTCCTAGTAATACGGATTCGTTCCCAACCCTAGTGAAAAATAGGTCTGTTTCTCATGGAACTTGTTTTTACTGTTCGGTTCTCACCTTTTCCAGTACAATTTCGCGCTCATGATGCTGCACCATGATAGCATCCCCATCTTGCCACCCAGCATCCTCAGCCAGCCGTACTGGTATCGCAATCTGCTGCGTGTCGCACATCACGACTTCGTCACGCGAATGATCATCTCCCTCAATTCTTCGGCAAGCCTCGATTCTGACAGGTGCTCCGCAATCTCTTCGGCGGTTGCTGCCACCTTTTTCGCTTTTTGGGCGTAGCGCTGGGATGCTGGTTTTGCTCATTTCCCGCCCCGGAGAAATTCTTGTGAGTTTGAGCACAGGCTCAGATTTTATAAAAGGCCTGTTTTTCGGCTTACTTTCAGGCCTCTCTTTCGGAATAACCATAATCACGATTCGCTACCTGAGGCATGACTATACAGGGATTTCCCAGACTTTCTGGCTGACCGGAGTAAGCCTTCTGTTTATGCTGCCATCCGCACTTTTAACCCCTGCATCAGTCTTCTTAAGGAATTTCAATACTCTCTTTCTCTTTGGCCTGACAATAACCTTCGCTGCCATTCTCTACCTTAGAGGAATTTCAGGCATAAGGGCACAAACAGGCAGCATTCTTGCCCTGCTCGAACCCGTATCAGGAATTTTCTTTGACACGGCAGTCCTGAAGAGTCCTTTATATATCTCGACTTTTCTGGGCTGTGCACTCATCCTTACAGCAGCTTATCTTGTGAGCAGGAACGAAACAGGGGACCAGAGTTTGCCATCTGATTTTCAGCCAGTCTTCTGACCACGTGTAATTTTAAATATGTTGTCTGCCCTGCCCAAAAGCTCTTTACTTAAGAGTCCCTCTATTTTTAAGATTAAAGTTTTGAAAACGCAGGAAAAGCATGACAGACGGAAGCCCAATTATAGAGCTTAAGAACCTGACCAAAGTTTATAAAAACGGAGTGGAATTTCGCGCGCTTGACAATGTAAACCTGAATATTAAAAAAGGCGAATTTGTTGCAATCGTAGGTCCTTCGGGTTCAGGCAAAAGCACGCTTATGCATCTCATAGGTCTGCTGGACACGCCCAGTTCAGGGACTCTCCTTATAGATGGCAGGGATGTAACAAAAATGTCGGATAAGGAGCGTTCTGCAATGAGAAACAGGATGCTGGGCTTTATTTTTCAGTATCACCATCTTCTTCCGGACTTCACAGCTCTGGAAAACGTAATGATGCCGCTCCTTATTGCGGGAAAGAACAGGGATGAAGCGAAGTCCATTGCAGAAAAACTTCTTAAAGAAGTCGGGCTCGCAGACAGGATGGACCACAGGCCAGGGGAACTTTCCGGAGGGCAGAACCAGAGGGTTGCTGTAGCTCGGGCTCTCAGCTGCTCCCCTGCAATCGTGCTGGGAGATGAGCCTACAGGCAACCTTGATACGAAAACAGGAGATCTGATCTATGAACTGCTCCGTAGATTAAACAAGGAGTATAATCAGACATTTATCGTGGTAACCCATAATGAGGAACTGGCTGGAAAAGCAGATAGGATTGTTAAAATCGTGGATGGAAAAATAACGGATCATTGAGGGGAAAACAATGGAGTACGCGAAAGGAAGGATAGGCAGGGTCTTTACCGTAAGGGTTGACCATGGAGATGACCTTATTCTGGAACTGATCAAACTTGCAGAACTTGAGAAGATTGAATCGGCTGTGTTTATGCTGCTCGGTGCGCTTAAGGAAGGAAAGCTTGTTACAGGTCCGAAAGAAAACAGAAGGCCTCCTGAACCTGTCTGGACCGGCTTTAATGATGCCCGTGAGATTCTCGGCATAGGAGACATTTTCCAGGAGGATGGAAGGCCTAAAATTCACCTTCATGCAGGAACAGCCCGGGAGGATGATGTTAAACTGGGGTGTTTGCGAGGGGAAAGTGAAGTTTTCATGGTTGTCGAGGTATTCATTTTCGAGCTGGAAGGAATTTCTGCCAGAAGAACAATGGATGCAGAGCAGGGCTTTGCTCCCATAAGCTTTATGCAGATCCCTGGTAAGGAATAATATTTCCAATAGGGTACGAATATAATAAGGTTCGGTAATTGGGCAGTTAAAGCTGAATATGATTTACGGAAAATCAGATCTAGCAGATTCCCTTATACCATTTTTAAGAAACTTATTTGCAAACTTATTTCAAACTTAATTGTTGTGGATTTAATTTGCAGTGAAGCTAATTTTGCATTATAATTTCCAGTTCCCTTAATCTTTTAAGCGCGGTCATTTTTTCGGTATTATCTTTTAAAAACTCCTCTTCGAGAATCTTTACTATTTCAGGGAACGGTACAGTTAACTGGTAGTATTTTACAGGTCTGCCTTTTCCTTTATTCTTCTTTTCGGACCTTTCATCCACCCAGCCTCGATCCCTTAGAGGGCGCATAGCTACACTCACTTCCGGCTGTCTGAGCCCGGAAACAAGTTCAATGTGAAGGGATCTGAGTTCCTTGCAGTCTTTTAAACATACGATTGCGGTGGCCTCTGTCCTCGGGAGTCCCAGGCTCTGGAGCATATCAATAATTGAATACTCCTTTTCGGTTAAATTAACTGGAGAATCTTCGGTCATCGAGAATGAATAATACTTTCAGGTTTATATATTTTATGTAGATAAAATTAGTTTTTTAAATAAATTGGGTATTGTAAGCAAGTAAAAAAGGTATCTAACCCTAGTAAGGCTTTTTCGAGAGAGTTTTAGTATTAAAGACTGAGGGAATAAATCTCTAGAAAAAAATGAGCTTTGTAGTTTTAACCAAAACCTTTAAAGCATGTGTTTGCAGGAATAAACATCTCTCAGGCAGAAAATAGGCTTCACGGAAATAAGAAGACAGGCTCTGCTGCTACAGGAGACTGAAGTCCCAGAAAGCTGAAAATAAGTCTTTCCGACAAATGAATAACAAACTTTGAACCTGTCAATATCTTCAATCCTTTAAACGGGAAGATTTGCTCTGAAAAAGATGAATCAATTCTTAAATACAGGCATAAATCAGGCAAATTTATTCGTTCTAACCGGATAAAGAATTAAATACAATTCGGACATGTAACGCTTAGATTAACTGACACTTAGATAAACTAAAAGTCAAGTTCAAATAACAGAATATATGTATAGATAGTCAGAGATTAGAAAGGGTGAAATGATGTCGTATATCGGTTTACAGCAGGATTCTGGAGAATATAAGATCCAAAAGATACATGCTCGGGAGATCCTGGACTCAAGGGGAAATCCCACTATTGAAGTTGATGTGTTTACACCTAAGGGATTTGGCAGAGCAAGTGTCCCTTCAGGAGCTTCCACGGGTACGAACGAAGCCCTTGAACTGCGCGATGCAGACCCCAACAGGTACGGAGGAAAAGGAGTCCTGACCGCAGTCAAGAACGTAAATACCATTATCCAGAAGGAACTGCTTGGGCTTGATGTGCGAAACCAGCGGGAAATCGATGAGCTTATGATAGAGCTCGATGAGACCGAAAACAAATCCAACCTTGGAGCAAACTCTATTCTTGGCGTATCCATGGCAGTTGCAAAAGCTGCAGCAGATTCCCTTAACATGCCCCTTTACCGCTATTTCGGCGGTTCTAATGCTTTTACCCTTCCTGTGCCCACAATGAATGTCCTGAACGGAGGCAAACATGCAGGAAACGAGCTTGCAATTCAGGAATTCATGATTCAGCCCAAGGGTGCAGAGACCTTCTATGAAGCCCTTCAGATAGGGGCTGAGATCTATCAGGTCCTCGGGAAATTCCTTGAGAAAAAATACGGGCGCTCTTCTACTAACGTGGGCTATGAAGGAGGATATGCTCCCAAAATGAGCGAGTCCACAGAAGCCCTTGATGCTCTTGTTCAGGCAATTGAAGAAGCAGGCTATACCGAGTCCGAGGTTACAATAGGGATTGACGCCGCAGCAAGCGAGTTCTATGTAGATGAATTCTATAATATTGACGGAAAGAAAATGACTGCTTCGGAACTTCTTGACTACTATGTAGAGCTTGTAAACTCCTATCCCATCCTTTCTATTGAGGACCCCTTCTATGAGGAAGCCTTCGAAGACTTTGAAGCCCTTACCAATGAACTCTGGGACACGATCATCGTAGGTGATGACCTGTTTGTCACAAATATTGAAAGGCTCTCAAAAGGTGTGGACATGGGAGCAGCAAACGCCCTTCTCCTCAAAGTCAACCAGATCGGGTCAATCTCCGAAGCCTTTGATGCCGCAAGCATGGCTTCCAGAAACGGCTACACCGTAGTCGTAAGCCACCGTTCTGCTGAAACCGAAGACACAACCATCTCAGACCTCGCAGTTGCAATAGGAGCTGAAATGATAAAGACCGGAGCTCCGGCACGCGGCGAGAGGACTGCAAAGTACAACCAGCTTCTCAGAATAGAAGAAGACCTGGGCGAAGTTGCACATTACGTGCAGCTCTAACCCTTTTTTAAATCAATTTTTCTAACTTTAATTCTTTTTTAACTTTTTACTAAATGTTATCTTTTCCATTACTTTTTGACATTTGAACACTGTATGAAATGTCTCCCCCTTCTTTCATGAAGTTATTTTTATTCCCTGAAGCCGATTTTTTAACTCGTTTAATATCGGAAACATTATTAAGTTAGTCCTCTTGAACGGGCGAAGCGAGTAAAAAGGACCGCAGGCTCCCGAATCGCAACTCGAGTGGCGCAACTCGGGAGCTGAATCAGAAACAGATTTATATCAGCCCCCTGAAAATGAATACAGAAGTGACTGAAACTTTGAAGGTATCAGGTTGCCTGAAAACTCTGTAGTCTGGCAAGGTCATGGAGTTAATCCGGATGTATGAACTGAAAATCGCTTTGAGGCAGGTATTATCCAGAAAAAAGCAGACCCTTTTTGCTATACTTGCTGTTGCTCTGGCAGTTGCCGTGATCACTGTGATGATGGCAATGCTTACGGGTTTTCAGGATGAGCTTGTGACCTCGAGCATTGAAAATAATCCCCATATAGTAATCAGTCCTCAGGACGAGAAAGAAGAGTTCATCCATCTTTACAGGCATACCTCATCCCTGATTGCTGAAAAGGAAGGAGTTGTAGCAGTATCTCCCAAATACCTTGGCCAGGCTGCGCTGGAGTACAGGGACAATGCCGAAGGTGTTTCGCTTCAGGGAGTTGACCCTGAGGCTGAAGAGAAAGTTATGAGGGTAAATGAGGACGTTGTAGAAGGAGACCTCATGACCCTTGTCCATACAAGATATGGGATTCTGCTCGGGGATCAGCTTGCAAAAAATCTGGAGGTCCATGTAGGAGATAGGGTGGATGTGGTTTTTCCGGGATCTCAAACAACTTCTTTTAAAGTAGTTGGGCTTATTCATACCGGCACTTCCGCGGACGAAGTAACAGCCTATGCAAGGCTTGACTCTGTGCAGGACTTTTTTAACGAACCCGGAGTTGTGAGCACCATAGGAGTCAGGGTTGCAGACCCTTACCAGGCAGATGCTATTGCGGGTTCGATTGAAAGAGAAACCGGGCTTGATGCTGTGAGCTGGAGCGAGGCAAACGCTGAAATACTGAGCCTCCTTGAGACCCAGATGGTATTCGTAAATATTTTTTATCTCCTTATCTACGGGATTGCAGGCTTCGGGATTGCAAATACCCTTATTACCATTGTTGCCCAGAGGACCAGAGAAATAGGCATTTTGAAAGCTATGGGGGCTTCTCAAAAGAGCATAATGGTCGTATTCATTTTCCAGTCAATGATTCTTGGAGCCATAGGCCTTATACTGGGTACTATTCTGGGTTACGTTGTGACCATTGCACTCCAGAACTATAAAATAGAAGTCCCTCAGGAGATGTACTTCGGGCTTCAGACTCTTCCGCTTGAGGTGGAACCGCTTAATTTTGTGTATGCAGCTTTTTTTGCTCTTATTGTCAATATTCTCTCAGGAATTTACCCCGCAAGGAAAGCCGCAAAACTTGACCCGGTAAAAGCTATTGAAAGTGCCTGAGAAGGATGGATTAAACTTTAAATAACTACTGTATGAGCAATGTCTGCCTCTTTTCTTGCTGCAAGAAATCTGGACACTGCCAATAAAATCTGGACACTGTTAATAGAACCCAGTTAAGAAGATTGATATCTCTCAGGGAATAAGAAGAAAGTGTTTAATAATTGCTTATTTTCCAAAAAACGTTTTTATTCCTATCAAAATGACAAATATTCCAAAAGCTTTTCTCAAAACATCAAGCGGAAGCGAGTTTGCGAATTGCGCTCCGAATTTTGCACCAATAACCATTGCAAGACAGATGATTATACCTGCATATAAATCAGTGTTTCCTCGTTTATAATATTCATAAAATGCAAGTATTCCAACCGGGGGAAGAAGCGCAACCAGCGAAGTTCCCTGGGCTTTCAGCTGGGAAAATCCTGCTAAAAACACCAGTGAAGGAATGATTATAACCCCCCCACCAATCCCGAATAGTCCGCTCAAAATGCCTGCTACAATACCAATTATTAAATAAGCTATTATATCACTCATAAAGCCACACACTCCAGATTACAATATATAGGGATCTGCATATAGGTTCTGCAGGAGTCGTTTTCAAATCCCAGTTTTCAATCTTCTTTTCTGGATATAAGATAGTCCTTAATTTTCGGGATATAGGATAATCCTTGAATTAAGAATATTGATGGTTAAGAATAAGTCTAAGATTAAAAACAGGTTTCAGATTTCTTACTACACCGGATTTGGGGCTTATTTGAGTCAATAATATCGTACTGGAAATACGCAGTACTGCCGCTGGTCGTAAGGCGAAAAAATCCAAAACTTGCAGAAAGGTCGTACCTGACAGGATAAATCATGACTTAAAAGGGAAACTGTTTTTCTTAAATAATTTGCCCTTGAAATATCTGGCTGCCATTTTTCCTGCGCAACAAATATTTAAAATGAGTTATAAGTTATTAGAGTTATAATTTCTGATTCAGAAGCAGGTTCATAAATTATTTATTGCTGCAAACTTTTTACCGTTGCAAGTACTGACCAGCTTTATAATTTGTATACCATAACCGGGTTAAAGAGGCGCTTTTATGATAAAAATCGAGTTACACGGCACATACAACCTTTATTATGCGATTCTTGGAATGCGGAACCCCATGAATTCCTGGCACCTTATGGACAGCAGCGAGCCTGATCAGGCAGGGAACTGCACACTCGGGGAAAAGGACCTTAACCTTGCCCAGCGCCTGACTCTTGCAGGAAACGAGCACGGAAAGTTTCTCCGGTTCATTACAGTCTGTTTTGATCTTACAGCTCCACTTTACTGGTGGAAAGAGTTTGACACATACAAATTCACGGAAAAGAATTCGACTTCCACAATGCATAAGCTGACCAGCAGGGATCTGGCTCCGCATGACTTTTCCTTCGATACGATGAATGAATACAGAAACGCTCAGATCCGCCACCTTAACGACCTCATCAAGGCTTACAAATCGCGTGAGGGAGACAGTGAAGAGGATAATGCGTACAGAAAAGCGATTTTCAGAGAACTTGTCCAGGACCTTCCGAGTGCTTACATGCAGAAAAGGACAGTCATAACAAACTACGCCGAACTCAGAAATATTTATTTCCAGCGCCGCCACCACAAGCTTGATGAGTGGAGGGAGTTCTGCGGCTGGATGAAAGAAAAACTTCCATATGCTGAAGAGCTTATCTGCGTGGAAAAAGATGAAGCTAAAAAATAATAAATGAAGCTAAAAAACAGTTTTTTTGCGGGGTTTTAAAAGACCCTGCTTTGATATCTTTCATTCTCTTTCTTCAGATGCCCTTCAATTTTCACAATTTTTCCTGCCATTGTTTTTTCTGAATATCACCTGGTTACTCAAACATTTCCCAAAGCTTCAGTTGAGATAATAAATGCAGTTTTTCAATAATTCTCCAAAAACAATAGCAAGAATATGTTATTTTTATGAGGACGTCTGCAGAATGTCGGCAGGATTTACACACTTGAGATCTAAAGTCAAGTGCGTAAGTCCTAACGAATATATATTGAATTCTATTTTTTTCATTTGACATGAAAGTCTGAAGGAATTGTTTTGAAGTACGAGTTTGTGAAAATTCAACATCGTAACTTTTGTTAACTTTCAGACTCTTTAAATTCTTCATTTATTTCTTCAGTGTCTTTACACCTTTTCAGTTTCTTCATTTACAGTTCCAGCTGGTTCATTTCCGTTATCTGAACATTCTTCATCTTCATTTACATTTTCAGTTTCGTCATTTACATCTTCATTTACATCTTCATTTACATTTTCATTTACATTTTCATTTACATTTTCAGTTTCGTCATTTACATCTTCATTTACATCTTCATTTACATTTTCATTTACATTTTCATTTACATTTTCAGTTTCGTCATTTACATCTTCATTTACATCTTCATTTACATTTTCAGTTTCGTCATTTACATCTTCATTTACATCTTCATTTACA
>NZ_DAOOUJ010000077.1:3791-11945 GCF_035390745.1 Methanosarcina sp. | reverse complement strand
AGTCTTTATTTCCAGTCTTTATTTCCAGTCTTTATTTCCAGTCTTTATTTCCAGTGGGCAGGTCTTTAGATCAGGTTTTCAGGTTTATATTTTCCTTAACCGCTCTATAAGACCAACACTTTTTTCGATCAGCTCTAAATGTTCAGCAATGCTGTGCGGGTTCTTTTCATTCTGAAGGGAAGACGCAATACTGACCATCTTTTTAAAGAGAAGTTTTTCCAGTACTTCGCAGTCTCCACTGGCTGTAGAAACTCTGGACGGTTCCGTCCTTTTCTCTGTCCGGACTGAAGTTACAGCCTGAACTTCAGGAACTGTCCTTTTCGCTTCTTCTGTTTCATATGGAGTTTCCGGGATTTCTTCTTCCGCAAACTGAAGAGGTGTCTCTTCTTCCTCTTCAGCTTCGGGCGCCCTTTGCCCAAATCTGGATTTCTGTCTTCGTGCCTGTGCTTTCTTTCTGGGCTCAAAAGACGACCTGTCCCTTTCAGTTGAAGGTCTGGCTTCTGGAGCCTGGACTTCTGCCGCAGGTTCAGGAGCTGAAGTCTCTTCCTCTTCTTCCCCTTCTTCCCGAACGTCACATATAGGGCAGATTACCGTTCCCTGGTAACGAAACTTTGGGGCTCCGCAGACTTTGCAGTGTTCAGCGAGCATTGTGCCCCCGAGTTCCAGGAAACGTGCTATTCTCTTTACTTTTTTGTCTTTCTCAGAATCCATATGCCTGACCTTCCTTTTTACACAGTTTCTCAATCATTTGATAAGATTTTTCCTGTAACTCCCTCTATATGAAGTTACCTTTATAAAACATAAAGCAGAAAAAGACCTGTATATAATACCGAAAAGCGAAGACACCGAAGCAACCGGGCTCATGGATTACCGATAATATTTTATATAACAAGCCTGTCTTACACTAATTTATCAGCTCTAATTTTTACAATCATAATTGACTGCGAAGGTGATTCAAATGTCATCAAATGATTCAGCAGAAGTTATAAGACAATGTCTTCAAGTTCTAGATAGTATAACCAGCGACTCTTCAGTCCCAAGAAATATCAGGCGTTCTGTGAATGAAATTATGGATATCCTGAACAACGAATCCGAACCTCTCTTCCTTAGAGCAGCATCAAGCATTTCCATTCTCGAAGATATAAGCAATGACCCGAACCTTCCTCTGCATACAAGGACTCTGATCTGGAACCTTTCAAGCCAGCTCGAAACCATTCCGGTAGATGAGTAAAAACAGAAAAAAGATTTTTTCTAATCCCTTAAAAAGATCTTTCCCGAGAGAGCTTTAAAAAACTCAGCTCCCGGAAAAAAGCTCAGATACGTTTCTTGAGACGATTCTGTAAAAAAATCCAAAACTTAACCTGATTCTAAAAAAAGAGCCTTAAGGGAAGTGACCTGATAAGTTTAATAGTCACCTCTATCTGATTTTGGAATTAACCAGAGGTAAAGGATACCGACAAGATAAAAATTCAGTATAAAATTTTTCTATCTTTTTTCTACTTTTTCTACTGTTTCTACTGTTTCTACTGTTTCTTCCTTTCTTAGATTTTTTTCCCTATTTTTCTGCTTTTTCTGGACCGGTCTTTGAATTCAGACTGAATTTCACATTAAACAGAATAATTAATATAGATAAGTTGATACATGAAAAAGAACATAAAAAGAGAGATAAGAATATAAAAAACCTCAAAATCAAATTATACAGAACAAAAAAGTTAAGGCAATGGTTTAAAACAATGAATGAAGCGATGAATTAAAAATGTTACATTGTAATGCTAAACCTGAGTTACATGTACAAGCTACAGAAAATCAGGGTTTTGAAATAAAAAGCTACAAGAGTATGAAAAATAAAAATTGAAAACGGGGGTCAGAAAGCTATGCTGGAAGATATTTCTAGCAGGATAAGAGATAATCTCGAAGTAAAGGACAGAATAAGGGAAGAAGGGCTGAAAATTTCAAGGGAAATTGTCAGGGAATGCAGGACAGCAAGTTTTGCCCTGCATGGGAAGGACTTTGAAAAAGCAAGTAACAGCATAGAAGCTGCTGGAAAAGCTTTAAAAAAGCTGGAAACAAGGTTTGAAGGGCACGCTGACATTTACCACGCCGGATTTGTAGAACATGCACAGCAGGAGTATTCGGAAGTTGCAGTCCTCTATAGCCTTCTGAAGGATGAAGGAAAAATAAAGGATCTTCCTTCTCCAGATGATCTTGGAGTTGAATACGCTGCTTACCTCAACGGTCTTGGGGATGTAGTGGGCGAGCTCAGAAGGCATATTCTTGACCTTATAAGGGAAGAGTCCTTTGAGAAAGCCGAAGAGTTTTTAGGGATCATGGAAAATATCCATGCAACCCTTATGGACTTTGACTATCCCGATGCGATCACAGGAGGGCTCAGGCGAAAGACGGACGTATCCCGTTCCGTGATAGAAAAAACGCGCGGTGATGTGGTAAATGCAATTCAGCAGAAAAAACTTGAGCTCGCAATGAAAAGCCTGGAGTCCAGGTTGTAAAGGAATTAATGTGCAAGATAATTAAAGAAGCCTGGATGTAAGGTAATCGTATAAAATCAGAGTTAAAACAACTCTTTTTTTCAGCATCTGGGGCTAGAAGCATAAACAGGCTAAAGGGAAGAACAAGATAACTTTCACAATAACACTAAAACCATTTATTATTTAGTGCAGTTACATAACAATTCAGCATTCAGTTACCTGAAACCCGTTATTCAGCGCAATGCACCTGGCATCCAGAAAACTCAACATATACATATAAACGATAAAATCCTAAGGGTCTGATAGATCCGAATTCCAGTAATCAATTGCAAGAGGATATCCATGAAATTTGATCCAGAAAAAATAAAAAAAGATGCAAAGGAAAATTTTGATCTTGCCTGGAATGAAGGCAAAAAGATGGTCAAAACGCCTACCCTTAACGAGCGCTACCCGAGAACAAACCTGAAATACGGGAAGGCTCACCCTGTTTATGATACAATCCAGAGACTGAGAGAAGCCTATCTGCGTATGGGTTTTGAAGAAATGATGAACCCTCTTATAGTTGATGAAAAAGAGGTCCACAAGCAGTTCGGAAGCGAATCACTCGCAGTCCTTGACCGCTGTTTCTATCTTGCAGGCCTTCCCCGCCCCAATGTGGGAATATCTGACGAACGAATTGCACAGATAAATAAAATCCTGGGCAATATAGGAGAAGAAGGCATAGACAAAATCAGGAAAGTCCTTCACGCTTATAAAAAAGGGAAAGTTGAAGGGGATGACCTTGTACCTGAAATTTCAGCAGAGCTCGGAGTTTCTGATGCCCTTGTAGCTGACATGATTGAAAAGGTATTTCCTGAATTTAAAGAGCTTGTAGCCCAGGCAAGCACAAAAACTCTGCGCAGCCACATGACAAGCGGCTGGTTCATTTCCCTTGGTGCCCTCCTTGAGAGGGAAGAGCCGCCTTTCCACTTCTTCTCAATAGACCGCTGTTTCAGGCGGGAACAGCAGGAAGATGCTTCCAGGCTCATGACCTATTATTCAGCCTCCTGCGTGATTATGGATGAAAATGTAACCGTGGACCACGGAAAAGCAGTTTCAGAAGGGCTTCTTTCACAGTTCGGATTTGAAAAATTCCTTTTCAGGCCAGACGAAAAGCGCAGCAAATATTATGTGCCTGACACACAGACCGAGGTTTTTGCTTTCCACCCGAAACTGGTAGGCTCTAACTCAAAATACTCGGACGGCTGGATCGAGATTGCAACCTTTGGTATCTACTCCCCGACTGCCCTTGCAGAATATGATATCCCGTATCCTGTGATGAACCTGGGGCTTGGGGTTGAAAGGCTTGCAATGATCCTTCATGATGCACCTGACATCCGTTCTTTAACCTATCCGCAGATACCCCAGTACAGCGAATGGGAAATGCCGGACAGTGGACTTGCAAAACAGGTCTTTGTAGACAAAATGCCTGAAACCCCTGAAGGATACGCAATTGCATCTGCCGTGGTTGCCCAGTGCGAACTGCACGGAGAAGAGCCAAGCCCCTGCGAGTTCCCTGCCTGGGAAGGAGAGATTTGCGGAAGAAAAGTTAAGGTTTCCGTAATCGAACCTGAAGAAAACACAAAACTCTGTGGACCTGCCGCTTTCAATGAAGTGGTTGCCTATCAGGGAGACATACTGGGAATCCCTAATAATAAGAAGTGGCAGAAAGCCTTTGAAAACCATTCTGCAAGGGCAGGAATCCGCTTTATAGAGGCTTTTGCAGCCCAGGCTGCCCGGGAAATTGAAGAAGCTGCAATGTCCGGAGCAGAAGAGCATATTGTGAGGATCCGGATTGTTAAGGTTCCCTCTGAAGTTAACCTGAAGATAGGACCCACTGCGCAGCGTTATATCACAAGCAAAAATAAAAAGATCGATATCCGGGGGCCGGTCTTTACCTCGGTAAAAGCTGAGTTCGAGTGAAATAAGCAGAAAAACAGGAGTAACCAGTACAAAACGGAATGGGCTGTGTATGCAAAAAGAAGATACCCCGTTTTCAAGGTATCCGGAACTTAAAAAGTTGATGGAAACTGGAGAGCCAGTGTGTATAACCTTTGAAACACAAGAAGGGAATACGAAAGAAAGGCTTCATGAAACAGTACTCTCCCAGAAAACAGTACCATTCCAGGGAATATATCCTCAGGGAATATCGCCTGAAGAAAAAATAGCCGAAAAAGGAATTGAGGAGCCTCCCAGGAAATCCGATTTCCTTTTTTGCGAACTTGTTCAAAAAGCCCGCATGGGAGAGAAGTTCAGGATTTCAGGACAGAGCTGTTCTCCCGGAGATTATGTTCTGGGACTTTCTGAAAAGAGCCCTGCTGAATATTATCTAAGATCCGGAAGGTACATTGATAAACAGGCTGCAGAAAAAGCAGCCCTGTCCCTTCCAAGATTAAAGAGAAAGTTTTGTTCTATTTTGATCGAGCCTTTATCCCTTAACAAAGGTATTTTTGATGTGCTTATTCTCTTCCTCAAACCAGAGAGAGCTATGCGAGTTGTCCAGGCAAACGCCTATTCCGGAGGAAAAAGAACATTAATGGATACGATGGGTGCAGCTTCAATCTGTGGTGACTGTACTGTACTGGCTCTTGAACAGGGCATGAGTTTATCTTTCGGGTGCAAAGGCTCAAGAAAGCACAGCGGATACGGAGATTTTGAAGTTCCCCTTGGGATGTCTTTTGAAAAAATAGAGGAAATTGAGGAAGGGCTTTCAAAGCTCCCCGAAACATCAAAATGAATGGCTCTTGATGGACTGCACCGATTATATTCGACATGAAAGTGCTCTCAAGTGCTTTAATTTTTTCTGCATGTTATTCGATGAATATCATGTGCGTTTTTTAGACCAATTTATCGAAGAAGTTTACTACACTTTCCAGCCCGACAGCTTCTAATTTTCCCGGAGAAACGACTGCAACGGTTGCCAGAAGACAGATCATAACGAGAGCGAAGACAAAGGTCTTCAGCAAAAAAGAACTCATTGAAGAGCGTTTTTTGTGCTTGCTGTCATCAACCTCTTCTGCGAGCCCTTCATACCTGACTTTTACGCTTGACCAATCGGCATTTTTTCCTGGCTCACCTGAAGAGCCATCGTTTTCAGAATCCTGATTCTTTCCGGAGGAAACGTATTTGGACCAGTCAATAGCATTGGATTCTGAAGATGAAGCTGACTGACCTGCACTTAGCGGGTCACTGCCAGATTTAAAAGACACGTAGGAAATAGTAGTAGTTCTGAAAGGGGATTTAGAACCTGATGGTTCAGGTGTCTCAGGAACCTGAGAGTCCTGGACAGGTCCCTGAGTACTGGAATTATCAGAAGAGGCAGAAATTTCAGTTGCTTTCTCCTCTGGAGGCAGGGAGATATCATATGCCTTTCTTTTTTGAGGGTCCTTGAGGGTTTCATAAGCCTCTTTGATTTTTATGAATTTTTCATGGGCATCAGGGGACTTGGCTCTGTCCGGATGATATTTTTTTGCAAAATGATGATACCTATCTTCAATTTCCTCAGGAGTTGCAGTTCTGGGGATATCGAATAACTGATAATAGTCCACTGCTTTTCACCCTTTGAAACTATGTATTATTGATACATTCCATTAACTGACTTTTCATTGAGAACTGACCTGTCGAACTATCAGTCATTAAGACCCTCTGGCCTTTCGATGGTAACGCTTCTCATGATCCCGGTCCCGAGATCTTTGGCTGTAGCATGTATTATTCCGTTAGCATCAATATCAAAAGTAACTTCTATCCGCGGAATTCCTTTTGGAGCGGGTGGAATATTATCGAGAACAAGCATCCCTAAAGTAACGTTTTTAGATGCAGCCCGTTCTTCCCCCTGCAGGATTTTACCTCTTACAACCTTCTGGTTGTCGTAAGATGTGGTAAAGATTTTACTATTTCTTGTGGGAATTGTTGTATTTCTTGGGATTATCGGTGCCATCAGGTCCCCTACGGTTTCAAACCCGAGAGTAAGGGAAGTAACATCAAGAAGCACAACATTTCCGGAATCAAGTTCTTCCCTGGGGGACTTAAGATAGTCGTTACCGAGAATTCCAGCCTGAACAGCCGCCCCCATTGCGACCACTTCATCAGGGTTGATATTCTGAAGAGCCTTTTTTCCCATGAAGGCTTCGACAGCTGTCACGACAGCAGGAATCCTGGTACATCCACCAACAAAAATAACTTCATCAATGTTCGCAGGGGAAAGCTTTCCGTCCTGAAGAGTTTTTTCTATAATCGAGATAGTTTTCTTAACAAGGTCTTCAGTCATCCTGTTGAACTGCTCTCTTGTAATATCTACGTCCAGGCTTTTGCTTTCGAAAATATAGGGAAGATTAACATTTGCGGTCTCGAGTGTGGAAAGATCAATCTTGCAGCGTTCTGCAGCCTCTCTCAGGCGCTGCATTGCCTCGGGTACACCAGAAAGGTCTTTATTTTCTGTTTCCTGGAATTTGGCAAGCAAATATTGAACAATCCGCATGTCAAAATCGTCACCACCAAGTTCAGTATCTCCACTGGTAGCGAGTACTTCAAAGATCCCGTCTTTGATTTTAAGAATGGAGACATCAAAAGTCCCGCCTCCAAGGTCGTAAACCAGAATTTTCCGGTTGTCAATCCCGTCCTTCAGACCATAAGCAAGTGCAGCTGCGGTAGGTTCGTTTATGACTCTAAGCACTTCAAGCCCTGCAAGTTCGCCTGCCTTTTTTGTTGCAAAGCGTTGAGAATCGTTAAAATAAGCAGGAACTGTTATTACCGCTTTTCCAACAGCATCCCCTAAATATTTCTCAGCATCCTGTTTTAATTTTTGAAGGATCTTTGCAGAAATTCCATGAGGAGTAAATGTCTGGTTGTTCAATGACACTTTATAATCAGGTTTTCCCATATGCCTCTTGATAGAATGAACAGTATTCTCAGGATTGGAAATCATCTGCCTTTTAGCAAGGTCCCCTACAAGTAACTCATTCTTCTTTGAAAAGCCTACAACTGAAGGCGTAAGTCTTTTTCCTTCGGAATTGGTAATGACCTTGGGCTCACCAAGTTCAATTATCGCCATACAAGAATTGGTAGTTCCCAGGTCTATGCCCAGCACTTTTCCTCTGAGATTTGCCATTGGCGCACCCCCAATATTTTTATAATGTTTCAAAGAGATATCAATTTTTCTGTTGGAAAGACAATCCACATATTGAGTTAGATTGTAGAGATTCAACAAATGGAGATTATAATATTTATTCAGAGATAAAACGTTCTTGTTAAATTTTTTTATTAATAAAACGGAAGTGAAATTAAAAAACTTTTCGCAGGAGGAGATAATCAAACATCAAAAACTAAATTATCTTCAAAAGGATGAAATATAAAGGCAGGTTGTGGAAGTCACAGAAAAAGCATATGAAATTCTTCGAATAACAGGCAAAAAGAAATGAAAGTATTTGGAAGTACTTTCATGCCAAAGAATAATAATAAGAAAACAAAAAATCAAGTAAAATGATTATAAAGAAACGAAGAAAGTTCCCACAAAATTCAATAAAAACTTAGATTATTTTTTTAAGAAATATTTTCATTTTCATTTTTATCATTTTGTTTTTTTACTGTTTTGTTTTTTTTACTGTTTTGTTTTTTTTACTGTTTTGTTTTT
>NZ_DAOOUJ010000077.1:0-3691 GCF_035390745.1 Methanosarcina sp. | reverse complement strand
TTTTTTTACTGTTTTGTTTTTTTTACTGTTTTGTTTTTTTTACTGTTTTGTTTTTCCAGCTTTTAGAGATAATTTTCAGATTATTTGACTCAATATTCTAAAAAGCTTAAGTAAAAAGTATGTATTTAATCTGCTTTTTTCTATGAGAGAAATTCAGTATAAGAAGGGTTTATCCAGGGATGTTCGTGGAAGTAAGAAAAAGCCAGAGCACACTTATCCTTGAAAGGACTGCGGGATGAGTTTATATAGAAGTACAAACATGTAAAATGCGATTTTAATTCCAGAGCTATTCCAAACTCACACTAATAAGGAGGATTAAATAATGGCAGGACAGCCAATCTTCATTTTAAAAGAAGGAAGTAAAAGAACCAGAGGCAGGGATGCCCAGAGCAACAACATTATGGCTGCAAAAGCAGTAGCAGAAGCAGTCAGAACCACACTTGGCCCCAAAGGTATGGACAAGATGCTTGTAGACTCAATGGGCGATGTGGTCATTACAAACGATGGAGCAACCATTCTCAAAGAGATGGACATCGAGCACCCTGCAGCAAAGATGGTGGTAGAAGTATCCAAGACCCAGGACGATGAAGTAGGAGACGGAACCACCAGTGCAGCTGTTGTCGCAGGCGAACTCTTAAGCAAAGCCGAAGGCTTAATCGAACAGGAAGTCCACCCGACAATTATTGCATCCGGATACAGGCTGGCAGCCGAGAAAGCTGTTGAAGTCCTCAACTCCCTGGCGATGAGCGTTGATATGTCCAACAGGGACCTGCTGGTCAGCATCGCAGAAACCGCCATGACCGGAAAAGGTGCAGAAGCTTCCAAGAGACTCCTTTCCGAGATTGCCGTGGATGCTGTTACAAGCGTTGTCGATACAAACGGCAAAAAGACAGTTGACAAGGATAATATCAGCGTTGTCAAGAAAGTCGGCGGCAAAATAGAAGATTCCGAGCTTATTCCAGGCATGATCATTGACAAGGAAAGGGTCCACACAAACATGCCCGAGAAGGTCAAAGACGCAAAGATCGCTCTCCTGAACGCCGCAATCGAACTCAAAGACACCGAAGTGGACGCAGAAATCTCAATCACCTCTCCTGACCAGCTCCAGTCCTTCCTTGACCAGGAAGAGCAGATGCTCAAGAAGATCGTCCAGAAAGTGATCAACAGCGGCGCAAACGTTGTATTCTGCCAGAAGGGTGTTGAAGACCTTGCCCAGCACTACCTTGCAAAAGCAGGCATCTTCACTGTCCGCAGAGTCAAGAAGAGCGACATGGAAAAACTCGCAAGGGCAACTGGCGGCAAACTCATCACCAACCTTGACGAGATCACCCCCGAAGACCTCGGTTTTGCCAAACTCGTTGAAGAAAAGAAGGTTGGCGGCGACAGCATGACATTTGTCACAGGCTGCGACAACCCCAAAGCTGTTACCATTCTCCTGCGCGGTGGCACAGAGCACGTAGTTGACAGCATCGACAGCGCTCTTGAAGACGCACTCCGCGTAGTAGGAGTTGCAATCGAAGACGAAAAACTCGTTGCAGGCGGCGGCTCTCCCGAAGTTGAGGTTGCTCTCAGGCTCCAGGAATACGCAGCAACTCTCGAAGGCAGGGAACAGCTTGCAGTAAAAGCTTACGCCGAAGCTCTCGAAGTTATCCCCAGGACTCTTGCGGAAAACGCAGGTCTCGACCCGATCGACATGCTCATGGAGCTCCGCTCCCAGCACGAGAAAGGAATGAAGACCGCAGGACTTAATGTTTATGAAGGCAAGGTCGTTGACATGTGGAAGAACTTCGTAGTCGAGCCCCTCAGAGTCAAGACCCAGGTAATCAATGCAGCCACAGAGTCTGCAGTCATGATCCTCAGGATCGACGACATCATTGCTTCTACCCGTGCAGCAAGTCCAGGCCCTGAAGAAATGGGAGGCATGCCAGGCGGAATGCCAGGCGGAATGCCAGGCGGAATGCCAGGCGGAATGCCACCAGGAATGATGTAAATTCCTGAAAAATAAGGTAAAACCGAAAATTGATTGAATCCAGAAAAGGTGCAGTACTTCTACTGCTCCTTTTTTAAAGTTCAGTCAGAAAATATTCCAGGCCTAAAAACCTTTTTTCCGGACTCTCACCGGAAAATCCATGTGAATTTCCGTTATCTTTTTTCTTTTTCAGGCTTTTTTAAGACAGCTGAGAATGTCTTCAGCTTCGTATTTTGTTTTAATCATACGCGTCCTGCCTCTCTTGCCCTTACCTGTAAAGTCGGCATCCACATAGTTAAGGGTTTGAAGCCTGTTGACCATGCCGTAAAAGCGTGTGTATCCAAGCTGTGTCAGCTCGTGGAAGGATTTGTAGAGCTCTCCGGCCTTAACTTCATCCTTCTTTGCTATCAGTTCAAGTAGCTGTTTTTCAGAATCTGAGAGAAGGCTTATTCCCCTGCACAGGTGGAGCAGTTTGGATGCTTCGTAGGCTTTTGCGACATCCTCCAGCAAGATCATGCGGCTTCCCCTGCGTTCGGCGTTAAAACCTGAACGTCTGAGAAGGTCGATTCCAACCCTCAAATCTCCTGTTTTTTCCACATAAGAAACTATAAGTTTCAGTACTTCGTCAGAGATTACTTTCGGATAAAAACCATACCTGACCCTGTCCTTGAGGATATCCAGAATCTCTTCTTCTTCATACCTCGGGAAAGATATTTCTTCAGGCAGAAAAACAGAGTTTACTCTGGAGTCCAGGCAGTAAAGATCGGATGCGTCATTAACGATCCCTATAACCCCGATCTTTGCTCCCGGATACTGTTCATGAGCCCTTAGAAGAGAATACATTACTTCATTGGCGTGCCCTTCACAGCACAGGTAATTAAGGTCGTCCAGAGCTACAATCAGGACTTTTTCCGAAGAAATCAGAAAATTAACAACGGTTTCAAAGAGTTTTCTGAACGCGATCCCGGAATTAGGGGGGGAGATCCCGAAGAGCTGCCTGTAAATCCTGGACATTACAGCGAAACGTGTGGAGTCGATCTGGCAGTTAACCTTTACAGTAACCACGCCTGGAGCGTGAGCTTCAATTTCTCTGAAGATCTTCATAACTGCGCTGGTTTTTCCTGTACCAGGGGGCCCGACCAGCAAACAGTTTAGAGGCCGCATACCGCGCAGAGCCGGTTTGAGTGCAAACCTGAGCGCGTTTAACTGTGAGTCCCTGTGGGGAAAATATTCCGGGAGATAATCCGGCTCAAGTACTGAAAGGTCCTTAAATAGGGTTTCGTCCCAGAGTAGTATATCGTTACCTGTCAAGGAAACCTGCTCCTTTGATTGCGTATGTACTTAACCGTAGCATTTTTGCTGCTGGATTCTGACACCTGATTTCCTGTGATTGCCGGATACTGATTTTGAACACAGGCTTTAAAAGGTCAAATTTTGATTTTAATAGAAATAAGTTAAATTTTTGTAAATATATCTATTGCTCTGTTTAAATTTTTCATAAATATGTTTTATTACGTTTTAGCTTTTTTGAATTATTACCGAACGATAAGTTACTTCTAAACAAGCACCTCGTAGTTTTGGAAAACTATCCAGTAAATTAATAACTCAATAATATTAACAACCAGCTCCGGATAAAGAAAGAAACTTATGATTTGACCTGCTAACTGTATTTAAGGTTGATTAATAATAAGAACTATTGACTGAAGAAAAAATGAATAAAAA
>NZ_DAOOUJ010000076.1:0-12033 GCF_035390745.1 Methanosarcina sp. | reverse complement strand
AATTGGAGGATTTCAAAAATATAAAATCCTGAAATTTTACTGCGGAAAGTGCGTTGTATATTCCTGACTTTGCTTCGGCGATTTCTTACCCTCTCCCACTCCCCAAATCTGATTTTTGACTCATACAATGGTATCGACAGAAAAAGTGCTCAAATAACTTATTTGAGGATTTGAGATAGGCATGACAACCTGACAATAATCAAAGTTGCGCTGGCGCGCCCCGTAGCAAGCTAGCGGGGTATTCGACTGAAGTAAACTGTTAAATAAGAGAAAACTTTAAAAACTGTGCATTATAGTACATAGATGTACAGATTAGTCCAGTATTTACTTTGCAAATTCATGATTACTGAAAATCGGATCAGAGCAGGGCCTGAAAAGTTTTAAATAGGTGTGTGTGCTAGTATGTGACACACTAGCACGCTAGAAGAAATAAAGGATAAAAACTAAAGAAATATACAGACAAAGTTAATCAACTTAGAATTTAGGGGAACCAGAATGTCAGAAATCGGCAAAAAAATACGCATAGAAAGGCTGATGAATCGAGAGAGCAGAAACATGGTCATTATTCCGATGGACCATGGAATCTCTGACGGACCTATTGAAGGGCTTATTAATATTACCGATACAGTTAATAGGGTTGCTGAAGGAGGAGCAAATGCAGTTCTCATGCAGAAAGGTATGGTCAGGTACGGGCACAGAGGCTACGGCCACGATATCGGGCTTATTGTGCATATCAGTGCCTCTTCTGTCCTGAGCCCCGACCCCAATGCCAAAGTACAGGTCTGTACCGTTGAAGAAGTGATAAAAATGGGAGCTGATGCAGTTTCCATGCATATCAACGTAGGGTCCAATACAGAAGCCGACCAGCTCGAAATGCTCGGAAAAATCTCAAGGGACTGCACGGAATGGGGAATGCCTCTTCTTGCCATGATGTACCCCAGAGGCAAAAAGATCACAAACCCCCATGACCCTGTAAATGTGGCACACGCTGCCAGGATTGGAGCCGAACTCGGAGCTGACGTAGTAAAAACCGTATATACCGGAGATCCGGACAGTTTCAGAGATGTGGTAAGAGGCTGCCCTGTACCTGTAGTAATTGCAGGCGGACCGAAAACCTCAACCGATCTGCAGCTTCTTGAAATGATTGACGGAGCTATGGAAGCCGGAGCAAGAGGAGCTGCAATAGGAAGAAATGTTTTCCAGCACAAAGATCCTGTAAGGCTGACAAGGGCTATCTGTGAAATCGTGCATCACAGAAGACCTGTAGAAGAAGCTCTGGAGCAGCTAAAGTAAAAGAATGCTGAGAAAAATTAAGAAGCAAAAACCAAGCCCGAAGTGAAAGAATTAAAAAACGAAAGATGCCGGAATTGCCGGATAAAGTACCGGAGTAAAGACCGGAATAAAAAAAACAGAATTTATGAACGGGGTTGAAAGCCTTTGAAGAAGAAAAGCGTCTGGATAAAAGCCGATGAAGGCGGATGGGAAGAACAGAAAGATAGAATCACAACAGGTCTCGAATCCGGAGCCGACTGTGTACTTGTAAACCCGGCAGATGTAGGAAAGGTCAGGGAACTGGGAAACATTACAGTTGCAGCCTTTGCGCGCGACAACAGGTCCGGGGCTGACATCGTGGTCGTTGGAAAGAGAGGAGAAGGCGATGGAACAAAACCCCTGCCGAAAGAGATTCCGGGTTCATTTGATGTAAACGCAGCAACCCTGCTCACTGATAAAGGCGTAACCGTAGGCGGATACGTGGTCATAAAGGATAAACACTATGAGCGCTTCGCAGCCGAAATGGGAAAAATCTGCGACTATCTGCTTGTTACCGGCACGGACTGGAAAGTCATCCCACTGGAAAACCTGATAGCTGACCTCCAGCGTGAGAAAGTAAAGATCATCTTTGGAGTAAAAAGTGCTGAGGAAGCAAGGCTCGCCTTCCAGACTCTTGAATCGGGAGCTGATGGAGTACTTCTTGACAGTGGAAATCCTCAGGATATAAAAGACACAATAAAAGCTGCAAGAGAACTTGAAAGCGAAAGTGCCGAACTTGAAGCTGCAGTTGTAACCAGGGTAGAAACCCTCGGAATGGGAGACCGGGTATGTGTGGACACATGCAACCTCATGCAGCGCGGAGAAGGCATGCTTATAGGTTCGCAGGCCAGCGGGATGTTCCTGGTAAATTCGGAGTCCGATGAAAGCCCTTACGTGGCAGCCCGCCCGTTCAGGGTAAACGCTGGTGCAGTTCATTCTTACATAAAAATTGGAGATAAAACCCGCTATCTTTCAGAGCTCCAGGCAGGAGACACCGTAACTATCGTAGACTCAAAAGGAAAACAGCGGGAAGGTATTGTCGGCAGGGTCAAGATCGAAAGCCGTCCACTCATGTTAATTGAAGCAAAAGCCGGAGACAGGACTTTAACTGTAATCCTGCAAAACGCCGAAACCATCAAGCTCGTAGGAAAGGATGGGAACCCAATCTCGGTTGCAAAGCTCAAGAAAGGAGACGAGGTTCTGGTCCGTCTCGAAGAAGGAGCGAGGCATTTCGGCAAAAAAATAGAAGAGACGATCATAGAGAAATAAACCAGAAAAGCCGAAAAAACCTGATTTATTAACTCCCGGATTCGGAGAAAATATGACTCAAATAGGCTCATTTGACCTTGAAAAAAGAACTGCAGTTGTTGCAGTAATCCTTGAAAACCCCCTCGAAACTTCAAAGAAAGCAGCCGAAAAAGGAGCTGATATCCTTGAAATCCGGCTGGATTTACTGGGAATCAGGGATCTGGAAAGAGCTGCAGAGACGGTCAGGAAAATAAAATCCGAAACCGGACTTCCTTTACTCATTACTAACCGTTCTGGAGCAGAGGGAGGGAAGTGGGAAGGAAAAGAGGAAGATAGAATAGGACTTCTTACAGGTCTCCTTTTTTTTAAAGATGGACCGGATGCGATTGATATCGAACTTTCCGCCGGCAGGAAAGATAGAGATAAAGTTATAAAAACGGCCAAAGACAACGAAAAAACCGTAATCATCTCTTCCCATGACTTTTTAAAAACTCCTTCTCTTCAGGATATGAAGACAATTCTTGAAAAAATGTTTCTTGAAGGGGCAGATATTGCCAAACTTGCAGTTATGCCTCAGTCAATGGAAGACACCCTTAATCTGCTGAGAGTTACTCTGGACTTTAAAAGTGCAGGAAAATCAGTGTGTACCATTGCAATGGGCAGTCAGGGAAAACACACAAGAGTGGTTGCTCCCCTCTACGGTTCAGTACTCACATATGCTTCTATAGAAAGTGATACAGCCGCTGCTCCCGGTCAGCTTCCGGCAGATGAAGTAAAGAAAATGATGGAAATGTTAAAATGAAGCAGGTTTTTGGTGTATTTGGAGACCCAATAGGTCATTCCCTTTCCCCTGCCATGCATAATGCTGCTTTTTCAGCCCTTGGTATGGACTGTGTTTATCACGCTTTCAGAGTCACGCCGGAAAAGCTGGAAAAAGCGATCCTTGGAGCCGAAGCTATGGGATTTGGAGGGCTTAACCTGACAGTTCCCCTGAAAGAAAAAGCTTTGAAACTTGACTTCATCAAGCCTGACCCCCTTGCAAAAAGGATCGGGGCAGTAAACACTGTAGTCTTTGGGAAATCAGGAGAAATCCAGGGGTATAATACTGACGGACTTGGGGCAAGGCAGGCGCTTCTGGAAAATGGAGTGGAAATTACAGGGTCCAAGATAGTGGTTGCAGGAGCAGGAGGAGCAGCAAGGGCAGTTGCTTTTCAGCTTGCAGCCGACGGCGCAGATATCACGGTAATAAACAGGACAGAAGAGAGGGCGGCAGAACTTGCAAAAGAAATCTCGGCTGCAGCCCTTCCGGGAAAAATAAGCGGTACAGGGCTTTCAGGGTTAAAAGAACTTTTGCAGAATGCAGACGTCCTTATCAATACCACAACTCTCGGCATGCACCCTAACACTGATACATCTATTGCGACAGCAGAAGAACTTCACAGCAGCCTTACTGTTTTTGATATTGTTTATAATCCGCTTGAGACCAGGCTTTCAAGGGAAGCAAAGGCTGCAGGGGCAAAAACGATAAGTGGGGTTTTGATGCTTGTTTATCAGGGAGCAGAAGCTTTCAGGCTCTGGACAGGAGTTGAACCGCCGGTGGAACTCATGAAAAAAACCGTACTGGAGGCTCTGCAGGCTTGAATACGGAATCTGAGACCGGAAAAATGAAAGTTCTGATCCTTGGCGGAACCGGAGAGATGGGGCAGTGGTTCACACGTTTTTTTAAAGAAAGAGGTTATGAAGTTACTGTCTGGGGAAAAGGCGGCAAAGTTGAAGTCGCTAAAAAACTGGACGTACCTTTTGCTTCGGACCTTGAGGCAGTTATCCCTGAAAGTGACATAGTGATAGTATCTGTTCCGATCAATGCAACAGAAGAAACTATTGCAGAAGTCGCCCCAAAGATGAAATCAGGAAGTCTTCTGATGGATTTTACCTCTATCAAGGTAAAGCCTGTAGAAGCCATGAAAAAGTTTGCACCCGGGGACGTTGATATTCTTGGAACTCACCCTATGTTCGGTCCGACTATTCCCACGATAAGGGGTCAAACCGTAATTCTTGTCCCGGTAGAAGGGCGCTCGGAAAAATGGTTTCCGGTAATAAGGAAGCTTTTTGAGGAAAGCGGCGCACATGTTGAGATCACAACTGCAGAAGAACACGACAGGCTGGTCTCAGTGGTACAGGGACTCACTCATTTTGCCTATATTACTATAGGGACAACCATTGACAGGCTTGATTTTGATATAAAAAAGTCCAGGAAATTCGTAAGCCCCGTATACAGTATAATGCTTGACTTTGTGGGCAGAATCCTGGGCCAGAATCCCTACCTCTATGCCCTGATTCAGATGGAAAACCCTGGTGTTCCTGAGGTTCACGAGGCATTTATAAAGGAATGTGAAGAGCTTTCCAGCCTTGTGAGGGCACACGATGAAGAAGGCTTTGTAAAAAAGATGAAAGCAGCTGCCCGTAAATATGATGACACGGCTCATGCCCTGCGAAGGTCGGACAAACTGATCAACTCGAGGATAACCGAATATGAGACTATCCTGAATTCCGTAGGAAAAGTCTGCGGCTTTTCTCATATCTATTCCGGAAATATCCATGTGGGCAAACTGGAAAAAGTGGGACCGAACGAGATAGTTCTTACGAAACTTGTCTCAAAAGGCACTGCTCCCCATATAAAAAACAAATTCATTAAACTCAAACTTGAAAACCTTCGCCTTCTCTCAGAATCTGAACTGAGGGAATGGAGAAAAGAAAACCTGAAGCATTCGGTAAGGGATATTTCAGTCGTGATACCTGAGGGGGCCGATCCTGAAATCATTCTCGGAGCAGTGAATACAAACGAACATCTTGCAGACTGTAAAATAAGCGATATCTACAATTGGAAGAATGGAACAGCCTCCGAAAAAGAAATAAGTGTACCCAAAAAATTAGGAGTAACTTACAGAATAACCATATTCGGAGACTGTGATGCAGATTCTGTAGAAACTGAAATAACATCTCTTTTTTGCGGGCTCGGATGCCGTGTAAGAGAGAAAAATCTGAAACTCAGAAAATAAAAAGCCCTTTCTCTTTGCCGGGTTGATAAACAGAGAAATACATATAAACAATTAATAGATAGAAATTATAATGTCCCAAGTTAAATGGAAAATTTCTCTTTTATTTACACTTATCACTCTTTCTATATTTTTTTCGCTTCTTTTAAGCGGTGATGAGTTCACGGAAAGAATGGAAAATACAACAAATACCACAGCAGTGGATGGATTTTCGGGAGAAAATCGAATTGAAAGTCTAATAAATAGACTGGAAACTGGCACTGACAGTGAAGTAAAGCTAAATGTCGCAACCGAACTCGGAAAACTCGGAAAGCCAGCGGCCAGCGCCCTTATTGAGAAGATCGAAACCAAAAATTCGAGTTCAGGGGGAGAAATAACAAGTTATATGCTTCTCGCGCTTCTTGAAACCGGAGATGAAAGAGCGGAAGATATTATTTCAGAAAATCTTGGAAAAGAAGGAACTTCAAGTACAACTGTATCCGACGGAGCACAGAGTCAGGGGGAGGTCCCGGAAGAGATTATACTGGCTATAGAAGCAAAAGATAAAGCCATGCGAGAGAGCCTTGCAAGATCACTTAATGGGGAATACGGAAATGATACAGACCTTCTTGAAGAAGCCCTCAAGGCAGAAGAACAGAATTCCACTCTATATACTTCCTTTGTACTTTCAAATTTCGAATCTGAATCGGGAAACGAAAATGAAATACTCCTTCAGGCTCTTAAAAGCGAAAAAGGATACGTAAGAGTCGCAGCTGCAATGGCCCTTGGACAAAAACAGGAAACTGCCGCAACAGACTCCTTACTGAAGATGCTTTCTCAGGATTATCCTCTGGCTGGACACAGTGCAGTTATGGCACTTGGAGAACTAGGAGATGAAAGAGCAGTAAGCGCCCTGATGAATGAATTGAAAAATAACGAAAAAGATTATATCAGGAGCAGCACTGCAATCGCTCTTGGAAAATTAGAGGCAGAAGAAGCAGTGCCTTATCTTATAGAGAGACTGAGAGATACAAAAGCTTCTGTAAGAAGTAATGCAGCCCTTGTACTTGGAAAAATGGGAGACGAGTCGGCAGTAGAGTCCCTGAAAAACATTCTGGAAAGTGGAAAGGAAGCTGAAGGAAGAAGAAAAGATAGTCTAAACACAGGTGTAGATGTCCGAAAAAGCGCTGTCCTTGCTCTTGGGGGAATAGGAGGCACTGAGGCTACACAGACATTAATCGGCGTAATAAACGACGATAGGGAAATACCTGAAGTAAGGGTAGCCGCAACCTTAGCTCTTGGCAATATAGGAAGCCCTGAAGCCGTAAATACCCTTGAAACGATATTTAACGACCAGAGCATGAATATGAGCGTCAGAAACGGAGCATTCCTCGCCCTTGGAAAAACTGGTAACCAGGAAGCTGCAGGATTCTTTATAGAAAAAATCGGAGATAAAGACTTTGGAGTAAGTGCCAGAGAAGCCCTTGTTAATATGGGAGAAACGGCAGTTGAGCCTCTTATAGAAAACCTGAAAACAGAGGACCAGAAAGTTAAGGATGAGACTGCCCTGATCCTTATTGAAATTGGGGACCCAAGAGCGGTAAAACCTCTTATTGAGGCTTATAAGTAATTTTAAAACTTAATAAGTTTAAAAAAGCGGCTGAAAAAGCCGCATTTTTTTATTCAAATGCCTTTGTTATTGGATTATTTTTGCTCAGAGTATTCCTTATTCGGATATACGAGTTTTTTGGGAAATAAGTTTCCTTGGAGAATAGAATTTTAGAAGAAAGTTTAAATCAAACTGATAAGCTCTTCCAGTGCTGCCTTTGGATCTTTAGCTTTCACGATTCCTGATGCAAGGAGTACACCCTGAGAGCCAAGGTCAAGGGCTGCCCTGAGGTCTTCACCTTTAGAAATTCCGGCGCCGCAAAGCACTTTTACTCCAGGATTGATCTTTGCAACAGCTTCAACAGAACCGCTAACTACTTCAGGGTCGGCTTTTGAGACAGGAATTCCGCTGCCTATAAGCTCCGGAGGTTCGATTGCTACGTAATCCGGACCAAGAGCTGCACCTGCGGCAGTTGTTGGGACATTGTTGGTGCAGATAACTGCTCTGATCCCGAATTCTTTTGCGGCTTTTAAGGAAGCTTCAATTTCTGCAAGGGTCAGACGCCTTTCAGAGTGATTGATAAGAGTCCCGACAGCACCTGCTTCCTTTACACATTTTCCATAAACATGACCTGTGAAACTTCCTGCTCCTATGCCGTCCATATGCTGGGAAAAAACAGGAAGTTCAACTTCGGAAGCTACCCTGTAAATATCAGGAAGCTGGGGGGCTACTGCGATCTCGATACCTGACTCTTCGGACACGGCTTTGCAGGCTTTTGCAATTTCTACTGCTCCCCTGCCTGTGCCCTGTGTATAGGTCTTATAGTTCAGTAAAATGAATGGTGAATTCAAGGAAGATACCCTCCTGAAAAGTGAAAAGAAAAGGAAAAGGAAAAAGCGTGGAAAAAATCCACGCGCTCAGAAGTCTGTCATGACTCTGAACTGGTCAATTTCCGGCTTGTTAAGGGCATTGATAAACTGTTCAGCCATTTCCCTGACGTCTTTAGCATTGGTGATAGCACGTCCGACCACGAGGATGTCAGCACCCTGTTTGAGGGCTACAGGCACCTTGTCGAGGCGGACTCCGCCTGCAACTGCTACCAGAGCTTTAGGAGCAATCTTTTTGATTTCCGCAATATTGCCCCAGGCGTGTTCTGTGCCTTCGATATCAATTCCACGGTGGAGTTCAATTACATCAGGCATGGCTTTGAGCTGCTTCAAGACGGAAATCGGGTCGTGCTGGTTAAGTGTATCCATAACAGCATAGATACCTGTCTTGTGGGCTTCCTCAATGAGCTTGTCGATGGTACTGATAGGTGCAAGGGCTGAAACGACAATAGCGTCACCTGCGGCATCTGCAACCATTCTGGCTTCAAGGTTTCCGGTATCCAGGGTCTTTAAGTCAGCGACAATGAAGGCATCCGGTCTTACTCCCCTGATCTTTGAAATTACGTCTGTTCCGTAACGTTTGATAAGAGGTGTACCAGCTTCAATTATTACATGGTCGCTGTTCGGGATCTGGGAGATTGCAGAAAGCACGAACTCAAGGTTCGGGTTGTCAAAGGCGATCTGCAGGTATGGTGGGTCCCAGAGTCTTGTGACTTTGAAGCCCATGATAGCATGTGTGGATTTGTTGCTTTCTTCAAGCACAGTGTCGATGTCCGGGAAGCCTTCAAGTGCTCTCTTTATTGCGAGTTTTGTGGCTCCGTAGTTGTACCTGTAGATTTTGTTGTAGTCCTGGGCTTCAGGGTGGATAAAAACGCTTGCTACGATAACAAGGTCTTCAACCTGATCCTTGGGGATCACGCCTTCTTCTACAGAGTCTGCTACTGCTTTTGCAACAGCTGACTGGGCAGGTCCGAAAATTCTTGCTGCCTGATCCATGTTCTTTACTGTAACCTTCGGGATAATAAGGGTTGAAGGCTTTGGCGGCAGGTTGGGCCTGATAACGGAAAGGAGAGGGGTGTGCCCGGCTGAGAGCTGAGTAAGGCCATTTGCGAAAGCCTGTCCTACAGGACCTCCCTTATCTCCTATCATCAAATCAACGTGGGCAAGTTCCGAACCCTGCCCCATTAATGCTTCTCCTATCTGAAACATGTTTAACCTCGTGAACTGGTAAATGTGAGATGCAGATTACTCATAAGATATACTGTGCAGAGTATTGATAATATACATGTAAATATTGATAATTTGCATGTAAAGTATGATAACTGTGCAGCTTAAATGAATCTGTCACCAGATTAAGGGATAAGATAACCCTTTTGCCAGCTTAATGCCATCTTTATATAAAAAATCTCGTATCCCCATAACAGTTCTTCATTCTGTACAGTGCCTTACGAATTCGATTCTGGAATTTAAAATAGTTCAGGAAAACCTGATTAAAGGAGAATTTTAGGGCATATATCGCTCAGGACGCAAATTTCGCACCTTGGAGCTACAGGCCTGCAGACATTTTGCCCGAATTTTACAAGCAAAATATTAACGTGCCTCCAGTATTTTTGCGGCAGGACTTTTTTCAATTCTATTTCTGTCTCTTCAGGGTTCTTTGTTACTACCAGCCCAAGCCTGTTAGAGATCCGGTGGACATGTGTATCTACAGCAAGGGCGTCTTCTTTAAGGAAGGCATGAGCAAGTACACAGTTAGCTGTTTTCCTGCCGACTCCGGGAAGTTTCAGGAGAGTTTCCATCTCGTCCGGGACCATCCCGTTATACTCCTGCAGTAAAATTCTGGAAATCTCCTTTATCCGCCCGGCTTTAACCCTGTAAAAACCCACATCTTTTATAAGCGTTTCAATGTCCTCAACATCAGCTTCGGACATTTCCTCAGGGGTTGAAAATCTTTCAAAAAGCTTCTCTGCTGCGGGATAGGTTACATCGTCCCTAGTTCTGTGTGACATGACAGTGGAAATTAATGCGAAAAAAGGTTCACGCACATCCACAGTACAGCCATCGGGATAGAATTCAAAAAGCCTCCGCATGAGCTCATCAATGTCCATGCCCAGAATTAGTATTCTCCTGATATAAAAATGTCAGATTAAAGATTACTTGAACTATCAATTGAAAGATGAAAAACAAGTCATCTGGTATTTAAATTAAAGACAAAAAAGATTTGGAAAAGATTTAGACAAAAATTGATAAAAGGGGTAAAAGAAAAAAATTTTAAGAGAAAAATAGAAGTTTTAAAGAAGCCAAGATCCGGATTCGAACCGGAATGGTATCGCTCTGCAGGCGATTGCGTAGCCGCTCCGCCATCTTGGCACAAAGTGGATTCGTTTAAAGCACTTTATTGAATATATAGTTTTAGGTTGAATCGATTATTGAAAGAAAAAAGCCAAGATCCGGATTCGAACCGGAATGGTATCGCTCTGCAGGCGATTGCGTAGCCGCTCCGCCATCTTGGCATTTTCGATCACGTGTTAGCCGTGTAGATCCAATTAAAGTAGTTTCTTATATATAAATATTTAGCTTGAGGCAACGATTTCGAAAGAATTGAGAAGCACACAAAAAAATGGAGAGTATCTTTTTCCGAGAGACACCCGGACCAGAAGATAACCTTTTCAGACAAGAGCAGAAAAAGCACTTGACAGAACAAATATTGCTACAACCATAGCCAGTAAGAAGACCAAGAAAGTCGGCAGAAGTACAGCTATCGCAGATCTTGCCATGCTTACATTATGCACAATCATGCCGCCAACAATATAGAGGTAGATTCCGTAAAACCCGAAGATCCAGCCGATAAGAGGAATCCAGGACAGCAGCATCACAGCAGAGGCATAGCATATGAATCTCAAAGTGCCTTCATAACTTCCTTCGCCTCCAAGAACTTTATAAATGAGATGGAGAATTGCAGCTCCAATAATAACAGAGACAATACCCATAATTGGGAATATGATCGCAGCCATAAGCGATGTAGATAGACCATATCCTCCGGTACCCATCATTCCATATCCATACATACCTCCCATCATTCCACGGTTAAAAAGTGCCGTCAAAAGCCCGTATATGAAATAGCTGATTGCTGCAAAAGTGAGCGGCTCAGCATATCCTCCGGTCGTTGGCATTTTTCTGAAAAAATCAGTCGGTCTTTGAATAACCTCTTTCCAGGTCTCGATATAATCCATAGTGTATCCCAATAAAAAATACGTACGAGTCATATTTAAAGATGAGTTAAAAAAGAAACCTGTTTTTAGATAAACAGGATAAGTTAGACTTCAAAAGAGAAGGCACAATAAAATTTAAGAAAAATTTCCACAGAAGTACATTGAAACAGACAGACTAAATCACTCATTACTGTTATCTTTGATCTCTCTACCCTGCTGCTCACTTACTGTTCCACAAGTCAACAGGTTTAATGCTTCAAATATACCTTCACCCACACTTATTCCTTTTAGAGCACACTTCTTCATTAAACGATCATAAAGATCTTCGTTCTGGTCTTTAATAAAATCACACATATCTAAAATGAATTTGTCCGTTAAAAATACTTCTTCTTTATTTACCCAATTCGTAACCGACTCAATCAGATATTGACGTAGAGGTTTATCCTTTCCTATAGCGCTCAAATTCGCAAAAGCGCATTCATCTGCTCCCAGAACCCACTTTTCAAGCTTAAAGTCAAATATATCTCCACTACCAGCGTCACTCATACATAATCCTCCTCAAATAATAAGAGGATTCATAATATTTAAAAATTTTAGACGATTTTTATAATATAAGAAAGATCAAAGTCGACATAAGAACAGATCAGTATAAAAACTAATGATTAAAAAAACAATATCAGAAAAACAATATCAGAAAAACAAATTAGAATAGAAGTATTATAAGGTGAGCT
>NZ_DAOOUJ010000075.1:0-12157 GCF_035390745.1 Methanosarcina sp. | reverse complement strand
TAATAAAGCTGTTAAAGCAAAATATTAACTGGAAAAGGTAATATAGGCATATTCTAAAACCTGTACACCTTTTAATCAAGTGAGAATATGTCTATATTACATGCTCCTATCCGTATCCTGGGCTTCGGAAGCCCGATTATGGGAAATGACGGCGTTGGCCTGAAAGTTATTGAAGTTCTCCAAAATATGGAACTTGAAGAACTTGAGGGCGTTGATCTCGTGGACGCAGGAGTCTGCGGACTTGATCTTTTAAACCTTCTCGATGACGCCAGGAAAGTCATTATAGTGGATGCGATTCTGGCAAACAGCCCCATGGGTACTGTTCACCGCATTGATGGTAAAGATCTGCTAAAAGGTGCTGAGTTTCATCCTCTTATATCAGTACACGATCTGACAGTTACGGATGTATTGATGATCGGAGAACAGGTTCAGACTCTGCCGGAAATTGTGGTTATAGGGATAGAAATAGGAACTATAATTACTGAAGCTTCCACAGAAATAAGCCCTGATGTCCTTAAAGGTGTAGATGAGGCTATAAAGCTTATAAGAGAAGAGATTTCATCCTCAGTTTAATCTTTTTATTATTCTACTAATTTATTTTTAATCTTTTTTCGTAACTATTTTACGTCCATTCATTTTTTACGTCCATTCACAGTCTTTTATTGATTCTTAATACTGCTTTCATTTCTTGGTTTTTTCCACAAAAGAGCTTCCTTAAATAGAATGGATAGATTTTATATCTTAATCAGAGGGGGCATAATGAATGTCAAAATTCATTATTCGCAAGATATTCCGGGCTTTCTTATTGGCATCAATTTTTTACATAGCGACATTAATTGCTGCAAACACATCAATTACCAGGAAGGAGATTCACAGTGAAATCGTCATTAACGCACCAGCTTCCAGGGTATGGCAGGTACTTATTGATTTTAAATCATACCAGCAGTGGAACCCATTTATCCGTAAAATTGACGGACCTGCCGGTCAGGGTAACAGGATATCAGCTCAGATGCATCTGGGAAACCATACGATGCCATTCCGCCCCACTGTCCTTGCAGTGGAGCCTGGTAAAGAATTACGCTGGCTGGGTCACCTGTTAATTCCTGGAATATTTGACGGCAAGCACAGCTTTATTATTGAACCACTGAATGAGAATAGTGTGCGTTTAATTCAGCACGAGGAATTTAACGGGCTATTGGTCCCGTTTTTTACGAAATTACTTGAAGATACCAGGAGCAGCTTTGGAGAGATGAACCAGGCGCTTAAAGAGCGTGCTGAGCGGGAGAATTAAAAAAGGAAGTGTTATCTCCATATTTTTTCTGTTTTTTTCTTTTCATTACTCTCTTTCTTTCCCTTCGTTTTTGTATTCTTTAGTTCAAACTACCTAATTTATTTCTTCTCTGACTTTTTCTTCTTCTCTTTCAATTTCAAGGTCATAAGACACTTTCACGGAGTTTACGTTTTCCTGAGCTTTGTTTTCAGGTTTTTTTGGAATTCTAAAGGTGAATGTACTGCCCTTTCCCGGAATGGCGTCAACCCACACTTTTCCACCGTGGAGTTCGACAAACCTTTTGACAAGTGCAAGCCCGAGCCCTACACCTCCATATTTTCTGGATATGGACTCATCAATCTGTACAAATGGGTGGAAAACTCTTTCATAATCAGATTCGTGAATGCCAATACCTTCATCCTTTATACTGATCTCAACAGTGTCTTCCTTAAGCTCTGCAGAAATGTTTACTTTCCCGTTTTCGGATGAGAATTTGATAGCATTGTTTAAAATATTGTAAAGGATCTGTTTTATTTTTACCCTGTCAGCAATTATGGTTTTCAGGTCCTTTTCAATATTCGATTCTATACTGATATTTTTCTCAGCTGAGAGGGGAGAGAGCACTCTCTGAACTTCTTCGATCACGCCGGGTATGTCCACTGTTTCGTAGTATAGCTCAATATTTCCGAGTTCAAGCCTTGAGATGTCCAGCACATCATTGATGACATCAAGAAGATGGTTCCCACTTTTTGAAATGTTTTCAGTGTATCTTTTTTGTTTCTCATTAAGGGGGCCGACAGTTTCACTTAAAAGGAGTTCCGAAAACCCTATGACTGCGTTCAGCGGAGTCCTCAGTTCGTGGCTCATATTGACAATAAATGTGGTTTTTGCTCTGTTTGCGGCTTCAGCAGCCATTTTTGCCTGAAGCATTTTCTCTTCAGCCTGCTTCCTCTCGGTTATGTCGATCATAATTCCGAGGAGAACCGAGTCTTCTTCTGTCACGCCGCTGAATATGAACTTATTAAGCATTACCTGGTGCATTGAGCCGTCAGGGGATTTCAAAGAGGTCTCATAGATCTGGTTTCTTTTATGTTTCACCATTTCGATGTCCATTGTATGGTATTTTTCGGCAATTTCAGGAGAGAGAATATCATTGATAGACTTTCCGATAACGTCCTGTTTTTTCAGTCCCATAAGGGTTTCAAAACCCTTATTGCAGGCAATATATACTCCATTTCTGTCTTTACAAAATGCAGGTGCAGGTATTGAATCCACCAGTTTTCGTAGAGATTCTGTCTGCTGAAGCCGTACCGCTTCCAGCCTCTTTACCTCGCTTAGATCCTCTACAAGAATAATGCCGCCGTTAAATCGGGAATTTTCCGAAATCAGAGGCTTATAAGTTATCTCAGCAGGTATATTTTTGTTTTCAAGGCTGGAAATATATTTTATATCGCAATGTACAGGAACTTCAGGGAGGCATGCAAAGCTTTTTTCTTTTGTTTTGCTCTCTTCTGAAGGGCTCAGCAAATTGAAAATGAGTTTTTCGTTCTCATGACTGCCTGTAAAGTTTTCAAACTTTTCGTTGCATACGATGATAGTTCCATATTTATCAAGCTGGGCGATTCCGTCGGGGAATTCTTCAAAAAGCATGCGGTATTTTCTTTCGGAATCTTTCAGGGCTTTTTCAGTTCTTCTGCGTTCGCTAATATCTCTGCCTATAGATAGTACGGCTGTTTCTCCATCGTATTCAATTAACCTGTTATTTATTTCTTGAGGAATGACCGTGCCATCTCTCCTAAGTGAGTCCATTTCAAAAGTAAAATATCCTGTCTCTTTTAGCTTCTCTATCTGTTGCCCGAACTCGGTAAGGTGGATATTGGTCCTTAAATCCTTTATGTGCTTTCCGAGCATTTTGCTGCGGGTATATCCGAAGATTTCACAGGCTATGTGGTTTGCTTCCAGAACCCTGCCGTTCATATCATGTATAAGGATAGAGTCAGCTGAACTCTCAAGTAGGGTCTTAAATTTTTTATCCTGGCTTTCTTGTTTTATTTTAAGGAACTTCCATTTTCCATCTCTTTTAATTATCAGTTTTTCTCCGGCTTCTATAAGGTTGAAAACTTCCTCAGCGGAAAGGTCTTCTTCTCTTATCAGAAAGAGAGGCCTGATTTTCTTTTCAGGCATGTTCTCAGCAAGAATGCGCCTCAGTTCCTTAAGAGAACTGGAAATTGGCTTTCCGAAGACCCTGATTTCAAGATTGATGCGCAGGTATTGCCAGTTTCCTGCATGGATGAATTTAATAATCTCTTTCTGTGGGTTTCCTGCTTCCCAGTTAAAATAGATCCCCGAAATTTCTGGCTGTTTTTCTGAAAGGGTATCTGTTTCCTGCAGGGTAATTATTTTAAGTCTGGATTTTTCCATACATCTTTTGATATCCAGCTCTGAGTTTGAAAGTAAATTTTTTGCTAATTCCGCGCTTTGAGAGTCCGGGACAAGCCAGATGCAGCGCTCGTTTTGTTGCAGGCCTGCTTTAATATAAGCTGCTATCAGTTCTGTTCTTTCTTCTGCTTCATTATAAACTGCAGTAAGACCGCTGGATGGAATAGTCGAACAGAAACAGAGCTCTGACTTGACTTTTTTCTTATGAATATTTAACACCTTCCCGGAAACAGAAGAACCGAGTTCTCTGAACTTTTTTAGTGTAAAATATCTTATTAACTTTTGTAATTTATATATAAGTACTCTATTAATTTTATTAGTCACTAAGTTTACACATTGGAAGAATAAAAACTTTTATATCGGGTTCTGAATACCTGCTCATTTTATCATACACTTTCATCAACCGAAATCCTTATTGTAAAGCCCGGGATATGGCAGGAGTATGGAAATGCAAAGGGAAATCAAGGTTATTTGCGGAGCGGTGAGAATTGCGGACCTTCCAGCTTTTCTAAAACAAATCAACATAATCGCTTCCGGAAACAAAGTAACCATTCAGGGTCTGAACGCTGACCTGATTGCAGGTGAAAAGCATCTTCATTTTGCAGTGGGGAAGGCTCTCAGGGCTGTCGCATCAGGCAGTAACGTGGCAAAAGATCCCGGTGTAGAGATCATGCGCTATGCAGCCGGAGAGAGGCAGATTGAAAGGAGTTTTTCCATAGGGCTGCATGAAGGGGAAAATAATGCGGTTTTTGTGCTGCTTGGAAAAATGGATGATTTGCTTATTGCTTATTCCGAGCTCCAGAAGCTTATCAAAGAAAAACCATGTTCTGAACTGCTTGCTTATTCAGGTTCTAAACGAAAAGGAATCCTTTCTCTCTTTGGAATTACAGATGAAGAAATAGAAGCTTCAGGAGAAGAACATATACCTGAACTCGTGATCGAGAGGGTAGCGCTTGCAAATTTTGTAAAATGAGGATTTAATTTGAAAACAGGTTAAGCAAATTCAGTTAAAAAAGGATGAAATTAATATCCGGATCTTCTGAACTGTTTAAATCCTGATTTTTATTTCCAGTTCTTCACTTTCACTTCAATTTTCACACTTTTTCTCAAACCAGTCCATCAGGGAAAAAGCAATTTTTCGGGAATCTTCAAGAAAGTTCTCGTGTTTAAATATTTGCTCTTCTGACTGGATGTATTTCCCTTTAACAAGCTCATGCCCCGAATCTTCTATCAGGTTTTCTATCCACTGCCTGTCGGCTTCAGGGTGAAACTGCAGCCCCAGAACGTTCTTTCCGTAGCTAAAGCCCTGGTTTCTACAGGCTTCGCTTTCGAAAAGCCTTACTGCGCCTACGGGAATTTCAAAGGTGTCTCCATGCCACATGAATGCTGTAAACTCGGGAAATAAGCCTGAAGGAAGCTCTGAGATAATTTCTCTCTCGTGATTTGCATTTTCTCCTTTCTTGTTTTCCCCTGCCAGGGCTTTTACCCTGTGCCAGCCTATTTCTTTGAACCTGTTTCTGGTGACTTTTCCTCCCAGAACCTCTGCAATCAATTGTGCCCCAAAACAGCTTCCAAGCACTGGTTTTCCTGCATTTATTACCTTTTTTGCAAATTCTTTTTCAGGTCTCAGCCATGGAAACTCTTCTTCCTGATAAACACTCATGGTGCCCCCCATTATAAGGAGCATATCAAACTCTTCAGGATCGGGAAAGACAGGTTCTTCATAAAGCAGGGTTTTTGTAAGCCTGTGCCCTTTCAGGGATATCCATGTCCCTATATTTCCAAGCGTATCGTTTTTCAGGTGCTGAAGGCAATGGATTTTCATGTTTTTTCACTTCAGTTACGAGTGTGATAAAGGTTTAGCTTTCTGAAGGTTTTACCTTTTCGAAAACAGAGGTTTTTCCCGATAATCAAAGGTATTTTTATATAAATGTGACTGCTTAATAAAACTCAATGAGATCTCTGTATCTGAACTCTTCCAATAGATATTAATATCCTGTTGTGTTAACAGGTCACATTAACAAACAAAGGGAAAAGCCAGAAAAGAATTATTATTATCAGTTATTATCGGGCTATTATCAGGAAGCAGGAAATAAGAGTCGATTATCATGCCTCATCCAAAGACAGTAGAAGAGATGTTTGAGTGCGCCGGGCCGATTGAATATCAGTTACTTCCAAGGCTCATTCATGTAACCGAAGCTGCTGCAATTGCGGCAGCCTACCAGATGGGACGTGGGGACAAACACTTTGCCGACCAGGTAGCAGTTGCCTCCATGAGAAGAATGCTAAACAAACTTGACATGAAAGGCATAATAAAGATAGGGGAAGGAGAAAGGGACGAAGCCCCTATGCTTTATATCGGTGAAGAGGTCGGGACGGGTGTTGGAGACCTTGAAGTTGATATTGCAGTTGACCCCCTGGAAGGCACAAACCTTTGTGCCGACGGCTGCCCGGGTTCGGTTGCTGTTATGGCAATGGCTGAACGGGGAGGGATCTTCCACGGACCTGACATTTACATGGACAAGATAGTCGTCGGTCCGGATGTTGTGCGTTATGAAATGGAGCACCCCAATGAAAAGATTGATCTTGATGCTCCTGTCAGACACAACCTCGAAATTGTTGCAAAAGCACTCGGTAGAAGTGTTGAAGAACTGGTGGTCGTGATTCTGGATCGCCCCAGGCATGCCCAGAAGATCGACGAAATCCGGAAAGCCGGAGCCCGTGTAAGGCTGGTTACTGACGGAGATCTCATGCCGGGTGTTGCAACTGCGATCCGCGGCTCAGGCGTCCATATGGTTATGGGGGCGGGGGGCTCTGGAGAGGCCGTCCTGACGGCTGCTGCAATCAAGATCCTGGGCGGGAAAATCCTTGCAAGGCTTGTCCTGCCAACTGTTGCAAACGGAAAAAGTCAGGACAAGATCGATGAAGAAATAAAGGAAAAGATGTCCAGGCTCGAAAAGATGGGAATCACCCTTGAGAACCTTAATGATATCCTTGATACAGACAGGCTTGTTCCGGGAAAGGATGTAATTTTTTCTGCGACAGCCGTCACTCCGGGCCACTTCCTGCGCGAAACCCATCTCTTTGGCGGAGGAGATGCAAGAGTACACACGATTTCCATGGGCTCGTCCGGAGCGGTCAGGTTTACAGACAGCATTTACATCAAGGATAAGCAGGAGAATCCCCTCTACCTGTAATCCTTTTTACCTTCTATTTTTTTATTTTTAACCTTTTTTGAAAAACAGACCTGTACAGGTCGATTATTTTGAACTTAACCGGAAAATATGAATTATGGGCATTAATTATAAATATCAGATCAATATCAGGGCAAACTGAAAAGAATCGACCTGTTAATTCGGGGCATAAAATTGAGCTGTCAGGTCAATTGTTGAGTTAAGGTATCAATCAGGAGTTAATGAACTGTTAATGTTAAAGTATCAGGTCAAAGTGTGAAGGGAATATGAAGGTTTATCTTGAGAGTTTTGGCTGTTCCGCAAGCCAGGCATCAGCCGAGGTTATGAAAGCGAGCGTTGAGATGCTCGGGCATGAACTATTAAGCCCTGATAATGCCGGGCAGGCAGATGTCTACATCTGCAACTCCTGCACGGTGAAATACACAACAGAACAGAAAATCCTTTACAAGATCCGCATCATGGGCGAGAAAGGCGTACAGGTGATTGTTTCAGGCTGCATGCCCGAAGTACAGCTTGAAGATATCCTTCATGCAAATCCCGAAGCCCATATTCTTGGTGTAAATGCGGTTTCTCGTCTTGGTGATCTTCTTTCCTCAATAGAACAGAGAAAAAAGGCCGGTCTTGGAGGAGAACACCTGGAAATCCGGACTTCCGAGCCCTTGGGTTTTCTCAATGTCCCGCGAGACCGCTCAAATCCAAATATTCATATCTGCCAGATATCCCAGGGCTGCAATTTCGCCTGCTCTTATTGTATAGTAAAGCATGCAAGGGGCAAGCTCCGCTCTTTTCCGCCTGAAGAGATCATCGCAGATATCCGCTCTGCAGTTGCAGACGGCTGCAGGGAGATCTGGCTAACGTCCCAGGATGATAGCCAGTACGGTATGGATACAGGCGTTAAACTCCCCGAGCTCCTGCGCATGATCTCGGAGATTCCTGGTGATTTCAAGGTAAGGGTCGGCATGATGAATCCCTTCTCAGTCCTCCCTATTCTGGACGACCTGGTGGATGCTTTTGACTCGGATAAGATTTTCAAACTTCTCCATCTCCCCATCCAGTCAGCTTCCCACTCTGTCCTGAAAAAAATGAACCGCCTGCATAAAATGGACGCTGTGGACGAAATTATTACGAAATTCCGTGCCCGCTTTGAAGACTTTTCCCTCTTTACAGACATAATTGTCGGTTTCTGTGATGAAACCGATGAGGACTTTGAAGAAACCGTTGAGTGGGTAAAAAAGTACCGTCCTGAAAAGATCAATATTTCCAGATACTCTCCCCGACCGCACACAAGAGCATTTTCTTTCCGGAATCTCGATTCCCGTATTTCCGTACAGCGCTCACACAGGCTGCATAAAGTCTGTGAGCAGATAAAGATCGAGTCCAAGAACGAAATGATTGGCTGGAAAGGCAGAGTCTTTGTCTCGAAATATACGGAGATCGGGGACGTCCTCACACGTACGGACTCTTACCGTCCGGTTGTGGTCAGCGGCTCAGACCTTAAGCCCGGTGAATATGCTGAAGTGGAAATTACGGGTGCAAAGCCCGGTTATTTCCTTGGTAGAATTATCGGCTAAAGGCGGGTATATTCGAAAACACTGATCTGTAAATGATAGATCCGTAAATGATAACGAATAAAGAGAGATAATTTTAAGATTGCAAATAAAGAGAGATGATTTTCTTTTCTTTGATTTTCTTTTCTTTGATCTTTTCTTTACGTTCTCTTCGTTTTTTATCTATCTATCTTTTATTTTTATTTATATTATTTTCCAATATAAAGTAAACTATTTATGCACGAAACTCTGTAATATTTTTTACTTTTGTTTTCTAATTCTTTTCAATCTTCTATTTTTGAGGTGAGACATATAGCCGGGAAACGATCTCTCAAATCTTCTTTTTTTAAATGTTCCTGGTTTTTTCAGGATACCAGCGCCTACATTCCTTACGCCGTAATAGGGATTTTCATTGTCCTCTTTGCAACCTTTACGTCTGTCTACCTTATGAAAATGGACAGCGAGGTTGCCGAAACAATCTATACTACAGAGAAAAGCGACCCCAGGCAGACAGTTATAAACCTCGCCTCATCTGACCTTGCACGCTGCCTTAACTATGCAGGAATGGAAGCTCTTGAATGGCAGGGCGAACATCCAGTAATTATTCCTGAAGGATCTCCGGTCGAGAGGTTATCTGAAGATAACTTCATGGCAACTCCGCAAAACCAGAACCTTGAGAAGGGAGACAATCTTCAAATCTCCATAAATCTGCCATCCGATGTCTGGGGCAGAGTCGAATCTTTATGGAAAAACAGGGATGTCATCCTGGTCGTAAATGATTCTTCCGGCCAGCAATTAAAACGTGTGAACTATGGGCAGGCTACTGGTTTTCTTCAAAAAGTTTCCTTTTATGAATATGTGGAAGTCCCGGAAAACTCTAAATCCGGCTATGCATCTATTGAACTCTATTATGGGGATGAACTCAAAGCTTCGGACTGGTTCCGGATTGAAGCAAGCCCAATAAAGGACATTACGGCAGAAGCTTTTAACCAGCTGCTTTCGGCAAACTATCAGGGCAACAGCCATACATTCATGGAATTTGCTATAAATGTCGAACCTGACATAGAACCCGAACAGATAAAGATAAGAAAAGTTAACGGGACTTTAGAGCGGGAAATTTCCCCCTCTGACAAAACCTACACTATTTACTATATCTTCGAAATCCCTGTTTTGAATTACACCCTTGTGGACCTCGAATCCGGAGAAACATACAATATGAGTATGAACCTCTCCACTCTCGTCACCTCAAGGGAACCTTTGCTTGAAGAACTTGTGAGAGAATATGAAACTGCTCTCGGTACATCTTCAAGCCTGGACTCAACTTCCAATATCGTTCTCGGGGCAACAAATCTGAGGACATTCATCTACGGTCCCTGGCAGCACTACGCAAACGGTCCATTGAATATCCTGACAAATCCTTCTCTTGCAAGCTCTGTCAACGGAGCAACGCTTTACACGCAGAAAAAGGTCTTTGACTCGGTTGATCCCATGGCACTTACATACACAACTTTCTACAACGGAAAAGTCCTGTATGAAGACGTCTGTGCTTCCAGTAGCCCGGAGGAGGGTTCAGGCTTGAAGAACTCAACTTTGCCTAACTCAACCAGCTCAAACACCTCTTTATCCTCATATGAAACGGACGAGGGCGTGAACCTCACGACTGCTTATTCTTCTCTTGCAGCAAACAGGTCTTTTTCCCTGGATGTGGAAGAAGGAATAGAGGAATCCCTTGTGGAAGCAAACACTTCCTACGATAATCTTTCCGAATATTCGGAAATAGAAGTTTCAGCCTCGGATTATACAGACGGGGTCATTGACGGCTGGGTTTTCAACGACCATGTATGGGCAGAGGAAAACCCTGACCTTATCCACGCTGTTACAAAAAGTGTTTATACAGCTCCGGTTCAGGGACAGATTCTGAGGGACGGCTTCAGTTCTCCTGATCCTCTGGCTTCAACAATCACAGAGGATTTTGACCGGGATTCGGTTTCATACAGCGGTCACACTGTCAGCTGGGACTCTGATTATTTTGCCTCGGGCACGCATGCGGGGTCACGTGTGTCCTCTTATTCCTGGAGTCAATCTGTTACAAACTCCTATTCTAAAACCATGGACCCTGAAATTGACCCACCAAAAGGAAAGCTAAAAAGCTGGTATATTACGGACGCTTCTGTTAGATTAAGTTCCGTGGAGATAGCCAATGTAAGGGTTGAGCCCCATTACGAGTACAGGGCTAATGACCTGCTCGTTGCCGAGTACAGGACCGATGACGGTTATCTCAGCAGAGAGGACCATACCTTTGATTGGGGCATTCGCTATGATATTTATTATACCATAAGGACAACGTGGGCTATTAATTACGACTATACATACACATACGTCTGGCACACAGTCAACCATCATGCTGACGGTACCACATCCATAGAAGCACATTATGCCACATCAAGCGGCTCGGACTCTGAAACTTTAAGTAAAGCCGATTCTGAATCCCTGTCCCACTCCGAGACCGAGTCCGAAAACCTGACAGTAGTCTATCACCAGCGACCACCCACAGGCGGCTATAAAGGAATATCAACCTACACTGACCTGATAGAAAGGGAATACAGAACCACAACTTTTCTCACAGCCGGTGCAGAAAGATTTGATCCCTGCTGTTCCGACGCTGCAGACAAATACCGGGCTGCTTATGTGGATCTCAGGGCAATCGAAAGCGCATTCTGGGCTTACCCTGATGGAAAATATCTCCCCCAACGTGGAGTTGTCTGCGATATCCCTCCATGGCTGCATAAGGTAATGGCTGAAGAGGTGCTGGCAATGCTTGATGCCATTGAAAGGGACAACCCAACGTTCAATTACTCTCTCCTCGAATCTCCAGGTCAGGACCCGACAGACCTTCAGGTGGCTACTGCCGAAAAACTCATTCATAACCTTGAAGCAAGCCGGGAAACCTATGTTAACAAAAAACAGCATCTCACCTCCGCCGGGAAGATGTATACTTCAAGTGATTCTGCTCGTTACATTGCAAGAAACGAAGCCTACAACAGGCTTCTCAAAGATATTGAGGAGAAAAACGAGAAACTGGACTCCAGCCTTAACTCCTATATCCTCGATGCCCTTGAGGAAAAAGGACTGATTACAGATTCTTTTGACAGTGTAACTTCAGGTCCAATGACCCTTTTTGATAACCCTGCAATGGAGAGAGCTGCTTCTGCACTTGGGCAGGAAATGGGCATTATATCAACAATGACTGTTACAGGCCAGCCCGAAAACAAATACAACTGGACTGAAAACCTGACCCTGATCGTTGACCAGAAGCCAAACTACCTCTACCACGACCCGGATTTTGATCTCAGGGATGAATATGAACTGACAGATTCAAGGGGTAGGGTCACTTATCCTCTCGGCGTTCGAAACACCTGCATTTTCACAACCAATATCTCCGAAGAAATTGCCGATGCAATCTCTTCAAGCGGAGAATATGTAAAAACCGAAACATCGCAGCAGATCAGCCAGAGCATTTCCACGCTGAACACCGAAGTTGATCTTCTGGAGCAGAACCTGAGCGAACAGGGAGTTTCTTTAGACACAGCCCGCCTTAATACAGAAGTCTACAACCTGAATCTGGTTTATGCCAGGGAAATGAGGCTTCAGATTATTGAAGAGGTCGCCTCCGAGGTAAGTTCAAATCCTGTTGTTTCGGGCTGGAT
>NZ_DAOOUJ010000074.1:0-12216 GCF_035390745.1 Methanosarcina sp. | reverse complement strand
TTTGCTACAGGTGTTTTCGGAAACAATACAACCGAATCTAACACGGATAACGAAACGGTAACAGCAGAACAGAATGCTGCTTGCACTATTGATAAAATAGTTACTGATGTGGCTGGGAAAGGACCGGAAGGAAATGTAACAAAAGCAGGAGATGTGATCAGTTACCAGATCAACGTTACTAACACAGGAAACTCTAGCCTGACTAATGTAACGGTTACTGATTCTCTGCTTGGCAACCTTACAGACCCGGTTGAATCTCTTAATTCTGATGGAATTCTCGAAGTTGAAGAAACATGGACTTACAGTGGAAATTATACTGTGACTCAGGCAGACATAGACAGTAATGGAGGAGGAGATGGATTCATAAACAACACAGCTACTGTTGACTGTGATCAGCTGGATCAAAAATCAGATAGCGAAGCTGTTCCTATTGGTGGCAAACCTGATTGCATCATTGATAAAGTAGTTACAGATGTTTCCGGCAAAGGACCGGAAGGAAACGTTACAAAGCCTGGAGATGTGATAAGCTACCAGATAAACGTGACCAATACAGGAAACGTTAATCTGACTAATGTAAACGTTACTGATACTTTAATTGAAAATCTCACTGGACCAGTAGAGTCTCTGAACAATGATGGAGTTCTTGAGGTAGGAGAAACGTGGACGTATACCGAAACTTATACTGTCACCCTGGAAGACATGATCAGTAACGGAGGAGGAGACGGATTCATAAATAACACAGCAACTGTTGACTGTGATCAACTGGAACCAGAATCAGACAGTGAAGCTGTTCCAATAGGAAAGGAACCTGTAGAAGAGATACCGGGATGTATCATAGACAAAGTAGTTACTGATGTTGATGGGAAAGGATCAGAAGGAACAGTAACAGCAGCAGGAGAAATCATTACTTATCAGGTTATAGTGACCAATACAGGAAACGTTAACCTGACAAATATAACTGTTACTGATACTCTGATTGAGAATCTCAATGGACCAGCAGAATCTCTGAATAATGATGGAGTTCTTGAGGTAGTAGAAAACTGGACATACACTGGTAATTACACGGTGACTCAGGAAGATATAGACAGTAATTGTGGTGGAGACGGATTCATAAATAACACGGCAACTGTTGACTGTGATCATCTGGAGCCAATATCGGACAGTGCAGAGGTACCGATAGGAGAACCAGTACAGGAGAAACCAGATTACTGTATATACAAATCCGCGGTGGGCATCGATGAAGCTGGAGATTGTATTATCAATGAGCCTGGAGACATAATAGAATACCAGATAATGGTAGAAAATGGAGGAGATGTAGACCTCACAGGAGTTACAGTAAGCGACCCGATGATTACACTGACAGGACCAACAGGAGACGACGCTGAGCAGGGAATCTTGAATCCGGGTGAGATATGGAAATACTGTGGAAATTATACAGTAACTCAGGAAGACATTGATAGTAACGGCCAGGGAGACGGATGCATAGAAAATACAGCAACTGTCGACTGTGATCAGCTTGAGCTTCTATCAGATAGCGCTGCAGTACCGATAAAAGAAACGCCGATAGAAGAAGAGCCGGCTTATGTCATTCATAAAACCATTATGGATGTGGCTGGAAAAGGATTAGAAGGAACAGTGGAACAGGCAGGAGATGTTATCAGCTATAAGATTCAGGTGATCAATGCGGGAAATGTTAACCTGACAAATGTAACTGTTACCGACACTCTGATTGAAGATCTCACCGGACCGGCAGAGTCTCTGAATAACAATGGAATTTTCGAAGTAGGAGAAATATGGATCTATACCGGCAATTACATTGCGGCTCAGGCAGACATAGACAGTAACGGCGAAGGAGATGGATTCATTGAAAATACGGCAACGGTTGATTGTGATCAGCTGGATCCGAAATCAGACAGTGCAAAGGTGCCAGTAGAAGAACCAGTGCAGGAGAAACCAGATTACTGCATATACAAATCCATAGTGGGCATCGATAAAGCTGGAGACTGTATAATCAATGAACCGGGAGACATAATCGAATATAAGATAGTAGTCGAAAATGAAGGAAACGTGGATCTGACAGGAGTTACAGTAAGTGACCCGATGATTACACTGGCGAGCCCCGCCGGAGATGATAGTGAGCCTGGAGTCTTGAATCCTGGAGAAACATGGGAATACACAGGAAAGTATACGGTGACTCAGGTAGATATAAGCACCAACGGTGGCGGAGACGGATTCATTGAAAATAAGGCAACGGTAAATTGTAATGAGCTTCCGGAAGAAAGCAGCAGTGTAAAGCAATCGATTATTTTGAGCTCAGAAGGTAACGACAGAAACTCTGATACTCACCACCATGGAAGTGGTGGAACTGGCAGCGCCAAGGTGGTTTCTAAACCTACAGAAAACACTCAAGTGAGTGAAGATACGGAGGAAGAAGCTGACAATCATATACAGATTGAAGCTGACACTGAAGATGCTAAACAAAATAATGGGAATATAGAATCTGATGGGAATATAGAATCCAATAAGGAAAAGGAACAGGAAGAAAATACAAGCGCACCCGGGTTTGGTGTAGTTTATGGTATTATAGGGTTGCTTGCAGTATTCCTGCATAAAAAGAAGCAATAATAGAACGAACCAAGTAAAGAAATAGTTAAATAAACTCGATTCGGAAAAATTTAGATGATGGTTCAATCCTTCATCTAAATTCAAGTCATCAGGGGATATTGAAAAACGAAAGCTTACAAATATCCCCCTGTTTTTTCAAAAAATGGGAAATCCACTCTTTTTTAAGATTGATTAATGACTCAACCTTGAGACTGTTTATTTAGCGGGTTACTTTTCGTAGTTTATTCTATTTCGTAGTTTATTTTTCTCAACCCATTTTTCCGGACAACAGTGAGAAAAAAACATGCTGAAGGATATTGTTATTCCCGAATAAGCCAGAGCCAGGCCGAGCAAAGTAGAAAAGTTATTATCTTCAGAGGCTGAAAAGAAAAACATAACAGGAGATGACCCTTGCATATGAACTCCTCTTCTTTTGACTACGGCTCAAGAACGGACTTTGACAAACAGTGGGCTTTTGAGGTTGCATACTTTATTCAGCATATAGGGACAACCCTGCAGAATCTGGGAAATTATCTGACTGTCGGGGACTATGTTGAAACCCGGGTCCTGGCTGCAGAGATGAAGCAGAGAGCAGAATACGAAAAAACCGTTCAGCCGGATTTCAGGACTTCGGATTATTTTGTGCAGGCTCGCAGGCTTTTTAACAGCTTTCTGGACGAGTGCGTAAATTTTGCAGAACTCCTGAGGGTTACAACCATTCAGGAAGAGACCGGATGCGAAGAACTGGTGGACAAACCGGAGCAGATCAGGAATTCAATTGACAGGCTGAACCTTCTAAAGGAAATGCTGACGGACGAGCTTCATCTTAAGGGCTGGTACTGAGTAAGCCCTGACCTGAAAAAAGATACATTAAAAATATAAATTTGAAGACAAGTATATAAATTTAGTTATGGATTAGCAGTTTTTCAATTATAGATTTTCCGGATATTACCCTTTTTTTGGCGATTTATGCCCGAAAGGTAGCAAAGTGTTATATACAGGAAAGGGGTCTAGTGTGTATCTACTGGAGTAAAAGACCGCGGTCTAATTACTCGTTTGCCTGTATCACGGGGAAGAATTCAAAAAGTGTCCGCAACTTATCCAAGAAGCCATTTTTTGCTGTATAAGTTTATCATACTAATTCTGAATTTCCCTGGTCTAAGGCAACTTTTCGCAGTCCGGGGAGATTAACCATTTATGCGGCATGTTTACCTGTTTTAGCTGGTATCATGTACGGACGCTGGTAAATGGGCTTTTCCTTAGAGGAAACTGCCGGGCATGCGGCAGATAGTACATAAACAGCAGGTCTGCAATCTGCGGGACCTGTAGAAAATAATCGTAAATTCTAGAGTGAGTACATGGAAAAATTAGCAAAATTTAAGGCGCTTGGGCTCTCGGACAGTACATTGAAAGCCCTCAAAAAGAAAGGGTTTGAAGAACCAACTCCGATTCAGGAAAAGGTCATTCCGCTTTTTTTGAAAGGAGAATCAGACATTATAGGGCAGGCTCAGACAGGAACAGGCAAAACTACAGCCTTCGGAGCCCCCATCATAGAGAAAATTCCTGAAAAATCAGGAGTCGTTCAGGCAATAATCCTGACTCCTACAAGGGAACTAGCAATTCAGGTTTCAGAAGAGCTTAACTCCATAAAAGGAGACAAAAAACTGCACATCGTCCCCATATACGGCGGGCAGTCCATGACCCAGCAGCTTCGCGTGCTGAAGAGCGGAGTGGACATTGTCGTAGGGACTCCGGGAAGGGTCATCGACCACCTCGAAAGAAAGAGCCTCAACCTCGAACATATCTCTTATTTCGTTCTTGACGAAGCCGACGAAATGCTGAACATGGGCTTCATTGATGACATAAAGGAGATCTTAAAGGCAACAGGTCCCGACAAAAGGATGCTCTTCTTTTCAGCCACAATGCCAAAGCCGATCCTTGGAATTGTCAAGAAGTACATGCAGAACTACGAGCATATTACAATTGAGAAAGAGGAGCTTACAGAAAACCTGACCGAACAGATCTATTTTGAGGTTAAGGAAAGCGACAAGTTCGAAGCCCTCTGCAGGATTATCGATATAGAAGACGAATTTTACGGGCTTATATTCTGCCGGACAAAGACCGACACCAGTCAGCTTGCCCAGAAGCTTAGCGACAGGGGTTATTTAGCCGATGCCCTTCATGGAGACCTTTCCCAGCAGGAGAGGGAAAAGATCCTTAACAAGTTCAGGAAGCAGAAGATAAACATCCTCGTAGCAACCGATGTCGCAGCAAGAGGCATCGACATCATGGACCTGACCCACGTCATCAACTATGCTCTGCCCCAGGACCCTGAGTCCTATGTGCACAGGATAGGGAGGACAGGAAGGGCGGGCAAACAGGGAACTGCCATTACCTTTGTCACATCCACGGAATTCAGAAGGCTCACTTACATTAAAAAGACTTCAAAGTCCGAAATGAAGAAAGGCCGCATTCCCGAAATAAAAGATGTAATTAAAGCCAAAAGGGCAAGGGTAAAAGCCGAACTCGAAGAGACCATAAAGACGGAAGAATACGGGGACTGCCTTGAAATGAGCGAAAAACTCCTTGAAGAATACCCCGCAGAAAAGATTCTGGCTGCCCTTTTGAAGTATACCTTCAAAGACAAGTTCGATGAAAGCATGTACACTGAAATCTCAAGCGGCAGCTCCTATGTCGACAGGAAAGGCAAGTCCAGGCTCTTCATAGCCATGGGTAAAGCCGACGGCATGACCCCGGACAAGCTTTCATATTTCATCCAGGAAGAACTTGGGGACAGCGAACTCAAAGTAAGGGACGCAGAAATTTTCCCGCATTTCTCCTTTGTAACTCTTCCATTTGCTCAGGCTGAAGCCCTGATCGAAATCTTCAAAAACAAGAGGAGAGGAAGCAAACCCTTCGTAGAACTCGCCCAGAAATCAAGGGGAAGAAGCTCAAAGGGTTCAGGGGATTCCCGGGGCGATTCTAGAGGCGAATCTCGAGGCAATTCTCGAAGCGAATCTCGCAGCTCAAAAGGCACAAACTACACAAGAAGTACAAGAAGCACGAAAAAGAAAGACTCTTATTAAGTCAATTTCTTTTTCTCATTTTTCTCATATCTTTTTTCACTTATTTAGAAATTCATGCAGCTTCAAGCTTCAGTATTACTTAATGCAGTAAAAACCAGCCTGCATATAAGAGTACCAGAACAACTCCACAGTTCTGAATCCTGTTTCTCTTAACAATTTAAGATGTTCCTCAACAGTTATGGGGAAATACTCGGTATCAAAACGCTCAAGATGCTTCCTGATTTCTTTTTCTTTCCTTCCGTGTGCGGATTGAAAACTTCCCCAGTATCGTTTTCCTATAGTGATGCCCTCTTCTGTCATCGGCCTTATGTTCTCAAAGGTGATGTAAATCCCGCCTTCTTTTAGAAGATCATAACACACTCCGGTAGCTCGGGAACGTTCTTCACGGCTGAGGTAGTGATGGCACTGTATGGCAGTGATAACGTCCGGCTTTTCTTCCAGTTCCTGAGAAAATTCCTGGGTAGAGGAAGCTTTCAGAAACTCCACCTTTTCTTCAGGGTAGAATGATAATTTTCCCTTCGCCTGCTCCAGCATGCCTTCCGAAGGGTCAAGTAAAAGGAATTTTGTATCGAGAAATTCCTCAATAGCTTTATTGACCAGTGAGCCTGTCCCGCATCCGGTGTCAAGCCATATTTTCGGACTTGAGGGCAGCGATTTGACGAGCCTGATAGTTTCCTGATGGAAAAATGAGTAGTAAGGGAGAACATGGGAGATCTGGGCGTCATAGTCTTCAGGAAGGTGAGGAGTAGCGTTCTGAGAAGCTTTTGTGGAAGTCATAAAAGTCAGTTCCTTATAATTTCTTCTTAAACTCAGTATTCTAACTGAAAGCTATTTTCTACTTTTTCGTTTCTCTATTTTTCGGGGAAGAAGGATTACTTTCCTGGATAATTTCAGTCAGCTCCTGCAAAGAATCCGGCACTCTTCCACCAATTTCATTTCTATCTGCTCAAACCATTTTATTAATTATTTCAAATCATCTTGAAATAACTATATATTTAATAATTTCAGATTATTTCTTAATCGCATCATTATTTATTCCGAAATAATTCTATTTCTTAAAGTCAAAAAAGAAATAAAAACCTTTCAAAAGGCATTTCCAGAAAAAGAAAAAGGAGTCATTTTCAGTATGCATTACAGCTTGGGGATTGACGCTGGAGGCACTTACACAGATGCAGTGCTCGTAAGGAACTCGGACGGGGAGATTGTAGACTCAAATAAAGCCCTGACGACCTATCCTGACCCGCTTGCAGGCATCAAAAAAGTGATTGATGGACTTAATCCGGAATATGTCAAAAACATAAAACTGGTATCCGTATCCACCACCCTTTCCACAAATACCATTCTTGAAGGGACAGGTTTTCCCGTAGCCCTGATCCTCATAGGAGAGCACCCTCTCGAAAAGGAATTTCCAACAGGGCATGTGCTCTTTGTCAGAGGAGGGCATAATCATAATGGAGAAGAGGTGTCTCCGCTTGACCTGGAAGCCATTGAAAAATTTGCGCTGCTCATAAAAGATAAAGTATCGGCCTTTGCCATATCCTCCTATTTCAGCACACGCAACCCTGAACACGAGCTTAAAGCAAGGGACAGAATAATGAAGCTCACAGGGCTGCCTGCGGTCTGCGGACATGAACTCTCACAGGAACTGGGAGCCTATGAAAGGGCAGTAACGGCTTTCCTTAACGCCCAGCTGATCCCCATAACCAGACAGTTTGTAAAGTCCATTATTGCAGATATGACAGAGAGGGGAATTAATGCAAGGCTCCTTATGCTCAAATGCGACGGTTCTGTCATAGGCATAAGGGATGCCCTTCAAAGGCCGATAGAAACAATCTTTTCAGGTCCCGCAGCAAGCCTTGTAGGAGCCTCTTACCTTTCCGGGCTGCACACATGTGCGGTTGTGGATGTGGGAGGGACGAGTACGGATATTTCCTCGATCTGCATGGGAGTCCCTGACCTGAGCGATGAAGGGGCTGTTGTGGGCGGCTGGAAGACAAGGGTTCGGGCGATAAGGATGGAGACAACAGCTACAGGCGGAGACAGCCATATATGGATCGTGAACAGGGAGCTATTCCTCGGCCCGCGGAGGGTAATACCCCTCGCAGTAGCTGCAGTCCAGTATCCGGGTTTCCTGAATAACCTGAAACGGACGCCCATGCCTCTCAGAGAAGACCTGGAAGAAAATATCCAGCCCACAAAATTTTTCATCAGGTCAGGCTACACCGCAGGGGAGTTAAGCAAAGTTGAAGCAGAAGTTCTTGGCGTAATCGGAGAAGAGCCTGTTTCAGTGAATGAGATCAAAGCTCTTATCAGAAAGGACCTCCACCCTCAAACCCTGGACTCCCTTATCAAAAAACGCCTCATTCAGGCAATAGGATTTACGCCGACAGATGCCCTGCACGTGCTCGGGGAATATACAGCCTGGAACGAAGAAGCTTCCAGAACAGGAGCGGAAAAGCTTGCAAGGATCATGCGAATGACACCCTATGAGTTCTGCACTGCCGTAAAAAAGAGAGTTGCAAGAAATATGTCTCTTCACCTCCTTTCATATATTCTGCAGGGAGTCCCGTACACAGCCATTGAGAAAATCCTGGACGGAAATTATCCTGCAAAGTTCAGGCTGGGAGTACCTGTTGTCCTTCTAGGAGGCCCTGTGCGTGCACACAGGAAAGAACTGGAGGAGTATATTGATGCTGAAATTATTGTTCCCGAGCATGCTGAGGTAGGAAATGCTGTGGGAGCCCTTGCAGGAAAAGGCATCAAAAGAGTGGAAATTCTTATCAGGCCTGCAAGCCTGATGTCTCCGGATAAGGATTTCCTGGTTTTTGCACCAGGCCGCAGGCTGAGGTTCGATGCATACACAGAAGCCCTGGAAGCTGCAACCGAAATTGGAAAAAAGCTCGTTGAGGATTATATGAAAGACTGCGGGCTCAGTGGAAGCCAGGTTGAAATTTCTGTTGAGAAAAAGACCATATCGCCTGACGGCTGGAATCATCCCCCAATGGAAACAAATCTGCTTGTGATGGGAGTGGGGATGCGGGGGCTACCTGCCTGAAACAAATTCTTCGGATCTCGGGCTTTTTTCTTTCCGGTTTTGAAGCCGGCACCGCAGAATCAGCAGACAGGGATAAGGGAACAGGATAAGGGGACGGAACCAGCAGGCAGGAACATTTTTTAGGGCCTGTCTGAAAAATAAAATTTGATTCTATAATTGGATAGGACTTACGGACTTGAACTGAAAAACAGTAGCATTAAGCCATTAAATATTTTAAGTGTAACTTTAAACAATGATGCATACTGTATTTGTTTTCATATGTCGAGCATGTAAATCTTATGGGGTAAAATACAGCAGAATTGCGCACCTTCTTTTATATATTCGATTTTGAATATGAATTGAAGCAATATACGACATATAAGCTTTTCTACCCAAATCATCCAACAATCAAAGATCAAGAAGAGTCAAGGAATAATTAAAGGCTCGAAATTAGTATAAAAATCGCATTGTTAGAGACTCTGGACATAAAACTTATAAGGAGTTAGGTAAGAAGAATTTATGGAGTTCAAATGTAGTTTCCCAATGTTACCCGAACTCCATAAACACGCCCTAAGAGGCAGCGATTATGTTAGCTTTGCTTTTATTTAAGGCTTGGCTTGCCTGATTCTGCCTCCTGGGTGCTAAACAGGAGAAAAAATATGGTTAAGAACAAAATTGGAATAGGTATACTTTTTTTAGCAACATTGCTGGTTGGTATGGCGTTGATGCCAGCAGCAAGCGCACAGAAAGAATCGTCGAATGTGACTTACTCATTAGGTATGATCAGCGAAAAGCAGGCGGAAGAAGTTGCATCTTACTCTATAAAAGAGATTTCTGGATCTGTACCTAATTTTGAAGACTGGGAAGACGCTACTGTGAAACTATCTACTGTTTACTACGATCTTGATGGTAAAATATCAGCTTATTCATATAACATTATCGAAAACAAGCAACAAGCAGGATATATATTCATTTCAGCGACGAAGGATAACTATCCTGTTTTGGAGTTTTCAAAAGGCAAAATACCTAATGAAATACCAGAATATACAACCCGTTCAAAATCACTGGCACAAGAACGCGCCAACAAGATAAAGTTAGAAAGTAATGATAAAGAAGAACTGACTATTGGAAGGATGAAACCTCTTTATTTAGGCCCAACCTTCTACTACGCAGAGTATGCACTAATCGATACTGAAGGTAAGGCTAAAGAAAAAGTAATAGTGGATTTACCATTTTCAACTATAGTAGATTTTAATAAATCAAATGTGAGTATTCCCGTAAATGAAGAAGACTGTTTATTTAACAACACATATTTACAACAGCAACAAGAAATAAGAACACAAAATTCAAACATACAATGGACTGTCTTAGAAAAAGAAATGGCTAATTCCTCAAGTTATTCTACGTCTTCAAGTTCAAAAACAATCAGTGGTGTGCCTAAGTATGGCTGGCTCTGTGGTTGTTCTCCAACTGCGTCTGGGATGGTATTAGGATATTGGGCCAGCCATGGATATTCTTACTTAATAACGGGGCCTGATCTAGTTAGGGAATTAGCTACTGCGATGGGTACAGAGTGGCCGGGAAATGGAGCAACCTGGCCATGGGCGATTGACGATGGTATAGAAACAGTTTGCAATAACCATGGATATAATAACTTTGATGCAAGCAATGATATCTATGTCTCATGGTCTGAGGTAAAAACCGAAGTGAATGCAGATAAGCCTTTCGTGCTTAGCATGCTAAACGGTGGAACAGGTAATGGTTACACTCAGCCATATGGTGATCATAGTGTTACCTGTGTGGGATACTATGATGGAAGTAGCGATTATGTATATATCCATGATACATGGGACACGAGTAATAAACACTACCTAACTTTTGGGAGCTGGACTGGAGCTATGGCAACATGGGTGAGGCCTTAACCACCCATTATATTTTTATTGAATTGAGGCACATAAATGTTTCACAAGAAAATAAGTAAAAAAATAGCATTTTTGATATTTTTGATAATTGCTCTTATTGGAGTATGGTTTATTCTCGATGTTATTTCAATTGGTCCAGGTTTGCCTCCCTCAGAGGGCATGCCAGGATGGTACATACCAGGAGCCTGGCAGGGGAATGAACTGGGCTGTACACCACTTTTTCCGAAGATTTCTCCTTACTGTAATGCAGGAAACTATTCTGAAGGAAAATTTATAAATGTCTGGTACTTTGACGATGAATCTAAATTTTTAAAAGGGGAAAATACCCTTTATGAGTATCTGGAAGAAAACGGTAATGTATCCCATCAGGGGCTGAATATTAGTGCAGAACTTCAGGAGGTAATTGAAAAGCGCGAAGCTAAAAATTCTTGGAGACCCATTTATGGCCCTTACTCCTTTAATGCAACTGGGTATATGAGTCCGGAAACATCCGGATATTTTCTGGTGTACAAGAATTCTTTCCTTAAAGAGAGAGAAGATTATTTCATAGTTTATTATGGAATCAGGGGAATGGCAAATCTCACTGAAGAAACACCAGAACTAAAGAAATTGATTGCTGAGTCCTATTATATGGCTAACGGAGAAGGGAAAGTTGATAGCTTAAAGCCAGAGAATAAAAAAGGAAAAGGTAATTTATTTTCATGGATTGAAACAAAGTATATGTGACAAACGCCGAAAGCGACAACATTTCTGTAATAAACACTGCCACAAACACTGTTACGGTTACGGTGAATGCAGGAATCTATCCTACTGGGATTGTAATTGTGCCTCTTAAGGATTCCAATATGACTGCCCAAAGTACAGGGGCAAAATCCAATGCAACTGAAGACATAGGGGTTAAAGAAACGAACTTGCCATCTGAAGAAATAAACGCTGTAGAACTCAATAATTCTAACAATAATAATTCTGAATCTGATAACGGTAGTAGCTCAAGTGGAAATGAATCGAGCAATAATAACTCCACTCCAAGCTTCGGATTATTGGGAAGCTTGACTTGCTTGTATGATGGATGGAAACTCAGGAAGGACTAACTAATACAGGGCTTGGATAACCTGAAATCACTGGCATTAATGATCCAATGGCTATTGGGTCGAATGGTACGCCAAAAATTGAATTCGCCACCAGTCAAGAAAAAAACGTATATATAAGCCAAAATTCCTCAGAGGAGTTCGATAAATCTCTGGTTTCAACAGTTGATTATATACTCTTTGTATAAACAGCCAGTCTATGGGTTTATCGAATCTTCTTCATTTCTTAGGTGCTGATATGAGCAAAATTGACAAGGAAATCGCGATTTTTATTGTTTTTCTAATTCTTGTAGCGCTTTGAGGGTTATTTGTAAAAGTGCCAGTAGAAGAGATGAAAACACCAGATCCTGAATCTCAAGTAAGTAATATGACTATTCAATTTAAAGATGGAATTTCGGAGTCAGAAGTAAAAGCCATTCTTCAAAACTGCAATATGACCCGGAACTATAGAATGACATATGATAACTCTTCAGAAGAATACT
>NZ_DAOOUJ010000073.1:0-12877 GCF_035390745.1 Methanosarcina sp. | reverse complement strand
TCAGGCAAATCCGATGTCCTTTGTGATGATTGTATACTCATTTGGATACATCACAAAGCCTTCAACATCTGATGAAAGTGCATAGATTTCGTTGGCATAGAAGATGGGCAGTATTGCTGCATCTTCCTGAATCTGCACCTGAATTTTATCATACAGCTCAGCACGTTTCTTTCCGTCAGGTTCGGTTCTTGCTTCAAGAATCCACTCATCTACCTGAGGATTGGAATAGCGGAGCCAGTTGGACGCATAATTTCCTGTTGAGAGATAGTGGCTTGAGAGGAAGTAATCAGGGTCTCCGGTAGGTGCCGTACTCCACGCGGCAAATGAAAAGTCATAGTTTCCGGATACCGCGTTTTCTGTAAGTGCAGCACTATCCAGAATTGTCACGGTTGAGGTAATGCCAATGTCTTCCAGCTGTGAGGCGATGATTTCCGCACTCGGCTGAAGAGCTGCACGTTTTGTATAGGTCTGGATTTCTATGGTGAGCGGTTCACCGTTATAGTAGAGTTTGCCGTCCGTGCCTTTCGTTATTCCTGCCTCTTCGAAGAGTTCCAGAGCTTTTTCAGGGTTATATTCATAGGATTCTACCTGATCGTTTGCGTTCCACGGCATGGTATTTGTGAATATTCCCTTTGCCGGAATACCGGAAACTCCTTCAAGTGCTGTATCAACGATTTCCTGCCGGTTGATTGCATAGGAGAGGGCCTGGCGGACTCTGGTATCATTGAATGGGGCTTTGCCGCCGTTTACATACAGGAAATACGTCCGCAGCGTTTCTCTGGAAGTGACGTTTATATCAGGATTGGACTGAAGTGCTGAATACTCGCTCTGGAGAGGGTCTCTTGCAATGTCAACATCTCCTGATTTTATCAGCATGGTCCTGGCAGTGCTGTCTTTGTTGTACTGAATAAGTATGCGGTCAGCTTTGACCTCACCGCCCCAGTAATCAGGGTTCTTTTCAATTTCAAGGCTTGCACCCGGTTCGAAGGAAACAAACTTGAAAGGACCTGTCCCAACCGGCTGTTTGTCTGCGTCAACAATGCCGGGGCTGACGATAGACATGACAGGGTCTACAAGGGATGCGATTAAGGGAGCATAAGTGTCATTGGTTTCGATTACAATGGTGTACTCGTCGGTTTTTCGTACATCTTTGATAAAGGAATACTCTGATGATCTGCTGTTTGACGGGTCAAGTACCCTGTTCAACGAAAAGAGAACCGCATCTGCATTCATTTTTGTTCCGTCGTGGAAGGTGACATTTTCACGGAGCTGGATCTCCCAGTCGGTATCGTTTAGCTGTTTGTATCCAGATGCAAGTTTGGGCATGAGGTTCATGTCTGCATCATAATAGAACAGTGTTTCATAGATGCCTGCCTGATGGACGTACCACCCTGTCCAGCCGTTGGCAGGATCAAGACTTCCTCCGGTATCCGGACCTTCGTTAAAAACAACACGGAGAACTTTTTCTTCAGTCCCTTCAGTCGCTTCAGTCTCAACACATCCTGCACATAGCAGCGCCACAATCAAAATTACGGCAACTTTTGGGATGGTGAGTTCTATTTTTGGCACTTTAAATTTCACCATTAACACCAGTGTGGATAAATATTTAGTATATTAGTAACATTATTTTTAACTTAGTTATGTGTGGTAGTATATAAATTGAGTGATTTCATTCTATTCTGTGTGGATATTGGTGATGAAATATCGAATTCTCTGAATTCGGAAATGTCCAGTAATCTTCATCGGCATTGACAGATACTGTGTTGCCGGGTTTAATCAGTCTATTAATTTAAGTTCTGAGCATAATTCGTGAGGTGCAGAGGGCAAGCTGCCAGAGTGGAGCCAAAAGCACAAAAATATGAGGTTTTTATTCGCTCTTCATTCCAGATCTCGTGTACAGGTCAGTTGACTGACTGATTTTCCGGTAATATTCAGAATATATGCCTGAACTAGTTGCTATTTATCTTAATTATGTTATGAGATAACACGCTTAAATACTATTATTTTGTTAATTAAGAGGATCAAAAATCAATATCATTATATATTGTAACACTATATTTTGTAATATTCTTACTAAACTGTGTAGTTTAATGAGAAAAATGACAAAATTACGGGCTGTCACTCCGGCACTCATCGTATCAATTACTGTTTTCGCGGCAATTTTACGCGCCGGATGCATACAGAGTAAAGGCGGAAGGAAAATCCAGAAGAGTTGACAGTAATTCCATCAAAAATTGATCTTGAATGATTTGAGGCAGATGAAGAAAAGTGGACAATGTATCATACTGTTCCGGACAGAGGCAGTATGGTACCGATTTTACTTGAGGGACAGAAAATGAAAGATAAAATCTTAGAATACTGGGACTTCAGAAGTTCTGATTATCACACGGAATATGCTGAATGTATGGATGAAGAAATTGATATCTGGAAATCCATTTTTTCTGAAATTCTGCTGACGGATAAAAAAGTACGTGCAGTGGAAGTTGGAACGGGACCCGGAATTCTTGCAATCTCTCTTGCTTCCATGGGGCATGATGTAACAGGTGTTGATCTGTCAGAAAAAATGCTTGAAAAAGCAGCTGCAAATGCCAGAGAAAAGGGAGTAAATATTTCGCTGGTGCGGGGAGATGCAGAAGAAATTCCTCTCAAAGACGGAGAGTATGATTTTGTTTTTAGCAAGTATCTTCTCTGGACTCTTCCTCAACCTGATAAGTTTCTGGATGAACACTACCGGCTGTTAAAAGACGGGGGCTTTATGATGATAATTGATGGTATGTGGTTTCAAAACCCCGACGGGACAGAGAAGACAGGCAGCAGAAACTCCCGGTTTGAAGAGCTGTATGCTGATGTTAAGCCGAATCTGCCCCTTGCGAAGGACAATACGCCTGAGAGAATAACTGCCCTCGTAAAGTCTCATGGATTTGAAGTTGTTTCGTGGAGATTTCTGGACGATTACGATGCGTTTCTTGAACGAAATGATCCTGAGGGTCATGCAGCATCGTATATCCAGCCTCCGCATATGATTCTTGCAAAGAAAAGAAGTCAGGTTTGATTACCTTTTTTCTGGATCTTCGCAGTTTCGTGTGGGCAAATTGTCTGAAGCTTCAGGCACATGCAGAGGACTTTATTGCTCACCCTGTTTTATCCGAACTTTATCCTAACTTCATCTATACTTTCATAGATTCTCACATAGTGCGGATGATGAGCAAAAATATTTCAAAATTGAGCTCTTTGATGAGACGGAGGTCACAAAAGGTTCAGATAGAAAAATGTATTACAATGTTGAACCTTTTCATTTGAAATTCTTATTTATACCAGACGTTCTGCAAATCTTTCTGCCGCTGAAGATATGGCTGCACAATTAGAAGATTTTGAGATCTAATAAACTATTCGAGTGGCCTATTCCAATGCCATCCCATCTGAATTAAGTGCTGGAAACTATGATCTTTCTTTGGCGAATCGGGTTACGGCACCAGGCTGAGGTTCTGTCCTTTTGCCTCATTATCTGTCAACAGGTCCTGTGCAAACAGGTTCCTGTACAGCTCTTAAAAGAATTACTTTGTATCCATGAAGGGATTAACATTACTGCAACTGTTAGCAAAAAGCTTCTCGGGGCAATCACCGGACATTTTCTCATAGACCTCTATACCCCTGTACTTCCGATAATTCTTCCATTTCTAATCAGTACAATGGGTCTGTCCTATTTTCTTGCGGGTCTTATTGTCACCGCATTTAATGTAGTATCTTCAGTAACCCAGCCGTTTGTTGGCCTCTACAGCGATAAAACCGGCTGGCGTGCAAGTGTCCCTATGTGTGTTTCAATTGGCAGTCTGGGGATCTGTCTTACCAGTTTCACCAGCAGTTATCTGCTCCTTCTCATGCTGGTAATGGGAGCTGCAGTAGGACATGCGCTGTTTCATCCCTCAGCAATGGATCTGGTTTACCGGTTAAGCCCCCCGGCAAAACGCGGGATGTACACTTCGATATTTACAACCAGCGGCAGCATCAGCTATTCTATCGGGCCTTTTATTGCAGGGAGTTTGATTGAGTTTGCCGGTCTTCCATCAGTTGTGTGGATGGTGATTCCGGGCATTTTAGGAGCAGCGTGGATTTACCGGAACGACCTCAGATATATGGATGAAAAAGTTTTTGAAAAGCCGGCAAAAGCAGTAATAAGCCAGCCTGTGGATAAGGGAAAATTCTGGTGGGCTCCTGCAGGACTGGTTGTGATAATCTGCTCTCTCCGCGCCTGGGCATACGTGGGGCTGATCACATATCTGCCAGCGCTTCTAACTCTCGAATATCAGGAGTTTGATACGGTGACAACGTCTCTTATAGTAACTATCATGCTGTTCTTTGGAGTCGGAGGCCAGATTGCAGGAGGGTATTTTTCAGACCGCTTCGGGCGCAAATTGATGCTTGTTCTGGGTCTTTTGTGTGCAGTGCCATTGTTTGCCCTTATTTTTCTTGCAAACGGCTGGCTGATGTATTTTGGGATTATGATGTACTCTTTTTTTGCCTGTTTCTGCTATGTGACATCGGTTACTATGACGCAGGAGCTTCTCCCCGGAAACGTCGCTTTCGCATCGGGTCTTATTCTGGGGCTTTGCATGGGCGTTGGAGGGATAGGAGCTGCAGTTATCGGATGGGCTGCTGATGTGATGGGGTCACTTTCTGATGCAATGTTTCTGTTGATTATTCCGACAATATTGTGTCCGGTTCTTGCATTGTTTATCCGGTATCCGGTAGAATATTAAAAAATTATTCGTGCACTGAGGGCTATGTATATCAGGTCAAAAAGGCATCATTTTTCCGTCCCCAGAAAAACAGGAGGCAGAGAAAAGCGAGATCATTGAAAACAGGGGTTGAAATTTTACATTGAGTGAAACTTTTATAAAATGATTATTTTTTATTTATTATTATATTTTAACGTGTATGGGTTTCCGCCACCTATTTTGTCATAACTTCTCATAACTTGACTAAATTTAGAAAATTATATATATGAAAGGATATTTTTTTAGAAGAAATTTTATTTAAAGGGGTATTAAAGGCAACGGATGACGATTAACTTTAACCCTCATTCTTGCTCCATGACCTTGGGATATTTTTTAAGAGATCAGGCTTTCCACCATTTAAGAATTTCAGTAATTTGACGGGGACTGGAAATGGTACGGAAGATATTCACTTCATCTGGAGTGCATCATTAGCTTACGAACCTGTCTGAACTCGATATCCAGAGTGTAACATTAAGCCACTATAATTAAGTCACTATAACCGTGACTCTCCGAAAAGGGAAAATGCAAAAACAAGAATCGAAAACGAGGCGATACTATTTCGAAAGTTGTAGAGATCTCTCCAACCACAAGACATGAAGGCCACTCCAAGCTCACCCTGAAGGTGAATGATCAGGGTATTGTTGAGCGAGGAGACTGGCTCTCCATCACCCCTGTCAGGGGTATTGAGAAACTCGCCATAGGTAAGACAATGGAACAGGTCCCGAAGATTGCCTCCCGCGTCTGCGGTATCTGTCCCATCGCCCACACCCTGGCGAGCATTGAGGCCATGGAGGCTTCTATTGGCTGTGAAATTCCCACGGATGCAAAACTCCTGCGGGTGATTCTCCATGCCGCAAACCGCCTCCACAGCATCGCCCTGCACAACATCCTGATCCTCCCTGACTTTTACATACCCGGGACGGAAACAAAGTTCAACCCGTTCTCCAGGGAAGAGCCTATCAGGAGCGTTGCTGCAAGGATTATCCGCATCCGCGAAATCGGGCAGGCCATTGGAGCCATAGCAGGCGGAGAAGCAATCCACCCCTCCAACCCGAGGATCGGCGGGATGTACCACAATGTGAGCCCACTGGCAAAACAGAAGATGGCCGATCTGGCAAAAGAAGGTCTCGTCCTTGCCCATGAGCAGATGGAATTCATGCTCGATGTCATAAGGAATATGCAGAACCGGGAGTTCGTCGACGTAGGGGGCCAGAAGATTCCTGTTCCCAGGAAACTCGGATACCACAACCAGGGAGTCATGGCCACATCCCCGATGTACGGCTCATCCAGTCTGGACGATAAGCCCACATGGGATGTTTCCCGCTGGAAAGAGAACCGGCCATGGGACTGGTATATGGGTGAGATGACCATTGATCTTGAGGACCCAAACTACCCAATAGGCGGTACCACGAAGATCGGCACCAGAGCCAATCCCCAGATGGAAGCCTGCAACAGTGTTCCTACCTACGACGGCCAGCCGGTTGAGGTCGGTCCGAGAGCAAGGTTAGCTGCCTTCAAGAACTTCGATGAGAAAGGCACCTTCGCCCAGCACATAGCCAGGCAGATGGAGTACCCGGACTGCTGTTATACCATTCTCAAGTGCCTTGACAAGCTGGATACATCAGGCAAGGTTCTAGCTGACCACATCCCTCAGGGAGACGGGTCAATGGGCTGGGCTGCAAACGAGGCACCGAGAGGGACAGATGTCCACCTTGCAAGGGTGAAGGACGGGAAGGTGCTATGGTACGAGATGCTTGTTCCTACCACATGGAATTTCCCAACCTGCAGCCGCGCTCTGAAAGGAGCTCCCTGGCAGATTGCCGAGATGGTTGTCCGGGCATATGACCCGTGCGTCTCGTGTGCAACCCACATGATTGTGGTAGACGAGAAGAACAAAATAGTCGCTCAGAGGCTCATCCAGTGAAGGAAATGGAAACTCTGTACTCCGAAATCGTGGTGGCAGGCTGCGGAAACCCGCTATATGCTGATGATGGGTTCGGGCCCGCAGTAGTGGAGAATCTGAAGGATATCGAGCTCCCGGAAAACGTCACTGTTATTGATGCGGGGCTCGGAGGACCCCATTTCGTCTTTACCCTCCTCAATCCCGAGTCCACAAAGACTCTTATCATCGTGGACATTGCGGACTTCGGGGGCGAACCAGGCGAGCTCAGGTGGCTTTCCGTTGACGAACTTCCCGCGGGTAGCTACTGCGATGCCCACTCATGGGACCTGACTGAGCCGCTCCAGAGCATCAAGGACGATATCCGGATCCGGGTCCTTGCATGCCAGAAGAAATACGTTTCTGCATCAGAGATGGTCATAGGGATTACAGACGAGGTACAGAGAGCCATTCCGGACGCTGTATCCGAGATACTGAAGGAAATCGGGATGAATTATGGAAATGCTTAACTCCATCAGGAAGACCGTGAGCGGGAAAGAAAGTACCGTTCAGGCTGCGATGGAGAAGAAGGTGGAAGCTACAAAGGAGGCAAAACCATGGCAAAGAAAATCAAGCTCGGGCATGTACATTTGAGCGGCTGTACAGGCTGTCTCGTGTCCCTGGCCGACAACAACCTGGGACTTATCAAAATTCTGGACGACTATGCCGACCTCGTCTACAGCCTGACGCTTGCGGATGTCCGGCATATCCCGGAGATGGACGTGGCGCTCGTCGAAGGGTCGGTCTGCATTCAGGACCACGAATCGGTAGAGGAGATAAAAGAGACGCGGAAGAAGGCAAAGATTGTGGTGGCCCTCGGCTCCTGCTCAAGCTACGGGAACATAACCCGTTTCAGCCGCGGCGGGCAGCACAACCAGCCCCAGCACGAGTCTTTCCTACCAATCGGGGATCTTATCGATGTGGATTTATACATCCCCGGATGCCCCCCGAGCCCGGAGCTCATAAGGAACGTCGCTGTAATGGCGTACCTGCTCCTGGAAGGGAACGAGGACCAGAAGGCGCTTGCTGGCAAATACTTAAAGCCCCTCATGGACCTTGCGAAGCGCGGCACGACCGGATGCTTCTGCGACCTGATGAACGAAGTGATCAACCAGGGCCTCTGCATGGGCTGCGGAACCTGTGCTGCATCCTGTCCGGTGCGGGCGATTACTTACGAGTTCGGGAAGCCTCAGGGCGAACGTGACCTCTGCATCAAGTGCGGTTCCTGCTACGGCGCCTGCCCAAGATCGTTCTTCAACTTCGAAGTGATGGATGAATTCGAGGAAATCAGCGAGTTAATCGCTGGAGCGCTTAAGTGAGGTGAGAGAGATGATTTCAGATCCATATCTCGGCAAATACATCACCTGCGTTTCTGCACGGAGCACGGACAAAGAGATCCTCAAAAAAGCACAGGACGGAGGCATCGCAACCACCCTCATGGTCTATGCCCTCGAGGAAGGAATCATAGACGGGACTATTGTTGCAGGCGAGGGTGACCGTCCCTGGGAGCCAAAACCGGTTGTCGCAATGAGCCGCGAGGACATCCTCAAGGCACAGGGGACGAAATACAGCATCAGCCCCCAGATCTCCTGGCTCAAGGAAGCGACCCGCTCTTTCGGCCTCGATAAGGTAGGAGTCACAGGCGTCTGCTGCCAGATGCAGGCGGTCAGGAAAGCTCAGCTCTATCCCATCAATATGAGGGACGTGCCAGGCAAGGTCGCACTCACAGTAGGGCTCTTCTGCATGGAAAACTTCCCTTACAAGTCCCTGCAGACGATTGTTGAGGACCACGCGGCTCAGAGTCTCGGCTCAGTTAAGAAGATGGAGATCACGAAGGGCAAGTTCTGGGTCCACACCGAGCGCGGGAACGTTGCCACCGTGCCTCTCAAGGCGACCCACAAGTACGAGCAGCCCGGCTGCCACGTCTGCCTCGATTATGTGTCCAATCTGGGTGACATTTCAACAGGCTCGGTCGGAAGCCCGGAAGGGTGGTCCACGGTTTTTATCCGCACCAAAAAGGGGAACGAAGTCTGGTCAAAGGCGGTAGCTGCGGGAATGTTCGAGACAAAGCCTATCGAGGATGTTAAACCCGGTCTAGAACTTCTCACGAAGCTCGCAAAGGAAAAGATAGACAAGAACAGGAAGACACTGGAAGAGCGCAGGAATTTCGGTGTTAACAAGGCGTTAAGGGATCCTTACGCCTAAACTTTTCTTTTTTATTGTTGAAATTATTCGGCGTTTCTATACCGAATATGAGAGTGGGATAGGAGCTCATCCCTAAGTTGTGATTTTTATTTCTGCAACAAAACAATGAGAAGGTACGAGAGAAAACGGCACGAACTTTTTTATTGAAAATTAAAATCCATATCGAGCGATGTCTGTCATATGATGCATGCATCAAGCGACGCATATTGCTATTTATAGTCTCGTTACAATATGATTGTTGCAGAAAAACGAATATTTTTCAGAGAATGTATGGTAGTACATTCCCTGAGTAATTTAATGAGGAAAGTACAGTGACAACCAAATTGGTCTTTAAGAATAAGAAGTTTTTCTTTGAGTTAGAAACCTCTGACCGACTGATACTGTTAAGTATCGGGCTGATTTTCCATCAGATTTTTTACTTACAGTTAGCATAAAAATATGTTGATTTGGTAATAAAATCCACTTTCTCTTTTTATTTTTAAAGAATCACTACCAATCAGCTTTTCCTATTGAATATGATGTATTACTGAAAAATTTAATGGAAAAAGATTTCTTGTATATTGCCAGCAACCGCCCGATATCTGCTCACTTCGTGAGCATGCGGGCGTGGAGGGAAGTTTCAGATTAATTTAAAAAAACGTTGCACTGGCTCCTTCTCCCATAAATAACTCTTAGAGTAAGTCAATCAATTCTTCTTTGCTTAAGCCAGTCTGATGAAGAATGTCAAGAAGTGTTCCCTTAGCAAGTTTTGTATGCAAAGGAACAACTGTTCTATAAGCCTTTTCATCAGTTATCTTTTGAAGTGATACATGGCTTCCTTTTTGTCTTATAACAACAAATCCAACCTTTTCCAATACATTTACAAGTTCTTTTCCGGATACAACTGGTAATTTAGACATTGGAGACTTCCACGAGTGTCAGGTAAGGTTTGGAAATTTGTTGCGAAAGGTCTTCAGTCCCGAAGCTCTCAATGTACAGTTCTATAGCTTCTTTAATATTTTCTTCGGCTTCTTCAAGGGTTTCACCCTGAGAAGTCACATTGAGCTCAGGACATCTGGCAATAAAGAAGTCATCTTCTTTTGTTATAGCTACTAGAAATTGTCTCATGGTCACTCAGGCTCGGTTTTCACACGCTTTTCTTTTAATATTTGTTACAATTCTATATCATATTAGCGTAGAAAGATTGTATTTAACTCGACCTGTTCTTGCTGGAATAGACAATCTGTTGTTGAATAGATGAGATAAAGGACTAAAAATATATTTTATCCTCTTGGATATTGTATCCTGGATAGCAATCTTCCAGGTTCTGGTGGCTGGTACGGGACAGGCAAAAACGAAGAAATAATAGTCAGATTAAACACCCAGTACTGCATTATAAGAAGTAATGGGGGATTATTATGGCAGCCACTGAGAAAGAAATGAGGATTAAGATAATCAAAGATGGGCCGTATCGCGTTACAGGTGAAGTGCCGCTTTTGGAACAGGTAATTGTCACCGATGACACCGGCCACACCAGAGAATTAATTGATGTAAAGGAATACCCCCGGCGGGAAGCCTATATTTTATGCCGCTGCGGCTCATCCGAAAATAAGCCATTCTGTGATGGGACCCACCGCAAGATCGGTTTTGACGGCAGCGAAACAGCCAGCAGAAAGCCTTACATGGAAAGAGCAGAAACTTTTGAAGGTCCTGACCTGAAACTCACCGATGCCTGCGAGCTCTGCGATCATTCCCGTTTCTGCCAGCGGGCTGGCGGAATAAGGAGTCTTGTACAAAAATCAGACGATCCGGAAGCCAGACAAACCGCAATAGAGGAAGCCATGATCTGCCCGTCGGGACGGCTGGTCCTGTGGGACAGGAAGACAGGCAAACCCTTTGAAAAAGAATTTGAACCATCTATTGTACTGGTCCACGACAAACAAAAAGGTTGTGAAGGCCCCCTCTGGGTTCGAGGCGGTATCCTCATTGAATCTGCAGATGGCAGCATGTACGAATCCCGGAACAGAGTAACCCTCTGCCGCTGCGGGAAATCAGAGAACAAGCCCTACTGTGACGGAAGCCACTGGATGAACAGCCAGCAGAAGATTGAGTTCAGGAAGAAGTGGGGTCTGGAATGAGTGAGTTCGTTGTTAATAGAGATTCTTGATAACATTGTTCTGCAACACAATTTTTGCTTAGAAGGGGGCTTATGAATAAAGTTATCGATTCTTCTTTTCTTCTTTTTTGCCAGCAACCGTCGATATCTACCCACTTCGTAAGCATGCGAGCGTAGTGGAAAGTATTAAAATGAATTTTAACAGGAAATTGGCGATACCTTCAGATCTAACAAAGTGCTGCGGGATCCCCACACCTGAAAAACATCTTTTTTTAATTGTAGAAGTTATTCAGCATCATTTAAACGAATGTGGGCATGGGGCGCACCCTGGATGAATCAATATTTTTAAATTTTTATCACTGTGAACCCATTCATAACATTTATATATAAATGTTTAATTTTTAAACCGGTGATAGTTTTGTCTTTATTAAAAACTTTATTTAAAGGTGTTTTTGGAATAATTATTTTATTTATAGTATTAGGAGCTGTATTCGGATCTGATTCATCGGATAATACAGAAACAAATAGTGATATTTCTGAAACCGCTGCAAGCAGCGATGAACCTGTTGAAGAAACAGTTAGTACTCCTGAAGACACTACTAATGAAGACGCTTCAGGAAGTGATGAAGCTGATAAAGAAATAGTCAGTACTTCTTTTTCGGATTTTGCTCTCTATATGGACTCTTCCGCTACTGAATTACAGAAAGAAACATTTTTCAATGAAAATTACAAGGACAAATATGTGACATGGTCTGGAACTGTGGAGGCTATATCCGAAAGTTTTGGTTCATATTCCGTGCAGGTAAAACATTCTCCAAATACATTGACTTCGGATGTTATTGTTAAAATGAGAGATGACCAGAAAGATAAATTATTACAGTTAAAAGAAGGAAGCAAAATAACTTACACTGCGAAAATGACCCGGTATGGTGAAATCTTAGGAATGTCTGCTGAAGACGGTGTGATTGAATAAATTTAAACTCAATTTGCGTACGGCTGCCCTGCCCTGCCCTGAGAAGCTGTCCGATAATTCGATTTCACGGCAAAAACATGCAAAAATAAGGGATTTAGCGGCTTAAAACCGAAAACGAAGAAATTCAGATATTTGCGTATGGAATTGTTGGAAGCAACTAAACAGTACCATATATAGTACCTGTTCAGGCTATTGTATATTACAAGAGCTATTGCAGAATGGCATTTTCGGATAGGATATAATCCGATGAATTTTCATAGATGGTGCTAACATGCGCCATCTATAACATGCTTTTATGGCACCTGCCAATTATACTTTTCTTCTTTTTTGCCAGTAGCCTCTCGATATCCACTCACTTCGTGATCATGCGGGCGTGGAGGGAAGTTTTAGGAGAATAAGTAATGTTAAACCTGTTCAAAAATGATGGGAAAAAGTGCTTTATAGAATGAAAACAGGATCAAAACTTAAATTTGCAAAATATGCGACCTTCTTCAAGATAAGATAATACAGCTTTAAGATTAACTGTATACAGCTCATGACTAATTGATATTTTTGGTGATATTTATAGAATCAACAGCAAACATCGAGAAGCGATTTATCGAACTCAAAAACATATGGTTCGTGATCGCCTCGTTTAGTTATATTGCTGCATTTGGCTTTATCATTGCATATTTTATCGGTGGCTACTCTCCCTATATAGCTGTAGCTGTGATGTGGGCATGTTTAGGAGGTCTGAATGTGATACTTGGCATACATAGCAGGAGAAAAGAAAAATAATAGATAAATTTCAATTTGTATAACGCTATGCAGTATACTCCCTCGCATAGAGTGAGTATATTTTATGAAAAATCAACACTCTTTGCAAACAGAACCAAAACTTATAGAAAAAA
>NZ_DAOOUJ010000072.1:9956-12900 GCF_035390745.1 Methanosarcina sp. | reverse complement strand
AGCTGATTTTTTAGATGTTTTTGAGAATCTTTATTTTATTTTAATTTTTTCTTGCTCTTTTTTTTTCTTTTCTTTTTCTTATTTCTTTTTTTCTTTCATTTCTTTTTCTCTTGTTTTTTAATTTTCTAAATCGTTTCACTATTTTTATTTCCTTTTAACCATGATCCTTTTTATTTAAGTTACGTTTTGATTTATCCTGGAACAACGGACAATTAAAGCCATTCTGGACTTTTATGATTCAAAGAAAGTCTTTTTTTCGGTTTTTATTCCATAAGTCTTTTAAATAAAACTGGTTTTACTTTACCTATATGAATGAGCAGGGTCTTTCTGAAAGAGAGATATTTTCCTATCTGGAAAATGCAAAGTCAGAAGATACGAATTATTATCGGGTATTAAGTTCAATGTGTACACACCCTCATAAGATCGCGGTCGAGGCTAACAGGCTCTTTATTGAAGCTAACCTGGGCGATCTGGGTCTTTTTGCCGGAGCCCGCAGGCTTGAGCAGGAGGTTGTCAGAATGCTTGGGGAACTTCTTCATGCACCTTCAATTGATGTTTCTTCAGGAAACTCATGCAAAAGCTCGGTATGCGGCTACCTTACCACAGGAGGCACAGAATCCAATATTCAGGCTGTAAGAGGAATGAAAAACCTGGTAACAGCAGGAAAAAATGGGTTTAAAGGAACTCCAAATATTGTCATTCCCGAATCGGCTCATTTTTCTTTTGATAAAGTTGCCGACATGATGGGCATAGAAGTCAGAAGGGCTTCTCTTGATTCGGAGTTCAGGGTGGATCTGGCTTCTGTTGAGAAACTCATAAATGCAAATACTATAGGACTTGTAGGAATAGCAGGGAACACTGAGTTTGGGCAGATTGACCCCATTGACAAACTCTCTGATATAGCTCTTGAAAATGAACTTTTCCTGCACGTAGATGCGGCTTTCGGAGGCTTTGTAATTCCTTTCCTCGATAAACCCCAACCTTTTGATTTCAAAGTGCCGGGAGTAACTTCCATTGCTATAGACCCTCATAAGATGGGCCTTTCAACAATTCCTTCAGGTGCTCTGCTTTTCAGGTCTCCATCTTTTCTGGATTCTCTCAAAGTAAGTACCCCATACCTTACTACAAAGGCACAGTTTACACTTACAGGCACACGTAGTGGAGCCTCAGCTGCTGCTACCTGTGCAGTCATGAAATATCTTGGTTATGAGGGTTACAGGAAAAATGTGCAGTACTGCATGCAGCTTACATCAAAAATGGTCTCAGAAGCTCGAAAAGCCGGTTTTGAACCATTAATGGAGCCTGTTATGAATGTGGTTGCTCTGAAAGTACCGAATCCTGATCTTGTCAGAGAACAGCTTCTTAAGAGATTCGGCTGGAATGTCTCAATCACGCGCACTCCAAGAGCCCTTCGTCTTGTCCTTATGCCCCACAATAGTCCAGAAGACATTGAACTATTTTTACAGGATCTTAAGAAAGTGATAGCTGAAATTTAAAACTTAAAAATTTAAAATTTAGAATTCAAAACTCAAAAATTTAAAACTGTTTTGTTTAACTGTTTTATTTTATACCAGGTATTTCCTTTAACTAAATTTTATATAACAGCTCGACTCCTTATTTAAGAATTGGAGCCGTATATCAGTTTTATGACAAACTCATAAAATAATATGGTAATTTTATTAAGAGTCATTCTTTTCTTCGATTTGATGCAAAAATAATTATGTTATTTAAAATAATATAATATATGTTCTAACTTTACAATTGCCGACTTTTAAGTAGATTGTCGTTTAGTAGATTAATAGTTTATAATCATCAAGTCTCTATATATTATAGAGACTAAAAGGGGTACTTACTTCGTGAAATCTGCACTGAAAATCGGAAGCATACTGGGTATACCTATCAGACTGCATATCACTTTTCTTTTAATACTTCCCATTTTTGCATATATATTTGCAACCAATCCATATCCTTATGGATTTCAGGAAGTTGAGCCGGGTACAACAAAATATACGCTTTCAGCCCTGACCGCAATCCTGCTTTTCGCATCAATCCTTTTGCACGAGCTTGCACACTCTTTTCTGGCAAAACGATACGGAGTTAATATAGAGAGCATCACGCTTTTCCTTTTCGGAGGAGTATCTTCAATGGAAGAGATGCCAAGAGATCCAGGGCAGGAAGCAAAAATGGCTTTTGCAGGACCTTTAACGAGCCTTATTATAGGCACTGCATGTTTCTTGATATTTAAATATATAATTGCGCCAAATCCTGTACTCTTAGAAAATCCCGTTTATTTGATAGTCTGGATCCTTGGAGCAATGAATATGGTGCTTGGAGTTTTCAACCTGCTGCCTGCTTTTCCAATGGATGGAGGCAGAGTACTCCGTGCTTTCTATGCCAGGAGAATGTCTTATGTCAAAGCTACTCAGAATGCAGCTGCTGTAGGAAAGTTTTTTGCTATCCTGATGGCTATTTTTGGAATCCTTGTAGGAAACCTCTGGTTTCCTTTGATCGCTCTCTTCATTTACGCTGGTGCATCCGAGGAGGAACGCTCTACTCAGGCATCTGTAACCCTGGAAAATATTCTGGTAAAAGATATAATGACAAAAGATGTGGTTTCGGTGCCACCTTCTATGAATGTTGAAGATCTCGTTCATTTCATGTTTGAGAAAAAGCATATGGGTTATCCTGTAATAGAAGGTGGTATCCTGAAAGGGATCATAACTTTTACAGATATCCAGCGCGTTCCTACTATTGACCGTCCTGTAATGCGAGTCTCAGATATTATGACAAGAGATGTAATATCTGTTCCTTCCAGTGCGCAGGCAATTGATGCTCTCAAACTGGTTACATCCAAAAACATAGGAAGAGTTCTGGTAATTGATAACGGGTCTCTTGTAGGAGTGCTTTCCAGAACAGACCTGATACGGATACTCAAACTCAGATC
>NZ_DAOOUJ010000072.1:2340-9856 GCF_035390745.1 Methanosarcina sp. | reverse complement strand
CTCTTGTAGGAGTGCTTTCCAGAACAGACCTGATACGGATACTCAAACTCAGATCAGAATAATGAACCAACCAGGACAATAAACCAACCAGGACAATAAACCAGCCAGGACAATAAACCAAATCAGAAAGATAAGTAATTTATTAATGTATAGTTTTATATTTTCGAAGTATAGTTTAATATCCCAGGTTTAATATCCCAGATGTGAAGATTGTATTTAGGTTGGCTGTTTAAAGATCAGCCACTTACGGATCAGTTATATAACATACGCACCTTAACAGATGTAACTTATTTAATGTGTATCTAACATATATAACTTATTTAATGTGTATGGTTAATATACCATACATTAAATTACTTGTACGTTAAACCGTTCACTTGATATCTCAAATTCGCGGCGGTAAGTGTTTAAATTCGGAAGTATAACAGATAATTTAACATATTCTGGCAATAAGCTGAAGGTAAATAATGTATCTAACAGCAGGTATAAAACATAAAATACTATGTTCTATACATTTTTGTCCGGCACTTCTAATCTGCCGCAACAAAGAGACTGATTATGAAAAAATACGAAATTACAAATTCTCAGGACATGGGTCCTGAATATAATTCTCAAAGTTCATCTCAGGAGTCAATATATTCTATGGACAAACCTATAGAATCCAGGGAAGGCAACGTTTCTGCCGGGGAGTTTAAATTTTCCGATTCTTCAATCAACAAGCCAGAGGAAACCAGTTCGCCGGCATCTACAGCAGAAGTCGAACAGGTTGAGGTCAAGCTCGATACAGATGCCGGGCGTATTCATGAACCTTTTCCTGAATCAGCTTCGGAGCTTTCAATTCCTTCTTCCCAGCTTAAAAGCCCGGACGGGAACAGTCCAGCTGTTGAGTTTCAGCCTTCAAAAGTTGTGCTTATAGGCACTGCACACGTTTCCGAAAAGAGCGTTGAGGAAGTCAGAAACGCTATCCGAAAGCTTAAGCCAGATATTGTAGCCGTTGAGCTTTGCAGGGCACGTTATGATTCTCTGAAAGGAAACGTTCCTGAAACGAATCAGGTTCCAATAAAGGAAATTCTCACTGAAGGAAAAGTGTATTACTACCTTGTCCACTGGCTACTTGCTTATGTGCAGAAAAAGATCGGTGACGATATGGGTGTAAAACCTGGTTCCGAGATGATTTCCGCAATCGAAGAAGCAGAAGCTTCAGGAGCCAAAGTAGCTTTAATCGACAGAGATATTCAGGTGACACTCCAGCGTTTCTGGGGCCGCATGAAATTTATTGAGAAAGTTAAGATGCTGAGTTCTCTCATAGGCGGTCTGATAGGAATAGGGAAAGGAGCCGAGATCGATATCGATCAGATCACTCAGCAGGATGTTGTCACAGCTCTTGTCAGTGAGCTCAGGGAATTTGCCCCGACTGCAGCTGAAACTCTCATAGACGAAAGGGATGCATATCTTGCAGGAAGTATTGTCAGGACGGCTGCAGGTGGAAATAAAACTATTGTTGCGGTGATTGGGGCCGGACATAAACCAGGAGTAATTAACTACCTCAAAAATCCAAAGAGCATTCCTCCTCTCAGCTCTCTTATGGAGATTCCGAAAAAACGCTTTGGCATTGGGAAATTTATTGGTTTTGCTTTCGTCGCCGTTATAGCTGGATTCTTTTTGATGCTGCTGCTTTCCGGCGTTCCGCTGAAGCTTCTTTTGATAGCTTTCGGCTGGTGGTTCATTATCACAGGAACGTTGAGCGCAATTGGCACTCTGCTTGCAGGCGGCCACCCTTATTCAGTTCTTACCGCCTTTTCGGTTGCCTGGCTAACAACTCTACACCCTCTTATTGCCGCAGGCTGGTTTGCTGGTCTTGTAGAAGCAAAACAGCGAAATCCTACTGCTGCAGATTTAAAAGCTCTGGCAGGGATAGAAACCTTCAGGGAGATGTTCAAAAATAAATTCATGCGAGTCCTCCTTGTTGCAAGCTTTGCAAATATAGGAAGTATGACAGGGACAGTCGTTGGAGCTTATGTTACGATGCATCTCATAGGTCTTGATCCAAGAGATATTCTCCTTTCCGGATTCAGTGCCCTTGGACTCTAAAAAATACGCCAGATCTCTCAAAAAGCACTCCTGGACTCTAAAAAGCAGTTCTCTGGCAGTGAGGTAAGCTCTCTGCCTTCCAGAATTTTTTCCTATTCATTTATTCTTTAGTTCCCAGCTCACATTTTCCTTTCCTGAAGAAATTTCTCGTTGTGCATACAATTCACTTCCAATGCAGGATAAGGTGAACAGTTACGAAAATAAAATGAAACTAAATTGACAAAAAAGGAAATTTTGAGCTCAGAAGAGCTCATTAAATCTGAATTCTTAGAAGAGATCGTGAAGCTTGAACTGGTACTTACCTAGTTTGCCGCCGTAATTGCCTGCGGAGATCTTCTTGACTCCGGGGACAGTAACCGCAGCTTCTATTCCGGCTTTCATGGCTGCTTTTATGCTTGCTTCATCAAGCCCGTTGATGACGATTTCATAAACAGCGTTGACATCAGCAGGAATTTCGCTGTTTTCTACTTTGCCCTTTATGGAGGGACAGAACTTTTCATTTGCAGTAGCTTTCAGGAATTTGTACTTGTTTGCTCCGGACTTGGACCCGCTTGCAACGATACCTCCTGGGAAGGGGGTAATTGTACCTTCAAGCTCTGAAATTGCATCTACAGCAACCTCGGCTGCAGTCAGGGCGCTCATCTGGGAGTCTCCGAATATAAAGAAGTTTCCGCCTGCAATTCCGGCTACGGCTCCTATATTGTCTTCTGTCACGAAATCCCCTTCCATGATCGGGACTTTGTATACCTTGCGGCCTGCAACCTGAGCTTCGGACTCCATTCCGTCCCCGAAGAATTTGAGTTTAAAGCCGGTATTAAATTGTTTTTCAGAATCAGGAAGCCCGTTAAATACTGCAGTTGTAGGAGCGGTAAGTACGCACTGCCCTATCCTTTCGAGCAGCTGTTCTTCAAGAGCTTCGTATTTGAAAGTACAGATTTGAATATAGACTCCAGGTCTACCGTCAGGAGTCTCACTGGGGCTTGCGAACCTTTCAATTCCCGCTTCTGCAGGGCACATTATAACTGATGTCCCGAAGCCGGTAGCTTCTGTGGCTGCGACCTGAGCCCAGCGCTTTGTTGCTGCTGTTATGAGCACTCGTGCAATCTTGATCGGAAACGCTTCTGCATAAGTATCTTCAATTTCTACTCCATTGATTTCCATGAAATTCCCCTAGTTTACTTTTCGTTATCTGTTTCATATTGTTCAGGCTTGATGTCTGCTATAAACAGCATGTTTCAGTTTGGTTTAGCGTGCTTTAGTATACTTCAGCAATTCAGTATACTTCAGCAATTTGTATCAGTAAATCTAGCATACTCCGGTCCAGCATGTTTCAGCGCAGTCCATCCAATCCTTTATTTTCTTTTAGCCTGGTTAAGATATTCTTGAACTATTTATACTGTTTTAAATTTATGCTGTTTTTAACTGGTCTTTCCATGCTGATTGCCAATGCTCGGCTGTATTTTTATGCCATATAGAAAAAGTCTCGTAATTACAGCGTTACTTAATCTCAGGCATACACTTAAAGTTTTATGGTATTTTTCTCTGGGTTTATTAACCGGTTTCAAGCGTTAGTTTTCTTGCCTGTAATCGATTAGATAATGAATGTCTATTATAATATTTATGTCAAATATATAATTTTTCGAAGAAAAGAAATCAAATCTAACTTAGACAGTTATAGGCTATTGGAAAAGGGTAATAGAGATAATAAACATGGTGGTATCAGAAAAGGGTGATAGAGATAATAAACAGAATGATATCATAAAAGGCTAATTGAAGGAACTAACAGGGTGAGTTTCTGGAAAAGTTATTAGTTTTGTTATTCTTAGATTATTTTGTCGCCTTTTAGAATTGTCTTTATAAGAAGATCCCCATTAAAAGTGTCGAATATTACTGTGCGCCCATAGTTTTTTCCAGTATCTTCAGCTATCACCAATATTCCCAGTTTTTTCATAGTCTCTTTCGCGCTTTTTATGTTCCTCTCACCTATATTCAGGCGTGAATTTTCGAACATTCCTGCTCCCCCAACAATTTTTGCTTCAAGTTTTTCTATCGACCCCCCTCTTTTAATTATTTCATTTACTAGATACTCTATTCCCGCATCTGTAAACTTGGCAGGATTATCTTTTATCCTTGAATCTTTTATATTCGGAAGCATGGTATGAAGAAGGCCTCCTATCTTTTCCTGTCTATCATAGAGGGTTATTCCCAGGCAGGAACCCAGTCCGGAGGTTTTAATTTTTACAGGGCTTCTGGCTATTGCGCAGTCCCCTATTCCGACCATAATTATGTCCGAATCGGCCAATTTGTAAAAACCTCCTTATGATTTTCTAGTTTCATAATTTGCTAGTTCAATAGTTACTGGTTAAATTTGGTTTAAAAATTTGTTAGTTCCAAAATTACTGGTTAAGTTCTGTTTAAATTTTAATGCTTATGTTGTGCAGTTCTAATAAAGTAAAATTAAGGATTTTGATCGACCATTGCGTTTATTCTTTCTAATAAACGGTTAAGAGATTCAGGATCAAGTAAAGTCAATATATTCCCTTTAATTTTCTTTTCTTTTATTGTAAACTCTGCATCAAGTATGAGTGCAAAATCTGCGATGTATCCCATTTCCGTTACAACTGAATTAAAAATGGAGTCAGACATGTCATATGTTGCATAAGGTGTTGAGATCGAAAGGTTGAGCTTCAAAAACTCTGAAAGGGAAGTTATGTAGGTTCCTGCCATGATGTGGCTAACTTCTTCAATTAAAGACAGCTTCAAGGGATCTGTCAGCTTTTTTTCTCCTTCTTCGCCTGAAAGGCTCAGGTAAAGGCTTTTTGCGCTGATTTCAGAGAAAAAGACAAGGATATAACCATTGAGGTCTTCTTTTATACGTATTAATGTACCCATCACCGGGAAATCTGAAAAGCCTTCTATTTTCGGTATGTCTTCGATCAATCCGAACCTTATATCGATAACTCTGGTATAGACAAGGCTATTAACGAGCCTGGAAAGAGAGACCGCTGAGTTTCCTATTCCTATATTTCCTATTTCTTTCAATGCTCCATATTCAAATTCTCCCAAGCTTGTGATCTCTTCCATGAAATTCCCCTCAGTTTCTATTCCCTTCAGTTTTCCCGGATTACTCTATAAATTCTAGTGCTCTATAAACCCTAATCTTCTTTTGTAAACTTTGATTTTCTTTTATGAACTCTAATCTTCTTTTATATACAGGCGTTCTCTTGCATTATAAGGCTTAAAGCGATTTGAGGCATTTCCAAGTAGTGTTTCGGCTTTTCCTATCACAAAGAATCCACCTTTATTCAATGCCTTATGAAAATTAACCTGTAATTGTTCCTGAATTTCTTTTTTAAAATAAATCATCACATTTCGGCAGATTATAAGGTCAAAACGGTCTGTGCAGGATTCTGATATCATATCTTGCCGTTTAAAACGTACTATACCTCTTAACTGGTTAGAAATCTGGTATGTTTCACTCTGTTTCACAAAATAGGTTTCTTTTGTACTGGCATCTACATTTTTGAGTACATTTTCAAGGTAAATTCCTTTTCGAGCTTTTTCAAGGCTTAAAGTGTCAATGTCAGTTCCTATTATAATTATTCTATACTTATCAAAGTCTTTCCCAAGAACTCTATGCAGCAAAATGGCAAGAGAATAGACCTCTTCTCCTGTTGCACAGCCTGCACTCCAGATACGGATTGATTTTATAAGCGAGTCTGATCTGGATTTTATCAGAAAAGGAATAACTTCTTTTTCAATTACATCAAAGGTTTCCGGGTTTCGGAAAAACTCACTGACATTTATTGTAAGAGCATTAATGAGACGTTCACGTTCAATCGGATTTTTTTTCAGCAACCTGAGATATTCCTGGTAATTATCTGAACTGGTAGCTCTGACCCGGACATTAACTCTTCGCTTGAAGTGGGCTTCTTTATATTGTTCACAGTTAAAACCAGTACTTTCCGTAATCTCTCTTTTTAATAGTTCAAATCCCACATCTTCTTCAAGATTGTTGCCTGTTTTTATTTTTTCTTCATCTATCTTTACTCTATATTTATTTTGTTTCATTCACGTTCATTTCACCTGCATATATTTACTCACTTATCATTATCTTTATAACTCCCTTAAAATTACTCCTTAAAATTAAGGTTTCAGGCTATGGAATTAATGTCAAGGATTAAAATGACACTTCCATCTCCCATAATTGTTGCTCCTGAGAATCCGCGGGTCTTTTCCAGCAGCCTGCTTTTGAAGTTTTTTATAATTACTTCCTGCTTTCCAAGAAGTGAGTCCACGACAAGTCCTATATATTGTCCGGCTTTTTCAACAATAACAACAACAAGGCTTTCTTCATTTTGTAAATCAGGCAATTGAAACAATCTGCGCAATCTCAGCAGGGGAAGTGCCTTTTCGTTTATCAAAATAACCTCTTCACCCCTTATATGCCGGACTTCTTCGTTTCTTACAGAGATACTTTTTACTATATTTGTAAAAGGAATCGCGTATCTCTCCATTCCTACTTTTACAAGCATAGCCTGATAAAGAGCGATTGTTATGGGAAGCTTCAATTCGAACCTTGAACCTGACCCTGGTTTTGACTCCACCCTTATAGAGCCTCCCAGTCTTTCAATTCGGTTCTTTACGATGTCCATCCCGACTCCTCTGCCTGAAAGATCTGTGACCACGCTGGCAGTGCTGAGCCCCTGTGCGAAAATTAGCTGTATTGACTCTCTCTCAGAAAGCTTTTCGGCTTCCTCTCTTGAAATGATCCCTTTTTCCAGTGCAGCTTTTCGGATTTCTTCTGGATCTATCCCTCTTCCGTCATCTTCTATCCTTATAAGAACATAGTTTTGCTGCCTTGAAGCTGTAATCATTATATTGCCGGTTTCGTCTTTCCCGGCCTCTGTACGCTTTTCTGGAGTTTCTATTCCGTGATCGACTGCGTTTCTTAGCAGATGCACAAGAGGGTCTCCAATTTCTTCCATAATCGCTCTATCGAGTTTGATTTCCTTTCCTTTTATTATAAATTCAATTTTCTTATTTTGCGCTCTTGAAAGATCCCTTATCATTCTGGGATACATATTGGTTATGTGATCCAGAGGAATCATTCTTATTTCCAGTACTTCTTCTTGAAGCTCCCTGGTCAGCTTCTGGTAATCGGAAAGTGCAACCTCCAGATCCTTTGATTTTGATTCTCCTGTAAGCTCTTTTACCCTGCTTCTGTTTATTACGAGCTCGCCAACAAGATTCATCAGCTTATCTAACTGTTCAGTGCTGATCCTTGAACTCTGTATTTTCGAGCCTTTTCTTGAGCTTTGTATGCTTGAGCTTTGTATGCTTGAATTTTGTATTCTTGAGCTTTGTATGCTTGAGCTTTGTATGCTTGAGCTTTGTATGCTTGAGCTTTGTATGCTTGAGCTTT
>NZ_DAOOUJ010000072.1:184-2240 GCF_035390745.1 Methanosarcina sp. | reverse complement strand
GTATTCTTGAGCTTTGTATGTTTTTTACTTCGAAATCCGTTCCAGTATAAATAAAACTCTTTTTTTCTTTCTGCTCATCCTTTATACTTTCGAGTTTCTTTTCTTCCTTTTTTTCTCCCTTTAAATCCTCTCCTTCTCTTTCCTCTTCTTCTCTTTCCTCTCCTTCTCTTTCCTCTCCTTCTTTTTCTTTCTCCTCTCTAATTTCCTTTTCTCCTTCTCTTTCCTCTCCTTTTTCCCTTTCTCCTTCCTCTTTTTCTATTTTTTCTTCTTTTCTCCCTATTCTTTTATCCAGGGAAAGGGCATATGATTCGTTTTTTTGATGGAGAGCTTCTTCTGAGGGATTATTCAAACTCCTGAGAGTTTTCAAAATATTTTCTGCATCAGGATAAGAGTTATTGCCTTCAATTCTACTGTTTTTTCTTTCTTCGGTTTTGTTTTCCATGCCTGCGCAGACTTTCTCAACAAGCCCTTCCAGAGAATCCAGACATTCGAAAAGGATATCAATTAAAAAAGAGTCGAGGGTCAGCCTTCCTGTACGGAATCTATCAATCAGGCTTTCCATCTCATGTGTTAATTCAACAATTTGTTTGAACCCCATGGTTGCAGCCATGCCTTTGAAAGTATGGGCTGAACGAAATAATACATTCATCTGCTCCATATTTTCAGGGTTCTGTTCGAGCTCCAGCAGGGAATCACTCATTTCTTTAATATTTTTTTCAGATTCGGACCTGAAAATGCTTACATACTTAGAAATGTCCATGATTTTGCCTGCCTTTTATAAACATTTGTGATTCTGAGATTTACCTGAATTTCCGGTAACTAAAAAATTATTAAATTATTCTATTTAAAGTTCATTTGACTATTTTGAGAATTTCTTCAGCCATTTTATCCAGAGGAAGCACGAGATCTGCCAGGTTTCTTCTTACAATCTCCCCAGGCATTCCGTATATCACACATGAACTCCGGGCTTCTGCGATTACTTTACCACCCATCTTTTTAACCTCTTCAGCCCCATCCGCTCCATCGCAGTTCATTCCCGTAAGGATGAGGGAAATAACTCTGGAGCCGTAAATCGAGGCAACTGATCTGAAAAGGACATTTGCTGAGGGTCTGGACCCCAATTCTTTAGGTCCACAAGACAGATGCACTGTATTTTCCTCAAAGCCGTTTACTTTATTCCGCGAAATTTCCATATGATAATTACCCGGGGCTATAAGCACAGTTCCTTCTTCTACAATATCTCCTTCCTGTGCCTCTTTTACCCTGAGGGCTGACTTTTCATCAAGTCTTTTAGAGAGGGATGCCGTAAAACCCTGGGGCATGTGCTGCACTACAAGAACTGCCGCCGGGATATCAGCGGGAAGCGAGCCTATTAGTTTTTCCAGAGCTCTTGGTCCTCCTGTAGAGGCGCCTATGGCCAGAACATTTCTAACAGAGCCTGATCTTTCCCTGAGCCAGTTCTCTTTTTTCGGACTGATTTCAGAACTCCGGGATTCGAAATCTCGCATGCATCCAAGGTTTTTAAGATTAGCTTTTGAAGCTGTTCTGACTTTCCTGCAAATTTCTTCTGCCATCTCAGGCATGCTTTGACTGAGAATACCCGCGGGCTTTTCGATTACTTCTACTGCTCCATACTCAAAAGCTGTCAGGGTAATCTCTTCAGCTCTTTCCCCAAGAGCTGACACTATAACTACAGGAGTCGGGAATTCTTTCATGATATGGGAAAGAGTCTTAAGGCCGTCAAGGACAGGCATTATATTATCAAGAAGTACTACATCGGGCTTAAGCCTCTTTATTTTTTCAAGACCATCCTTTCCATTGACTGCAGTTCCAATAACACTGATCTTCGGGTCTTGATTCAGAATATCGGAAAGAACTTTGCGAATCAAAGCAGAATCATCTACAATGAGTGCGCGGATAAACATTTTATGCACTTTCTGTTGAATGTTTTATTTGAAATTCGTTTTTATTCGATTCAGGTTTGATTCAGGTTTAATTCAAATTCAGGTTTAATTCAAATTCAGGTTTAATTCAAATTCAGGTTTAATTCAAATTC
>NZ_DAOOUJ010000072.1:0-84 GCF_035390745.1 Methanosarcina sp. | reverse complement strand
AGGTTTAATTCAGGTTTAATTCAGGTTTAATGGCAGTGTAGCGAAAGTTCTGTAAAATATGATTGACTCTGTATCCTTTTTCTT
>NZ_DAOOUJ010000071.1:0-13186 GCF_035390745.1 Methanosarcina sp. | reverse complement strand
AATATCTGTATTTCAAATCCAGCGTCTCAGGTTATTCATTCTTTGCAATAACAGGGAAGTCAAAGGCTTCTTCTCCTACTGAAGAAGGTGTAACCGAAATCGAGCCAGGCAATGAACCTGATAACTCTCAGGTTAACATGGGAGATACGGGATCAGAAGCTGGAAATGAGTCAGGTGAAAAAGAAAGCAAAGGCACGCCGGGCTTTGGAATGGTTTGCGGAATAGTCGGCCTGTCTGCGGCGTTCCTGTACAGGCGGAAGTAAAAACTAAAGAAGAAAATACGGATTTAGCAGATGAAAAGATAGGTGAAGGTTTTAACCTTCACCCTGCTTTTTGTTATCTCAGTCCTACTTTTTTGTGTATTTTTCTTAAGTTCTTCTTTAGCATGAAAGCTAACCCAGGTCCTCGAAAAAAAGAAGATATGAAAATTATTTCGCAAGCTAGAATTGATTTTCCCTTCTTCGTCTACTTTTACTGCTGTTATTCTGATATTATTTTCTAATATATTTATATTATTCGATGTTTATTTTAACATGGGAAATATTAGTCTTAATAATAAATAATATAAGATGTGGGGGATGCAAATAAACAGAGTAGTTGCTCTTTTTTTAGCCTTTCTGGTTCTTACATTCGGATCGGGAATTGGAACTGCAGCAGAAATTATTGTTCAGCCAGGGCAATCAATACAGGATGCATTGAATAGTTCGGTTTCAGGCGATGAGATTATCATAAGCCCGGGAAACTATACTGAGAATCTCAGGGTAACAACAGATGGTCTGATTATCAGATCAGCTTCCGGGGACCCTGAAGATACGATAGTTACCGCAAATAATCCGGATGAGGATATATTTTATGTTGAGGCAGATGAAGTAACAATTGCAGGACTCAGCATTAATGGTGCAGGAAACAACCGTTCAGGGATTTACCTTATAAGCTCATATAACTGTACTATCGAAAATAACGAGTTTTTAAATGACTCTCTCGGGATATACCTTCAGAACTCAGACTATAACCTTATTCTCAATAATACCGCAACAGAGGGTAAGAGAGCAGTTAATGTTGCAAGATCAAACTACAATACGATCTCCGGAAACAATGTTTCAAATCAGAGGTTTGGAATCTATCTCTTTATTTCCGGGTCAACTCTCGTTTTGAATAATACTGTGAATATGAGCACTGATCATGGAATTGTCCTTGATAATTGCAGCAATATCAGCCTTGAGAAAAATAATGCAAACTCAAATGGGGATAACGGTATTTACCTGGTTAATTCCAGCAACAATAGTCTTACAGGAAACACAGCAGATTCAAACCTTGCCACTGGAATCTATCTGAAAGGTTCAGCCGCTAACAGCCTTACAGGAAACACAGCATTAAACAACAGCAGAGGCATTTTCCTGCAAAGGTCAGGCGAAAATATGATCTCAAGAAACACGGTTACAAACAATAAAAACGGTATTCTGATAATGTCTGCAGGAAACAGCACTGTTTCAGAGAACATAGTTTCACAGAACAGTGCTTCTGGAATATCTCTGCTGAATTCTACCAGCTGCATTGTAAGCGATAATGTACTGTCCAATAACACCCTTGGAATAGATCTGGCTTTCTCAGGCAACAGTACAGTCCTTAATAACAGCATTCAGGACGGAAGGAGAGGGCTTAACCTGCAGGACTCCAGCTACATTATTCTTGTGAACAACACAGTTTTGAATAACAGGTATGGAGCCTACCTGCTGCGCTCAAGCTGGAACGTTTTCTCAAATAACACTGCAAATGGAAGCGAGAATCACGGCGTTGTTCTGGAAAACTCGAGTAACTATAACGAAATTACCAGCAATATATTAAGCTCTAACAACGCTTCTGGAATATATCTTACAGGTTCAAATAATAATAAGATCAGCAGCAACGAAGCGTCCGGCAATACCAGAGGCATTTACCTTATGACGTCGAACGGGAATGCTCTTTTGAACAATAAAGTTCTGGACAATGGTGAGTATGCAATTCTGCTGGCTTATTCTTCAGGTAACAATATTTCGGAAAATGAGGCTTCCACTAGCAGCAGGGGTATTCACCTGAGCACTTCCAGCGACAATATGCTTTCGGGTAATACTATTGTCTCAAACGGCGTTTCCGGTATATATATGGCTTCAACGAGCAACAATAATACCTTCTTCAATAACTATCTGAATAACGATGTTAATGCAGATGTTAAACAGGGAAGCGTCGGAAACGTATGGAACACAACAAAAACTGCAGGCACGAGCATAACAGGCGGACCATATCTGGGTGGTAATTTCTGGGGAAAACCTGATGGGACAGGCTTCTCGCAGACTGCAGGTGATGAAGATGGGGACGGTATTGCCGATGGGGTGTTCAATATTTCAAACAGCGGCTATACGGACTATCTCCCGCTTGTAGCTGTTTCCGAAAAACCGCAGATTACAGAGGATTCAACGGATAATCATACTGAAGTATTCGAAACAGATATGGATACAGACTCAAAGAACAACAACCAATAAAATAAAAACGACTACTTACGAAAACGGAATGATTTATGAAAACGAGACCAGTTATAAAAATGAAACGACAATCACAAAACGGAGTTAATATAAAGTTTGGGTAAAGCCCTGAAGAATGATTTAACCTGTTTGAAAAGGCCAGATGGAGGTATGGCTCCTTCATCCTGATTCTTTTCTTTCCCTTTTTCCTTTCCCTGCTCTTTTTCCTTTTCTTTCTCTTTTTCATTAGGTTTAATATTCTGGTGGATCTTAACGTCTGATCTAAAGTTCGTCTGAGGTTGAGTTTCCTTATCAATGTGCCGTTATGATATCAGGTTACTTAACCGGGGACTGATGAATTGGCCTTTAATCTGGATCCAGTTCTTTAAGTATATATACTTTTATTGAGGTTACTTTTTTGTTATTTTATTAATGAATATAGCTAATATTTATTGTATATTGTTACGAAAATATCAATACGTAGTAATTTATAACATATTTTTTTAACCACATGTTAACATTTAAATAGTAATTCGACATTAATGTTAATGCTAACTAAACGTTAGCTTTCCTTCGGAAGCTTCAAAAAGCATCGATTCTCCTGTAAAGAAGGAAGATGTTGTTAAGTGCTAAGGGTAATTACGCTAGAGGCGGCATTCTGCTGAAAGAAATAATCTCCTGAATAGGGGATGCAACTCTATGCCGCCAGAGAATTTAAAGAAGACTAAACAAAAGTAAAGGGGAATATTATGGAAACTGAGAGTAAAAGCCGATTTATTACGGAACTTCCTGTGAAAACTCAGGAAATATTAAATAGTATAGATTTTCCTGTAAGAAGGAATGACATTATTGAGCAAGCAAGGAAGAGTGGGGCAATTCCTGACATACTGCGGGAAGTTGGCATGCTTCCAGACAAGAAATACAACAGCATTGAGGATGTTGCCGAAGAACTTCATAAAATTTACATGGGCATCCCCTGTTAAAAAACATAATTTCTTTTTTCATTTATTTTTGGAATGATTATAACTAATTTCAGGTTTTTACTCCGGGAATGACTGCAAAGTTCATTTTCCATGAGTACTGACATTCACAATCAGTAAATTTTACTTAACTGATGACTAATGACCTTTTATTTATATTAATCAAATATTAAATAAGTATGTTTATATTAGTTGTAAGATTTCTAGCTAACTGGTAAGTATCAACTATTTTAACTGTCTTTGTAGGAGAAATTATTATTAATAAGCTAATCATTTTGCTTGCAACTTTTTTTGTTCTTTCGTTATTTGCAGGTATAGGAAATGCTGCAGAGCTTTCTGTCCAGGAAGGAGATTCGATACAGGAAGCTGTAAACAGTGCCGTTCCAGGAGATGTGATTATAGTAAAACCTGGGACGTATACTGAGAATATTCTAGTAACAACAAAAAATGGTCTGACAATCAGCTCAGAATCTGGAAACCCTGAGGATACTATAATCAAGTCATACTATCCAGAGACTGATGTGCTCACGATTGAGGCAGACAATATAACGGTCAGAGGTTTCACAATTACCGGAGCCACTGTTAATTGTTCAGGCATCTGTCTTCACAGGAGTAATAACTGCCTTATTGAAAATAACAAACTTTTCGACAACTCATATGGAATATACCTTTATTCTTCCGAAAAGAACAGGATCTTTAATAACGTAATCCTCAAAGGCGATAGGGGAATTTTCATTGAGGAGTCCGATCACAATTCAGTTGAAAGCAATAAAGTTTCCAGATGCAGGTATGGGATCTTTGTCCTGAGCTCTAAAGTAAACAAATTCTTTAAAAATACAGTTCTGGATAACAGGGAATACGGCATATTGTTCTCGGGCTCGAACAGCAACAATCTCTCCGAAAATACGGCATCTAACAGTATGAGGGGTATCCATATCGGAAACTCTGACGACAACAAGCTCTCGAAAAACTCAATTTTTTCAAATGATATCTATGGGCTCTTTGTCTGTCCAAGAAGCGATAGAAATCTCATTTATAACAATTACTTCAATAACACTATGAATATAGAGGCTAACAACGGAACAGATAATTCATATAGCAAGCCAAGGACCAGGGGTGAAAATATTATGGGCGGGCCCTATACAGGAGGAAATTACTGGGCAATGCCTAACGGGACAGGCTTTTCGGAAACAGCAGTTGATTCCAATGGAGACGGAATTGCTGATGAAAACTATGAGTTTGAAACCAGCGATTATTTTGACCCTCTGCCTCTTGCAACTTACATCCCTCCTGACCCGATACTTCCAAGAGCAAACATGAGTTTCAATATCCCGGAGGGTTATGCTCCTTATTCTGTCCAGTTTACTGACCTTTCGGAAAACGAAACGTCAAGAAGCTGGGACTTTGAAAACGACGGGATAATTGATTCCTCAGATGAGCTTCCTGTTTATACATATCCGGGTCCAGGAGTCTATTTCGTTAATTTGACTGTAAGCAATGATAACGGAACGGATATCCAAACTACAACAATAGACGTTGCAGAAAACAGTGTTACTGATATACGGTATGGGGCAGGGTCCGGCAAGGATGGCGCTGATACGCAGAGTTCAGGACAGGGCGGCATCAGCAGCATACCTGGCTTTGAAATGATTTACGGAGTGTTCTGTCTGCTTGCCGTATTTATGTATAAAGAATCCAGAGAATAAAGTAAAATGAAAAAAGAAACTTCATAAGAAGCCTCTTACAAGAAACATATAAAGTCCACTGGAGTGACCCTGATAAAGCCCTGGGAAGCCTTTGAAAGATATGCAGAAGAGTACGATGCATGGTATGATAAATACAGACCTGTATATGAATCCGAACTTCTTGCCCTTAAAACCTTTCTCCCGGAGAATACGGGAAATCTTAAAGCTCTTGAAATAGGGGCTGGAACAGGCAGATTTGCAGCTTCTCTCGGGCCTGGGTACGGACTTGAACCTGCAGCGGCAATGGCAGAAATTGCAGAAAAAAGGGGCATTCAGATGGTGCTCGGGGTTGCCGAGTCCCTGCCCTTCAAAAGACAGAGTCTTGATCTTGTGCTGATCGTAACCTCACTCTCTTTTTTTAAAGACCCGGTACAGGCACTTCGTGAGGCTGCAACTGTTCTTAAGCCGGGAGGGCAAATTATCACAGGAATACTTGACAGAGACAGCCTGCATGGAGATTTTTATGAGTCAGGGAAAAAAGAAGGCAGGTTTTCATCAGGTGCTGAATTCCTCTCTACCGCAGAAGTTTCAGGCTGGCTTGCAGGTTTCGGATTTGAAGAAATTAAGGTCTGCCAGACACTTTATATGCAGCCTGAAAAAGTAGAGCATGTAGAACTTCCACAAAAGGGTTCAGGGACTGGAAGTTTTGCTGTGATCTCAGCCAGAAAACCATACTCTTCACTGTCATAATACGATGCGCTGAGTCTACAACCACGTAATTTCCATGTTATATGGGCTGTATAACATTATATCAATATTAAATGAGTTTTATCTAAATAATAATATATCTATTGTTTTCTAAATATTGATATCAGTCGCACATATCTAAATAATCTCTATATATGAATTATAAATAAATCCATGCATTTTTGGTTATGTAAGAAATCATGGTAAATTGCTCTACTTCGGCAGCATTTCTCAAAAACATTTACTGATGTGAGATTGGAACGGGGAATTGGTTTTAGCACTGATGCTTGAAACTTGGAACGAATTTTTGCTCTAAAGTTGATGGCACACAGATTAAAAAAATCCTTAATTTGGGGGGTTCCATGACAAGCATACTGGTAGTAGAAGATAATCCTATGAATATGGAATTGGTGACATGTCTTCTGGAATCAAACGGAATTGAAGTCACACAGGCTGTAGACGGCTTGGAAGCCCTGGATAAGGTCAAAAACTCTCTCTTTGACCTTGTATTACTGGATATCCAGCTTCCGGAATGGGAGGTCTGGAGGTCTTAAAGCACATTAAGGAGGATCCAGTTTTGCAGCAAATAAAGGTTGTGGCTTTAACTGCACAGGCGCTGGTAGGAGACAAACAGCGTTTCATTGATGCAGGCTGCGTCGGTTATATTTCCAAGCCCATAGATGTATTCCAGTTCATGGATGTGCTAAATTCTTTTTTAGGCAGTGGGAAGGCATAATCCATGAAGATACGCAACAAGACACTGGCAATTCTTGGAATAACCTTTATTTTTTTATCTTTATTTCTGGTAATGGCCACAGAGCAGATAGTTGGAAAAAGCTTTGAACAACTGGAAAAGGATGATGTATCCAAGAATATGGAAAGGGCAAAAGCAGCACTGGATACCAGGTTAAATACGTTGAGTATGACAACCTGTGATTACGCCGTATGGGACGACACTTATTCTTTTGTTCAGGGACAATATGAAGATTACATCTATGAGTCCATTTCCCCTGAGGTAGCGGTCAATCTTGACGCCGACATAATACTTTTTTATAACTCCTCAAACAGGCTCTACTATGCTACAGCACTGGAAGAGAATGCTACTGAATTTACAAACGTCTCGGACAGAATGCTTGATTTCATAGCTGCAAATGAACGTCTTTTCTCTCACCCTGCACCCGACAGCCATGTATCTGGAATTATTAATTCCCCGGAAGGGCCATTACTGATTGCTTCCCATCCTATTATAAAGAGTTCTGGAGAGGGACATATAGCAGGCACTCTCATATTCGCAAAGGCTATAAATGCCGAATTTATAAAGGATCTTGAAGAAACAACAAGCTTATCCCTGAATGCAGAAGTCTTCGATAAGGAGAGTGCAGCATCATCTGCAGGTGTAAAATCATCAACTATTACAGCAGCTACTTCAGAAGAAGATAATAACCTTGATTTGAATTATGTAAGTGAATCTGTGGTTGTGGGGACAACTGTTCTGAACGATATCAATGGGAGACCTGCACTGTCTCTGGACGTTGAGATGCCGAGGGACATCTATCAGCAGGGTCGGTCTACTATACGATACGTTCTTGGTGCATTTCTGATCATGGGACTTGTATTTGAACTTGTCCTTTCATTTTCACTTGAAAAATCGGTGTTATCTCGCATATCTTTGCTGAGCACTAACCTTACAGAGATCACTAAAAAAGGATCACTATCCTCCCGCATAAACATGGAAGGTAAAGACGAAATTTCCGATCTTACAGGGAATATAAACCGCATGCTCAAAACCCTGGAAGAAAATGAGGAGATACTCAAGAACCTCGACATAATTGAATCCAGCCTTGAATCTATGAATGCGGGCATAATGATAGATTGTATGAATTCCAGGGTCATAATGAATAGTAAATTCATTGAAATGTGGAATATAAGTGCAGATCTGGTCTCGCAGAACAGTGCTGTAAAAGTTCTCGAGCATGTAATTGCACAGACAGTTGACGGCAGCGGGGATACTGCGAAGATTAAGAAATTGCAAACCAGGGATCAGGTAACATTGTACCTTAAAAATAAAGATTCTGTTTATGACTGGGAAGCAGGGCCATTACTCCAGAGTGGAAAGATGATAGGTACTGTTTATTGTACCACTGATATTACGAGCGTGATACTTCGAGAGCTTGAAGAGGAAAATAAAAAGAGGCTGGAGACTGTACTTTCAAGCATCATCAGCGGCGTTGTTCTTATAGATGCTGAAACGTCCACCATAGTTGATGCAAACCCGGTTGCTGAGGAGATGATTGGTCTTCCACAGGAGAAAATCATTGGTAAGTCCTGCCATCATTTCATCTGCCCTGCAGAAGAAGGGAAATGCCCCATCCGTGATTCAGGACTAAAAGTTGACCGGTCTGAACGTGTGCTGATCAATAAAGATGGGAACAGGGTTCCCATTCTGAAGTCCGTGGTGCCCATAACAATTTCAGATAAAAAATACCTGGTAGAGAGCTTTGTGGACCTTACCAGAATAAAGCAGGCAGAGGACAGCCTTATCCAGGCCAAGATCACAGCAGAAACTGCAAATCGTGCCAAGAGCGAGTTCCTCGCAACTATGAGCCATGAACTGCGGACGCCGCTGAATTCCGTCATAGGTTTCTCTGACCTGATGATAGCAGGCAATGCCGGAGAAATATCTGAGAAACAGAAGAAATTCCTGGGCAACATATCCATGAGTGGAAAACATCTGCTCGCTCTCATTAACAATATACTTGACATCTCCAAGATCGAAGCTGGCAAGATGGAATTGAATAGTGAGACCTTTGCTGTTACGGAAACGTTTAATGAAGTAAAACAGCTAATCTCTCCCCTTGTTGAGAAAAAGGGACTTAAAGCGGAGTTCTTCACAGACGAAAAACTTGTAAACATATATGCTGACAAGATAAGGTTCAAACAGATTCTTTTCAATCTTGCAAGCAACGCCATTAAGTTCACTCCTGCGGGTGGAAAGATAAGCATCTCCTCAAAAATGGATGACAAAACGGCCCAGTTCACTGTAAGGGATACTGGAATTGGGATAGCTGAAGAGGATAAGCAAAAACTGTTCAAACCTTTCACACAGCTTGATTCTGCTACAAACCGCATGTATGAAGGGACAGGGCTTGGGCTTTCCCTCGTTAAAAGTTTTGTAGAGCTGCATAAGGGGAAGATATGGTTTGAAAGTGAAGTTGGAAAAGGCACAGCTTTTACTTTTGAGATACCTTTAGTAACCGATTTAAGCCAAAAGGGCACTGCAGAAGAGATAACACGGGATGCAGAAAAGATAACAGGGGATACAAAAGCAATAAAAAAGGATGCTGAAGCGAGAATAAATGATACTGAGAATGTCCCTGCACCAACCATCCATATCCCGCAAATAATCGAACCCGCGAATAGCAGCAGTGATGAACCGCTGATACTTGTGGTGGAAGACGATGATTCTTCAAGGGAATTGCTTGTGATCACCCTGACTCAGGAAGGTTACCGTGTGGCATCTGTTCCCAGTGGAAAAGAAGCCCTTGAACTTGCCAATAAACTGAAACCTTTTGCAATAACTCTGGACATTATGATGCCTGAAATGAGCGGCTGGGATGTCCTGAAGCATTTGAAAATGGAAAAACAAACCCATGACATTCCGGTAATAATCACTTCCATGCTGGATGAAAGAGAGCTGGGGGTCGTATGGGGAGCTGTGGAACACTTCATTAAACCTATTCAAAAGGATAAACTGCTCTCTACACTGGAGAAGATCAAAGAAAAGGAAGCAAAATCTTCTCTCAGTGTACTGGTGGCAGATGACGAAAAAACTGCGGTGGAACTTGTAGCTGCAATGCTGAATGAAAATGAGTTCAATGTGTTGAAGGCCTATGGAGGACAGGAGGCAATGGATATTGCATTCAAAGATTTGCCGGATGTGATTATTCTGGACCTCATGATGCCTGAGATCAGCGGTTATGATGTCATAAAAGCGCTTAAGAGCAGGCCTGATACCATAGATATTCCCATAATTATCTGTACTGCAAAAGACCTGGATCCATATGACTTAAAAGAACTGGATAAGAACGTGTCCAGTATAATGCATAAAGGTATGTTCACCAGGGAAGACCTGCTTAAATGCATTGAGCAGCTTCAAAAAGCGAATCCGAAAGAGATGTGAGACATCTGACTCTGAATCCCGTAACTGCAATCTGTAACAGTAAATTTGATGCAATCTCTGGATCAGACGCCTGAATCGGGTCAGAAGCAGGGTTTAGAACGCAGGTTATGAGTCGTCGGTTAAGCATGAAATTTATTATTTCTGGCGGTTCTATTTCCTGTAACTCAGCACTTTTTTGGCGAAATATATCAAAAATCCATTTTAGCCTGTATTTCCCCCAGCCTTTTTTTTCCGAGATCAATAAGTTTCATCAGTTCTTCGTACTCGCTTTCTGAGACCATGCTGCCCGGAGGCAAAGTTTTTACAGCACTCCCTTTCGAGTAAAGCAAAATTCCGTTCCAGGCTGCAAAATGAGAACCTGAAAGGTACTCGCAGGGCAGTTCCCATCTGGATTTTACGTTTTCAAAGCCTTCAAAAAGGTAAAAGGTAGTTCCGTTTTTCAGTATCCGAGTAAATTTCAGGAGTGGGTCAGCCATGCTCTCATCCGGTTTGTGTTAAAGAAAAAACTGAAAGGGAAAAGATAAGATAAAAAACAAAAAAGAGTTTAAGAAGGTCATTAAAAAAATAACCTTCTAAAATTAAATATTTTTGCCTATAAGGTCGTTCAGGTCAAGTTCGAACCCTACAACGGCATACCCGAGTGAAAACCTGCTTATTACCTCGGGGTGGAACTCTCCGAAAACTCCCAGCTTTTTGCCGTTGACATAAACATCTGCCCTCCTGCCTTCAAGGAATGCAGGATCTTCTGACTCTTTTACTTCGTAAGAGAGCATCATCTCTCTCATAAAGGCATCCACGACCTCATACACTTCGGTGAAGTTTGCCTGCGGGTGGATAGAGACTGCAGCAACGTGCTGACATGTTGTTTCATTGCTCACAACCTCTCCGAATTCGAAGATTTTCTGCGGAAGTTCCCTGTGCTGGTTTAAGGAAAGGATTTCAAGCAGGTTAGGAAGCACGGTTGTCCTGAGCATCGTCTGGTCTTCGCTGATCGGGTGAAGCACATAGGTAACATCGTCAGTCTTTTCCCTGCACATGTTTTCAAAGTTGATCTTTTCGCTGGTAAGCGTGAAGGGCATAACCTCGTAATAACCGAGCCCGACCATTATTTCATTTACCGAAGCCCGCATAAGGGATATCGGGTGGGACTTGCCTGCAGTATAGGTCTCAGGGATTTTTACCTTGATGTTTTCGTAACCGTAGCCCTTGGCGATGTCCTCTACAAGATCATAGTTGTGCAGGATATCTGCCCTGAAAGCCGGGACCTTTACCTCAACAGTTTCCTTATCAAGGGCACATGCTCCAAAGCGCATCCTCTCAAGCTGTTTTACAATCTCTTCAACCGGGAGTTCCATGCCTATCAGAGATTTTACCTCGTTTGTTGTAAGCAGCCTTTCTTTGGGCTCGAGGTCAGGCAGGACAAGTTCCTCGCCTCCGGGGCGGATTACCCTTACAAACTCAATCTCTCCTCCCCTTTCGGCAAGGGCTGTGACAACTATATTTAAAGCCGTGTACACAGCTTCTCCAAGCCCAGTAACGTCAATGAAGAGATCGGTTGTCTGTTCAGTCACAGCTGTGAGTGTACCGTTGATGATTGGCGGGAAAGACAGCACATTGTCATCTGCGTCCAGGATGATCGGGTATTTTTCAAAGCCGCTGACGAGATGGGCAAACCTTGTGCCTTTGGGGTGCTTTTCCAGGATTTCTGTCATGCTCATCTTTTCAGTGTAGTCAAGAGGCACGAACTCAAAGCTGGGGTCAACTGCCATGTACCTGAAGGGCGGCTTCACATTTTTAAGGTCATGGACACCGATGGAAACTTTTTTCCTGTTCCTGCCCAGACCCCAGTGCAGGTCTTCCTGAAGGTCCATGAGGGATTTGATAGAAGAGGAAGTGAACTTCACGCCCCTTACAACTGCACAGCCGAGGAAGGGCCTGATCTTCAGGATGTCTTCGCTTATGGATATGGATACTTTGTAGGGCTTTATCTCATATTCCGGAAGCCCGGTCTCAATGTCTAAAAAACCCCGCATTGCCCTGGCTGCCCCTTCAACGCTGTAAAGGTCTGGCCTGTCAGGGAAGAACTCGATGTCAACATATTCGTCTTCAACCCTTTCGATATCGGCCCCTATCATGGGCACCCTTTTTATGATGGTTTCTTTATCTGTTCCCGTGAGTTTTTCGAGGTCTTCATAATGCAAGGTGATTACTGGCATGGGGATTTCATCTCATTGTTACTAGCTAACTTAATGCCAAAAATAATCAACTTTAGATTTAATGCTTTTGTTTCAGGGAGTGTTTGAGGAATATCCGGGCAGAGAACCGGTAAAAAACAAAAGTTTTTTTTTCATATTGTGCATGTATTCAGCACATGAGCAGCATGTCCATTTCAACCATGTGCGATGAAAGCAAAAACAATAACGTCAAAAATGATCCCTGCAAAAAAGATGAAGGCAGGAGCGTTAAAGGCAGGGTGGTAGTTTCCTGGACCGGAGGAAAGGACGGCTGCCTTGCATGTTACAGGGCAGTTTCGGAAGGTTTTGAGGTCACCCATCTCCTGAATTTCAGAGAAATCCAGAGGCGCGGCTCCCATGACATCAATCCTGACCTGCTTTATGCACAGGCTGAGGCTCTTGGAATTCCACTTATCCATAAGGACTTTATTTCATATGAACAGGAATTCAAAAAAGCGGTCCGTGAGTTAAGGGACAGAGGGGAGATAATTGACGGAGCGGTTTTCGGGCATATAGAGACGCATAAAAACCTTGTTGACAGGATATGCGGGGAACTGGATCTGGAGTTAATAATGCCGCTCTGGCAGAGGAGTTCCGGACAGATAATTAATGACCTCATAGATTCGGGGTTTGAGGTGGTCCTGCTCAGCGTCAAAGCTGATTTGCTGGGAAAAGAGTGGCCTGGCAGAAAGATCGATGAAAATTTCATGTGCGCCCTGAAAAAGCACAATCCTTCAATCGACCCCTGCGGTGAAAACGGAGAGTTCCATACCTTTGTTACCGACTGCCCGCTGTTCAAAAACAAAATAAGGATCATGGAGAGTGAAATGGTCCTGAGGGGAGGCTACTGGTTCCTGGAGAT
>NZ_DAOOUJ010000070.1:0-13708 GCF_035390745.1 Methanosarcina sp. | reverse complement strand
TCAACCAAAAATATTATATCTTTTGATAAATATTTGCTTACTTACATTAGACAATATTTGCGGGGCGGGTGAGTATAATGGTGTCTGGTACACTCTACTCTATTGTATCTTTTAAAAATTTCAGAAACTTTACTTTAAGAAGCTGTAAATATCTTTGTTCTGATTTCCAGAGGAGCAAAACGAAATGGAACTCTCTGTACTGGCGCATGTTGATGTAATTCTGGGCTTTGCTATCCTTATCCTTACCATATTCTCCAAATTTGAAGTCCCTCCGGTACTGGGCTTTCTTGTTACCGGAATGCTGATAGGGCCTCACGGGCTTGGGATTATGGACGTCGGGCAAAATATGGAACTGAATGCCGAACTGGGCATAGTTTTCCTGCTCTTTACTATTGGCGTCGACCTTTCCTTAAAAGAACTCTGGAATATGAAAAAGGCCGTACTGGCAGGTGGAATTCTCCAGATTCTCTTTACAACAACTCTCGCACTTGCCGGCTGTACAAGGCTCGGTTTTAGTCCGGCTTCATCTGTATTTATAGGGTTCCTTATCTCTCTCAGCAGCACCGCAATAGTTCTCAAAGTTCTTCAGGACAGAAACGAAGTCTATACCCCACACGGAAAAACCTCGCTTGCGATCCTCATATTTCAGGACCTCGCCATCGTGCCCCTTATCCTTATCACTCCGATACTTGCAGGAAGTTCTGTGAGTTTTGAGGGTGCTCTGCCCAATATATTCTTCAAAGGTTCCTTAATCATTCTGGCTTTTATCCTGAGTGCCAAGTTCCTTGTCCCATGGATACTCTTCCATGTAGGCAAGACAGGGAGCAAACAGCTGTTCTTTGTCAGTGTTGTTTTCATCTGCCTGACAGCAGCTGTCTTTACTTACAGCATAGGGCTGTCCCTGGCTCTCGGGGCTTTTTTAGCCGGGATTATCATATCAGGGTCTCAATACAGCCAGCAGGCAATAGGTAATATCATGCCTTTAAAAGACATGTTTATGAGCTTTTTTTTCGTGTCCGTGGGCATGCTTCTGAATATCAGTTACCTGCTTGACCACCTTTTTCTTATCGTTATTGCAACAATCACTCTCATTATCATAAAATTAATAGCCGCAGTTTTTGTAACTCTCCTTCTAGGGTGCCCTCTCCGCACAACCATAATGACAGGAGTTGCGCTTTCTCAGGTAGGTGAATTCTCTTTTGTCCTCTCAAGACTGGGACTTGAGTACTCCCTCCTGACAGAGGAAACCTACCAGACGTTTCTGGCAGTTTCAATCCTTACTATGGGAGTCACACCCTTTTTGATCAGCGCTTCTTACAAGCCTGCTGATTTCATTGTCCAGAAAGTTTCAGGCATGACTTTTGGTATGAAACTGGTAAATGGAATTTATTCCGAGCCCCTGTATAATGAAGAAATAGACGAGCCTCAGATGAAAGACCACCTTATAGTGGTAGGATTTGGTTTTTCCGGAAAGACAGTCTCGAAAGCTGCAAAAGCAGCAGGTATCCCCTATACCATCCTTGAAATGAACCCTGAGACCGTACAGCAGGAGAAAGCAAAAGGGGAAAATATACAATACGGAGATGCAACCTTCAGTGCCGTCCTTGGACATGCAGGAATTAAGGGTGCAAGAGTCCTCGTAATCGGGATTTCTGATGCATCTGCCACAAGAAAAATAGTCAAGGCTGCAAAGGAGCTGAATCCCAGCATCTGTGTTATTGCAAAAGTACACGACCTTCAGGAAATGAAACGGCTCAACGCACTGGGTGCGGATGAAATAATCCCTGAAGAATACGAAACCTCAGTGGAGATATTTGTCCGTCTGCTGGAAAAGTATCTTGTTCCGAGGGAAGATATTGAGAAAATGGTAAATGATGTGCGGGCTAATGGGTACAGAAGGCTGAGAAAACTGACTGTTGACTCAGGCATCGACAGCGGTTTCAGTATAAAAGACGGGCTCCCCGGAATTGATATTCAGGTTCTTAAAGTGGGCAGCGGCTCCAGTTTCGATGGAAAAACCCTTGCAGAACTGGATTTCAGGAAAAAGCATGGAGTAACCATTCTGTCGGTCCGCAGGCGTGCTAATATGTACCATACTCCGGGAGGGGACTTCCTTCTTCAGGCAAATGATGCCTGCATCCTCCTCGGGAAAACCAAAGACCTGTACAACGTCCGGAAATTCTTTGACAGCGTCCATTCATGAGCGGAAATATCATTTTTTTTCGCTTTTATGCATAGAGATATATCCTATCCATCCAGAGTTTTCCCCATGCGCAGGATAATTCTCGCATCTGCATCCCCCAGGAGAAAAGAACTGCTTAAACAGTTAATCGGAGATAATTTTATTGTTTACCCCAGTTCTTATGAAGAACCTCCCCTGCCGGGTCTGAGCCCTGAAGAACTCCTTGTCAGGCATTCTTTAGAGAAAGCCAGAGATGTTGCAAAACACTTTGATTCCGGAATTGTAATCTCTGCTGATACGTCTGTCCTCTATAACAGCGAGGTTCTGGGAAAGCCTGATTCTTCCAAAAAAGCTGAAGAGATGTTGAGAAAGCTAAGCGGAAGAAAGTTCAGAGTAGTAACGGGGCTCACTGTCCTGGATCTTGACAGTAAGCAGGAGATCAGCGAATACGAATCAACCTCTGTCTGGATGGCTGAAATGAGTGAAGAACAGGTTTCAGCATATGTGAGGACAGGCGAACCTCTTGACAAAGCCGGAGCTTTTGCAGCTCAGGGAAAAGGGGCAGTCCTGGTAGAAAGGATTGAGGGAGATTTTTTCAATGCAGTAGGGCTTCCTCTTTTCCGGCTTGGAAAAATTCTGGAAAGGCTTGGAGTGTCGGTGTTTGATGAAAGTTTTACATGACCTTCACTTTTCATTTCTGGGCTCAGGTTTTTTATTCGGGAATCTGCGGCTGCAAAAGTAATAAAACAGTTGGGAGTAATAGAGCAAATAGGGCTAATTAACTGAAAAACAGGTAATTCGAATGACAAAAGGAAACTAAACGCATTTTAACGCGTTTTTTAAATTTGTTTTCAGGAATTTTAAATAATCAGAGGCGTTCCGAATGCTGCAAGTCTACAATACCCTGACAAGAAGTAAAGAAATATTCAAACCTGTAAAAGAAGGCGAGGTTTCGATTTATGCCTGCGGGCCCACGGTCTATAATATGCCTCACATAGGAAACTACCGGACTTTTCTGCTGGCTGATAACGTCGTCAGGACCCTTGAATATCTGGGGTATAAAGTAAAGCTTGTGATGAACATCACGGATATAGACGACAAAACGATCAGGGACTCAAAGGCAGCCGGAATGTCTCTTAAGGACTTTACGGATAAGTATACCGCAGAATTCTTCAAAGGCCTTGATATGCTGAACATAAAGCGGGCTTCAGCCTATCCCAGAGCCACGGAAAACGTTGGCGGCATGATAGAACTTGCACGGAAGCTTATCGAAAAAGGGCTGGCTTACGAAAAAAACGGGTCAGTCTATTTCAGGATTTCAGGGTTTCCAGACTACGGCAAGCTTTCAAAGCTCGATTTTGACAACATCAAAATTGGCGCATCCGTAGATGTGGATGAGTATGACAAGGACAACCCAAGGGATTTTGCTCTCCTCAAAGCCTCAACTCCTGAGGAGATCGAAAGGGGAATTTACTATGAAAGCACCTGGGGAAAAATCCGCCCAGGCTGGCACATCGAGTGCTCGGTAATGGCAATGAACAGTTTTGGCCCGACCCTTGACATACATATTGGTGGCGTGGACCTTATCTTCCCTCACCATGAAAACGAGATCGCCCAGTCAGAAGGTGCAACAGGAAAACCCTTTGTATGCAACTGGATCCATGGAGAGCACCTTATAGTTGAAGGAGAGAAGATGAGCAAGTCCAGAGGCAACTTTTTCACCCTGCCTGAGATTATTGATAAGTACGGAGGCGAGGTTGTACGCTTCATGTTCCTTTCAGTGCATTACCGGAAAAAACTGGACTATTCCGAAGCTTTTGCGGAAAATGCAAAAAACAATTATCTGAAACTTAAGGAGACTCTTACCAACCTTGAATTTGCCCTGAGGAATGCAGAAAACGGGTCAAGCCCTGAAGACATGGATACCCTGAAAGTCCTTCCAGAACTTGAGGTCCAGTTCAGGGAAGCCCTTGAGGATGATTTCAATACTCCTAAAGCAATAACAGTTTTCAGGGAACTTTCACGCACAGCCAACCTGTACATGGAGGCAGGAAGGAGCAGGCAGGTTCTGGAACAACTCCACTCCCTTTATAAACGATTTTCAGATGTACTTGGCATCTTTGTACAGGCTGGCAAAGAAGAAGTTCCGGAAGAAGTTCTTAAGTTTGTTGAGGAACGCGAAACTGCCCGGAAAATGAAAGACTGGGCAACTTCTGACGCAATCCGGGAGAAAATTAAATCCCTGGGCTATATCGTGCAGGACACAAAAGAAGGGCCAAAAGTAAAAAAAGCCGGTGAAAGTTAAATTTAGTATATAAAGTATCTATTCAATTTGTTTTGCTTATAAGGTTTTATTCTATTTCTCATGGTCAGATCCCCTTTTTTTATTTCATTTTTTTCTTTACCTTCTCAGGTCTCCTGAGGAAAAAATAAGTACAAGCTATGCAGAGTAATTTATCATATGAAATCAAAGCTTCTTGCCCTTATCCTTGTCCTTTCGCTTATTGCGAATGCTTATTTTGTTTTTTTCTATCAGGCCCCTGTTGAGGGGGCACAGGTCCAGGAAATGCAGGAACGTATAAATTCTCTTGAAAAAGAAAATGAGAGACTTCAAACGCAGATAACTCAGGATAACCAGTCTCTTCAGTCCTATGCTTCCCAGCTTGACTCATATCGTGAAAAAATCTATGAGCTTCAGAATGGCTCTCAAATTCGTCCGGAGAGTCTGCAAGGCTTTGCTACTCTCCAGGGTCCTGCAGTTTTCCAGAAAGTCCAGACCGAGCAGGATGGGCCTTTTGTAAGGCAGTCTGTCTCCGAAGAAGGTGCCCTTATCAATATTTCGGTAGAAGTTCAGCCCGGAAAAGGCCGTGTGCTTGTCCAGACAACACCTCTTATGGGTGTGGTTTTCCAGGATGCAGCGAATACGGCAGTCTTTGTGGCTGAGAATGAAACCGGAAAACAACTTTCAAGCAGTGACATTATCTTCAGCATCACAGCTAAAGACGAAATCCCGGGAGTCGATGGACCCAGTGCAGGTGCTCTGATGACCCTTATTACAATCTCTGCCCTTGAAAACTCAACTCTTAATAACAGTATTACCCTTACGGGCACTATTGACAATGAAGGCAATATCGGAAAGATAGGCGGCGTCCTTGAAAAAGCCATGGCAGCAGAAGCCGGCGGGAAAACGCTCTTCCTTCTTCCCAGGGAAAACAGTCAGCTTGTCACTTATAAACTTCGGGAAAGAAATATAGGTAGTTTCACAGTAATTGAAAGAGTTCCGGAAATCGTGGATGCCGAGGAATATATCGAGAAAAATGTAGGGATAAACGTCGAATACGTGGACACTATTGATGATGTGCTTAAGTATGAGGCGTAAGACCTGCCCTTTATTACAAAAACAAGGTGCTGAAAATGTTTGACCAACTTATTCCACGCCAGCGCAGGATGAGTACACGGCTGGGCGGTTTCCTTGTACTCATGAGTGAAACCATGTTCCTTTTTTCTATTCTGAACTTCCTCATGATCAGCCGCCTGCAGTATTACAATTCGGGAGATTCATATATCCGGGCTGTTTTTCCTCATTATCTGCTCTTCCTCGGAGCTATGGGATTTGCCGGACTGGCTGCCATGTGGATCATTTACGTATACGTCCTTCCGAGCAAGCAGCGTTTCTCTGAGGAGCAGGCAATTAAGGACAACAGGAGCCCGACATATGACAGGCTCCTTGAAGTACAGGGTGAGCTTGCAGAAATGCGGAAAATGATGGAAGAGCTCTCGGAGAAAGTAGAAAAGCTTTCGAAACGATAAAAAAGTTCTCAGACGGTTATCTCAAATCTCTTTATAATTCCTGTTATTAAAAAAGCAGAGTTTTAGTTGTTTCACAAAGACTTAAACTTTTTTAAGTTTTCTTTTCTGCCTGAAAAGAGTATTTTCAGTTCCTTCCGGTTTTTATAATCTCTACTTTATTTATATAAAATGACGTATATATTCTATACCTGAAATCCGGCACTATCTGAAGGTCACATAGATTATTATACTGATACTCCCCTGGTATTCCATCACATTTTAAAAAACCGTCTCTCTACTGATCACTTATGCCTCCTGATATCATACCTCTCCTTGAAGAACCTGCACTTACGGCTACTAATACGGAAACTGCCCTGGTTATTGCCGATATCCACCTTGGGATCGAATGGGACCTTTACAGAAGCGGAATTAATCTGCCCAGCCGCATGAAAGACAGGCTTGACCGGATTCTCGGGTATATACAGGCAGTTACTCCTGACCGGATAGTGCTCCTTGGGGATGTAAAGCATAACGTCCCTCAGGTTTCCTGGCAGGAAAAAGACGAGATTCCCCGCTTTCTTGAAACGCTTGCTGAATGCTCACATGTGGATATTTTCCCGGGAAACCACGATGGAGGAATAGAATTTCTCTTTAACGGGCAAAAGGACATAAAAGTTCATTCTGCAAGGGGAGCCGTACTTGACGGTATAGGGTATTTTCACGGGCATACCTGGCCTGCCCCCGAACTGCTGGCTGCATCCAACGTTATTACTGCGCATAACCATCCAACGGTACGTTTTACCGACGCCTTCGGCTATTCAATAGTTGAGCCTGCATGGGTCAGGACAAAATTCAGAGCCGGAACTCTGAAAGAACGCTTCGGAAGCCTTGACTTTGAAAACGAGAATGTCTGGGCTGACCCTGAAGTTTTTATTATGCCTGCTTTCAATGAACTCTGCGGGGGCGTTCCTTTCAACGAGTCCACACAGGAAGACCTTCTGGGTCCGGTTTTCTCGTCCGGAGGAATAGAACTGGAAAATGCGGAGCTGTATCTGCTGGATGGAACAAGGCTTGGGCTGATAAGGAATATCCGCAGGCTGGAGCATACAAGATTTAGAAGCAGGATGGGAAGCAGAAGGCGCAAAAACTCTGAGAAACCGGCATGAACTAATTGCAGATATCCAGAGGATCCGTCTTCAAGCATAAAGAGCGGTTTTATTGCAAATTTTCTGCTTCGTATTTTTGCAGAATATTTCAAATCCCTTGAGAAAATAGTCATATTTCCTTTCTGATTCTTAGATCTCTTCCCCCAAAAAATGCCTTATTCAATTTCCTGTCATACTTTTTCTTCCAAAATCAATTAAAGAAAACATTTATCTGCATGTCGAAACGTCTTTATGAAATTAATGATATATTACTGACAAAAATTATTACTGATATGAATTTTCAGATTTTTTTGGGAATAAATCGGAGTGCGGAGACTAATTTCAGGATTTCTTTAATTATCTCATGCAGTTTATGCTCCCCCTATTATGTGAATTTGTCAGCTTACTCACAGACAATAGAGAGTTAAGAAAGTTAGAGGGTTAAGTAAGTGAGGCAGGAGAATTAGGAAGATCTGGAGTCCGGAATCATCACGGAAAATGAAATCAGCTGTGTGAGAGAAAAAGTGGATCCAGAACCTGATAACAGCGGCGCGTTATCCAGTGATTTCTATATTACTTACGATGTTACCGGGGGTATGAGGGTGGAAGAGGCACTGCACCATATTGAGAAGGGTACCCAGCCTGAACATGAGATTATTGTTTCATCTTGCAGGGAGACGGATAATCTGGATCTTGCTGATATTATTGATGTTCAGGCGGTCCAGTCCCTTATGGATGATTTCTACAAGTTTGATCAAATAACCATGGCTCTGGTTGACCTTAAAGGCAGTGTTCTGGTGAGTGTCGGGTGGCAGGATATCTGTACCAGATTCCACAGAGTCCATCCTGAGACCTGCAAGTGCTGTGTAGAAAGCGACACAAAACTATCCGCAGGCGTCCTTCCTGGAGAGTTTAAACTGTACAGGTGCAGGAACAACATGTGGGACATAGCGACTCCTATTATGGTGGGAGGCCAGCATGTCGGCAATATCTTCTCAGGCCAGTTCTTTTTTGAAAATGAGCTGATTGATTATGAGTTTTTCCGATCCCAGGCAAGAAAATACGGCTTCAACGAAAAGGAGTATATAGCGGCTCTTGAGAAAGTCCCCAGATTAAGCAGGAAGACTGTTGATGCAGGTATGACATTCTTAACGAAGCTTGCACACATGATCTCACAGCTAAGCTACAGCAATGTCATGCTGTCCAGGTCGCTGGCGAAACATGATGCATTGATGAATTCACTGAGGGAGGGTGAGGAGAAGTACCGCAATGTTGTAGAGACAGCAAACGAAGGCATATGGATAATTGATGCTGAAGACAGGATTGTTTACGTGAATAAAAAAATGACGGAGATGCTGGGATATACTCAGGATGAAATGATTGGCAGATCCGGGTGGGACTTCACTGATGAAAAAGATCCGAATGTTTCCAGGCTTAACAGGGAAAAGAGGCAGAAGGGTATCGATGAAAGCCATGAATTTAAATTTATACGTAAAGACGGCTCGCCTTTATGGGCACTTGTAAATACTAAATCCTTATTTGACAGGAATGGGAAGTTCTCTGGCTCTATGGGGATGCTCACTGATATCACCGAGCGCAAAAGGACCGAGGAGATCCTGGCTTTCGAGCGGTCTCAGCTTCTGTCTATTTTCGATGGCATCGACGATATGGTGTATGTGACTGACCCGCATACCTATGAAGTTCTGTACGTGAATAAGGCGGTGAAGGAGAAGTTCGGCGGTGGACTTGTGGGGAGGATTTGCTACCGTGAGTTCCAGCGGAGAGATTCTCCATGTGATTTCTGCACCAGTCCAATTATTCTAAAGGAAAGGGAAAAGCCCTACCACTGGGAGTATCACAACCCCACTCTGGACCGGTGTTTTATGATCATGGACCGGATAATCAAATGGCCGGACGGCAGGGATGTGCGGTTTGAGATCGCAAAGGATATTACAGAACGCAAAAAAGCGGAGAAAGCTCTAAAAAAAGCATACGATAATTTAGAAGAAAAAATTAAAGAACGGTCCGCCCAGCTTGAAAAGGCTTACAACTCGTTGAAAGAAAGTCAGGAAGGTCTTGCTGAAGCTCAAAAAATGGCTCATATAGGAAACTGGGAATGGGATATTGCGGCTGATAAGGCATACTGGTCTGAGGAAATGTACCGTATATTCGGGCGAGACCCCAAAAAAGAAGCACCTACTTTCAATGAATATTTAAGCTACATACATCCAGATGATCGGGACCACTATTGTGATGCCATTAAAGAAGCTTCCAGAGAAAAACCATTTGGTATTGATTTTAGAATTGTCCTGGATAACGGGGAAGAACGCACAGTCCATCTGACCTCGGAATATGTTATGGATAATAAAAATGTCCCTGTTAAAATTAAAGGTACAGTTCAGGACATTACTGAGCGTAAAAAATCAGAAGAGAAGATTCAGCTCCTGGCGAATATTGTGAAATCGTCAAATGATGCTATCGGCACCATATCCCTTGATGACATTATTCTTAGTTGCAATGAAGAAGCAGAGAAAGTTTATGGTTATACGGCAGAAGAAGCTATTGGAAAGCACACATCCCTACTGGCTCCTCCTCATTTGCGGGAAGAAACAAAACAATTAAGTGAACTTATTAAACAGGGGAAAAAGATCAACCACTATGAGACTTCGAGATTAAGAAAGGACGGGAAGGTAATACATGTTTCAATAACTCTTTCTCCGGTTTTTGACAGCTACGGCAAACTGACTGCTATCTCGTTCATTTCCAGGGACATAACCGAAAGAAAAAGAGTAGAAGAAAAACTTCGGGAAAGTGAGGAAAAGTACCGCAACATAGTTGAGACAGCAAACGAGGTCATACTCATAACTAGCAGCGAGTCCGTAATTACTTATGTTAACCCCAAAGTAACAGACATGCTCGGATATCTTCCGGAAGAAGTTATTGGCAAACCAGTATGGGGGTTCATCAGTGAAGAATGCAGATCTGCTGTCAAAATGCATCTGGAAAAGAGGATTCAGGGAATAAGTGAGAGCTATGAACTGAAATTAATACGAAAAGATAGCTCCCCCCAATGGACATTTCTAAATGCTAAACCCCTTTTTGATGAGGAAGGCAGGTTTACGGGCGTTATGAGTATGTTAACTGACATCACCAAGCGAAAAGAAGCTGAAGAAGCCCTTACTAATATCGAAACTGCCCGTAAAAAAGAAATCCACCACAGAATTAAGAATAACCTTCAGGTAATCTCCTCCCTGCTTGATCTTCAGGCTGAAAAATTCAATAACAGAGAATATATTAAGGATTCAGAGGTTCTGGAAGCCTTCAGGGAAAGTCAGGACAGAGTTATATCAATGGCTCTTATCCATGAGGAGCTGTACAAAGGGGGAGGGTTCGACACACTGAATTTTTCATCATATATCGAGAAACTCGCTGAGAACCTTTTTCAGACATACAGACTTGGAAATGATGATCTCAGCTTAAACATGGATCTTGAGGAAAACATCTTCTTTGACATGGATATTGCAGTTCCATTGGGGATAATTGTTAACGAACTTGTTTCCAATTCCCTGAAGCACGCATTTACCAAAAATGAGGGGGAAATTAGAATCCGGCTTTGCAGGGAAGAAAAGAGTACTGAAACGCAGGGATCTCTTTTCAGCCTGATAATTTCGGATAACGGTAAAGGAATTCCTGAAAACTTAGAACTGGAAAACACTGAGTCTCTCGGGCTGAAGCTGGTAAGCATTCTTGCTGACCAGCTGGACGGAAACCTGGAGCTTAAACGGGAAAATGGAACGGAATTCAGGATTTCTTTCAGGGTAGTGGAAAGACCATAAATTCTGAGGGCAAAACAGGGCAAAAACCAGGGCAAATTTACAGCATAGTGTATGTCTTCAGCAAAACCTGCAGGAAAGACTTTCTCAGAAAACAATACTGTTTTAAATGATTCATACTCTTTTCTCAATGTTTATATAAGATGCATGGATGTATGGAAAAAAATAAATGTCAGGACTCAGGCTAATAGACAGTTATTATTCCTGATAATTCAAGCTTGCAGCTTTCAGCCGCAGAGGTGAACTTGAAGTTCACAGGTCTACAGCAGATTCTTTAAGTTCCTTCTGCCTGGCTTTAACTGATTCATTATTAATTCCTTTACGGCTAGCTCGCTGCCGGTTTATGGATTCATTATCGGTCTGCCGGTAATCATTTAGAAATTTAACACTGGTCGGTTACAGTTGATTTATTTGTATCTTTAATTTGTATCTTTAATTGATTATTCGTATCACCTGAAGAGGATGTACTGATTCAATGACTATGGAAATTAACAACACGGATTTATCTGAAAATGTGCCCCTTCCTGAAGATTCCAGTTTATCTGGTTCCAGGGCTTTTGACGACTCAAAACTCGCAAAATTAAACGGTATCATAAACAAGGGTCTTAACCCCTACCCATACAGGTTCGAAAAGAACGGAGACATCTGTGAAATTCTGGAAAAATTTGAGGATTTCGAAAAGAACGAAGGTCTGACTGTAAGAACTGCTGGCAGGCTTTACAATATCCGCAGGCTTGGAAAAATGATATTTGCCGATCTTGGAGACCAGGGGGGCAGAATTCAGGTTACTTTAAGGAAAGGAAACCTTCCGGACGAAGAATTCAATACTTTTAAAACTCTGGTTGATTCGGGTGATATTATAGGCATTCAGGGCACACTTTTCAGGACACAGAGAGGAGAAAACTCTATCAGCGTCTCCGAATTTTCCCTGCTCTCAAAGTCCCTATGCGCCCTCCCTGAGAAATTCCACGGTTTAAAAGATGTTGAAACCAGGTACAGAAAGAGGTACCTCGACCTTATAGTCAATGCCGAGAAGAGAGAAATTTTCGTAATGAGGAGCAAACTTATCTCGGAAATCCGAAGGTTCCTTGCTGACAGGGAATTTCTGGAGTTTGAGACCCCCATACTTCAGACCGTCTATGGAGGAGCAAATGCAAGGCCCTTCACGACTTTCCACAACTGCCTCGGGCAGAACCTCTTCCTGAGAATTGCTCCTGAACTTTACCTCAAGAGGCTTGTTGTCGGCGGATACGAGAGGGTTTTTGAAATCTGCAAAAACTTCAGGAACGAAGACATAGACACCACTCACAACCCTGAATTCACAATGATAGAGGTGTACGAGGCTTACAGGGACTATAATGACATGATGGACTTAACCGAATCCCTGATATCGGAACTCGTATTCAAGCTGACAGGCGGCTATGAAGTCAAAATGGGAGAAAAAACCATCAATCTCCGCTCTCCCTGGAAGAGAATTTCCATGGAAGAAGCCTTAAAAGAGTATGCAGGGCTTGATGTCTTTTCTCACTCACTTGAAGAGCTTAAGAGAATCGCAATCGAGAACAGGATCGAAGACTACGAGAAAGCAAAGAGCCACGGTGAATTCCTTGCCCTGCTTTTTGAGGGACTCGTAGAGGACAAGCTGATAGACCCGACTTTCATATACGATTTCCCTGTAGAAAACTCCCCGCTGGCTAAAAGCCACAGGGAAAAAGCAGGTTTTGTCGAGCGTTTCGAGCTTTTCCTTAATGGCTGGGAACTGGCAAATGGATATTCCGAATTAAATGATCCGCTTGAACAGGAAAAGAGATTCGAGGAACAGGATAAGAAAAGGAAACTTGGAGACCTTGAAGCCCAGACTGTAGATTACGATTTCATAAACGCTCTCGGGTACGGGCTGCCCCCAACCGGAGGCATGGGGCTTGGAATTGACCGCCTTACCATGATCCTTTCGGGCCTCGAATCCATTAAAGAAGTAATCCTTTTCCCGCAGATGAAAAGGGAATAATCGTCTTCGGACTTTGTTTTTTCAGGTTCTGGTCTGTCTGCTGGTCAGACTGGCTTATCGGGGAGAAAATCCCCCTTCTTTTTTATTTCGGAGAAACCTGAACAGGATATTATATTTTTCCCCCTGATCTAATCTTAAACAATAAATCTTTATAATAAAAAGTAATAAGTAGTTGGACAGTATAAATTTTTTATTAATGACCTCTCATAATTTAGTCTTCTTCAATCCCTGAAAAGTGCATTTATATGTTGAAGCTGAGGCAAATATGAGAAAATAATTCGTTTTTAAGTCAACTGCCGAGGACAATCTAATGGCTGAAGAAGAAATATACAGGGCTCTGTTTGAGCAGTCCAATGATGCAATTTTCATAACAAGAGGGGAGAGTATTCTGGAAGTTAACCCTAAAGGCTGTAAACTTCTCGGATATGATAGGGTTCATCTTGAACAAATTCCCTTTCTCTCTCTATTTACTGAAGAATCTCTTCCCGGCTTACAGGACGCATTGAATGCGACTCTGGAGAAAGGATCGGCGTTTTTTGAGACGAAGATCAAAAGGTCAGACAATAGTATCCTTGATGTAGAGATTAGTTTCTTAGCCACGGGTGCCCAAAGAGAAACTCTCCTGATAATTGCTCGGGACATAACTTTGCGTAAAGAATCAGAACGTCTGGTGCAGAAAGAAAGAGAGATATTGAGCCTAACTTCCGCTTTTTTAAGCGCATAAATTCAATTTTTCCATAATTTCTTTTTG
>NZ_DAOOUJ010000069.1:0-16395 GCF_035390745.1 Methanosarcina sp. | reverse complement strand
AAATGAAAAACACTATTGCAAGAGGAAAAGAAGGTCTTAACCGATGACCAATGAAGTCTCTTCAAATTAGCGGTTTGTTTTTCCAGATCCCGGCGTTTTATTTCTAGCGTGCCATTTTCTGCGTGTTGTTTTCAGCGTTTTATTATGTACAGCCTGATAATGTAGAGGCTTACGACCAGGACAATGAAATTGTACACAGCCGTAAAAATGGGGACATACTGGTATTCAAACCACATGTTGATTACCCTTGTTAAGGAGAAATAAAGCTGGAAAGTTGCCACAAGCAGGAGAAGCATGGCAATCACAAAAACTCCTTTCTTGAAGTTCTCCCCGAGGTCTGATGCCTTTGCCTTTTGTGTTTCAGGTCTGACCTCCTCTTTATTACTGAAATCTTCAGTTTCATTCATCCAAACCGCCTCCTTAGAATTGCTGCCGAACATATCAGGACTGCTGACAGTAACAGGCTGAACCCAGGAGTAGCCCCCTCTTCGGCATAATCCTCTTCAGGAACCATTTCAGGTTCGCCAAGATTTTCGAATTCGCTTGTCTGGATCTTCCTTGTTTTCGTTGCGTCCTCATCCTTAACCTCTATTTCAGGATTAAGCCGGATGTAACCCTCTCCGCGCCTCACGATAGTATCATTATTCCAGATCAGCACTTCGAGAATGTAGTTGTACTGGTCCGGCATTGTCAGGTTGACACTCCGGATAACTGTTGCTTCGGGTTTGATCTCTCCGGTCTGGATCCAGACCTTATCTGCTAGAAGCCCTGCATCCATCTCCCGAACCTTGACAAGCGCACGAAAATCAGAGCTTGTTTCCCTGCCTTCGTTTGTGATATAGATATCACTTTCAACGAGGACCTTTCCATCTTCCACTTTCCTTACCTTGAAATCCATTTCGGAAATCTCAAGCCCTATATCCTGCACATCTGCGGGCAGATAATCCAGGTTGTAAACTTTGATTTCTCCGCTGCTTTTCTGGATATCTTCTTCGAAAAGTACTGAGCGTATGTCATATCCTCCGGTCTTGGGAAGGCTAAGGCTCTGGCTTACTATTTTTGTTTCTCCCTTTTTGAGCTTCCCGAGATTTACTTGCTCCTTAACTTCGAGCAGCCCGCTCTCTGTGCTGTAAACTTTCAAAAGAAGAGAGGTATTTTTCTCTGTGTCTCCCTGGTATTTTTCTATGTATGTTGTAACATTGAGGTCTACAAAAGATGTCCCTGCATGGTCTGCCGAGATGTCCATATCTCTGATGCTGTAATAGCTTTCCTCTTCAAAACTCCGGATGCATCCGCTTCCAGAAGCAAAAAGGAAGATAATGGACATCAAAATTAGTATCCGGGAAGATTTGACACTATATTTTCCCAAGATCTATCCTCCTCCCCATTAATTGTCTTCAAAAGTATATGCTTTTTACTTTCATAGATATTTTTATTTTCTGGAGGGAATAAATGAATGAAAATTATTAATATGAACACATCGATATTCAGAGAAGGGAAAAAATTCTCGGGGCTGGATCATGAGGAGTACACTGTATAGAAAAATTCTGCTTGCAACTGATGGCTCAGAAAGTGCCCGAAAAGCGGCAGATACAGCAATTGAGCTCTCTCGCCTGAGCGGAGCGAAAATTTATGCAGTAAGCGTGATTGACAGGTCGGTTTATTCTTCGGTCCCTGAAGATCTTGATTGGGAAGAGGAAATGTATGACCGGTTCAGGGAACTTGCTGAAGAGGCCGTGTCTTACGTGGAAAAAACTGCAAAAAACGCAGGTCTGGAGGTGGAGCCTGTCCTTCTGGAAGGGCATCCTGCAGACGAAATTGTTAATTTTGCCGAAAAAAACGGAATGGATCTGATTATTGTTGGCTCGCTTGGAAAAAGCGGAATCGAACGTTTCCTGATAGGCAGTGTGTCCGAAAAAATCTTCAGAAACGCAAAAGTTCCGGTACTTGTCGTACGTGCAAAGAGCCAGTAAAAATGATAAAATTCCGGAATATGAGAATACAAACTTAGAAACAACGAATCGAGAACATGAGGGGTAAGTATGGAAAATATTGAGATCAAATCTAAACCGCGAAGACAGATACTGATCGCTACCGATGGCTCGGAGACCGCAAATGAAGCCGCAGATTTCGGGATAGAAATGGTTGGGTGCAGTGGGGCAAAAGTCTATGCCGTATATGTCATTGATACTACACCTTATCGTTCAGTTTCGCTGGATAAAATCTGGTCAAAAGAGACTCTTGAAGAATTCGAGAGAGCAGGGCATGAAGCAACCTCTTATATAGAGAAGATCGGAAAAGCTGCAGGAATAGAAGTTGAGTCCAGAGTTCTTAGAGGAAATCCGGCTGAAAAGATCATAAGTTTTGCAGAGGATAATAATATCGATATGATCATAGTGGGGTCACTCGGAAAAGGCGGATATGAACGTCTTGTACTTGGAAGCGTATCTGAAAAAATAGTAAGGCATGCAAAAATTCCTGTACTGGTTGTCCGGGAAAAGCACAGAAGTGATAAAAAGTTGATACAGGCATAATCTGGTTCTGAACAGAAAATAAAACGATCTGATTCTGCCTGGGGGAAATATGGTAAGAATCAGATCGTAAAATTAAATACTGATTAAAAGGGGTAAACCGGGAGGAAGAGGGGTATGGAGAGAGATCTTTACAAAAAGATCCTTATTGCTACTGACGGATCGGAGAACGGTGCACAGGCAATAAGTGCCGGAATGGAAATCGCAAGGCTAAGCCAGGGAAAAGTCTATGCCCTGTATGTTATTGATGACACATGTTATCCAGCCGGAAAAAGCGACCCGAGATTGAAAACAGCAATGGAAGAGCATTTTAAGACTTTCGGGCTTGAAATGACGGCGGCAGTCGAAGAAGCTGCAAAAGCAGCAGGTGTTGACGTAGAATTCGTAATCCGGGAAGGGCATCCGGCTGAAAAAATCCTTAGCTTTGCAGAAAAACATGCAGTTGATATGATTGTCGTGGGCTCGCTCGGAAAAACCGATGCTGAACGCTTCCTTCTCGGAAGCGTATCCGAAAAGGTAGTAAGGAATGCAGAGGTTCCGGTGCTGGTCGTGCACGGGAAGAGACAATGAAAAGCACTAAAGCCGTTGAACACGGATGAGCCAATTCCAATTTTCCGGATTTTATTTTTTTAAGTAATTCAGTTGCCAGCCACGAGGTTAAAGAACATAAATTGGTAACAATAAGCTGAGTTCTGGTATTGGCTCAATAATAAATCCAGAATACGAGGGGGATAGTATGGGAGAGAATAATGAAAAATTTACACCACAAAAAATTCTGATAGCTACGGATGGTTCAGAAGCCTCCGAAAGAGCAGCGGATTTCGGGATAGATACTTTGAAATTTGAGGGGGCAAAGGTCTATGCCGTATATGTCATTGATACAGGTTCTTATGGCTCAGTTCCAGTGGACAAGAAGAAGTTTAAAAAAATAGAGCAGCTTGAGGAAACAGGGCATAAAGCAACCTCTTATGTCGAGAAAAAGGCAAAAGCTGCAGGAATGGAAGTCGAATCCGTAGTGCTTCAAGGAAATCCGGCAGAAGAAATTGTGGATTTTGCAGAAGAAGAGAGAGTTGACATGATTGTCGTAGGCTCTCTTGGAAAAAGCGGAATCAAACGTTTTATGCTTGGGAGTGTATCCGAAAAAGTTGTAAGACGTGCAAAAATCCCTGTTCTGGTTGTCAGGGGACAAAAAGAAGAAAAGCCGTACAAACAAATTTTGATCGCTGCTGACTGCTCAAAAGGTACTGAAAAAGCAGTGGATTTCGGGATAGAAATTGCGAAGTTAAATGGGGCAAAAGTCTATGCCGTACATGTCATCGATCCAGTTTTTAATGACTTAATGGAAGAAGCGTGGGCAGAAGAAGCGTACAAGCAGTTTAAGAAAATTGGCCGTGAAGCAGTATCTCATGTTGAGGAAAAGGCAAAAGCTGCCGGAGTGAAAGTTGAATCCGTAGTACTCGAAGGGAACCCGGCGGAAGAAATTGTGGACTTTGCAGAAGAACAAAAAGTTGACATGATTGTTGTGGGCTCGCTTGGAAAAAGCGGATATGAACAGTTCGCGATTGGAAGCGTATCTGCAAAAGTCTTAAGGAATGCAAAAGTCCCGGTACTTATCGTACACGATATCTATGAATTTGTCGAGCTTTTCCGCCGTTGCCAGAAGAGTGAAGAAGTCCTGACACCTGTAGCGGGCGAGAAAGAACAGTGAAAAAAAAACGGACCCGACATGAGAGAGCCACAGCGAGAGGATACTTTATGAAACGAAATCCTTACAGAAAAATTCTACTTGCAACCGACGGTTCGGAAAACTCAAAAAGTGCAGCCTGCTCCGGGCTTGAAATTGCAAAAAGTACCGGCGCTGAGGTCTATGCCGTATATGTTGCAGGTATTTCCTGCTGTTCTCCGATTATGCCTGAAAGTTATGACTGGGAGATAGGAAAAGAGGGAAGCGAAGCCGTTGCTGAGATAGAGGAAATGGGAAAGGAAATCGGTGTCAAGATAAATCCAGTCCTTCTTCAGGGGCACCCTGCCCAGGAAATCCTGGACTTTGCGGAGAAAAACGATATTGATATGATTGTGATGGGGACACAGGGAAAAGCCGGAATCGACAGGTTTCTGCTTGGAGGGGTTACGGAAAAGGTAGTAAGGCATGCAAAAGCCGAAGTGCTGGTCGTGCGTGCGCCCTGCCCCTGAAAAGGAAATTAATTTTCAGTCATTTCCTTTTCACTGGGCTTCCGCAGTGTCCACATTCAACCATGGTGCACGGGACTCCTGATTGGTGAGGCGTTTCAAACCCACACAGAGGGCAGACGCACAGCCCTCCGGGGCCTCATGAAGCTTTTCTCCTGCCCCTGCACCTTTCTTTATTTTCGCTGCTTCTGCCTATCCCGGGCCCTGACCTGCAGGACCGGTACCGTCTCCACCAGGCATCTGTAAGTTTCTCCTCAGTAAGTTATCTTCTATTCAAAGTCTGCATATGGTTTATATATATGTATCAACCTCCGAGAGGCAATTACCCAAAAACAGTCCAAAACGGTCCAGATTAGTTTTTCAGTCAGGTTTTAACTTATGCATTCTGAAAAGCACCCAAAAATTCCAAGCGACCCGGCATTTGATGTCGTAAAAAAAAGCTTCTGCTGGCTTTCCACCCAGAAAATTGAATCAGTAAAGGAACTTGCCAGTACAGTGTCAGCTCATGCTTTATGGGGACTCAAGAACCCTTACGTTACAAATCTAATCCTTAAAATGAAATTCGACTCCTGGAACTCATCAATAAGAAATACAGCAAGAGCATGTTCAGCCCTTTCGGCTGAAGGAATTATATTCAAAGCGCCGGAAAAGTGGCTGCTTTCCATGAAAAAAGAAGGCTCATGGAACGAAGACGTCTATGATACTGCATACAGTCTGGGGGCTCTTGCTGACATGGAAATTTCGGACAGAGAAGGCTGTGACTGGTTATATGAAAACTACGGTCCCGCATGGGAACAGGTCGGCACCACTTCCCTTATAATTTCAGCCCTCAAAAAACAGGAAAATCTGACTGACAACAGGGATTTTGAAGAATTTATCCGCGAAAGAGCTGAATGGATCCTTTCAAAAAGAGAGCAGGATGGAGGCTGGAAGCATATTTCTACAAGCAACCTGGCAATTCAGGCACTGATCCTTGCGGGCTTCAAGAACGAACTTGAAATTTCCATTCACTGGCTCCTCGGAAAAGTAAGGGAAAGCGGAGCCTGGGGAAATAAAGAAGACGACATAAACGCAACCGCCCTTTCTCTGAGCACACTGGGAATGTACGAAAAATCATAAACAGGAAAACTTGATTTATTCGTTGTCCATTTTACTTTTTCCCGGGGGCTTTTATTCGCCTCTTTCATTAAGATTTTTCGATAGAATTCCTGGAACTATTTTACTTTTAAATATTTTATCGACATCTGCCTGCGTAAACTATTTTCCAAAAACTATAAATTCGACCACGAATTCGGATAATTTATCACCAATAAACATATATATCAAATAATATTATTTTATTAATCAACTAAGATTGCTATAGAGAAAGAAAACAACAAGGGATTTTTATTCTGTTTTGTCAAGGAGGAAACCTGATCATGTAGATCGAATGGACTCTAAATCCGTTCAGCCGGGTTAGATTCCCGGGGTTTCCGCCACGTTTCTGAATCCCGGAATGGCACTTGCATAACATTCCACTGAGATTTTTTTGTAGATTCAGGAAGGGCTTTCCAGAGCCTATGAACTGTTTCTATCTCCTGGGATATCCATCTCTTTTCCGGGTAGCTGTCAGCAATTGCTGGCTCCACGCTTATGTTCTGTAAGCCGGGATTCTGAATACTGTTCTTGGAAATATCCGGGTTTTAGTTCACCGAGGGGTAACACTATGGATAAAAAACCACTAAGCACTCTGATATCTGCAACCGGGCTCTGGATGTCCAGGACCGGAACAATTCATAAAATCAAAAACCACGAAGTCTCACGAAGTAAGATCTTTATCGAAATGGCATGTGGGGACAGTCTTGTTGTAAACAACTCCAGGAGCAGCAGGACCGCAAGAGCGCTCAGGCACCACAAATATAAAAAGACCTGCAGACGCTGCAGGGTTTCGGATGAGGATATCAATAAGTTCCTCACAAAGGCAAGCGAAGCTCAGACCAGCGTGAAAGTAAAGGTAGTTTCCGCTCCCACCAGAACTAAAAAGGCAATGCCAAAATCCATCGCAAGAGCTCCAAAACCTCTTGAAACTACGGCAGCGGTACAGGCTCCATCTTCTGAACATCAATCAGCACCTGCCGCACCGGTTTCAGGATCAGCATCTGTTTCTACATCATCACCGATTTCAGCTTCAGCAGCAAGCTCTCCTTCGGCAGCGCCTGCATTGTCAAAGGAAATGGCAAGCCCTGCGGCTACTGCAGCCCCTGTTCAGGAAAGTGCTCCTGCGCTTACGAGGAGCCAGATTGACAGGCTTGAAGGTCTGTTAAGCCCGAAAGACGAGATTTCTTTGAACTCCGGAACACCTTTCAGGGAGCTTGAGTCACAGCTGCTTTCCAGGAGAAAAAAAGACCTGCAGCAAATCTATGCGGAAGAGCGGGAAAATTATCTGGGAAAACTCGAACGCGATATTACGAAATTCTTCGTTGAAAGGGGTTTTCTGGAAATCAAGTCCCCGATTCTGATCCCTGCAGAATATGTTGAAAGGATGGGCATTAACGAGGACAAGGAACTTTCAAAGCAGATCTTCAGGGTTGATAAGAACTTCTGCCTGAGGCCCATGCTTGCCCCTAATCTTTACAACTACCTGCGCAAGCTTGACAGAGTCCTTCCTGACCCGATAAAGATCTTCGAGATAGGCCCCTGCTACAGGAAGGAGTCTGACGGCAAAGAGCACCTGGAAGAGTTTACCATGCTGAACTTCTGCCAGATGGGGTCAGGCTGCACACGGGAAAACCTTGAAAGCATAATCACGGACTTCCTGAACCATCTTGGAATTGATTTTGAAATCGTAGGGGATTCCTGCATGGTCTATGGGGATACCCTTGATGTAATGCACGGAGACCTCGAACTTTCCTCTGCAGTTGTTGGTCCCATACCTCTTGACAGGGAATGGGGCATTGATAAGCCGTGGATAGGGGCAGGTTTTGGGCTCGAGCGCCTGCTGAAAGTCATGCACGACTTCAAGAATATTAAGAGAGCCGCGAGGTCTGAATCTTATTATAACGGGATATCCACTAACCTGTAAACCTGAATCCCATAAAAATGGCATTAAGGGGTCACGGAACACAGGAAAAAAGATATCAGAATTGAAAAAAAGGCGATAAATGGCGATATAACTGGAAATAATAGAAGACCGCAGTCCCGGAACTTTAAAATGGCAAACTGATTCGGAAGATCCGGTCTGAAAAACTGAAGGAAGGCTGTAAGGATGGAAAAATTGTAAATCTATGAGAGGGTGAAATTTTGATTCAAAAAATGGCAACCGAGGAGCTTGATAGGCTCGGAGAGAAAGTAATTGAAGGCTTTGAACTGTCTGACGATGACCTGAGGTCTCTTCTTTCCCTTGAATCCGAAGAGGAGCTGGAGAAGCTTTACTGCGCAGCTCAAAAGGTCAGAAACCATTATTTCGGCAACAGGGTGTTCCTGAACTGTTTCATCTATTTTTCGACTTATTGTAAAAACCAGTGCGCATTTTGCTATTACAACTGCAAAAACGAAATTAACCGCTACCGCCTGACCGGAGAAGAGGTTAAAGAGATGTGTAAAGCCCTGAAAGGAGCAGGCTTTCACATGATTGACCTGACAATGGGAGAAGATCCCTATTACTATGATGAGCCGGACCGCTTTGTTGAGCTTGTCCAGACAGTAAAGGAGGAACTTGGGCTTCCAATAATGATTTCTCCGGGAGTGATGGATAATGACACTCTTCTCAAAGCCAGGGAAAAAGGGGCAAATTTCTTCGCTCTTTACCAGGAAACCTATGACCGCAAACTTTATGAAAAGCTCAGGGTCGGGCAGTCTTTCGAAGGAAGGTTTAACGCCCGCAGGTTTGCAAAACAGCAGGGATACTGTATAGAAGACGGGATCCTTACCGGCGTAGGAAACGATATTGAATCAACTCTCATATCCCTGAAAGGAATGAAAGCAAACGATCCGGACATGGTAAGGGTCATGACATTCCTCCCTCAGGAAGGAACCCCGCTTGAAGATTTCAAAGATAATTCAAAGCTTTCGGAACTGAAGATTATAGCAATTCTCAGGCTTATGTTCCCGAAATGCCTTATCCCGGCTTCCCTTGACCTGGAAGGTATTGACGGCATGGTGCACCGTTTAAACGCCGGAGCAAATATTGTAACCTCTATTCTCCCTCCCGATTCCCGGTTAGAAGGGGTTGCCAACTACGACCGCGGCATGGAAGAGAGAGACAGGGATATTACAAGCGTTGTCAAAAGGCTGGAGGTCATGGGAATGGAACCTGCCCCGCAGGCTGAGTTTGAGAGAGTCCTGGGGTGCTAGCCTGAAAACCATATGCCTTATCGGCGGGAAACTCCAGGGCTTCGAGGCTGCATACCTCTCTAAGAAAGCAGGAATGAAAGTGCTTGTGGTAGACAAAAACCCGCAGGCACTCATAAGGAACTATGCAGATGAGTTCCGTTGTTTTGATGTAACAAAAGAGCCGGAAAAACTCCTCGATATCTCAAAAAGTGTTGACGCCATACTGCCGGTAAATGAAAACCTGGAGTGCATCGAGTTTTTGAGTACAATAAAAGAAAAATTCTCCTGCCCGGTACTTTTTGATTTCGATGCTTACTGGATTAGCAGGGATAAGAGAAAATCAAAAGAATACTTTGCATCCATTGGAATCCCTACCCCTAAGGATAAACCATCCGAGCCCCCTTATTTTGTAAAGCCTCCCTGCGAAAGCAGCAGTGTTGGAGCGAGAATTATCTACGATAGTGAAGAGCTTGAAAAACTTGGACCTGGCATGCTTATTGAAGAATATGTGGAAGGAGAAGTGGTTTCCCTTGAGGTTATAGGAGATGGAAACCATTTTGCCGTGGTTAAAGAAACCCTTGTGCATATTGATGAAACCTATGACTGCCATATGGTAACCCCCCTCCCTCTCGACCCCTCCTTCAGAGAGATATCTTATTCCCTGGCAGCAAACCTGCCCTTAAAGGGCATTATGGACGTGGAGGCAATTTCCGGCCCTAAGGGGCTGAAGGTTATTGAAATTGATGCTCGTTTCCCGAGCCAGACTCCTACTGCAGTCTATTATTCTTCCGGGGTTAACCTTATAGAACTTCTTTTCCGAGCCTTTACAGAGGGTGTAGAGGAAATCAAAACTCTTCCTGAAGACAGGTACTGCATTTATGAACACCTCATGCTTGCAGAAAATGGAGACCTTGTCCCTGTGGGGGAACAGGTACTTTCAATGGGAAATGATTACGGTAAATATTATGAAGAGCCCGGTATCGAGATTTTTTTGTGTAAAGGAGAAGATCCTGTATTCACCCTGGTTTTCTGGGGCAGGGATAGAGAAGAAGCCGGGGCTAAAAAGAGAAAAGGGCTTTCGATCCTGAAAGACAATTTCGGAGCAGCCGTTTAACGCAGATAAAATTCTTAAAATTTTTCAAAATAGAAAACAGAGGTAAAAAAATGGCACTTTTAACCCCAGAAGACCTGAAAAATATTAACAAGCAGCTTCAAGAAGCTGATTCCGCAGTAAGGAGAGTTACAGGGCTCGACATAAAAGGGATCTGTAAGGACTTTTACGGCACAACCCCATGCTGTGAAAAGGTAGGTATCGTACCTGTAACTTCAGGAAACGGAATCATAGGAAGCTTCTCGGAATCTCTGCATGCAATTACCGAGTATTTCGGGTTTGACAGTTTCGTGACGGATATGCCTGACGTTAGCGGGTATTATGAGGCGGTGAAGAACGGAGCCCAGATCATCCTTATGGCAGATGACAATACCTTCCTTGCCCACAACCTGAAAAATGGAAAAATCGCCAATAACCAGCCCTGCACAGGCATAATCTATGCTGAAATAGCTTCAAGATACCTGAAAGCCGACTCAAAAGATGTGCTTGCTGTGGGCCTCGGAAAAGTGGGTTTTCCTGGAGTAGCACACCTTGTACATAAGGGTTTCAGGGTTTACGGATACGATGCAGACAGAGCCCTTCTCGAAAAGACAGTTTCCAGCCTTGGGATTATTCCTTTTGATCCTGTTAATCCCGACAGCCCCAGAAAGTTCTCCATTATTTTCGAAGCGACTCCCTGTGCGGATACAATTCCTGAATCCGTGATTTCGGAAAACTGTGTGATTTCCACCCCCGGAATTCCCTGTGCAATCTCAAAGGAGCTGCAAAAGAAGTATGGAGTTGAACTTGTAATGGAACCCCTGGGACTGGGAACGGCATCCATGCTGTATTCCGTACTCTGAATATGTATGAGTCAAAACTCTATGGAAAAGAGCAAAAATACACAAAAGAGTAAAAATATATAGGATATACACAAAGCTGGGGGCAAGCTGCCCCCATTTGTCGAAAATATGGATGTGAAAAAACATCAAATCAGGAATAAAAACAATAGTTCTTCACTGATTAGATGAGTGCTTCACTGATTAGATGAGTGCTTCACTGATTAGATGATTTATTTTGTTCAATATACCGATCCTTAGCTTCCTGGATTACCCTGAGTGCTTCTTCAAGATCCTTCCAGCCGTGGACCACCACGTCTTTGCGTTCTAAGTTTTTATAAGTTTCAAAGAAATGCGTGATTTCTTTTAGCAAATGAGGGGGAACCTGTTTAATTGTTTTTATATAATTCCATAGTGGATCCCTCTTCGGGACACATAGTATCTTTTCATCTCTTCCTTTATCATCTTCCATATCAAGCAATGCAACGGGATGTACGTCTATTACACATCCAGGAAATGTAGGTTCCCACATCAATACCATGGCATCCAGAGGGTCACCGTCAAGTGCCAGGGTATTCGGGAAAAAGCCGTAATCACATGGATATACGATTGAAGAAAAAAGCATTCTGTCGAATTTAATGACTTTCCTTTCCTTATCGTACTCATACTTATTCCGACTTCCTTGTGGAATTTCTATAAGTACACTTTCAACCTGTCTTTCAGTCATATCAATACTTCCTACATATCGAACTCATCCAAAAACTGGTTTAATTTTATTATTGCTGTTAAACCGTTCGTCTAAAGACTAATTAATGTTTTGTAAGAGTTCCCAGGCGATATCCGGATGATTTCCTGATAAAGCTGTTCATACGGATAGGTACAAGATATATAAACTAGTGACCTGAAGCCATAAAGATGGAAATACCTTATAAGGTACAATTTGTTGAAATGATATACAAATTCATCAGCTCTTAAGTAAACAGGGTCTTCCTATTGTTATTTATGTAAATATAATGAAACAGATCCCCAATAAAAACCATTGGTTATATAGGATAATTTTGTTTTGAGATATATAATTTCGACGCAATATTAGTTCAGGGCAGGGTCAAAGAATTTGCACTTTAACTAAAAATTAAAATTAAATAAAAAAGAAACAATGAGGTAATCCTGAGCTCCCCGAGTTCCGTCTCGGGAGGACGGTGTCCTTCCCGAGTTTCGCTTCGGGAGCACGAGGTCTGTTTCGCTTCGCTCAAGCAGACTTTATAAGTGGGATTTGTACTTTCTCAAGACTAAGTAAATATGAATAATGATGAAGAAAAATTGTGAGATTCTCAATGATAAGGGAATAATAAACAAAAAAAGAAATGGGATAAAAAAATCCCTTAAGTCTTATTTTGCTTTGATTTTGAGTTTTGTAATATCAATAGCGTTTTCAGGGCAGACGCTGACACAGCGGCGGCAGCTTGTTCCAAGGCATTTCTGGCTGTCGTATTTTGCGATTCTTATCCCATCGGTATCGGTGATTTCAAGGGCGCTTTCAGGGCATTCTTCAACGCATTTCTGGCAGTAAATGCATTTCTCTACAGGGACTTCGAGGATTATGCCTATTTCTTTCAGGATGGCAAGCCCGCCGACTCCTACCTGCTCTATATCCTTACTGACCCTTTTTTCTATGCTGGCGTGTTCGAGAGTTTTAGGGAGTTTAGGCAGCCCGTAGAGTTCAAGCATCTGGTCGTACGCTTCGAGGGGCATTCCCATGGTCCAGTAAGAAAGTTCACAGAGGTAGAATTGGTTGAAAGTCTCACTGGTTGCCATCATCAGATGGTCGGCAGTGATCTTTTTTGCAACCTCGATAACATCATCAAGCCTGGACCTGTTAAGCACAAGTTCCCTCGCAAGGGCAAGAGAGGTATTTCCGAACTGGACTATTTTTTTTGCATAGCCCGGCGCGGCTCCGAGCCTGCGGGCATCTTCGGCATCCACATAAGCTCCAGAAGCTCCTGACATATATGCGTACTCAAGCTCCTCGTAATTAATCCCTGATTCAACTATAAGGGTCATGTGAGCAGCACGAATAGCACCTATGGCTTTTCCGGCTTCCTCAACATCCTTTTCAGTGATTTCGATCCCTGGGCCAAGGATCAGTTTTCCATTGGGGAGTTTGGGGGGCTTTTCAATCAGCCCGTTTCTCAGAGCAAGGGAAAAAGCCGAGATAACTCCTGTCCCTGTAATGCCGGCAACCTCATACCCGCTGGACTCTTTTATTTCGCCGGTTACCGGGTTGATAAGGTAAGCGTCCTGTTTTTCCATCTCCTTATCGAGCACCATAATTCTCCAGTATTCGCCCTGAGGCTTTACATCACAGATTGCTCCGGGGCTTGCAAGCATGCCCGAACTTATGCCCTGCCCTTCAATAGCAGGACCTGCTGCAGCACTTGCCGTTATTATCCGGTCGCCGACTTTAAGAGCCATTTCTGCATTTGTCCCGTAATCGGTCACAAGCGCAGGTTCGGACTGAATAAGAAAATCGGTTTCTAGCATCATGGCAAGGGCGTCAGCCCCGATCTCGTGTTTGATTGCCGGAGGTACAATTATTTCGCAATCTGGAAGAAAGTCGCCCCCGAAAAGTTCTGAGGCTGGAAATACACGGGCATCTCGTTTTACATTCTGGACTCCAAGCATTTTCTGCTTGTTTTCCCCCGCGTATGCAAGGTCCCTAATCTCAATATTTTGAAAAAGAGAAAGCTGGATAGGGTTCCCGCAGACCGCAAGCCTTTCTACTTTTGAGAGGTCTGCATCAAATTTCAGGAACATCCTCCTGATGGTTTCGATAATTACTCCGTGAGCCACATCCTCCCCTGTTGTGATTGCAAAGTCCAGGTGGTCCATAACGTTTCCTCCTGGAAGGGGGTGACCCATGGTTATGACTGTTTTTAAGGTTTTATTTGTTTCAAGGTCGATAATCTGGGCTCTAAAACCGCTGGTACCCAGGTCAAGTGCGATTCCGTACATTTTTTAGATCCTCCGGAAGTATCATATCAAGGAGTCCCGGCACCATGGACTTCCCCGAAAAAGAATGGGATATTAAGAATTGCTTCTTCTAATTCGATGAAGGGAAAAGAATAGAATATTTTTATTACTTATACAATATTTAAGCTATTCCTCTCGATTTTCCGTAGACTTACCTTTTTATAAAGTCTGGAGAAGAATTCAGACGTTATCACCAGATGTGACCATACTCTAGAGGAATTAACCTTAGTTAAACCCCGAGCCTCTACATACATTAAAGTTTCCCCTGAAAAAAGCATTCAAAAACAAATTTACTTGTTTTAAGGAAATTTTCAGCCGTTTCCGAGGGATTAATTGATAAATTTTTATAATATAATCTTTAATTAAGGAATAATAATACATATTTATTTATAGTATGGGTTTTTGAACTTACGGCTGTCTATAGAACTTAGAGAGGGATTATAGATGACAAAATACACACCAAAAGAAAGATTATACCGTGCATTGAGGAAACAGCCAGTAGACAGAATGCCTGCTGTTTGTTTCACACAGACTGCAACTGTCGAACAGATGGAAGCCTGCGGAGCCTTCTGGCCTGAAGCCCATGCGGACGCACAAAAAATGGCAACACTTGCGGAAGCAGCACACACAGTAGTTGGCTTTGAGGCAGTAAGAGTTCCTTTTGACATTACGGCAGAAGCTGAACTTTTTGGCTGCGGAATAAAGGCTGGCGACCTGAAGCAGCAGCCTTCTGTGATAAAGCACAGCGTCAAGAACCTGGAAGACATAGAAAAGATAAAGGACTACAGCCTGAATACAGGCAGAATAGGCGTAATCCTTGAAGCCGTGAAGATCCTTTCAGAGAAATACGGAAAAGAACTCCCGATTATAGGGTCAATGATAGGTCCTTTCTCCCTTGCCCAGCACATCAATGGAGACGCCTGGTTTGGAAACCTTTTCACAGGTGAGGACATCGTCCCTGCACTTCTGGATTTCTGCTCGGATTTCAATGTAGCTTATGCAAAAGCAATGGTTGAGAATGGAGCAGATACAATAGCCATTATTGACCCTACAGCAAGCTATGAGCTTATCGGCGGGGAATTCTATGAGAAATATGCCCTTCCATACCAGAAAAAGATCGCTGATGCCATGAAGGAGCTTGATGTCGGCACAGTTCTCCACATCTGCGGAAATACAACTAACGGCCTTTCAATCATGGATAAGACCGGCGTAAACGCCATCAGCGTGGACCAGAGAGTAGATATCAAGACCGCAACAGGCAATGTTGAAAATGCCATCATCGTCGGGAACCTTGACCCTGTAGCTGTACTCTGGAACGGAACCCCTGATGATGTCGCAGCAGCTTCTAAGAAAGTACTCGACGCAGGTGTAGGGCTGCTCACAGTTGGCTGCGGAATTGTCAGCATGACTCCAACTGCCAACCTCCAGAAAATGGTTGAGTGCGCTAAAAACCACAAGTACTGAGCAATGTGCTTGATAAATATTTCAGATCTTAAAATCCTTTAAACCAGACAGCCGGCTTCAAGCCGGCTTATTTTTTGGATTCTCTTTTTTTACTTTCATTTGTCCCGTAATTTGCCTGGAATGGATCTGGAAGTCAAAGGCAACTGAAATTTAAGAGAACTCCAGGGGTCATATACCTGAGATATATATTTTTCCCTTATCATTCTTGAAGCGGGCATTTCAGGAAAAAAAGGAGTAGAAAATACAATTTTTTGACGCTACAATATGAAAAAACCATCAATGAAAATAATCTATAATAATATATAATTAAGAAATATGGTATTCGTTTATATACTAGAATTTCCATTTTCTTTTTAGGAATTGCATCTGAATGTTCAGGACAATTCCAGGCAGTTCCAGCAGGTATACTGTTGGGAAATTTGGGATATGAGTGCTAGTTCGACTGGGAAATGAATTTGCAGTCTCCAGCAAAATTCCCGGTAGCAGTGTAAGGAGAAAAGGAATTATTCACAAAGACCCCGAAAATAGGGTAAGAAATGGCAAATGGCAGTGAATAATTTCAGTTATAGGCATCAAGAATATTGCGAGGGCATCCCCCACGCCTAATGGCAAAATAAAAGGCGCAGGGCTTGCAACATGAATGAAGAACCCCATGCAAACGCTTTTTTTACCTAGCGGAGCTTGGGCTTATGTTCAGCATGAACCTTTGCAAGATCCGTTGTCTATTGTAGACCTTTACGCATTGTACTTCCCGACGATACTGCATAGAAAAGCCAGTTTCGACAGAAACGGAGGATTAAAAAAATGGCAAACCAAGAGATGTTTGACAAGTTACGCGACGCGATCGTAAATCAGAACGTCACGGGCATTGCAAAATTAACTCAGGAAGCCCTTGATGCGGGAATTCCAGCTATTGATATTATTACAAAGGGCCTTTCCG
>NZ_DAOOUJ010000068.1:0-16515 GCF_035390745.1 Methanosarcina sp. | reverse complement strand
AATGAAAAACACTATTGCAAGAGGAAAAGAAGGTCTTAACCGATGACCAATGAAAACGAGTTAGAACATATCGCATTACATGGATAAAGAAGCCTTCCTGCATCAACTGGAATCCTCTGTAGCAAAGAATGATAAGAAATTGTTTGCTCAAACAATTTATGAGCTTCCTGCTGATGTAATAGTTGGCTTTACCAAAGAAGAACTATCAAGGATTACTTACTTTTCTAAGCTGTTTAACTCACAGAAGATGGACAGGCTGTTTAATTTCCTCAAAATTAGGGGATCATATTTTCAGAAAAGTGCCTTAAATGGGATCAATGAACTTAATAATTATCTTATTAGTAAATTTTATTTCAGTGTATGTATTTCTCTTTCTGAAAACAATAAAGAAAAAATCAAAAACATATTAGTAGATAACGCTATTGCCTGCTGTACACTTGCTGAAATGGGTATTAATAGCAGGGAAAATCTCGAAACTGCTATCCGTTTCTATGAAACTGCTCAAGAAATCTTCCCTAAAACGAGTGTAGATTACGCTAGCGTGCTGATGAATGAGGGAGTCTCAAGATCAATACTTGCATCGATGGGCGTTGATAGCAGGAGGAATCTTGAAACCGCTATTCGTTTATACTGGACCGCCCAGAAAATATTTCCAAAAACAAGTTCAGATTATGCATTTGCATTGGACAATGAGGGTGTTACAAGAAAAAAGCTTGCAGAAATTGGCATTGATAGCAAGGAAAATCTTGAAACTGCTGTCTGCCTATATGCAGCTGCCCAAGAAATATTACCAAGAACAAGTCCAGATTACGCTCTTTCTTTAATGAACGAAGGTTCTGCAAGACTAATACTCTCATGGATGAGTATTGACAGCAGAAAAAATCTCGAAACTGCTGTTTATCTATACGAAACGGCACAGCAAATGTTTTCAAAAACAAGTGTGTCTTATGCACGTGTACTGATAAACGAGGGTACTGCAAGGTGTGAACTTGCAAAGATAGGTGTAGATAGTAGGGAAAATTTAGAAAAATCAAAAGAGTTATACTTAGAAAGCATTTCAATTCTTGAAAGATCAGGAGACGGATGGACGTATTCGATTGCCTTATTGAACTTAAACAGTCTGTTGAAAGAAAATTACTTTAAAACCGGAAATAAGAACCACCTCCAAGAGTGGGAGAAAAATCTAGGCGATATTGAGAAAAAGATAAAACACCGAGATATTATGCATAAAGAACTTTTAATGGCAAGAATTCACGAAATACGTGCCAGTTTACTTGAATTTGAAGGTAAGTCAGGAATAAACAGAGCATCTCGTGAATATAATAAAGCCTATGAGCTTTCAAAATACCCATTTTATAAATTCATGGACGAATTCTGCCAGGCGAGAATTGACACCATATCTTTTTGTGAGCTTGTGTCTAGTTGGAAATTAGAAGACAAAGATGGTATCTTTCTTGACTATTATGATTACACTGTCTTTGAGTGCCATCTTGAAAATGCTTTGAGAAAAAGTGTCTTTAGAAAAGATGAGCTGGAATTGGCAAGACAAAAACTTGAGGAAATTGGCAACCGCACACAGATTAAAATCATTAAGGATAGAGTCTCTGCATATGTTTTTTTAATGAGTTCTCTTGATTTCTGTTTTGAACAAGGATCATATGAAGATGCGGCGGAAAACGTTCGAAAAGCATGCAAGATTTTCCATAAATATGATGATAAATCGGGTTGTGAAATGTGTGAATGTTTCCATGAGGCAATTCTTGAAAATAAGAGTTCCGAGTCCTGGAAAAACGTAGTACAAAAAATATTTCATAGTGGAGAGTTTTCCTCTAACTTCTATAGATTACTCTGTAACTATTCAGACAAAAAGAGAACAAATATTTTGCAAGATGTACCACTTCAAATCCTTGCAAAAACATCTAGAATCGAAGAAAAAGTAGACAATATTCAAAAAATATTTGATCAAATAAGTGCAGATTGTATCTCAATAAAAGATCAGATTGAAGAAGGATTCGAAGGTACGACTGCTGAACTCAGACAAATAAAGGAAAAAATCAATGATATTGAGCAAGACCTTGACAATCTGGTGCGGATTTCAAATGATGTCGGCGGTGAAGAAGGGGAATGTATCAGGAAATTTGCATCACAGATGCTTGAGCTCATGAAAAATGGAGATTATGCAGCTTTAAAGCGTTTCAGTGAAAAGATCGTTCAAAACAGTTCATCCATTGAAGAAATAATAGAAGTGTCAGAGATTCCTGAAAAGGAAAAAGCAGAAGCAAAATCTAAACTCGCTGATCTCAAAAAGATACCTGGAATTTTGAAAGGAAAAGCTAAATCTTTCAGTGAAGGTGTCACAGAAAACGTGATAGCGAATTTGATTTCTGGTGAGATTGTTGATGGTGAAGCTATTAAAATAGTGAATCTGGTTTCTGGTGAGATTATTAAATTACTTATTCCAGTGTTATCAACAGCAGCATTTGGTGTACCTGTACCTTCCAAGGTTGTTGAAATTCTGCTCGAAGCTATGAGAGATCCGTGAATTTTTAAATCTCTGCTCTGTGTTTAGTTTTGGAATATTCTGTTTTGTCATTATTCACAACTAGCCGCCTGCTTCGCAGTCGTAAGGCTGCCCCTTTTAAGAAACATCGAAACTTAAACCGGCCCTGAATGTAAAATTCGATAAAAATCAAAGGTAGATCAAAAAAATTAGAAATTAGTTTTTAAACCTTACATTACAATTTCACTTTTATTTATAAACACTAGTAAAATGCTAAAGAAAGCTATATAAACCAAGATTCATATCTCTAACATAGATGGAGAAAAGCCAGCTTAGACAGGTAATAATTGACCAGCAGAAGTTTTTCAGGAAAGTTGATGACCTTGTTTTCCGCGACATCGATCTTGAGAGGTACCTCAGGGGAAACGAAATCGTTATCATCTCCGGGATCAGGCGGTGTGGGAAGAGTTCACTTTTGAAGTTGATAGCCGGGAAACTTGAGGGGGTTAAGTTTTATGTGGACTTTGATGACATCCGGCTTTCGGACTTTGAAGTAAGGAATTTTCAGGATCTTCAGGACCTCGTAATTGAGCTTTACCGGGAAGATCTCGATAAAAGCGAAACCGGGAAGGTGTATTATTTTTTTGACGAGATACAGAACGTGCCGCTCTGGGAGAGGTGGCTGAACAACCTTTACAAAGAAGGAAAAAAAGTATTTGCCACAGGCTCCAATTCCCAGCTCCTCAGTTCGGAAATTTCCACATTTTTGACCGGGAGAAACAAAGTTCTTAAGCTATTTCCTTTCTCCTTCAGGGAATTCCTGCGCCTCAAAGGTATCGAGAACACAGGAGAAGAAATCGAAGCTGATCTTCTTACGAGCTCCAGAAAAGCTGAGATATTCAGCTATTTTCTGGAATACTTTGAAAGCGGGGGCTTTCCGCTTGTCCTTAAAAGCGGGGACATTGAGCTTTCGAGAGGGTATTTTGAAGACATCCTGAACAAAGATGTTCTGGTCCGCTACAACATAAAAGAGGTAAGGGCTCTCAAAGACCTTGCCCTGTTCCTGCTTTCTAACGTGGGAAAGACATATTCTTACCCCACATTGAGAAACATAACCGGCATAAAGAGTTTAAGCACGATAAAGAACTACATTGATTACTTCCAGAATGTGTTTTTACTCTACCGGCTCCCCATGTTTAACTACTCGCTGAAAAAGCAGAAGGTATCATCTTCAAAGATCTATACGATTGACAACAGTTTCCTCAAGACAGTGGCATTCAATTTCTCCGAAAACAGGGGGCAGAGGCTTGAAAATTTGGTCTTTGTCGAACTGTTAAGAAAAGAAAAAGAGCTGTATTACCATTCCGAAAAAAAGGAATGTGATTTTGTGCTAAGGGAAGGGCTACGGATTGGGGAGGCAATTCAGGTCTCAGTAGACCTGATGAACAATCCAGAAACAAGAAAGAGAGAAATTGAAGGATTAACAGAGGCAATGGCAGCTTATAAACTGGACAGGGGGCTTATCCTGACGTTTGAAGAGGACAACATTTTAGATGCAGGAGGAAAAAAAATCGTTGTAAAACCAGTATGGAAATGGCTTCTCGAATGAAAAAGTCATTCAGCTTTTTTAGAAACGTCTTTATGAAAGGCTATCTAAGTGTGCTCTTCTGAACAAGCATCCTTCTCCGCAGTCGTATAGCTGCCCCGTTTTTAAGAAACATCGAAACTCAAACATGTCTGATCTGTTGTAGTTTTGAAACCTTTTCTTTTTGTCATATTTCACAACTTGCCGCCTGCTTCGCAGTCGTGTGGTTGCCCTGTTTTTAAGATATCGAAACTTAACCAGCCCTGAATTTGAAAATCCTGTAAAAATCGGCACACATCCTGTTCAAAAAAGAATTAAAAACTCTCCTAAAAAATTGGTTACGAGAGAGCAATTACTGAAAAGGGATTAGCAGAAGTATTCAGTGAATTAAGTTAAAAAAGTAAATAAAATGATTAATACTAAGGAGAATATATTCGAGGTAATATATATAATTAGAGGTAATATACTACCTATATTCATTGAAGTTGAGATTCGGACACCCCTATCTCAAGATGAAATGAGTATGCGAATAGGAAAACTGGGTGTAGGGCAGGCTGTGGAGAATCTTAAGCGACAATAGATATATCGTTTTATTGGATTCGAGGAGTAACTTCCTGCGTTGCTAAAAAAGTAAAAACAGCCCGCCTTCCACTCCCTCCCTTAAATACTGAGATAAAGATGCCGGAAGCCGATCCCCAATAGGTTAACTCCGGCAGGAGTTAGAGTGAAGGATTATTATCCTTCACTCATTTCTATTATTCACTCTTTTTGATTATTCAGTATTCTTCCATTCTATTATTCAATATTCTTCTTCATCGTCTTCTTCGGCTTCTACTTCTTCCTCTTCTAATTCTTCCCCGGACTCTTCCAGGTCTTCAAATTCATCGAGGCTTCTGACCTTGCTCTCTTCAATTTCTGTTTGAGTTCCCTTATCTTTTGCTTTTTTGGCAAGGGTGGTCTGTTTCAGCTTCTCGTCTTCTTTTCCGTTTTTGATCCTTGCCATGCCGCTGACTTTGTCTCCGGCCTTGATGTTCATAACCCGCACACCCTGAGTGTTTCTGCCCTGGATGGAGATATCTTTTGCTGGTATGCGGATAATGATGCCTTCTGCACTCGTGAACATAAGCTCGTCGTCTTCGGCAACTGACATGACATTAGAGACAAAGCCGTTCCTGAGGTTTGTGACGATAGTAATCACGCCTTTTCCGCCGCGGCGGTGCGCAGGGTACTGAGAATATTCCGTCCTTTTACCAAAACCGTTTTCGGTAACTGTCAGGAGGGTTGTGGTCTCGTCGACCAGATCAAGGCTGACAACCTCATCATCAGAGCCTTCAAGGGTCATACCGCGAACTCCTCTTGCAGTCCTGCCCATGGGACGGACATCGTCTTCGGAAAAGCGGATGGCTTTGCCTTTCTTTGAAACCATCACGATTTCCTTCTTTCCATCGGTAAGGAGGACTTTCACAAGCTCGTCCCCTTCGTCAAGGCTGACTGCAATAATGCCGGCTCTTCTCGGGTTCCTGAACTCGGAAAGCGGGGTCTTCTTGACAGTGCCTGCCCTTGTTGCCATAAAGAGGTACTTGTCGTCCGCAAACTCTTCCACGGAAATCATAGCATTGACCATTTCGCCTTCCTGAAGCTCAAGAAGGTTTACTATGGCTTTGCCTCTTGACTGACGGGAGCCTTCAGGTATCTCATAGACCTTCTGCCAGTAGAGCCTGCCCCTGTTTGTGAAGAAGAGAATGTAATCGTGGGTTGACGAAATGAAGAGGTTTTCAACAAAGTCTTCTTCCTTCATTTCCATGCCTATAATCCCTCTGCCTCCGCGGCGCTGCATGGAATAGGTGTCAAGTGGAATGCGCTTTATATAGCCGTTGTTTGTGATCGTGACCACAACATCCTCTTCAGGAATCAGGTCTTCATCAGTCACATTTTCAGTGTTGTGCACTATCTTTGTCCTGCGGACATCCCCGTACTTTTCTTTAAGCTCAAGGAGTTCGGTCCTTATAATTTCGTACTTCAGCTCATCGCTTGCCAGGATTTTCCTGAGTTCTTCGATCAGCTTCAGGAGAGCTTCAAGTTCATCAAGGATTTTCTGGGTTTCAAGCCCTGTCAGGCGCTGCAGGCGCATTTCCAGGATGGCTTTTGCCTGAATCTCATCAAGGCCGAAATTATCCATCAGACCCTGTTTTGCTTCATCGGCATTTGCAGAGCCTTTGATAAGGGCAACCACCGCGTCTATATTATCAAGGGCGATTTTTAAGCCTTCCAGGATATGGGCTCTTTCTTCGCTTTTCTTCAGGTCATATAATGTCCTTTTCTGGATAATTTCCATCCTGTATTCCAGATAGATCTCAAGAAGCTGTTTCAGGTTCAGCTCTTTGGGCTTTCCATCCACAAGAGCAAGGTTGATGACACCGAAAGTGGTTGCCATCTGCGTGTGTTTGTAAAGCTGGTTCAGGACGACCTTGGCGTTTGTGCCCTTTGAAAGCTCGATTACAACTCTGATTCCGTCCCTGTCAGACTCATCCCGCAGGTCTGAAATTCCGGCAATTACCTTATCCCTTACAAGCTGGGCGATGTTTTCAATCAGCTTTGCCTTGTTCACCTGGTAAGGGAGTTCGGATACGATAATCTGCTGCCTGTCTTTTTTAAGCTCCTGAATTTCGGCAACTGCCCTGATCTTTACAGGACCTCTGCCTGTCATATATGCGGATTTTATGCCCGCCGTCCCCAGGATATGTGCACCTGTGGGGAAGTCCGGACCTTTTATGACTGTCATTAAGTCCGAAATTTGCACTTCGGGATTTTCGATAAGCATCAGGATTCCGTCAATAACCTCGCCAATATTATGAGGCGGCATGTTTGTTGCCATTCCAACGGCAATGCCGGTTGAGCCATTGATAAGGAGGTTGGGAAGCTTTGCAGGGAGGACTACCGGTTCTTTCATGGACCCGTCATAGTTAGGCATGAAAGGAACGGTTTCTTTCTCAATATCAACCAGCATCTCCTCCGCAACCCTGTCCATACGGACCTCGGTATATCGCATGGCTGCAGCCTGGTCTCCATCTATTGACCCGAAGTTTCCCTGCCCGTCAATCAGAGGATACCTGAGAGAAAAGTCCTGTACCATGCGCACGATACTGTCATAAACTGCAGTATCACCATGAGGGTGGTACTTACCGAGCACGTCTCCCACAATACGTGCAGACTTTTTGTAAGGCTTGTCGTGAGTAATCCCTGCTTCATTCATGGAAAAAAGAATCCTGCGGTGGACAGGCTTTAATCCGTCACGGGCATCCGGGAGAGCCCTTCCTACAATTACGCTCATCGCATAACTGATATAGGAGCGCTTCATTTCATCGTCGATAAGGATAGGGTTAATTCCCGATCCTGCTGGTTCTTCATCATCCAAATCTTCAGGAGTGGTATCGGTTTCGGATTCTTCTTCTGAGCTGGACTCCTCATCCGGTTCTCCGGGTGTAATGCCTGAGAATTCTTCTATTTCGGATTTTTCCTCCGGAATAAGGGTTGCCTGGTAAGATTTTTTCATTTCTGCTTCTGATTTATTATTGTCTTCACGTTCTGCCATTTTTCACCACCTCAGATATCCAGATCCACAACCTCTTTTGCGTGTGTTTCTATGAAATTTCTGCGCGGCTCGACCTCGTCTCCCATAAGGACACGGAAGATCTCATCTGCGCGGATTGCATCTTCCAGAGTAACCTGCAAAAGGGTACGTCTCTCAGGGTTCATGGTGGTTTCCCAGAGCTGTTCAGGGTTCATCTCTCCAAGACCTTTATAGCGCTGGATGGCGATTCCTTTTTCCCCTATTTCCTTTATCTTTGCTTCGAGTTCCCTGTCCGAGTGTATGTAGTACTCAGCTTTTCCTTTCTTTATGCGGTAGAGAGGAGGCTGGGCAATGTACACATATCCTGCATCAATAAGATGCCTCATGTAGCGGAAGAACAGTGTGAGAAGAAGGGTTCTTATGTGTGCTCCATCCACATCGGCATCAGTCATGAGAATGACCTTGTGGTAGCGTGCACTATCCAGATCAAAGTCTTCGCTAACTCCTGTACCGATGGCTGTAATCAGAGAGACGATCTCTTCGTTTTTCAGAATCTTTGAAAGCCTGGACTTTTCCACGTTCAGGATCTTGCCTCGAAGAGGTAAAATCGCCTGAAAACTCCGGTCCCTTCCCTGTTTTGCCGAGCCGCCGGCAGAATTTCCTTCCACTATGTAGAGCTCACAGGCTGCAGGGTCCTTTCCAGAGCAGTCAGCAAGTTTTCCGGGCAGGGTGCTGACCTCAAGTGCACTTTTTCTCCTTGTCAGTTCCCTTGCCTTTTTTGCAGCTTCTCTTGCTCTCTGGGCAAGGAGAGCTTTGTCGAGAATAACAGCTGCAACCTTTGGGTTTTCCTCAAAGTACTCTGCAAGCCCGTCAGTTACAAGGGAATCCACTATCCCTTTAACTTCGCTGTTTCCGAGCTTTGTCTTGGTCTGCCCCTCAAACTGGGGCTCCATAAGCTTGACGCTGATAATTGCAGCCAGACCTTCCCTTACGTCGTCTCCGGTAAGCTTTTCATCTTCTTTGGAGAGCTTGTTGGCTTTTATGTAATCGTTTGCTACCCTCGTAAGGGCGGTCTTGAAACCAATGATATGGGTTCCGCCCTCGTGGGTATTAATATTGTTTGCAAAGGAGTACACATTTTCATTGTAGCTGGTCGTATACTGCATAGCAATTTCAACGACCATGTCATCTCTTTGCCTCTCAAAATAAATAGGGTCGTGAAGGGGCTGCTTTTTATTGTTCAGATACTTCACAAACTCCACTATTCCTCCGCTATAACTGAAGGTCTCTGCCTGGCCTTCCGGGCTTCTTAAGTCTTTCAGAGTGATTGTAAGACCACGGTTCAAAAAAGCCAGTTCTCTCAGCCTGTTTGACAGAATGTCATACTGGAAGTCTGTGGTCTCAAAGATTTTTGGATCGGGCTTGAAAGTAGTTTTTGTGCCTACTGTATCCGAAGTTCCTATTTCTCGGACATCGGACTCCGGCTTTCCGCGGACGTAACGCTGGAAGTACTTCTTTCCATCTCTGCTTACTTCTACTTCAGTCCATTCAGAAAGGGCGTTTACTACCGAAACCCCCACTCCATGCAGGCCTCCGGAAACCTTGTAAGTATTCTTGTCGAATTTGCCTCCTGCGTGCAGAATCGTCATTACGACCTCAAGAGCTGATTTCTTGTGCACGGGATGCGGATCTATTGGGATACCCCTCCCATTGTCAATTACAGTCACGCTTCCATCGGGATTGATAGAGACATCGACTTTTGTACAGAAGCCTGCAAGGGCTTCGTCAATACTGTTGTCTACAACCTCATAGACTAAATGGTGGAGCCCGCGGCTGTCTGTGCTCCCAATATACATGCTCGGGCGTTTTCGGACAGCTTCCAGGCCTTCGAGAACCTGGATGTGCGAAGCGTCATAAACCTGTTCATCACTCATCGTGGTTTATTCTCCGTAAAAATCTGGTAAAGTTATTTATTTTAGGTCCCATAACATTTCATACATTTTTTAAAACTCGAGGGGAAACTCCGTTCGAAATCGAACTTTAAAAGTCGTATTAATTTCTCAGTCTTCGCTTTTTATTAGAATATTTATATATTTAATGTTAATGTTTCTACCCTAAGCCAGATTCAATATGCGCTCATACATTTTAAGCCTTTAGATCAGACGTATATTTAACCTGATTTTTCTGCCCTTACTTCTCCAAAAGTGAGAATTATTCTCATAATTTTGTACCCTAAAATGCCCTTTTCAGGCTAACTTTTCAATATGTTTTTAGTTGAAATAAATATTTGCTGTTTAACAGAGAAAAATTTGCTTCTCTCAGGGCAGTCAGGGCATGACTCGCGGCATTTTAGAAGTTTAAAAATTCATTTTTGGAACGTAATCTTTGTCATTTCACCTAAACATCCCGATTACTGAAAGAACAGTTTTTCGAGAAAAATGCTATTAAAACCATCATAGAAGTATATACAATATTTGTTCTATTGCACAGATGCCAGTCTGCAGAAGAACTTAGATTTGAGATCTGTTTTATGGGCTCTGGTGGCGAGCTTATACAATTTTCTGGCCTGCTGGATCCAGCCGGCGCAAAGCTCAAGAAAAAAGTGAAGTAAAAGATAAAAATCCGGCGTTAATATATCAATTTATTAGCTTAAAATTCTAAAAAGTGGCTCTCTACTCCTGAACTAACAGCTTGCTGGCAAAATGCTGGCAGAGATTCAAGATTTCCACTTTACTTTAATCACCACCAGCCAGCTTTTTAAAATTTGACAGAATATACAGGAAATTCCCTTAGATCATGCCCATTTCTTTCAGTCTGTTTGGAAGATAAACATCAGTTACGAAGTCCAGACCCTTTCCTGCAAAAGCCTGCTGTTCAGCCTTCTTGCCGATGTCAAGCTGGAGCTGGATCTGCTCTTTCCAGTACTCAGACTCAAAACGGGGATCGGAAAGCTCACTCCTGAGCGCATTTATATCCTGCTCTGTGAGCTTGTCGGTTGAAAGTTCGTACTCCACTATATCAGACGGCTGAAGACCAAGGAATTTAGCTGCCGGAGTAGCCATGAATTCCGAAAGGTGAGCACTCTTTATGGCTCCGTAAGCAACAGAGGCATAGATCCTGTAAGACCACGGGTCACCGTCAGTAAAAACTGCCACAGGGATCCCGAGTTCCTCGTTCATGCGTTTGATTATCCTGCGAGTTGACCTTGCAGGCTGGCCCTTCAGGTGGACAAGGATTGCATTATAAGCCTCATCAAACCCGTTTTCCATCAGGCGTGCGTACATACCACCTGTTTCTATGGCTATAATCATGCTCGCATCATGTTTCTTAAACTCAATATTTTCCACATTGAAGGGGATCTGATAACCGCCTTCCCCTACATCCTTCTGGCAGTGGATATCTCTCTCTCCGCGCTTTGTCATTTCCGTGATCTCAATAGGCCCGAACATAGTGGCTCCGTCTTCTTCGGGCCGCATGTGGAAATACTCTCTCTGGAGGCTGGTCAGAATTTCCAGGTCTTCTATAAGGCGGTCGCTTTCAGACTGTTCTTTGAATTTGGCGTAGTCCCAGCCCTCGGAAATATAATAAAGTTCTCGAAGTGTTGAGCCGCGGTTATGGGCGAGGTGCTCGTTTATGAGAAAATCCGTTGCATACGTGGTTTTAAGGAGCTGGAATGCACCTTTTACGGTTTTTGCACTTCTCTCGCTTTCCCGGTCTCCATAGACCCAGACATCGCTCTCATCGGAATATTCCAGGTTTGCTTTTGTCCTGCTTGGAAGGCTGACACTCGGGATAACCTCATCTTCAAACTGGTTATATATCCTTTCTGCAATCTCAAGGAGTTTTTCCCTGGCAAGGACGTCTCCCTTTCTTGTTTTGTTGCTTGCTTCTTCCGCCATTTTAAACACCCTTGAAAGCTTTTGCTCCGGTTACCAGTTCTTCTTCAATCCCTTCTACAATCAATTGAGGGAACTTTCTGAGTTCTTCTTCCGTTGCAGATTCAATTTTGTAGCTCAGTACTTTTGAAGACCCTGCAGCCGCCGAAATATCCCAGACATAATCGTAATCATTGCCCATTGTCACAACCTTTGGCTCTGGCTTTGCCCCGCCGATTTTACAGGGGAGCATTTCGTGCACCCTGAAAGAATAAGCAGAAGTCCCGAAATTCTTGACCTTAATTGCCACGTCTGCAGTCCCGTCTCCGTTATTTTTAATTACCCTGTGCACAAGCAGGTTTCCCATGATCTTTGCAACGACAGGGTTTATGTCAGGGACGTCTTTTTCCAGAACATGTGCTACCTTTGCTGCCAGTTTCGGAAGAACCTTTGTAATGATGATCTCTTTTTCCCTGCGCTTCTTAAGGTTGCTCTGCTTGCTAAGGTAATGCTTGAGTTTTCTTGCAACCTCTTTGATTGCAAGGTCAATTTCTTCTTTAATTACAGGGATGTCTGCAATAGCATCCTTTGATTCGGAAGTAAAGGGCACGTTAATGGAAGCAACGTGGATGAGAAGAATAACAGGACCGATAGGAACTCCTCCCCCAGGCTGGTTCAAGCCGTACTGCTTCCACTTGATATCTTCCACAGCATGTGTGGTCACACAGCCACCCTGCTGGTAAAGAAGAGGCACACGGTTTGCAAAACGCATGATGCTGATCTTTTCTTCTTTCGGGAGATTCCCTCCATAAGCAAGCCCGACTTCGACCACAAAGGGATTTCCCGAATACACAGCTGGTTTTCTTGTACTTGTGGCAATGAAGTCCACGGTTGTCTCTTTCTCAAGCCCCCGGTAGATAAGCTCTTCACCAATAGGGGAAAGGCAGTCAGTCGGAGGAGCCATAATCTTTACTTTCCCAAAAGCCTCAATCAGTTTTCTTGCTTCATGGCGGCCAAGAGTATGAGGGTCGAGTTCGGGGTCCAGCCCTGCAGCTTTGCAGATTTCCTCGGCAGTCAGCAGGCCGATTTTACAAAAAGAGTAGCGCAGGAAGGGAGCAAGTTTCTGGCGCTCCGTGTAATGGAGCATTTTCATGAGTGTTCCGAGTTCAATGCCTTCAGGATGAGGAAGAATTTCTTCTGCAGGATCAGGCATTTTATCCGTAGCCCTTTCAAAGACCTCTTCGTTGCCGTCAGGGTCGATAAGAGTTATCCTGGCGTGGGGGTTTACAATTGCAGTGGCTTTAAGGTATTCATAAATGGACTGCCTTCTCCCTTTTACGTAGGCAGCTTTCATTTCAAGCTCGATCTGGGTCCCATGCGGGCGGAACCAGTCCCTGACCTCGTCTACCAGGATATCGGGCTCATTGGTGCTGGTATTGATCATGAGCTCGTAATAGTGAGCTGGAGCTGTCGGGCTGGTTTTGGAGAGGATTTTCGTATGCCTGCCTGCGGTCATCTGGGCATAAAGGACAGCCGCCGAAATTCCTATACCCTGCTGTCCACGGCTCTGTTTCAGGGCATGGAACCTTGAGCCGTAGAGCAGTTTTGCAAAGACTTTGGGGATCTGCTCTCTTATAATTCCGGGACCGTTGTCTTCGATGATAACGGTTACATAGTCCGGTCCAGTTCTCTCGACCTGGACAAGGATGTCCGGCAGAATCCCGGCTTCCTCACAGGCATCGAGAGAGTTGTCCACTGCTTCTTTCACGGTTGTTATAAGGCTTCGAGGCGCAGAGTCAAAACCCAGGATCTGCCTGTTCTTTTCAAAAAATTCTGCTACACTTATCGATTTTTGTTTTTTAGCGAGTTCTTCTGCAATGGGGGTTTCCATGAACTTTTACCTCAGGGATGAAAAATTGATCCGGTGATTAAAATGAATTTGATGTTTAAAATATTCGATGTTTAAAATAAATCTAATATTTGAAACTAATGCGGTATTGAAAGGATAGTAAAACTGTTCTATCCAGAACTGTCCTGTCATGTAGAACTGTCCTATCCAGAGAGATTTTATAGCAGTGTTTAAAGTGAAATATACTTGTGAAGCAAGTTAGCAGGCTGAAGCGAAATTTGCTGCCTGAAGCAGGCATTCTTCCTTAATAAAAGTGTGAGGTAATAAATATTTATGCCTGCTGAAAAAGATATCGATTCTTCCAGCTCTTTTCTGGAGGAATACTGTACTTTCAGGCATTGAAAAATTCAGAGTTCTGCACCTATAATTGTCTGGGTTGCAGTTACAGTCTCGCTTTCCCTTATCCTGTCTACCACGGCATTAAGGATGCTCAGGTCTTTAACGTCTATGATGACGACAAAGTCATACTCTCCGAAGACATGGTAGACGTCCTTGATTCCTTCAATATTCCTTAATTCCCTGTATGCTGCTTTTTCATATCCGGGCAGCACGTTTATCATTGTTATACCGAAAATGGAATCACAACCTTAAATTTATATTATGCTATTAATGAGTTAGAATGATGGGACAAAAAGAGGTATTATTTTGAAAAGCTTATTTGATAAATAGCTCGGAGTAGTTGCAAAGTCAGATAACACAAAAAGAAATTACTCGCATGCTATTAAAGCATTTTGTGAATTTGCAGGTAAAGATCCTGATCAACTCATTATTGAAGCTGAAAAAGAGATTAAACAAGGTTTGCTAATGCGTGAAAGATCTGTTTATGATCATTTACCAGACTTTATAATAAAAGATCTTGTGGAATTGGAAGGCACCGAAGGAAAGAAGGAGGAATAAAAGCATGAAAATGTCAATAATTGAAGCACTTGAGAAGCTGGCAGAGCTCAACAACTACGAAAACATTTTAGTAAAAATCAAAGATGATGATGAACCTACACCAATTGATTTAGAAATTGATGATTTCCGAAAGTTCGCGGATGATCCGGACCAGACTTTTGATTTGATAGTCACAGAGTTCACAATAAGAGAGCTAGATGAAAACGGAAAAGAAAAGTTAGGAGAACCGCTTTATAAGGTGATTAAATAATCTTTATTTCTTTCATAACTGGGCGTAATGCTTTTCTCACATCAATACATAATATTTAATAAAAAAGATAAAATATCGATCGATAGGGGGGTGAGAGAGCATGTTTGAAAACAAAGATGACCTCACTTACAAACTGTCAATAGCGGCTTTAATATTGGCAGGGCTCTATTCGTTGTTGGATCCTGTAGCATCTGTGCCACCGGTAGATCTCACACCATGGTGCCAACCTTGAATTTTAATACACCCTTTATTTTTCTTTTTTGTATTCATTTTGTCGTTTCTGTTTTTCTCTTTATCCTTGATGGATCCCCTCCGGATCCGTGAGGGCAGGCAGCAAAATTATATCCTTTTTATGTTTGTAACTCCGATAACCATGGTTATCAATAAGGAGTATCGGCTGCAAGTTATTTATTTTTATCCGACAACTTGAAAGTGTTAATGGCGGTTAAGAATCTTCCATTTTCGGCGGGTTAAAAACTTCCAATTCTCAATCCTTGAGAAAAGTTCGAGGATTGTAAATAATGCTGAAAGTGGAGGAATGGCTATTGATACGAGATTTGTTTTCACAAGGCTTTAGCATCAGTGAAATATCTAGAAGAAAAGGTTATGCTAGGGAAACTATAAGGAAATATCTCCGGCTGAAAACCATCTCAGAACCCCCAGAAACCTGAGTTCCCAAAATTTAAGCGCATAAATCTAATTTCACTAATCTACTAAGTCAGTTGATTGTGATTTTAAATTAGAACTTTTTATTCATGCGCTTATGTTTAAGCACATAATATGATATCAGAAGAACATTATGCGCTTAAAAAGGCTGAAGTTAAGTTTGAATCCGTAACGCTTCATTAAAAAGAACCTTTTCATTCTCAGCGATCATTATTTTACCTCAGCAATTTTCTAAATCCATAATGCAACTGGTAGTCACTAGAAAATGGATTATGAGATAATAGCTTAACAAAATTTATACTATGATGTTTTGCTCCAAGAGTTTCTATAGCTTCCGATTAATAGGGTTTGAACTTGTAGGAAGGAATTATTGTAATCATTTTTTCTCACTTGTGTTATTTTCAACGTGGAGTGATGACGATAAATTTAATGTGAATGTGTGTTGCTAGCCCCTATTCATCTCGGGTTGCATTCGAACAGTAGGGTTCTATCATTTTATCTTTGGGTGGAGAGTGGGATTAGAACACATGAATATCTTCGTAAACGGATCTTAAGTCCATCGCCTTTGGCCTGGATGGCCAACACTCGCACATTGAAGGTTAAATTTTATTATTTTCTAGCTAATATTTCATTATCAATTTTTCCGAAACGTAAGTTTTACCTTGATATAATTTTTATTCCGATATGTTGAATCTTAAGTTTGACGTCTATATTAGGGAGTGTAGTCGCTACATATTGAGTTTCGAATTTAAGAGTAAGTTTTTATTTTAATATATTAGACTATTAATATATTATTAATGAACTGATCCCAAAACTCAAAAACTACTCTTTGAATCTCGATTTTGAAATAATCAATTGAGCTACTGATCAGGAAAGTATTATGAAATTCCTATGAATATGGAAACAAAAAGGGTTTTTGGATAGGCTCAATATCTATCAAATTGTTCAAGAATGTATCAAGAATAATTGATACCTGTCCTCCAGATTTTTAATACTTGAATCCTTACTTTCATTATAAAGCCTTCAATCATTCAATAGAAAAGGAGATTGAACATGAGTAAAGAGAACAACGCAGTATCAGAAGAAGAGAATCCTGAAAATGACCAAAAAAACGATGAAGAAGATTTACTGTATACTCATAAACCTGAAAACCAAGGAAGTAGCATGCAATGGAACTCTGCTTTCTGCAGAAGGCCAGGTCATTAAAAATTAATCGGATAATTGGAAACCTATTCTTTTTGATTAAGTGTTTAATTGACCTT
>NZ_DAOOUJ010000067.1:0-17008 GCF_035390745.1 Methanosarcina sp. | reverse complement strand
TAATATTCCAGATATTTTATAGTATTTTGTTAATTCCATACATCTACAATCCTTATCTTATCCTACTTTGGATTATTTTCTCAATACTCATGCATATGAGGCAAAAAAATGGCAAACTCACTCAGAGATCTCGATAAACTGGCTGAAGAGAGCTATAAAAAAGCCAGGGTTCTTTTCCAGATGGGCAGGTATGAAGAAGCTCTTGCTGCTTATGGAGAAGCGGAAGAGGCATGGAAAAAAATGGCAGACCTGCTTATTGAAAAAGGGAAGGAGGACATAGGAAAAGAGCTCCTCGAAAAGGCTCAGGAAGCCCGGTCCTTCTGCGGAATGTCTCTTTTCAAACTTAGAAGATATCAGGAAGCCCTGGATATTATTGATTCCGCTCTTGAAATTAAGCATGAAAGCCCAACAGAATGGTCCAATAAAGGGTTTGTGCTCTCTGCTATGGGAAGGAATGAAGAAGCTCTCGGAGCCTTTGAAAAAGCGCTGTCTTTTGACCCTGAGTCCCCTAAAATCCTGACAAGCAAAGGAATTGTTTATTTCAGGATGGGGCTTCCAGAAAAAGCCCTGGAGACCTTTGATAGAGCCCTGTCAACCGAGCCCAAAAAAGCTTCGGATTGGGCGTGCAAACTTCCAAGGTTCAGCTTTTTCTCAAGAAATAAAGCCCCCATTATGAGGCCTGACAACGCTGAAACCTGGTACTGGAAAGGAAATGTACTCCTGGAACTCAAAGAAAAAGAAAAAGCCCTTGAAGCTTATAAAATGGCTCTTGAAAGCGACCCTGACCACCTCAATTCCCTTCTCATAGGAGGGAACCTGCTTTGCGAATTTTCCGAATACGGCGAAGCTTTCAAGTGCTATGTGCGGGCCCTGAAACTCAGCCCGGGAAATGAGGCTGCCAGAAGGGGAAAAGAGTTTTGTGAAGCGAAAATTAACGAGTGATTATTAAACGAGTGAATATTGAACGAAACCATATTTCATTCAGTTTGAGTACTCATCATTTTCTCTGTGAAACCATTATTTTCTCTGTGAAACACCGGTTCACAGAGGTTAAGATAGTTTGAAACGAGATTGTTTTAAAAGGGTTCTGAACAGGGAAAATACAAATTTTCAGGCTATTTATTTATATTTACCCGGTCAAATAATGATGGTGTATTTTGAAGCTTTCCTGATTTGAAATGTTATATCCGGCATCATAACGGATAACATTGCATCTTACCAGGAAAACCATTTCCCAAAAATGAAAGGACAGCTGCATTCTGGCAGATAACAAAATTTTAGATATTTGAGGAGAAATATTTGTGGACTTTATATCGAGTTTATTTGGTAAAGATAAAACTCAAAACTTCTTAGAGGCTTCCAGATTAGGGCAGACAGAAAATGTAGAGAAACTTTTGAAAAGCAATAAAATTGATATTAACTCGCAGGACGCATACGGTAAAACTGCTCTGATTTCTGCTGCGAATAAGGAGTACAGGGATATTGTAGGATTACTTATCGAAGGCGGTGCCAATCTCGATATTCAGGACGAAAACGGCAACACTGCTTTAATTTCTGCAGTAAAGGTAGAGCGTGGCGACATTGTTGATATGCTTATTAAAAGTGGTGCCGACCTCAATCTTCAGGACGAAAACGGCGAAACGGCCCTGAAGTTTGCGGTAAAAGTTGGATATAAGAATATTGCTGATCAGCTTATTGAAGCCGGTACCGATCTTAATATTCAGGACAGGAACGGCGAAACTGCTTTGATCTGTGCCGCAGACCGGGCACATAAAGATATTGTTGATATGCTTATTATAAGTGGTGCAGACCTCAATATTCAGGACAAAAGCGGCAGCACTGCTTTGAATGACGCTGTAAAGATAGGACATAAAGGTATTGTTGAGTTACTGATCAATGCAGGCAGCGATCTCGATGTTCAGGACAAAAACGGCAATACAGCCTTGATGTATGCGGCAGATAGAGGGTACCGGGATATTGCAAAGCTGCTTATTGAAGGCGGTGCCGGCATCAACATTCAAAATGAATACGGGCTCACAGCTTTGATATTTGCGGCACAAACCGGGCGCAGGGATATAGTTGAGCTGCTTATTGAAGCTGGTGCCGATCTTGACATTCAGGACAAAAATGACAAAACTGCTCTGAATATGGCGGCAGAAATAGGGTTTAACGAGATTGTTGATATGCTTATCAAAGCCGGTGCAGATCCCAGGTTATGATTGGTCTGGAATCTAACCGCAAAAGGAGATAAGGAATGAAAGCAGGAAAAATCCTCGCATAATTGATATACCATCGTGACAATCCTTAAAGCTATGACCAGCAGCAAATCCGAAGATTCCGTTTTAGCTTCGCATCCTTCTGACCGGGCAGCCTGTGAAAACCGTGAAAAATCACCTGCCAGGCAGCTTAATCCTGCTTACGAATCAGCTAGCTTTTCAAGCCCTGTTCTTGACCAGTTCAGGGGACTCTTACCTGACTTCAATAACAGACTCTCACCTGAAAGAGATCTTGGTCTTTCTACTCTTGAGCCTTCCCGCCTGAGCCCTGAATCCCTTCCGAGGCTAGTTTCCGATTCTGCCCTCGGGCTTGTATCCGGTTCTCTTTCCAGCCCTCTCAGAGGTCTCAAAATTGAAACGCCTGAAATGCCTGCAGGAATTGGGCTTGAAATTAAGCCTGACCTTGCAGGAAGGACTCTTGCAGGGAATAAAATAGGCTCTTTCACACTCAGTGCAGATCTTCCGATGGGACCTGTTGGGAGCAGGATGCTCACTCTCAGACCGGCTGAAAATGAGTCAAAGGAAAAGTGAAGAGCAGAAGTAAGGCAAAAAGTTTGAAGTTACGATTTTAACCAGGGCAATGAAACTGCTCTTTTATCTCTTTTTTGCCAGGTTTCCAGAGCCTTATTCAATCATTGTATCTATAGTTTGAATAAAAAAGCAGTCGTTTTATTGGTTGCTGAAAATAGCTTATGTTAGCAGGGACACAAATATTCCTAAAAGGCTTACTGCTACTGCAATACACGTTATAAAAACAATTAAAGCCGAACTATCGTTCTCAAACCGATCATTGTTCTTATAATCCATATCATTAGATATGTCTCCATTGCATAAAAACACTTGCCAGTTATATGGAAAAGGGATTAAACAGGCAATCTGAACCCTCTTCCTTGATAACATGGAAAGCAGCCTGAAAAAATTAAAGGTGGAGAAAATTATTAAGTTTACTAAGTTTGCTCCGGTTCCTCTTATAAGAATCCACATATGCGGTTAAATAAAAATTGTACGCTGAATTATGCAAATTATTATTCTTCCTTACCTCGTCGCTCTTCTCAATGCTTTTTCGAATTTATCGAGCCCGAGGTCGGCTTCTTCATCGGTCATTACAAGGGGTGGAGAGAAGCGGATTACGGAATCCCCGCAGGGAAGCAGCAGGACTCCGTCTTTAAAAGCTTCCCTGATAATCCTGTCTCTCCGGACCGGGTCTATGGATTTATCCGGCTTTACAATTTCCGCACCTATCATAAGTCCGAGCCCGCGGACATCCCCTATACAGGGGAAATTTTCCTGAAGCTCCCTGAGGCGGTGGCGGATGTGAGCACCCAATTCCCTGACGTGGTTTTCGGTGTTTTCCTTTTCCAGAAATTCGAGGGAGGCAAGGGCTGCGGCTGAGGAAAGGAGGTTTCCTCCAAAGGTGTTTGAATGGACACCCGGAGGCCAGTCCATAAGACTGCTGTCTGCAAGCATTGCGCCCATGGGAAGGCCTGAACCAAGGGCTTTTGCAAGGCAGGTAATATCAGCCCTTACCTCAAAGTTTTCCATTGCAAGAAAAGGGCCTGTCCTGAAACAGCCTGTCTGGACTTCGTCAGCTACAAGGAGAACTTCATTATCAGTGCAGATTTTCCTCACTTCCCTGTGGAACTCCGGAGGCGGGACTATATAACCTCCTTCTCCCTGAATGGGTTCGACAAAGACTGCAGCAGTATCCTCCGGGCTTAATTCCTTTCTGAATATCAGGTTTTCGATCTGCTTTGCACATTCGATCCCGCAGGAGGGATAATCAAGTTTCATGGGACAGCGGTAGCAATAGGCATAATCAGTGTGTACTGTACGGATGGAAGGGAAATGCTCTTTTTGCCGGATTTTAGAGCAGGTAAGGGAGAGGGCACCAAGGGTCCGTCCGTGAAAAGCGTTATAAAAAGAGATAAAGTTCTGGCGCTTTGTCTTCCACAGGGCAAGTTTCATTGCAGCTTCCACAGACTCGGCTCCGCTGTTGCAGTAAAAAACTTTTGAGTATCCCGAAAGCGCCCTTAGCTTTTTTGCAAGTTTCAGGGGGGGCTCGGCAAAAAAATCCCCGTATCCGCAGTGGACCATTTTTTCCAGCTGGGTAGAGATAGCGGCTTTGACTTCAGGATTTGAATAGCCTGCGTTCATAACAGCGATCCCTGCAACGAAATCAATGTACTCTTTTCCGTCTATGTCCTTAACTACAGATCCTTTTGCCCTGTCAACAACCAGGGGATAGGGGCGGGCAGCACATGCAGATACCATACTGCAGTCCTGCCCTATGATCTCTCTGGCTTTCGGGCCAACGGTATCGAGCAATCCTGCTTCCTGTTCGAAAAAGTCAGGTTCTGTTTCCTGCTTCTTCATCGAGTCCTCTGATCTTTCCGTCTTGTCAGGAATCTTCCATTTTTCAAGCTTTTCCGGTGTATTGTAATCCAGAATGCTTCACCTTCTTCCAGCATTTCATTCCGTATCTATCTGGGCTTTTTGCAGCCTGCCGCTGTAGTCTATGTACACGGCTTTTACTTCAGTAAATTCTTTAATTGCCTCTGTCCCGGCTTCCCTGAAACCGTTTCCTGTTCCTTTTATGCCCCCGAAAGGAAGATGGACTTCGGCTCCTATTGTAGGTGCATTGACGTATGTTATTCCTGCTTCCAGTTTTTCAATTGCCTTGAAAGCAGTTTTAATATTTTCAGTATAGATTGCCGATGAGAGTCCGTATTTTATGTTATTGGCGGCATCTATCGCTTCATCAAAATCCGAAACCGTAATTATGCTAAGGACTGGACCAAAGATTTCTTCCTGTGCAATCCTCATCTCCGGCCTGACATCCGTAAAGATAGTAGGTTCAAAGAAATAGCCAGGAAGCCCCGGATCGACTCTGTTTCCTCCAAGCAGGAGATTTGCACCTTCTTCTTTTCCTATCCTGACGTACTTTTCTATTTTCTCAAGCTGGGCTTTATTGATTACAGGCCCCACATCTGTTTCAGGCAGAAGCCCGTTTCCCAACCTGAGATATTTTGCTTTTGCAAGCAGCCTTGCTGTGAATTCGTCCTTTATTTTCTCGTGAAGGATCAGCCTGCTTGTAGCTGTACAGCGCTGGCCTGTTGTCCCGAAAGCTCCCCAGAGTACGCCTTCAAGGGCAAGTTCAAGGTTGGCATCATCCATGACAATTACCGGGTTTTTACCCCCAAGTTCTAAAGAAACCCGCTTCATGGTTTTTGAACACTCTTCCATGATCCATTTCCCTGTATCAAGGCTTCCTGTAAAGGAAATTGCCCTTATTCGCGGGTGCTGGACTATCGCTTTTCCAGCACTTCCTCCGGGTCCGGGCACTACGTTTATGACTCCGGGGGGCAGGCCTGCTTCCATCAGGATTTCAACGAGTTTTATCGCAAGCAGGGGCGTATCACTTGCAGGCTTGAAAACTATCGAATTCCCTGCTATAAGGGCTGGCATGATCTTCCAGCCTGGAATCGCAATGGGAAAGTTCCAGGGTGTTATCATGCCCACAACCCCTATAGGTCTTAACATGGTCATGCAGAACTTGTCCTTGAGTTCGGAAGTCGTGGTCTCCCCAAACATCCTTCTGCCTTCCCCTGCGGCATAAATGGTAATGTCTATTGCTTCCTGGACATCTCCCCGGGTCTCAGGCAGCACCTTTCCCATCTCTTTTGTCATGAGTATGGCAAGTTCTTCCTTTCTCTCCTGAAGAATACGGGCTGCCCTGAAAAGCACTTCAGCCCTTCTGGGAGCAGGAACTTCACTCCATACCCTGAACCCTTTCTCTGCAGCCTCAACTGCCCTGTCCACATCTTCGATTCCTGCTGCCTGTACCGTGGCAAGGTTCTCAAGAGTAGCCGGATTGATGTCATCAAAAGTTTCCCCGGTTGATGAGTCTCTCGACTCCCCACCTATCAGTAGCTTATACTCCTGAACCACAAAACCCCTCCAAGAAAGAATGATAAATATCACATAATATATCCAGAAAACAGTTTCGGCTGGGCGTAAATATTTTCAGGCTTTTTTACTGTGAGATTAATGAAAGCTTCTTATTAAAAATACTGAATGAGAATTCAGAAGATAATTTGACAAAAGAAGATAATCTGACAACCCAAATTTTAAGCCAGAGTAAAAACGCCTTACAGACCATATATGGATTCAAATAAAAAAATGGTTAATAAAGAGTGCTACTAAGAATGGTTAATAAAGAGTGCAGCTAAGAATAGCTAAAAAGATGACTGATTTGAGTGGCCAGCTTCGCTTAAATTATACCTCAAAAACCGGATTTACTGTTAACAATCTGGCAGATCTGCTGTGAAAGTTCGGAGTACTGGGCTTTGGGGTCTCCCCTTTTTTGGACAAAAGAATCCACACCGCATTCAATTGCCCGACTCATAACCTCTTCTTTGCCCACGCCGGTAAACAGGATAAAAGGAATATTGATTCTCTTGTCGCGGATAGTTTTCAGAAAGGAAATGCCGTCCATATAAGGCATGTCATAGTCCGAAACTACTACATCATATGAAAGTTCGTCTAACTTCTCGAGAGCCTGTCCTGCAGATTCCACTGTATCGGAGTTTATGTCGTGGAACACCTCTAAGAATGTCTTTGAAAGCTCCAGAAATAACGGATCGTCGTCTACAAGCAATACTTTCATGGGGGTTTTCTCCGTAAGTTTATGATCTGTAAGGTTACGGTTACATAGTGTAACCAGGAAACTCAAGTCTCTCAGCTATGTTAAGAGACTTTGTAATTCAGTTGCATTTTTAGTAGTTCATTTAAAAAACTAATATGCTAAGCTAAGGTATAATGTCATACTCATATCCCCCTTTTGTAAGATGAACCCCGGATATTGTATGATTTTGAAATACCATTATGGCATACTTTTCAACTGAATTATTATGTGATAAGTAAGAAGATCTTTTAGTTAATATAAAAAGTTAACTTACGTTGACAACAGACTATCAGGGTTTTACAGCTGTTTTATCGCCAGTCGGCTGAGAAAAGATCTCTGCTTTCAAAGAATTTGAGAGAGATACGAAAGAATTAAAATATAATAAGTAGGAACGAAAAAGTAAGGATAAAAGGACTGAAAAAGCAGAATAAAAAAATAGAGAAAAAAGGTCAGATCAAGATATCGAAAAAAGATCAGGGATCAACCCTGATTGATAAAGCTGTCCAGCTCCTTTTTCAGCATTTGACTCAGTATCTTTCCGTCAACCGTTCCTCTATACTCTTTCATTACAATGCCCATCAGAGGACCAAGAGCTGCAGGACCTTTGTCTTTGATGAAATCCCCTTTTTCCATGACCATCTTTTTAATGAAGTTTTCGACTTCCTCGGGATCGAAGGCGCTCAGGCCGAGATTGGAAATCGCCTGCTGAACTGTCAGTTCAGGCTCCTTTGCAAGTGCGGTCAAAAGGTCCTGAATGGCTTCTTTTGCAATCTCCTGATTTGATATGGCTGCAAAAACCCCTCTGAAGTGCTCATCTGTGAGGTTGTCCGTTTCAGCCCCGTTTCTTCGGATCTCAGGGACGATTCCTACAAGAGTTCTGGCGATAAGGGTTGAGTTAACATGTTCATTATCACTGTATGTTTCCAGCAAATCCTCAAAAAGCGGAAGATGCTTCGAATAAGCTATCTTTTCAGCAAGCTCTTTATTCAGGCCGTTCTGGGAAACGAACCTCTTTGCCCTTTCCGTAAGGAGTTCCGGAGTTTCTATAGAATCAAAATATTCCTGTGAGATCTCTATCTGAGGAACATCGGTTTCAGGGTACATCCTTGCCGCACCTGGGAGAGGACGCATGTAAGCAGTGTTTCCGTCAGGCAGGGCTTTTCTGGTCTCTTCAGGGATTCCCTCAATAGCTTCTTTTGCCCTGTTAATAACCGCTTCAATTGCAAGCCTGGACTTTTCAGGCTCATCTGCAACCATGATAACTGCATCCTCAGGACCTGCGCCTAAAGCGTCCCTGACTGCCTGCACTTCCTTTTCAGTTATTCCGTAATTAGGAAGTTCGTCTGTGTGGAAGATTCCTCCAACACCTGCAGTTTTTGCCCTGTCCGAAAACTCTGTCCCGAGCCTTCTGCCAAGCTGGACTTCCTTGCCTACAAGCCCCTTAAATTTCCTCAGAAGGGCAGCCAGAATTGCTCCCTTCTTTATGCCTTTCTGCAGTACTTTGGATTTGGTATCTACGAAAAGCCCTGTTACGTCGTAGATTTCCTCACAGACAAAGGCTTTCCTTTCAAGGAGCTCCTGCCGGATGAAAAGCAGGTTCAACTGCCGTTCAACTTCCCTGCGGACAATGTCTTCTATGAGATCAAGGGCCTGCACTCCTTTAATTTCGACCCTTGCGCCTCTGGCAATTGAGATATTGACGTCCTGCCTGATCGTGCCGAGCCCTCTCTTTACCTTCCCTGTAGACCTGAGGATCATACCTATATATTCAGCAACCTCACGGGCATGTTTAGGGGATTTAATGTCAGGCGCAGTTGCAATTTCGACAAGCGGAATCCCCAGCCTGTCCAGAGAATAAATGATTGAGTCTCCTATTTCCTCAATTTTCTGGGCAGCTTCCTCTTCCACACAGAGGCTGTCAATTCCGCAGCGCCCTGTTGGAGTCTCAATATACCCGTCGCTTGCAAGAAATGCAGTCCTCTGAAAACCGCTGGTATTTGACCCGTCCACAACGATCTTTCTCATCACATGCATCTGGTCGACGGGTTTCATATTGAAAAGCTTTGCAACCCCGAGAGAAATATCCAGGGCTTCCCTGTTGAGTTCCCCTGGAGGCTCTTCATCGTTTTCGATAAGGCATGTCGTATCATAAGCCCTGTAAATGTACTTCCTTCTGATTTTGGTCTGCTCCACCGCAGCCCTGTCTTTCTCTCCCATCTCGCTTTCCGTAGCCCTGAGATACCTGAAAAATTCAAAGTCTGAGTCTCCGATGTCCCTTATCAGGGTAGGACACCTGCAAAAAAGTTTCTCCTTTGAATCCAGCTGCTGGTGAATTTCAAGCCCGGCTTTCAGCCCAAGTTCACTGTAATCGTATTTTTCCATGTTTTCACCCGAATCTAAGCAGGAAGCGCCTTAATCCTTTTAAACTCTCTCTTATTTTCTATTAATTTCTTTGATTTCCCTTCAGCTTTCCTCTGGCTTTACTTAACTTATCCTTCAAATCTAACTCTTTTTGCTCTCCTTTTCCTTTTAAGTCCATCGGCTCGCTATTTCTTCCTCTTCTATTTAACCTTCTTTCTGCGCCTGGTTCCTTTCTTAGCTCTTTTAGGTGCTGCACTGGCGGTTATCGATAATATTAACAAGAAACTGAATGTAAAAGGTGCAGTGGAATGTATAAAGGTATCTCTGTATATAAGAGTAAAGTAATCAACGGTTCTGTCTAACTAATTAAAGAAGCTAATAATTATGTAACCTTTAATGAGTTAAAAATATGTGACAGTATATTTGCCTGGAAGTTATTTTTTAGATAAAAAAGTCAAAAAACTTCTAAAAATCCCATAAAACATATAAAAAAATGTGATTAAGAATAATCTTTAAATCTTTTTACTGTTATTCTGAATCAGCTAATAAATATGAGGAAGATGTAATGAAAGCAGACAGTGAAACAGAAAAAGCAGTAAGGGATGTTCTGGATAAATTTGCCGAAAGTTATGCAAAACACGACCTTAAAGGTGCAATGTCCCTTTTTGCACCTGACGCCGATGTCGTTATGTATGGCACAGGCGCAGACGAAAAATGTGTGGGCCCGGAAGCAATTAAGGCTCAGTTCGAGCGCGATTGGTCTCAGATTGAAGAACCCGGTCTTGAATATAAATGGACATCTATTTCAGCGGCTGGAAATACAGCCTGGGCATCCATAGATGCCGTTTTCAAGTCGAAGATTGATGGAAAAAAGACGAAATTTCCGGCAAGAATCACAAAGGTCTTTGAGAAACGGGGGGACAAATGGCTCATAGTTCAGGGGCATTTTTCTTTCCCGGACCAGAGCCAGTTTTTTGATTAAATGCTTCCCTGTAGAGATCAATTATTTTTATATAGACATCAATTTCTATTTTTTTATTTTTCCTTTAAAGGTCACTTTCTACTGAAAATTACATGAACTTCAATCACATGAACTTCATTACTAACAAACCAAATAAACCGATGAAGCAAACGATAAGGAGCAAATGCATCGATAGCCCAAGCATTACTTCAGGACTTATGTTGCGGTCTCTCAAATATGGAATATTTTGTATCAAACCAGATAGGAAATTCCCAAGAAAGTCTGCCATAGTATATGAAATAATTTTTTCTTATATATAGAAGTATAGTTTTAAATCAATCATATAAGTATGGTTTTGAATCGAGTAAGTTTTGAATCAATCGTAATTTTCCCGGTTATAACCTGTCTGATTTTCTACAACACTTTTTCCGAAAATAAAAACTCACTTTTTTAAGTACTCAGTTTCAATGATTCAGTTAAATCAGCAGCGTGACATGACAGAATTCTTTTAAATCCTGTTATTATTCTCTCTTCCTTTTTTGCTCATTTATGGGATAGAGCAAGTTTTACTCCTATCACGGTAAAAATGCCTGCTTTTCCCCAGTTAATGTACTTCCCGATACCTGGCTTCTTTACTATTTTATCTCCTATCATCCCTGCAAAGACGGATATTGCGGAAAAGATTATCCACGCCTGTATAAGGAATACTACTCCCAGGAATATCATCTGCACCGGGACATTTCCTGATTCCAGATTTACAAATTGAGGAAGGAACGCGAGAAAGAAAAGAGCAACTTTAGGGTTCAGCACATTCATAAAAATCCCGCGCCTGTATAGAGCAAAGGCACTGGTTTCCCGGACAGGAGTGGAAGAGACCAGTTCTCCGCTTTCCCTGAGAGCCTGCCACGCAAGGTAGAGCAAATAAGCTGCACCTGCATATTTTACGATTTCGAAAGCAAGAGCTGATTTATATACAAGGGCGGAAATCCCGAGTGCAGCTGCACTGGTATGAACGAGTATGCCTGTGCACAGACCTGTTGCCGTTGCAACCCCTGCCATTTTTCCCTGTGAAATGCTCTGGGTGAGCACAAACAGAATATCGGGACCTGGAAGGAATGTAAGGGTTGCGGACGCTGCAATGAAATAGATTAGCTGTGACTGTTCTATCAAATATCTCACTTTTTATTTTTATCAGTTCTCTATTTTTCTGGTTCTCTACTTTTTTCTATAACTGAAGGTGAAATTAAATTCTGAATGAGTATATTTAAATTAACGGCCCGGTTTGTGAATTTCTTCTTCCAGCAGGTCATAAAACCTTTCCTTTGCTTCCCTTTCAATCCAGGGTTTATGCCCGCATTTTTCCAGCAAAATAAACCTGAAATCCTTCAAAATTCCGGACAGGGGTTCTTTAACTCCCTCAAAAGGGTGCGGATCATAGTCTCCGTGAATTGCAACCACAGGGCATGTGACTTTTGTTCCCAGTTTTAGAAGATTGCCGTTACTTCTTAATTCGTGTGCGTCTTCCCATACGCTTTTGAATACCCTGTAGTTGCATCCGACCAATTCTTCCTTATGAGGCAAAGGGTCATAGGTATCAGCTTTCGAGATCAATTTCCCCAGGCTGCAAAAAGCTTCATTCTTATCTATAGATGTAGAATTATTAAGAATATTGTCCAGAGAACGGAAATTCTCCCAATCCTCTTTTCCCAGCCTGCTTATCCGGGTACTCGATATGTTTGTAGCATATCTCTCTTCGTATGGTCCACTTCCGATTAGGATCAATTTCTTCACGAATCGAGGGTGATGAGCTGCAAAGATATAACTGAGCATCGCACCCCAGGAAAACCCTATAAGGGTTACCGGAAGAGCCCCATGCTCTTTCAAAATATGTCTCAGTTCCTTTACCTGGCCTTCAAGAGTTGCTTTAGTCTGGAGAGGTTCAAGAATTCCCAAATTTGTTGAGAGTTCCCTTGCAACAGGTGCCATTTCTCCCGGAGCACCAGGTCCTCCATGGATGACGGCTGCAGTAAATGGCGGGTTTCCGTATTTTCTCAGATTTGTCATATGCGTATCAGGTTAAACTTATTTAACTTAAAGCAATGGGTTCTGGACTTTTTCTTCCTCCCTTTGCTTCGCAACCATTATATATAACTCCACTCTTTCGATAACCATCCAGACTAGTTACGTATGTAACCATCGTACTGATAGTCAATTTATTGCAGCCGTTTAAAAATAAAAGCTAAAAAGGATCTTCTATGTATTCTCATCAAAAAACTGATAAATCCAATGAAAAATTAAAACGAAATTTGAAAGGGACTTTGCCGCTTCTGGCTCTTCTTACCGCTTTTCCTGCATTGTCAACGGATATGATACTGCCCGCAGTCCCGTCTCTTGCTGAAACGTGGAATGAGCCCCTGTCCATAATCAATCTGATCCTGGTCTGTTTCTTCGTAACCTACGGCTTTTTCCTGCTTTTCTATGGCCCTATTTCCGACCGCTTCGGCCGCCGCCGCCCTCTGCTTGCAGGGCTTTCAGTATACATAGCAGCAAGCCTGCTCTGTGCCTCTGCAACGAATGCTCCCATGCTGATAGTCTTCCGAATACTTCAGGCTGCAGGGGCTGCTGCCAGTTCGTCACTGTCTATGGCAATGACAAAGGATATCTTCTCAGGGCAGGAAAGGGAAAGAATTCTTGCCTATATAGCAATTATAATGGCTCTGGCACCTATGATTGCTCCCGTACTTGGCGGCTGGGTCCTGGCTGACTTTTCCTGGCCGTGGATCTTCGTTATTCAGGCAGTTATGGGATTTATCGGAATACTCGGTGTCCTTCGTTTTCCGGAAACTCTCTCTCAAATCTCCGATGTTCCTCTGTCCCGGATGATGCACAGCTACGGCAGGCTGCTGCTTAACCCCTCCTATATTATTATGGTTCTTGTAATGTCAGTCAGCCTTTTCCCTCTGTACACTTTTATCGCAGGCTCCTCTGCCGTTTATGTTAATGAGTTTGGACTGAGCGAGCAGAAGTACAGCTACTTCTTTGCTTTCAACGCCCTTGCCCTTATGGTAGGTTCCTTTTCCTGTCTCAGGCTGACGAGAAGCATCAGCTCAAAACATCTGATGACGATCGGATTTGCCGGAGTTTTCCTGGGAGGGCTTTTCCTTCTCATCAACGGACAGCACGGACCCTGGAGTTTTGCTTTGTCCATGTTTCTGATTACGTTTTCCCTGGGCCTGAGCCGGCCCCCAAGCAATAACCTTGTGCTCGAACAGGTCGACCGTGATGCAGGTTCGGCATCTTCCCTTCTGATCTTCTGCTACTTTACTCTCGGGGCTGTGGGTATGTGGTTTATCTCGCTTGAGTGGGCGGATAAGATCCCGGTGCTTGGCACAATTGCTCTGAGCTGCGGGGCCATGGTGCTTGCTGCGTGGTTTGTTCTGCAGAAAAGAGGAATTAAAGGGGTTGCCTGAAAAAAAAATGATAAAACTTCAATTTAGGAGTTCTGTACTGATCAAACATTGAGAGCGCTGATAAGGGATAGATTCCGACTATCTTTGACCCAGGCAACTTCTTCATTAGCTATACTGAGTCATTCATTGTCACGCCCGAGTTGCGCCACCCGAATTGCGATTCGGGATCACAGGAAATCGAAGATTTTCTGGGAGTTGCACTGTAAGTGCAACAGCCCGCCGTCCTTTTCGCTTCGCTCAAGAGGACTAATTTAGGGGTTTATTTTAGTGAACTAAATTCAAGGGAGCAAAAGGGATAAATTACAGATAACTTTGACACTTACAACAGTACTCACTTTACTGAGTCTGTCTTGTCACGCTCGACGCAGGAGAGCGGTTGTCTCAAAAAGTTGAAAAAACAAAAATAAGAATTGAAATAGCAAACATGCAGAGTTTAAAAGCTAATTTTCCTCCCGGGGAGCAAATGATTTGACTCTGTATAAAATATTTCTTTTCAACTTTCTTCTTGTTTCTTCTTTAATCTCAATTTTCTTTCTGCTTTATAGGAAGGGCCGCCAGACAGGCTGGCGGAGTTATCGATATGATAGTAATTCAAAATCGGTTTCAGGAGATAAGTAACTCTAATTTTATTTCTTCAATTTCTCGTCGGTCTCCAGAGCTTTTTGCCGCTTTACAAACCTGGCTCCCATCTCAAAGGCTTTCTCACAGTCCTGCGGAAATACTTCTTTTCGCCTTTTTGCTTTTTCTTCGGGATCAAACCTGTCGGCAACATACTTTGAATAGTCATCGAACTGATATGTGTCGGTGCTGCACAGTGATTCGGAATATCCAAAGATCATCTTTGCAAGCATTTCGTTTAATTCAATGGTTTTCCGGAGCCCAAAAATATCGAAGTGTTCTTCCTTTGCTCCCATCGTGTAGATGAAACCAACAGGGATATTTTTCGGATATAACGAAGGTATGTAGTTGGAGTAAACGAGATATGGAAATACATAGCGCTCCATAAAAGACCTCATCTCGCCTGTAGAGTTTCCAAGATAAATTGGTGATCCAAGAATCACTGCATCAGCATCAGTCAATTTTTCAAGCACAGGTGTCAGACCATCCTTCATTGCACATTTACCATAGCTTTTTCCATCTTTCAGTTTACAGGCAAAGCAGCTTGTGCATCCTTTGAAATCGAGATCATAAAGGTGGATTATTTCTGTCTCTGCTCCCTCCGAAGCTGCTCCTTCAAGAGCTTTCTCCAGCAGGGTTGCCGTATTCCATTTCTTCCGGGGACTTCCGTTTATTGCTATAACTTTCATGGCTTAACTCCATTTTTGTCTCTAAAAAGCTTAAGCATTCATTATTATGTCCGTATAAATTTGTAACTAATTAAGGAAATATTCAAAATCAGCATAATTCTGTGGACAGCAACTGTGAATAGGGATAACTAAAAATATATAATATGCCATTCATACTTGTTTTAAAACTTAATTCAGTGTTCTCCACAAAAACTCCAGGCTAATGGCAATATGATACGTAAAAAACTTAATCGATATGCCATGCTGAAAAGATATGGCCAGATAATTGAGGTTCTCCAGAAATACGGGTTCGGGTATATTGTTAATGAGATCGGTTTGGGCAGTGTCAGGGACCTGACCTACAGATTAAAGAAAAAGGATAAGATAGATAAGCTCAATATCTCCGGCCCGGTTAGAGCACGCAGGATACTTGAAGAACTTGGTCCGACCTACATAAAATTAGGTCAACTGCTGAGCATGAGGCGTGACCTTATTCCTCCGGAATATATTGCTGAGTTTGAAAAACTTCAGGATGAAGCACCTTCATTTGGGTTTGAAGAAGTTGAGTTAATAATAAGAGAAGAACTTGGCCATTCCATAGATGAATTGTTCGATTCTTTTGAGAAACAACCACTTGCCTGTGCCTCTATAGGGCAGGTGCACCGGGCGAAAACAAAGAGCGGTGATGATGTTGTTGTGAAGGTCCAGAGGCCTGGAATAAAGGAAGTAATTCAATCCGATCTGGACATCATGCATAGTATAGCCAGGCTTGTTGAAGAACACATGCCAGAGGCAAGACTATACCGGCCGATAGAGCTTGTTGACGAGTTGTCCCACAGTATTCTTGCAGAGATAGATTATACTCAGGAAGGCTGGAACGCAGACCGTTTTGCAGAAAATTTCAGGGAGAACAATCAGGTTCATATCCCGGAGGTTTACTGGGACTACACAGGTACACGTGTGCTGACACTGGAATATATCAAAGGTATTAAAGGTAGCAATGTTGATTTACTGGATCAGCAGGGCTTTGATCGGAGAAATATTGCTTCTATTGTGGTAAACGCTTTCATGCAGCAGGTATTTGAAGATGGCTTTTTCCATGCAGACCTGCATCCCGGAAACATCCTTATAATGGAAGACGGGACTGTAGCTTTTCTTGATTTTGGAATGGCAGGTCATCTGTCATCGGAAATGTGCGATACATTCCTGGATGGCATAGTAGCTCTGGTTAAAGGAGACAGTACGTCGTTTATCGAGTTACTCAGAGATATGGGCTGCATAGACTCTTATGCAGACACAAGATCACTGAAAGCGGATATTGAATCTTTTCGCTCCAAATACTATGGCAAGGCTCTGAAAAAACTTGATGCTTCCATATTAATTGAAGAATTAATAGGTATTTTAAGGGAGCATCAGGTTGCAATACCGCATAATATAGCCTTACTGGTCAGAGGCACAGTGGCAGTTGAAGGTTTCGGACTCATAATTTGCCCGGATTTAAATTTTAACGAACTTCTCGAACCTTATGCAAAAAAAGAATTGAAAGAGCGTTTTTATCCGCAAAACCTTGCCCGCAAAGCCTGCAGCAGTATATCAGGCTGGTCGCGTCTTTTTAATAAAGCGCCGGCTAAAATCTCACATATACTCGACCATGCTGAAAATGGTTATTTAAAAATAAAATTAGAATCCGAGGAAGGCAACCGTATGGTGTCCGAGATCGATGTTGCTAGTAATCGTTTATCTATCAGCCTGATTATCTCTGCTATGATTGTCGCTTCCTCTCTGGTCATTCAGACACGCATGAGACCTCTTGTCGGGGGTGTACCTTTTCTTGGCACATTCAGTTTCGTTATCGCCAGTATATTTGGGCTGTGGCTTGTATATAATATATACAAGACAGGGAGGATATGATTTAGAACCTATCCGAAAAGTCCTGCTGCTCTGAATGTTATCCATGCACATGCTAAGGA
>NZ_DAOOUJ010000066.1:0-17186 GCF_035390745.1 Methanosarcina sp. | reverse complement strand
AAAAAGAAATTATGGAAAAATTGAATTTATGCGCTTAAAAAAGCGGAAGTTAGGATTAATACCAATTCTATTAGAGTACGATTAATACCAATTCTATTAGAGTACGATGAATACCAATTCTATCAGGTATGAAGGAAGGGTTATATTCTGTAATCCCATATTTAATTCAGGGGATCCAATACATATTTCCATGAAATATTACTCTATATTATTACCCAAAAGTTGAAATATGAGCCTTACATTGAGTAGGCGGCAAGGTTCAATTTATACTTACCAAATTCTTAGAAAAGTTCCCCCTTTTTTAACTTTTCATCGCTACGGTTCTTTTAACACGAACCCTATAAATCTGGTGATAACATGACTAAAACCGCAGCAGTAATCAAAGGTGACGGGGTAGGCCCCGAACTCGTGGACGCAATGCTTAAAGTTGCAGACGCCGCTGGCACTGATGTTGAATTCGTAATGTGTGAAGCTGGAGCCGGCTGGTGGGAGAAGCACGGAGGTAATTCCCTTGTCCCTGATGAAACCTGGCAGATTCTTGACAGCTCAGACGCCTGTTTCAAGGGTCCTACAACCACTCCCGGCGGAATCGGTTCCCCCAGAAGTGTGGCTGTATCCATCAGGAGAAAATACGACCTCTATGCCAATGTCAGGCCAATAAAGACTTTCCCCAACTCAAGTGCACCTCTCGGAGATGTCGAAATGGTCTGTGTGCGTGAAGGTACAGAAGGTCTCTACATCGGAGAGGAAATTCAGCTCACAGACGATGTATCCATTGCAATCCGAAAGATTACCCGCACTGCATCCAGCAAAATTGCACGTTACGCTTTTGAAGAAGCAAAAAGGAGAGGCTATGATGCTGTTGTGCCCATCCATAAAAGCAATATCCTGAAATTGACCTGCGGCTCTTTCTTGGAAGAAGTCGATAAGGTTTCACAGGACTACCCTAACATCGAGGTCTGGCCCTATCATATTGATAACATTGCCCAGCAGCTTATCAAGAACCCCCAGATATTCAACAAAAAGGTCCTCCTGTCCACCAACCTCTTCATGGATGTAATCAGCGAGGAATGTTCAGCTCTTGTCGGCAGTATCGGGCTCATCTACTCCGCAAATATCGGCGACAACTTTGCAATGTTTGAACCCGCTCACGGTTCAGCCCCCAAGTATGCTGGTCTGGACAAGGTAAACCCTGTTGCAACTGTACTTGCAGGTGCCTGGATGCTGGACTACCTTGGAGAAAAGGAAAAATCCGAAGCAATCTTTAATGCCACTGAGCGTGTGATTTCCGAAGGCAAATACGTAACTTACGACCTCGGAGGCAATGCAAAGCTCAGCCAGATGACAGATGAGATTGCAAAATACACGGCAGAAATTCTGAAGTAAGGATTCCTGAAATATGATTTGATTTGAAAATTCGAATATTATGGATTTGAAAACCTTTACAGGACAGAAAGAATAAGTGGTAAATGAATAATAAGATATTAATTTGCATAAGGTTTAATATGGCTGATATAAGGTCTGAAAAACCTTATACCACTTAATCTAATGTCTCTTTTGCTTCTTCTTTTGTAGTTTTATTCTTTTTCTTCTACCGTTTCCTGGATTTTTCCTTTGCTTTTAAGTTTTCCTCTTCCTGTATGTGCCGGGTCACAGATTGGCTGGTAGAGGAAATACTTCTCAACGTAAGCAAGAAGCTCCTCATCCGAGATGCAGGAAACCCTCTCTTCCTTGTCGTAGAGCTTCTGGATCTCTTTCTGGATCTTAAGCAGTCTCTTATCATCTTTTTCAACGATGGTTTCGACATCAAGGAGGTTATTTAATGTCTCCTGAACCTTGTAACGAATTACTTCAAGGCCTGAAGAATCACCTATGAGGAGAAGCCTGGTGCCTCCTACCAGTTCAGGAGGATATGGCTCATAGTTAAAGGGATTTTTCAGGACGCCTGCGGCGTGAATGCCGGATTCATGGGCAAAGATATTTTTCCCGACAACAGCTTTGTTTCTCGGGACTCTGAGTCCGAGCTCTTTTTCCATGAATTCTGCAAAACGGGTTACAGGCTCAAGGTTATACTTATCAAAACCTTCAACCCTGTCTGCCAGGAAGAGCAGGATTTTTTCCATTTCGCTGTTTCCTGCGCGTTCCCCTATGCCCAGGAAGGTCACACTTGTCCAGTTGGCTCCGTGCCAGAAACCTGCAATCGAACTTGCTGACCCGAATCCGTAGTCGTCATGGATATGGGTTTCTATATTTTTGACTCCAATCTCCTTTTTGAGGTGCTGGATTATTTTCGGAATTCCGTACGGCTCGTCTATATTCATGAACGGCATTCCATACCCTACGGTATCGCAGACCCTTATTATGCAGTCGGGATCGATTTCCATTATCCTTTTTACAAGGGGGAAAACAAAACCGTAATTGTCAGCTCTTGTCATGTCTTCCAGATGAGCCCTTGTGCGGAGTCCGTGATCCACTGCATACTGAAGAGCGTCAAGATATTTCTCTTCAGCTTCCTCCCTGCCTGAAAGCCTCATCTTGGAATGAATGTGCGTATCCGAAACTGACATCAGAATTCCGGTTTCTTCAAGCCCGTCTACTTCCAGAATTTTATCTATGTCCGCCCTTGAAGCCCTTGCCCATCCCGTAATTTCAGGGCACTCGTATCCCCTGTCGAACATAAGCTCAACAGCATCTCTGTCTCTTTTGTTGAATACAAATGCTTCAAGTTTCTCAATCCCTATCTCGTGCAGGTATTCGTAAATTTGAACTTTGTGTTCTCTGCTCAGGACTATTCCCGGCATCTGTGAGCCGTCGCGGATTGTGCTGTCACTTATGAACACCTCGTTTCCATAAGGCAGCTTTAGTTTGGGCAGGTCCTCATATGATTCATAAATTTTCATATATTTGTCTCCTATCTGTCCAGGCGGCAGGCCCTGCATTGAGGGAGTGGGCTTAGACTGCTGGGTTTTTACTGTCAAAAGATGCTGTTATGTATACAGATCAGAAAATCAGATGTTAAACCGAAGACGATCGTCTTCTTATCTAAAAAATTTAGTTCAGGGGGCTCTCTATTGTTTTACTTCACGGGAGTTTTAACCCTTTTCAAAAAGACATTTTATCGGGGTTACTGGAATCTTCATTATCATATGGCTGTTATGGTTAAAATCTCTTTCTTTCAAAACCTCTAATCTTCTTAAACCCATAATTATAAAAATGTTCTGAAGGTATACTATTTATATGAAAATTTCTATTTCCTTTATACCTTAAATCTTTTCCCAGTTTCATTTGAATAATATTTGTTTAAAAATATCCATTAAAAAATACTCATCTGGCTTTCGAGAGAGGTAACCTTTAATTTTTGAAGAATGATATTTAAGGTTCGGCTTACATGTGGTTCAAACTTTTTTATCAGTTTTTTCTCTCTTCTGACCAGGATCCAATAAAGTTTACTTTCCTTTACTTCCCTTCTTGCTGATAATAAGGTATATCTATAGCAAGTTATATTTATAATCGGGCAGATCTGAAATATTTGATTTATAAAAGTTCCTCTATATGCATATGTATACAGCCTGCATCTGATTATAATCGAATCTTGCCGGCTCTAATTGATGCATCGGAATTTAATATAATTTCCATTTATATTACCATATATTTGATTTGCTTTCAATATATTTGCTTTAATTTTTCCCGAGGTAGAACATGTCCGAAATAGTAAGTGTCAGTGGCGGTCCGACTAAACCGGAGATAATTGCGGTATCCCTTTCCAAACTCGGACTTAAGGACGGGGACAGGTTTGCAGATGTAGGTTGCGGTACGGGTTCTGTCTCTATTGAAGCATCCCGGATTGCCCGTAACCTGACTATCTATGCAATCGATGCCCGTAATGAAGCCCTTCTTGCCACGGAGACAAACTTTAAGAATTTCAAGATCGAGAACGCCAGGATTTTAGCCGGTGAAGCTTCAGATCTCCTTGGCTCCGGAGGGCCAGTTGATTCAATAGACTGCGCTTTTGTTGGCGGGACGAAAAACATTGACTCCATTCTTGAGAAGCTTGTCGAAAAAAAAGCCCGGAGCATTGTGGTAAATGCGGTCCGCATCGAAACCGTTGTCAGGACGATTGAGGCTATGAAGAGACTGGGGATTTTTGATGAGGTTGTCCATGTGGCAGTATCGAGAAGTGCCCCGATTGCCGGAGAGACCATGTTCAAACCAGAAAACCCGGTGTATATTGTTGTTGGAAAAAGACAGTCCTGAAATTGCCTTTTAATCAAACCAGGTTAAATCACCATCAAGTTAATCAAATTATGCTTGTATCTACCTGTAAATTTATGGAGCGATAATATGTTAATAGGAGTAGGACTTGGTCCCGGAGACCCCCAGCTTTTGACCCTCAAAGCAGTGGAAGTTTTGAAAAACAGTGATAAGGTATATGTCCCAGGACGCCTGGCAAAAGACCTTGTGGCTCCCTATGCGGATGCTGAAATCCTTGAGTTCCCCATGATAAGGGACATTGAAGTCCTGAACTCTTTCTGGAAAGAGAATGCAGACCGTATTGCAGATGAGGCAAGAAAAGGGACAGTGGCTTTCGGGCTTATAGGCGACCCCAACTTTTTCTCTACGTTCACTCACCTGAAAAAGGTCATGCGCAGGCACTATCCTGATGTTGAGACTGCAACAGTTCCGGGAATAAGTTCCATCACGTCTTTTGCTGCAAGGACCGATGTGGCGGTCGAGAGCTCCTTTGAGGTAAGCGACGGCTCTGATATCGGGTATATTATCCACCTTAAAGCCACACAGCCGAGAAAGATCATGGAGCAGCTCGAAGCCGAAGGGTACAGGGAGTTTATTTTTGCAGAAAAACTCTTCTCGGACAGTGAACAGATTATCAGCAAAAAAGAAGAAATCCCGGAAAAGGGGAATTATTTCAGCATCATTTACGGTAAAAAATAAGCAAAGGGAATGGTCAGATGGAAAGAAAAGTTTATTTTGTAGGTGCAGGCCCCGGAAACCCCAAACTGATTACCGTTTTGGGGCGTGAAATGCTTGAGAAAGCAGACCTTGTTATGTATGCGGGCTCCCTGGTAAACCCCGAAGTCCTTAATTATACAAAAGGAGAGACAGTGGACAGTTACGGGCTTACTCTTGATGAGACCACTAAAATAATTGCCGATGCCGTGGATGCAGGAAAGTTCGTAGTAAGGCTCCACAGCGGAGACCCCTCTCTTTACGGGTCTGTTATAGAACAGATGGAAGAGCTGAGAAAATACGACATAGAAGTCGAAAGGGTTGCTGGCGTCTCGTCTGTTTTTGCAAGCGCAGCTGCTCTTGGAACCCAGCTTACTCTCAACGGCGTTTCTGATACTCTCATCATTACCCGCCCTGCTGGAAAGACCCTGGAAAAAGACCTTATCCCCGAGCTTTCTGCTTATAATACCACAATGGCAATCTTCCTTGGCACCCAGAAGATCAGGGAAATTATGGAGAAAGTCCGCTGCCCGAAAGATACTCCTGTCGCGGTTGTTTTCCATGCATCCTGGGAAGATGAAGAAGTCATCACCGGGACTGTTGAAGACATTGCAGACAAAGTCAAAGATGCCGGAATTCAACGCTCTGCAATGATTATCATCGGCGGGGTTGTTGACCCTAAAAACTACAGGAGGTCCTACCTATACGGAGTGGCCCAGGAACCGCTGTAATTACCTTTGAAAGGAACAGGGAAATTGCATCAAAAATAGCAGAGCATCTTGAAGCTGACCTTCTCCTCTACGAAAAAGGCATCTTCAGGAAAGCCTTTGAAAATTACGGGGCAATCGTTGCAGTCTTTGCTACAGGTATTGTGGTAAGGGATATTGCCCCTCTTCTCGACAACAAATGGTCAGACCCTGCAGTGGTTGTTGTGGATTCAAATCTCAATTTCGCAATTCCTCTCCTTGGAGGACACCACGGTGCAAACGAGGTTGCCCGAAAAATTGCGGAGTTAGGAGCAGTTCCCGTACTCACGACAGCTACTGAGGTTCACGGCAAACCCTCTGTTGAGGGCATAGCCGACAGGTTAGGCTGCGATGTATTCAATAAACAATCCACAATAGCTGTAAACTGTGCCCTCCTTGACCAGAATGTAGAAGTTCTCGAGGTTAAGGGGCCAAGAATTGTTGTTGTGGACGATGATGTTTCCGTGCTTGTGAGGAAGAAGCAGGCTGAAGCAAAGGATGACAGTGCCGGAAACAGCCAATAATTAACACTGATTATCAGCGCTAACAAGCCGATTAAATACGAAACTGCATAAAAAAAGTAGTGGATAAAAGATTACTGATGATTCTCGGAATCGGAACCCGCAGGGGCATTACAAAAGAAGAAGTCATTGAAGCCGTAAAACAGGCACTTGATGAATGCGGCCTGAGTCTCCAGGAGATTACGGCTTTTGCCTCTGCGAAACTCAAAGAAAATGAGCGAGGTCTGCTGGAAGCAGGTGAATTGCTTGGCATTCCGGTGAGATTTTTACCGGATGAGGTGCTGAACAGCTACAACCCTCCTTCATCCTCCCAGGCTTCGCGCTTCGGGTTAAAAGGGGTTGCAGAGCCTGCAGCACTGGCACTCTCGGAAAAACATGAATTGATTTGCAGGAAGAAAGTCTATGGCAGAGTCACAATCGCAATCGCAAGATAAGGCATCCGGAAAACTCTACGTTGTGGGAATAGGACCGGGCTCCGTGGAACAGTTAACCCTAAAAGCCCGGGATGTAATCCTCAATGCCGACTACGTTCTCGGAAACAGTACCTACCTTGATCAGATGGAAAGTCTTCTCGGCACTCAGGAGATAATCCGGAGTTATATGGGAAAAGAAGTTGATAGAGCCCGTAAAGCTGTGGAACTTGCAAAATCCGCAAATGTGGTCATGATCAGCGGGGGAGATACCAACGTTTACGGTATGGCAGGCATCGTGCTGGAAGTTGCTGAGCACGAGAACCTTGATGTGGATATTGAAATACTTCCCGGGGTCACAGCAATTCTTGCCGGGGCAAGCATCCTCGGTGCACCTGTAGTAACGGATTTTGCGGTTATCAGTTTAAGCGACCTATTAACTCCCTGGGAAGTTATCGAAAAAAGGCTTAATATGGCTGCAGACGCCGATTTTGTAATAGGTCTCTACAACCCAAAGAGCCGCAAGAGAAAGTCCAACTTTGCAAGAGCTATTGAAATCATCCGCAAGTATAAGGCTGATTCCGTGCCTGTGGGGCTTGTCAAGAACGCCATGAGAGGCGAAGACGAGGACCAGATCGTGACGACCCTTGGAGAAGTTATGAATTATGAGGACTGGGTGGACATGAGCACCGCCATTCTTGTAGGCAATGGGGAGTCCAGGATCTGGAAATCTCCGAAAAAGGATATGATAATAACTCCCAGGGGGTATCATAAGAAATATGACTACTGAACAAAAAGCGAATACAAACGCAGGGAATCTTGAAAACCTCGAAGAGTTTACCGAGCTTACCGTGGAAGTAGACCCGGAACTTGTAAAGATCTGTGATGACTCCGGGGCAAGGACTGAAGAAGCGAAAGCCATCTACATGAAAAGCCGGACAATGATCCGGGAGATTGTTGGGAATTCTACCCCTGAAGACCGTTTCCGCCAGCGCTGCGTAATTGCAACCGGAGACCTTTCGGTTGCCGACATTATGCGTTTTACGAACGACCCCATACCTGCCGGTGTTGAAGCAATTAAAAAAGGTGCTCCTATTTTTGTGGACATCAACATGGTGAAAGCCGGGATCACAAAAGCCGGGCACAAATCTGAAATCATCTGCGTGCTTGACGAAGACCCTGATGCTAAAATCGCTAATAAGTACGGGATCACCAGGACGTCCGCAGGTTTCCTGGCGGCAAGGGAAAAACTTGATGGGAGCATTATAGCAATCGGGAACGCTCCTTCTGCCCTCATCATGGTCTGCAAGCTTATTGAAAAAGGAGTAAGACCTGCTCTTATAATTGGTCTTCCTGTTGGTTTTGTAAATGCAGCCGAATCCAGGGAAATGGTCAGGAACCTGAAAATCCCGATTCCCTCAATCAGCTGTGTAGGGACCAGGGGAGGAACTCCGATGGCTGTTGCCTGCGTAAACGAGCTTGTAGCAATTGCAAAAGAAAGTGAGGAATAATCCCCTTTCTTTTTAATCCTGATTTAACTCTTTTTTATTTTCTAAATTATTTTACAAATTGTATTATTCTTCGTAAATATTATCGCACAGTCTTTTATACTAGGACATCTAATCTAGAATTGATCCAAGAATAATTAAGTGGGGTCATATATGTGCAAATAGATGTTTCAAAAATTAACTTTGCACATATAATCCAGTATCAGGGAATCTGAGGAATAATATGAGGAAATCACACACAATAATATTTGCACTCATAGCTTTGCTTTCAATGACTATGAGCGTACAGGCGCTGGAATCTAAAGAAATAGTACGACAGAATGGTGCATATGCATCTGCAGACTGGGTTGAAACAAATGATGGTGTAACTACCTATACCTGTCTCTCTGTAACGGAAACTAATGACGGGACAGATATTTACGTTTCAATGTGGACGTATGATGAGGTGACAGGCGACTCGTCCGATAAGTACGGGTACATGTTTACAGAGGATGATGTTTTCAGTATAGACAAAAAACTTAACTCTGCAAGCCTGTCCGAAGTTGAGATTATGGTTGATGAATGGTACTACAACGAAATGGGAGAATATACTTACGAAACCGGTACTATGACCGTTGGGGCAGATTGGATCGGTATAGGGGATACTTCCAGGGGCAGCTACAAGTCTGTTTCAAGAGATGGAGAATATGTATTCAGGAGCACTGAAAACTCGCTTTTCAGAGAAGCTACAGTTACAGGGCTAATAGACGGTATTAATCTTGGGTCACAGTCCTCTGCAAGCCTTGTCAAGTTTAAAACTGCTTCTATGAACATGAAAAAATGAGTCCGCCTTCAATTGTTAAGAAGATTGAAAACCTCTAAAAAACCCAATTGTGTGCAAAGCTTTATGCTTAACTTCTCTAATTCAAGAGTCTTAAAAACCCTTTTATTAGCATGAGAGTACGTGATTATTTGTTTATCATGTACTCTCCCCTTCCTTTTTTCTATTTTTTCTCCAAAAAACAAATTAAGTAAATTCGCTGCTGTTATGCCCCTTATTTGCATTTAAACTCGCAATAATTCTAAAAAATTAGAACAGCCACCAGAAATGATTCTGGCGAACCATCCAGAGCCCAACAAGTAGAACCACTACTCCGGCTCCCTTCTTGAGTGCTGCATCGTACTTTGATATAAGTTTTATTTTTGAAGTGGAGAGGTGGGCAGAGTATGCAAGCAGCAGCATAGGCACTGCAAAACCTGCAGAGTAAATAAGAAGGGTTAGTGCACCGCTAGAAGTACTTCCTTCCAGAGCTACCATTGTCAGGATTGAGGCAAGGATCGGTCCCACACAGGGGATCCACAGCACTCCAAGAGAAAGTCCTAACAGAAGGCCAGAAATCAGGCTTTCGTCTCTCATTCCTGCAAGAAGGGGGAATTTTGCAAAGGCATTAAACAGGCTGATTTCAAAGATCATTGCAAGCCCCATTGCAATAATTAATATTTCTGCCAGGATTTTAAGCTGGCCTGTGTATGCCTGAAAAGCTGCTCCAAAGGCGGAGGTCACAATTCCCATAAGGGTAAAAGATATGGATACACCAAGTACTATAGCAAGAGGCCTTAACTTTCCTTTTCCTGTCGAACTGGCCAGAACTGCAGGAAGAAGTGGCAGGATGCATGGAGACAGGATACTGAGAACTCCTGCACCGAATGCAACCACGGGGGAAATCGCTTCATAAGACATGGTTCTGGTTTGACGTTTTACCGTTTAGTTGTAATTCCGTTTTTAGTTTAACTCATTCAAAGACTTTAATTTTCAGCCGATGAAGGAAGTTCTAAATTCCTTTTTCCTGGTATCTGCTTTTTTACTCTGTACTCATGTTTTCATAGTAAAGAATTGCCCTGTCCAGACGTTCTTCATACACCTGACTGTCTTGAAGTCCCAGAATTCTTGCCTGGAACCTGTCTGCAGTAACGCTTCCGTTCTCCTGCATGTAAACGTACTCTCCGTTTTCAAGTCCAACGACCACAAAGGAATCCGGAATATAAGACGTTGCGAAATAAACTGAAAGATTAGGGCTAACATCTATATCTGCAGACATTATTGTGGCTTTTCCGGTGTATTCTGCTGCCAGATCACTCAGGATGGGTTTCATTTGCTGGCAAGGTCCGCACCACTCAGCTCCGACTTTCACAAGGACCGGGCCTTTCTGTACGGACGTGTTAATCTGTTCCAGATCGGTTAAGTTTTCAACAACGCTTACCTGGATTTCCTGAGCATCTGTTGTAGAGTTGTCCACGTTTTCAGTACAACCTGCCGTAAAAAGTACAGCTGCAATCAGGATTAATAATATAATTAATCTATTCATGTTCTCCACATTGATTTTGATTTTGTAGTTCTTCAGGTTTTCTGTATCAGCGATTCACTTCACACTGTTAATTTTGTTTTACTTATCTTAAAATCCTTTTTTCTGCAATAAAATTATTTATCATACACAAATAATTAACTGTAAACAAAGATAAGAATTATTCATTAACTTTTAGATTTAAGGTGTGCGGTAGAGTAAGAAATAAATAACTATATTAGAGACCTGTTTCAGAAATGGAATATCCATAAACAACTCTTAAAAACAGAACTCCTAAAAACAGAACTGGTAATATAAAAAGGAAAAAAGAAAGAGAAAACGAGGATGATTTTCACTTTACTCTTTCTCAAGAGTTTTTTCAACAGCATTTACGACGTTTTCAAAATTCTTCTGCCATTCAGTGCCATGTTTAAGCTGGTCCTGAACGACCGTGCCCTTATCTTCCATTTCCGCTATTCTGGGTTCTATAGGAAGTCTGGCAAGGATAGGAATATTAAAGTCTTTTGAGGCTTTTTCAACGCCTCCGCTTCCGAATACATCTATAGGTTGATTGCAGTGAGGACAGATTAGCCCATGCATATTGTCCACAAGCCCTATTATAGGCACATTCAGTTTTTCCGAAAAAGTGATTGATTTCCGGACACTGATAAGGGCTACGTCCTGAGGAGTTGTAACAAGCACAGAACCGTCACAGTTGGGGATAAGCTGCGCCACGCTCAGGGGCTCATCTCCAGTTCCTGGGGGAAGGTCGATAATCAAAAAGTCAAGAGCTCCCCAGAAGACCTCTTCAAGGAACTGCTTGATTGCTCCCATTTTGGCAGGTCCCCTCCAGATTATGGGTGAATCTTTGTTTTCAAGCAGAAAACCAATAGACATCACTGAAAGGTTAGGGAGCACCTCTATCGGGAGAATTCCTTCTTCACTTACCTCAGGTCTTGCGGACTCCAGCCCGAAGATTGTAGGGACCGTAGGGCCGTGAATATCACAATCAAGAAGACCTACCCTGTGCCCGCGGAGAGCGAGTCCGACAGCGAGATTTGCGGCAACCGTACTTTTCCCTACCCCGCCTTTCCCGCTCATTACCATGATCTTGCGTTTGATGCGCCTGAGGTTTACTACAATTTTTGGTTCCTCGGGCTTTTTCGATAAGCTTTCCAGTGGTTGAACCTTATCTGTCATTTTTATCGCCTGTCTAATATTTCCGCAATTTTTCGGTTTTCCCGGTTTTCATACGTCTCTGTTTCACGAGTCAGCATCTTCGTTAATATCAGCAGTCTCAGCCCTGATATAGTTACCGCCTTTAATTTCTATTGCTTTTCCTGTACTCAGGGCAAGAGCTACTTTAAGTCTGGCGGCTTTTAGATCCTCCCAGAAAGCTCTTCTCGATACTCCTACCCTGACGGCTGCGTCTTCCTGCCTCAAACCTTCCACATCTACAAGTCTCAGAGCCTCAAGCTCTTCTACTGTGAGGGACACCACTTCAAGGTCTGATAGTGGAACTCCCCTGGGCTTGAAATATGTAATATCAGGAGTTTGTTCAACGCGCCTGGGGCATTTTGGTCTTCCTCTGCATTTTTTCATAGGTTACTTATGCACATTGTAGAATAAATATATAACAATTTCTCTTTTCAAATAGTAAGCTATAAATATTTATACACATATGGGAGAAATTATACTTTTTATGTACAAATGAGCAAAAATAATTTCTTGAAATATGTGCGGAAGAAAAGAAGGCGATTTATATTGAAAATATGTATACCCACACGAGATGATAACGGAATTGAAGGACCTGTAGAGCAGCACTTTGGAAAAGCTCCTACCTACACGATAATGGATACAGAGACAGAAGATATCCATGTAATCCCTAACAAAAGTAATCATATGGGTGGAGTAGACTTGCCTCCAGAGTATCTTCACAAAAATGGTGTGGAGGCAATGCTCTGTTCGGGAATAGGGTATAAAGCCCTGAATATGTTTGAGTCATACGGAGTCCAGGTCTTTGTAGGCGCAAAAGGCACAGTAAGAGAAACTTTGGTTGCCTGGGAAAAGGGGCTCCTTAAGAGAGCAACAGTTGAAAATACTTGCGCAGGACATGGAGATGAACTCGGGCATCATCACCAATCCTAAATTCGTTTTTCAGGATTAACGTGTGCATAGCTGCAGACATTGTGAAGTGCATACCTTGCCTGCTCTGAGTATTTCATCTCTGTCACAGGAATTTCAGAGCAGGCAGTTTCCTCCTATTTGTTCGAGATTTTTTTTCTTTTCTCATTGAACTTTTTTAATCCGGTCTGCTCATAATGAGTTCTATCAATACATTTCTTGCTTTTATGGAAATATTTATACATGCAAAGTTTATTTATGATTGTAGTACCTACTCATGTTAAAACCCCGGGGAAATAAAGTGTGCAGTGTGCATTGTGCAGGAATAAAGAATGCCTGATAGGTAAAAACTGCTCTGTTATAAAATCAGGACTTGATTATAACGGCGATAATCTCAAATCAATCCAGATTTCTGCCTGGCTTGAATCGGATCCTGCAAAAAGAACAAAGTTAGAGGAAATTGCAATTTACTCAAAAAGACTTGGGTACAGAAAGATAGGCGTTGCGTTCTGTATTGAACATGAACGAGAAGCCAGGCTGGTCTATGATATTCTTTCAAGGTATTTTGAGGTATTTTCGGTTTGCTGCAAGGTTTGCAGTCTCGAAAAAGAGAGCCTCGGTATCAAAAAAACCGATGATTTAGAATATGAGGCTGCTTGCAATCCTGTAGGGCAGGCGCTTCTCCTTAATGCTGACCGAACTGACCTGAATATTATGCTCGGGCTTAAAACAGGATATGACATATTATTTACAAAATATTCAGAAGCGCCCTCAATATCACTTCCTCTTCTGGAACTTCCTTATTTAGGGGACTCAGAAATTGATTTTATAGAATGAATTCAGATATGGTTTCTAGCCTGTGATGTTTAACCCCGGAGAAATGCATGCCAGAAAAATCCAAACAAAAATTGGAAACCGATTCTAAACACGAATCTGCACCCCTGAAGATAAGGGCTCATCACCTCTGCTGTATCCAGGGATTCCAGGGATACGGGTACAGCCCTGCCTTTGTTGCCAATATGCGGGCTGTTATTTCTGACCTGGAGGCTCTCCCTTCCAGACCTCTCAGGCTTATAACTGAGTGTGATGCAATCTGCATTTCCTGCCCGAGTAAAAGGGAATGCACAATTCAGGAATCTCATCTCTCGCGCAGGATCAGGCAGATGGATCTCGTTGTTCTGGAGAAATTAAGGATAGAAGATGGGACTGTTGTAAATGCAGATGAAGCCTTCAGGCTCATAAATTCAAAGATTAACAATGCTCTGGATATTGAAGATGTCTGTGGAACTTGCAAGTGGAGGCAGAAATGTCTCTGGTACATGCAGGCTGATAAGTAAAAATCTGGCTTAATTCCAGACGTTTACTTTATGCCTTATTTTTGTTATTTACCTTAAGCCCGCACTGATTTCATAGATTTTCGCAAGAAACTCGATGTTCTGGACTGCATTCTGTTCTATTCCAAGCTGGTCCGGGGAAAAGCCAAGGGCAAGTCCAAGTAACTGGGAATAATGCAGGACGGGAATAGAATAATCGGTTCCGAATTTCTCATTGACAGCAATCTGCCCCCTGTCAAACTGAAGGTGGCAGAACGGGCAGGCATTGACTATACAGTCCACTCCTGCTTTACGGATGCAGTCAAGTTTATGTTCAAGCATTTCCAGGGACTCGGCAGCATACCCTGAACGAACTCCTCCTCCTGCTCCGCAGCACATCATTTTGTCAGTGTAATCCACACTTTTTGCGCCGGTGGCTTCAACAAGTTCATCAAAGAATACCGGTGCTTCAGTTTCTCCGAGATTTCTGTCCTTTGAGGGTTTGATCAGGTGGCATCCGTAATGCAGGGCAACTTTCAGGCCAAGAGGAGTTGTAATATAGCCTTTAAGCTTTTCAGGCCCGAATTCCCTGTATAGAAACTCGATTATGTGCCTTACCTCTACTGTTCCCTTAAATTCCATGCCTATTCCTTTGAGGCAGGTGTTTGTACAGGCTTTCATTTCAGGGTCTTTTTTAAGTTCCATATTGGCGTCTGCCAGGGACCCATAGCAGCCGTTGCAAACTGTAAGGACATCTCTTTCCATTCTTTCCGAAAGAACTATGTTTCGGCTGGCAAGGGCAAGCCAGGCTGCTTTGTCAAAAGACTTAAATACTCCGGGGGCAGGGCAGCAGGAGGCTCCTGGAAGATCAGCAGCATCGATTTCAAGCTTCTGCAGGCAGAGTTTAGTTGCTTTCTCAATCCCTGGATAGCGGTTAGGCACAATACAGCCAAGAAATAGCGATAGTTTATTCATCATTTCAGCCTCCTTATTTCCCAGCCACCAGCTCATCGAATTTGCAGATTTTAAGAAGGGTTTTCAGCTCTTCAAGAGCTTCTGGATACTTCTGGACAGTATCAGGTATTGGATCCAGCCCAAGCTCTTCTCTCTTTTTCTTTGTTTCTTCATCAAGGGGAACTGCATGTCCGCACTCAAGTACCATTTCCGAAACACGGCGGTGCTCAGGGCGCATAAATCCTTCTCTGACCGCCAGCCTTCTGAGCTCAAGAAGGGTATCCGTTATAGGTATCCCGCGCGGGCAGCGCTCCTGGCAGGTATAGCAGGTTGTACAGAGCCACAGGCTATCATCTGAAAGAATGGCAGCTCTGTTCTTGCGTGCGTCCCGAATCACTCTTCGGGTATTGAGCCCGGTATGCCGTCCTGAAGGACAGCTTCCTGTGCATGTGCCGCAATGCATACAGGAAAGTACGTCAAGTCCTGAAGCTTTTAACACTTTTAGCAGTTCTTCGCTCATACAGGTTCACTGTCTGGTTTTGATATTAATTCTCACGTTTTAGAAAAAGTAAAGTACTGAAAGAAGGAGGTAGGAACGAAATTCTGTATTTAAAGGCTGAATAATGGACAGAGTTTCTAATTCTCAGGCTGATAATTTATTTCTATCTTACTTCTCAGATAAATTTTCAGTTGAGTTTCTTATCTTGAATTCTTTACTAAAAGAATTCTTTTATTACATGTTCGTATTACTCTTATGGTATTTAACATGAGCTAAATTTATCTGGGATTAAAATCCGGATCAAAACTAATTACGGGTTCTGGCACTCATTTGAAAATCTGTTGAAACAATGAAATTTCCTTAAGGGATGAAACTAACCCGGTTTTATTTTATACCCCAAGTTTATTTATATAACAGGTATCTCCGATAAGCCCCACACCCCGGACCTCTTTTTTCCTGCAGGTTTCTTTTTTATCTGTGTACTTTCGGCTATTTTATCAGAGATTTTCATGAGAAGTTTATTCCGAGATCCTTGAGTCCATTTAATTTTGCGAGGTTAATCAGTAAAGGTGTCAGGGACTCCATAGTTCCTGCCTGCTTGAGGGGTCCTCCGTCAAGGGGCTTCAAGCATCCCATATGCCGTGTAAGTTCCATGACAAATTTCTTTGCTTCTTCGTCGTCGCTGCAAACAAGCGCGTCATGTACTGCCTTGCATTTAACAACATCTTTGAGTTTCCCTGCAGGAATGTTATGGAAAGCTGCAACAACTCTGGTTGACTCCGGAACATTTTTCTGGATTGCAAGGGCTGCAGATCCCTCTGCCGGAGGCCTGTATGCCATAAAGCTTCCTTCTTTTACCATTGGAACTACAGGTGAAATAACAATCTTATTCTCAAGAGTCTCTTTTATTTCCTCAAGAAGAGGAAGAACATGATCAAAACGTATGGTGAGTATTACTACTTCGGCTGCCTTTGCAGCTTCATAGTTGCTCATGCCGGTAATTTTTATTCTGGATGTATCGAACCCGCAGTTTTCTAGCTCAGATAATGCTTTTTTTGCAGCTTCATCTGCAGTTTCCAGTGACCTGGACCCAATAATTATCTCATTTTTAACACCTTCAGGCATAAGATTTTGAAGGGCGAGCCTCAGCACCATTCCTTCTCCTATATTGCCGGTTCCTCCGAGAACAGCTATTTTCAGCTTTTCAGAATTCAATTGAACAAGACCTCCAGTTTGCTATGTCTTTCCATAACATATGTCAGGAAGTTAATATATCTTCTGTCTTCAATCATTTGATTATATTACGAAATGTTCTTTGAAAATTATTTTTATATGTATATCTGTTTTTTTCATTTTGTTATAACTCAACTCACTCAGATGTTATTGATTATTTCTTAATCTATTCAAAGATCTCTGTAAAAATTGATAGAAATATTTATAATGTATTTCGTTATATGTTAAAATAAATTAATTCTGTTACGGTATTGCTTCAGGAATTACTTCACATATACCTGTATCCTGTTTGCAGCCTTGACTTGTCACATAAGCAATATCGGGGGGAGTATGTCTGGGAAACTGCACTGCAAAAATATTGTATCTTTTAACGTTGGCCGCAGTCTTTACAGGCCTTCTTTTTTCTACCAGTTTCGTAGTACATGGGGAGGAAGAATCTGCAGGATTTGAGCAGGGAATTTCTGATTCACCGTTTTTAGAAAATGTTTCATCCAATTCCGGGATACTATGCTCCGGTTCATCTGTTTTGAAACCGGTGAATAGAGAGTCAGGAATAATCCCTGACGAAGGAACAGAAAACGTGCATGATATT
>NZ_DAOOUJ010000065.1:11502-17389 GCF_035390745.1 Methanosarcina sp. | reverse complement strand
TTTTCTCAACTCCCGCTGAATAGTCACATGAAAATAACTTTAAATGTTATTTTGACGCCTTTCATTCTACTAAATTAAAGTGGAACCAGTCCAACCCGTCCTTTTTTGACTTCAAGTTTGAATTTTCGATTAATATAATCTTTTGCAGGTCCTTTCCCATGTATTAGAAGTTCTACAAGGTCTTCAGCCTCATCTATATCCGTGCCTGCCATGAAGGAGTCATAGACTTCGAAGTTCTGGCCTGAATCCGCTGCAATAGAGCAATGGGTTAGAAAACTCGAGCCGTAATACCTTACCCTGTATTTAGAGGGATTCTTTATAAAAAGAGCATTGGTACCCCCGCCTTTTCCGGGAACGATGCAGATATCCTTTTCAGTCGAGGTTATCTCCTTTATATTTTCCGGAGAAAGTAGAGGCAGGTCAGCCATAACAATCAGGACAGGCTCTTCTGCCTCTTCGAGATACCCGTTAAGGGCTTCATTCAGATCTTTTTCGTCCAGCAGAACTTTCGCTTCAGTCATTTCCTCAAGCCCGTAGACCGAAGGACTGAGGATGTCAATTTTTTCTACCCCGGCTTCTTTGAGAGAATCTATGACCTGATTCAGCATTAGTTCCACAAACTCTTCCCTCTCCTGCAAGCTCAGGACAGGCGATAACCTTGATTTTGCGCCGGCTTTTTTGTATGGGATTACAGCTCTCATCTGGACTCCTGCATATTTTCGTTTTTCGTTTTCGTTTTTATCTCAGGGGAACTCTATTTTAGATCTCAAAATAACTCTTTTTCAGGCTTTAACTCATTTTCAGGCTTTTGTAAGAATATTTCAGGTTTTTTATTCTTTGCTGCCCATTTTTGCTCTTGCAAAGCCAGGAATCAGGCCTTCCTGCCCCGAAAACCTGGGCTCTACCTTCCGGTAAAGGGTGTCTCTCTGCATGGGAACTCTTCCTGCCCCTTTTATCATCCATTCAAACTCTGCAGGGGACACATATTCTCCGTGGCTACCTCCGGATGCTGTTGAGATCTGGTCTTCCATAAGCGTGCCTCCGAGGTCATTTGCTCCGCACAGCAGGGCTACCTGAGCAAGTTTCTTTCCTAATTTTACCCAGGTAGCCTGGATATTTTTAACATGAGAATGCAGAATTACGCGAGAAATAGCTATGAGCTGCAGATCTTCAAGCCCTGTGCTTGAGAATTTTCCGGATGCAAGCATCTTTTCCCCTATAGGGTTATTATAGGGTAAAAAGGACATCGGGATAAGCTCAGTAAATCCGCCTGTCTCTTTCTGGATCTCGCGGATAGTAAAAACATGGTCCAGGCGTTCTTCAAGGGTTTCGACGTGCCCGTACATAATGGTAGCATTGGTGGAAATGCCTGCTTTATGTGCTGCAGTTATGGTTTCAATCCACTGCTGCGTAGTGATTTTCCCAGGGCAGATTATCTTTCTCACCCTGTCGGAAAGGATCTCTGCCGAAGTTCCTGTAAGGGAGTCAAGCCCGCTTTTTTTAAGCTTCTTCAGGGCTTCGTCCACCGACATGCCCGAGATTCCTGCCGCATAATTTACTTCCATGGGGGAAAGGGCGTGAATGCACATGTCGGGGTATTCGGCTTTTATTGACTCTATAATCTCAAGGTAGAACTCCATATCGGCTTCCGGAGTATACCCTCCCTGGACGCAGACTTCCACAGCTCCGGCTTTTCTTGCATCTCCCACTTTTTTCAGGATCTCATCAACGCTAAGGATATATCCTTTCTCAGTTCTGTAAGCGCAGAACCCGCAGGTTCCAACACATTTGTTTGTGATATAGATATTCCTGTTCACCACATAGCTGACAGCGTCGCCTGCCGCACTGGCGCGAAGATCGTTGGCAAGCTCAAACAGATCAAAAGGGTTTCCTTCAAGCAGGATGAGGGCATCTTCTTTAGTACATTTTCCCTGGTATGCCCTTTCAATTACATCTTCTGGAGTTGTCGGTTTTTTCGTGTACATCCGATCATCCTTTTTCTAATTCCGTTATTTCCCAGGCTGTCAGGCTTATTCGTAAGCCCCGCACCCGGCAGTCCTTCTGTGATTCCTGGAAGCAAGCTCATGAGCTCCCCCATAAAGGGTTGTCCTTTCTTTGGGGATCCTGCCGGCTCCATGGATCATCCATTCCAGCTCGTCCACAGTAATCATTTCCCCGTGGCAGGCACCAGCGGATCTGGAAATGCTTTCTTCCATCAGTGTGCCTCCGAGGTCATTGACTCCGCAGTACAGAGAAAACTGAGCAAGTTTCTTTCCCAGTTTCACCCAGCTTGCCTGGATATTGTCCACATAGCCGTGCAAGAGGATGCGGGATACTGCATAGATTTTCAGGTCCTCAAGGCCCGGAGTGGCATATCTACCTTCCCGGATCATTTTTTCCCCTACAGGATTGTTGTAGGGCATAAAAGGCAGGGGCACAAATTCGGTAATACCCTCGGTTTCTTTCTGGATGTCCCTGATGATCAGCATATGGTCAATTCTTTCTTCAGGAGTTTCAACGTGCCCATACATCATGGTTGCAGTTGTCGGAATTCCCGCAGCATGTGCCTGCTTGACCACCTCGATCCATTCTGCAGTCTTTAGTTTTGAAGGACAGATAATTTTCCGCACGCGGTCGGAGAGGATTTCAGCTGCTGTTCCCGGCATGGTATCAAGCCCGCTCCTTTTGAGCCTCCTGAGAGCTTCCTTTACCGGGATTTCACTGATGCGGGAGGCATGGTAAACCTCCATCGGTGAAAAAGAATGGATGTGCATTTCAGGGAATTCTGCTTTTATGGCTTCTACGATCCCCTGGTAAAAGTCAAGACCAACATCGGGAAGCAGGCCCCCCTGGATACAGACTTCAGTGGCTTTTGCCTTATCGGCTTCTCTTACCTTTTCCATGATTTCTTCGATGCTCATGACTTTGCCATTATTTGTCCTGAATGCACAGAACCCGCAGGTTCCCACACAGCGGCTTGTGAAATTTATGTTCCTGTTCACAACATAAGTCACTGTGTCCCCTGCTGCAAGGTCGCGGAGTTCGTCTGCAAACCTGAAAAGTTCGAATGGAGGTACTTCCAGGAGCACGAGAGCATCTTCTTTTGTGCTCTTACCCTGGTGTGCGCGTTCTACGATTTCTTCGGGAATTTTGCTGTTCATTTTTCCAAATCCTCCGCGTTCTCTGTTCCAGGCTGCTTTCTGTAGCCTTCCCTGTCTGAGAGACGTTCGATGAGGCTGCCAATCCTTTCCGAATACCACCCTCTTTTAACATATTGAGGGTAAACTGGCAGGCGTTCTTTAAGCGGAATATCCCCGAGCTTTTTCTGCAGGTCCTTTATGTCGGGCCATTCAGCTTCGGGATTGATCCAGTCAATCGTAAGAGGGGATATGCCTCCAAGGTCCGTCACGCCCTTTGCGATAAGGGCTTTTGGGTCAATGAGGTTGGGGGCAACCTGAACTGCCACATCATCAGGCAGTATCCTTGCTGCAAGAGCTACCGCATCCATCATCACTTCAACAGACGGCTCAGGGAAATTTTCCATGGCTGTCCCTGGCTTAGGGGCAAAGTTCTGGATAATTACTTCCTGAATATGCCCGTACTCCATGTGAAGAGCTGCAATAGCTTCAAGTGATTCTATTCTGTCGTCCCTGTTCTCCCCTATACCTATAAGGAGGCCGGTAGTATAAGGAATCTTCAGTCGCCCGGCTTCCCGGATTGTCTCAAGTCTGCGTTCCGGAACTTTTCCGGGGCAGTTTTCATGGGCATCCAGAACTGCCGTGCTTTCAAGCATCAGCCCCATACTCGCATTCAGGGGCTTTAAAGCTTTAAGTTCCGGGCGGGTCATTATTCCTGCATTAGTATGGGGAAGAATTCCAATATCGATTGCAGTTTCACAGAGGAAAAGGACATATTCAAGAGTGGAGGAATAGCCAAGCTCTTCAAGCATTGCACCGTATCCCGACACTTCTTCTGCACGCTCCCCGAACGTGAAAAGAGCCTCGGTACATCCTGCCTTTACCCCGTTTTCAAGAATGGAAACAGCCTCTTCCGGCTTCATGAGCCGGGCTCCGGGCTGTCCGGGTTCCCGCCGAAAACCGCAGTAACCGCACCGGTTTCTGCAGATATTGGTTACAGGTATGAAAACGTTTTTTGAATACGTTACGAAAGGAACTTTTTTCGATGGAATGTAAAACACCTGCTGAATTATGGTTTCTTTCCGGGCTTCAGCTCAGGATTTTTCCCAGAACTGACGCCACGCCAAGAGCCACTCCTTCGACTTCTATGCCTCCTTTTCCTTTGGCTCCGTCTCCAACAACATAAAGCCCGGAAAAAGGAGTTTCATTTCCAGGGTCAGTACCCGAAGCTGCCCTGTTTACAGGCCATTCGTCATGGTATGACTGGATAAGAAGGACTTCGTACCTTTTATCAGGGAAAATCTCTTTGACATCCGCAAGCCCCATTTCTATTTCGGATTCGAGGTTCTTTACATTTTCAGGAGCAACGTACTGGTGGCACATGGTAAGATGTTTTCCCGGAGGAGCCAGCTTGGGGTCGACCTGAGTTACTTCATTGATCCCGTTTATGCGCCTTGAATAAGGGGTCAGCAGGACTCCCGAATGCCCTACAAGCGGCTCATCTGCAGCAAGGCAGATCTTTATGCCTGCGGACGGCCGAAGGGACTTGAGCATTTTAAGGTAAGCTGCGTTTGCCTCTTTTGAGAGGGCTTCCCCGCAGAGCAAAGCGGTTGCAGCATGACCGAGATTGCTGATAACAAGATCAGCATCATGTTTTTTGCCTTCAGCAACTATCCCTGCAGCTTTTCCGTTTTCAACCAGGATTTTTGAGACTTCCTGTCCGGTATGGATTTTCCCTCCGTTTGCCAGAATGACGGTTTCAAGGGCATCAATAATCCCCTTGCATCCTCCTATGGGAACGCCAGGACCTCCAAACCTGTACATGTTTTCAATGATCTCAAAAATCTCTTCTACCGGGACCTCGTCGCTTTTCAGGCTGAGAGCCCAGCCGCAGAAAGAATCGGCAAATTTTATCAGCCACTCATCATTGACCTGGGTCTTTATCCACGCCTGAAGTGTGCTTCCTGAAGGGCGGTTCTTTCTCGTGCTGACAATTAAAAGGGCTATTTTCATGCGATCTTTATAAGAAAGAAGAGAAGAAAAATCACTGAAAGAGATATCTTTAAAGCCTTTCACATAATCGGAATTTCCTTTTTTAAGGGGCACGCGTACAGTGGTCATGTCTGACCGCACTATATCTACACTGGCTCCTGCTTCCCTGAGCAGCTGGGCAAGGGGACCTCCGGGTCCGTTGGGAAGCATATGGAAAGCTCCGCTTGAAAGCTGGAATCCTTTGTAACTGAGATTGGTAAACCTTCCCCCGGTAATAGGAAGCCTTTCAAAAACTTCAACCTCATGCCCTGCTTTTGATAAACGGGCAGCACTTAAAAGCCCTCCAAGCCCTGCACCTATGACAATCGTTTTCATGCCGGCACCTCGATTGCTTTCACAGGGCAGTAGGGGATGCACATCCCGCATTCCACGCAGGCATCAGTAGCCCGTGCTTTTCCTCTTACTTCTATTGCTCCCATTTTGCAAAAAGAAGCGCACTGGCCGCACCCTACACAGTTATCGTTTGTCTTCATGCGTTCCACCAGCTTTTCTATCGTGAAAAGACTTATTATAATTTATTGGTATACCGTCTCGCTGCATTTCTCAACATCAATGTGAGCAGGGCTTCCCTGATGGTTTTGCGCCGGTTGTAATATGTAAATATACTATGAAATTATCTCCTTCCTGATATAATACTGCTTCAGAGAAAGCATCATTACGGGTGTACATATATTACTGAGGGTTCCTCCAGATAGCGA
>NZ_DAOOUJ010000065.1:0-11402 GCF_035390745.1 Methanosarcina sp. | reverse complement strand
GAGAAAGCATCATTACGGGTGTACATATATTACTGAGGGTTCCTCCAGATAGCGACTTGTTCCTGAGGATTCCTTCAGAGAGCAAGTTTTTTCAATGAAACGAATTGCCGCATTTCTGAAATAACGTGGAAAATTTTCAGCATTCTAAGTTCCTTATTATTTTCATTCCAAAACTTGCCTGAGGAAGACTCTGCGCTTCATATTTATCATTATTATACATATTATATTCAAAGGGATTTTATAAAGATCAGAATAATTTGTTGAAATATATAATACCTTGCCGTTCACGGAGAAAATTTGTGCTTTCAGGAAGTTAATATCCCGATATTGCGGCTATTAAAGAACAATAACATATTTATGGTGTATATATAATTTCGTGACCTGAATATGGCTTTTCCCCTAATTTTTTTAAACATATACATATTTTAAAAACAGAGTTTTAATTATTTCGACTGAATATTTATATAATATTAATTATCTAGCGAATAACTATAAATAACCCCTTATTCATTTGCAGAACTAGCTAGCTACCTGTAATCTTAATTATTAATTATATCACTTTCACGCTAATTAAATCCAAGCCACCGGAAGGATGGGTTCCCCTAACTTTCGGCAATTTATCATAAAATTCTGGGCAGCGAAAAGTAAATTTTTCGAGGCTCAGGAGGCGGGATGTCCATATTCAAGAGCCCTATTAATCAGAAAAAAGGCACCTGGGTACAGACATTCTCTGCAGGACCTGTGTTCGGATCTGGTGGTATTAACCAGAAATTCCGGATTACAGTTTTTTGTCCCTCCATCTAAAAAACAGGAAGTCAAGATCATGCGACGCTGCAATTTCAGATTGCTGCACTTTGATAGGTGATACAATGTCTGGAATAATTGATAGCTATATACCGGTTGCCATATTTCTTGCCGTGGGACTGATTATGCCTCCCATGACAATGTTAATGGTAAAGCAACTGAGTCCGAGGAGCAAAGCAGCCAGCAAATACACGACATACGAATCAGGTTCCGTCCCTACCGGGACTGCAAGGATTCAATTCAATGTTGAGTATTATCTCTATGCGATTGCTTTTGTCCTTTTTGATATTGAGGTGCTTTTCCTTTACCCTTGGGCTACAGTCTATAAGGGGCATGGAATTACCTCAATTGCAGTGGTTGAGATGTTTGCATTTATCTTCATACTGCTCTTCGGATACGTGTATCTCTGGAAGAAGGGGGCCCTTACATGGGTAAAGTGAAGGAGACAAAAACGAATAACTCAATGGAATGCCCGGACGAAGAAATTCCCGGAGTCATCACAACAACTACGAGTGCAATCCACAATTTCCTCAAGAAAACAAAAGCTCAGGACCTGATCAACTGGGGAAGAAAAAACTCTCTCTGGTTCATGACCCAGCCCATGGGCTGCTGCGGTGTGGAAATGATTGCAACCGGCTGTGCACATTACGATACGGACCGTTTCGGGATCATTCCGAGGAACTCTCCAAGGCATGCGGATGTCATGATCATCAGCGGGTATGTGACAAAAAAATACCTGCCAGCCTTAAAGAGGCTCTGGGACCAGATGCCTGCCCCCAAATGGGTTATCGCCATGGGAGACTGTTCAATCAGCGGCGGGCCATTTTATGAGTCCTACAGCACTGTCCAGAACATTGATGAAATCTTCCCTGTCGACGTCTACATTCCAGGATGCCCTCCCAGGCCCGAAGCCCTTATCCAGGGATTTGTGGAGCTTCAGGAGAAAATAAAAGCCAAAAAAGACCGGGGAACAGAATACTGAGATGATTTCAGGCTTATTTGAGGGAAATATAATGGATGCCAGAACAATTATAGAATCATTAACCGGGAAATTTCCGGAGGCAGTTTCCGAAGCAGGGATCGACTCTCAGGTCCGTATCCGGGCATATGTGGACAGAGAAAAAGCAAAAGAGGTCTGCCAGTACCTTAAGGACTCCCTTCAGTTCGACCACCTCTGCTCTGTATGCGGAGTTGATTATCCTCAGAGGAACGAGCTCGAAGCTGTTTATCATATAGCTTCATTTGAACATCCTGTAGTTCTGATGCTGAAAGCAAGACTGCCCAGGGACTCTCCGGAAATAGAATCCGTTGTGCCGGTATACTGGAATGCAAACTGGTACGAAAGAGAGACCTACGAACTCTTCGGGATATTCTTTAGAAATCATCCGAACCTGAAGGCACTTGTGCTCCCCGAAGATATGATTGGTGAGTGGCCTCTCCGGAAAGACTACGAGGGTTTTCCGAACAGGACAGCAAGAAACCTTGTGTGAGGGGTGAAAAATGGAAGAAATGCTTGAACCAAATGAAATGATCATACACCTGGGCCCCCAGCATCCCATGCAGCCCGGACCCTTCAGGTTAAACCTGAAGCTGAAAGGGGAAACAATCATGGATGCTGAAGTGGAAATGGGTTATATCCACAAAGGCATTGAAAAAATCCTGGAGAACAGGACCTACCTTCAGGGCATCACAATAGTTGACAGGATCTGCTACCTCGTAGCCCTGACAAACGAAGAATGCTATGTGGGCTGCGTTGAAAAGCTTCTGGACCTCGAACCCCCGGAGAGGGCTCAGTATATAAGAGTCATTGTAGAGGAACTCTCAAGGCTCCAGAGCCACCTGCTCGGTCTGGGTGAATACGGGGAGTTCATCGGCTTTGTCTCCATGTTCATGTACACCATCAAGGAAAGGGAAGATATCCTCACCCTGATTGACATGGTCACAGGAGCAAGGATTACCCACAGCTACCTGAGGTTCGGAGGAGTACGCGCCGACCTGCCTGACGGATTTAAAGAAAAAGCCATCCCTATCCTGAACAACCTCAAGAAAGCAATTAACGATTATGAGGAAATGTTTAACTCCGACACAATTTACAGGGAAAGGACTATCGGAATAGGTGTACTGAGCGCAGATGATGCAAAGAGCCTCGGAGTTTCCGGTCCAGTCCTGCGGGCAACGGGCGTTCCTTATGACATAAGAAAAGTCGAACCTTATCTTGTTTACAAAGACCTGGACTTTAAGGTCTGCACTGAAACTGCAGGAGACTGTTTTGCAAGGGTTCAGGTAAGGCTTAACGAAATGCGGGAAAGCATTCACATCATAGAACAGTGCCTTGACATGATTCCGAACGGACCCATCTTCCCGGAAGGAACTCCCTACGGCAGAAGGACTCCGGTAATGAGAGTTCCTGCAGGTGAGGTATTCCACAGGGTCGAGGACCCGAGAGGAGAAATGGGAATGTATATGGTTTCCGACGGCTCGGACAAGCCATACAGGGTAAAAGTCAAAGGGCCCTATTACCCGACGCTTCAGGCTCTGCCGCCACTCATCATAGGCACAACGGTTGCAGACATGGTATCTATTGCGGGCAGTATGGACGGCTGCACCAGTGAAGTGGACAGGTGACTTTTATGGCGGTCAACATTCCTGAATTCATAATTCCCCTTATTCCCTGGATCCGCGGTACTGTGGGTCTCGTCCTCGTAGGAGCCATCTTCATGGGAGGAATGGCTGCGGTCTGGATTGAAAGAAAGCTCTCAGCCGACATCCAGTTAAGGTATGGGCCTTCAAGGGTAGGAAAGTTCGGGCTCTTGCAGCTGGTAGCAGATGCCATCAAACTCTTCACAAAAGAAGATGTCAGACCGAGAAATGCCGACCGTTTTCTTTATGACAATGCTCCTGTTTTCATGCTGACCTCTCTTTTTCTGATGCTTGTCGCAATTCCTGTGGGAGCAGTCTTCATCAACGGAGTAGAATATCCTCTGGCTGTAACCGAGATGGATATAAGCGTTCTCTTCATAGAAGCGGTGTCCGCTATCAATATTTTCGGAATATTCATGGCTGCATACGGTTCAAACAACAAGTATTCCCTTCTTGGAGCTTTCAGAAACTTTGCCCGCATGATAGGGTATGAAGTGCCTCTCGGGATCGCTGTTGTCAGTGTTGCCGTAATGACAGGCTCACTCAATATCATAGATATCACCAGTGCCCAGGGGACTTTTGTCTGGAATATCTTCCTGCAGCCCATCGGGTTCGTTGTTTTCTTTATTGCACTTATGGCAGACCTTGGAAGGCTTCCTTTTGACCAGAATGAGTCTGAAGAAGAACTGGTCGCAGGCTGGGTCACAGAATACACCGGAATGCGTTTCGGGCTTGTTTTCTTTGCCGAGTATATGCACATGATCCTTGGAGCATTCCTCGTAGCACTCCTTTTCCTTGGCGGCTGGAATGTGCCTGCATTTGTTGCAAACAACGCGGTGCTCGGACTTATTGCCCCTACAGGGGTTTTGCTCCTTAAAACCGTGCTTGTGCTGATGACTATCATAGGAATGAGATGGGCTGTCCCGAGGTTCAGGATCGACCAGGTAGTTGATATGAGCTGGAAGAAACTTCTGCCCTTATCCTTACTGAACCTTGTCTGGGCCGTTGGCCTTGGACTCTATCTGGGGGCTTAAGAGTATGGTTCTCAAAAATATCAAATATGCACTAAAAAACATCCCAAAAAAACGCGTAACCAGGCTGTGCCCGGAAGTGGAAACCCCGCTTTCCGACAGGTTCAGAGGGCTCCAGATCCTCGACAAAAGCAAATGCATAGGCTGTGGGATCTGTGCCAATACCTGCCCTAACAGCGCGATAAAGATCGTAAAAGCCCCGATTTTCCGCGGCAGCGATAAGAAGAGATGGTTCCCTCAAATAGACATAGGTCACTGCCTCTTCTGCGGGCTGTGCATTGACCAGTGCCCCAAAGGCGCCCTTTCCAGCGGGAAAGAATATTCCAAAGGCGTGGTGAAATGGACTCATAAAGACCTGCTTATGACCCCATGCAAACTCGCCAGGGAAGTGGATATTCAGGAAGGTGATGAGAGATGATCGATCTCGGAATACTTGGAGCAGCCCTGGAAACGGCTGTCTTCGGGCTCCTTGCGCTTGTTACGGTCTTTTTTGCAATCTTTGTTGTCATTGCAAAAGATGTTGTAAGAGCCGGACTTGCCCTGATCATGTGCATGTTCGGAGTTGCAGGGATTTATATTCTCTTAAATGCCCAGTTCCTCGGAATTATCCAGGTGCTGGTCTACATAGGAGCAATCGGAGTACTGATTCTCTTTGCAGTCATGCTGACAAAGCGCGAAATTGGAGGTGGACCCCGTGCAAATTAACCGTCCTCTGGCTTTTCTGGTGTGCCTGCTCTTTGTAGCGGTTATAGTGACAGGAGCTTTCGGAACTTCCTGGAATACAGTTCCCGAACTCCCTGAGAACCCGGCTGACCAGAGCAATATAGAAGGCATAGGCATGCTCATCTTCACTCAGTTTGTCGCACCTTTCGAGGTTCTGTCAATTGTCCTGCTCGCATCCCTTATCGGTGCAATCTATATGGCAAAAGGAGAGGGCAACAAATGACCGCGATTCCATTAACATTTTACCTTGGTCTTGCAGCCCTGCTCTTTTCCATAGGGCTTTACGGTGTCATGACGCATAAAAGCGGTATCAGGATGATCATGTGTATAGAGCTCATGCTGAACTCCGCAAACATTAACCTTGTGGCTTTTTCAAGCTATACTGACACCCTGCACGGTCAGGTCTTTGCCATGTTCTCAATTGCTCTTGCCGCTGCTGAAGCTGCAATAGGGTTTGCAATCTTCATGGCGATCTACAGAATGCACGACAAAATCAATCTTGATGAGCTCAATGTTCTGAGGTGGTAAAAACGGCTCTGGAAGAATTTGCATTTTTAATCCCTCTGCTTCCGGCACTGGCTTTTGCGATCACCTTCTTCTTTGGCAAGAAAATGCCATCAGGAGGGGCAATCGTTCCCATCCTCGCCATCGCCGCCTCCTTTGTAATCTCTTTTATGATTACCCTCGGGCTGCTGGCAAACCCTGAAGAGGTCATAAGCCAGTCCTATTCCTGGTTTGCAGTGCTCAACATAGGAGTATTAATCGACCCGCTTGCCGCAGTCATGCTGTCAATGGTCTCCTTTGTGAGCCTGTTAATCCACATCTACGCAGTCAGCTACATGTCCCATGAAGCTGGAAAACCAAGGTACTTTGCAGAAACCGCACTCTTCACGGCTGCAATGCTTTCCCTGATCCTTTCCGATAACATTCTTCAGCTCTTTGTTTCCTGGGAACTTGTCGGTCTGTGTTCCTACCTGCTCATAGGCTTCTGGTTTGACAGACCTTCAGCAGCAGCAGCAGCCAAAAAGGCTTTCCTGACAACCAGGGTCGGAGACGTAATGTTCCTTACAGGAATAATAGTGCTCACTTCCGATTTACTTAAGGTTGCAGGCGGGTTCCAGGACGGAGTATACCTTCTGCGTTTCGATGAAATCTTCAGCTATATCCCCGAGCTTTCAGCTCTTCAAATAAACATCCTGGGCTTCGAAATAAGCCACCTTACTATTATTACTCTGCTCTTCTTCGGTGGAGCCGTAGGAAAGTCCGGTCAGTTCCCCCTACACGTGTGGCTGCCCGATGCAATGGAAGGCCCGACAACCGTCTCAGCCCTCATCCATGCAGCAACAATGGTTACTGCCGGTGTTTACCTGGTCGCAAGGACTTTTCCGATGTTCATTGCAGCCCCCGATTCCCTCATGGTAGTCGCCTACTTCGGAGGATTCACTGCACTCTTTGCAGGCACAATGGGCATTGTAATGAACGACCTGAAGCGCGTGCTTGCTTATTCAACCATCAGCCAGCTAGGATACATGATGCTGGGTCTTGGACTGGGTACTGCAGTAGGGCTTGAAGCAGTAGGAATTTCCATGTTCCACCTCATCAACCACGCTTTCTTCAAAGCACTTCTCTTCCTCTGTGCAGGCAGTGTAATCCACGCAGTCGGTACCCAGGATATGAGGGAGCTCGGAGGCGTTGGAAAGGTAATGCCAATAACTGCTGCCACAATGACCATTGCAGCCCTTGCCCTTGCGGGAATTGGTATTCCCGGAACCTCAATAGGGACAAGCGGTTTCATGTCAAAGGACCCCATCATTGAAGCTGCATATCTTTTTGGAGAACACAGCAGCAACTGGATCCCCTATGCATTCTCAATTGCAGCAGCACTTCTCACATCCATTTACATCTTCAGGCTCATCTTCATGACCTTCACAGGAAAGCCGAGAAGCAACTACCACGGGCATGAATCCCCTGCCATTATGACAATTCCACTGTCCATTCTGGCACTTTTTGCCCTTGGTTTCGGCTCACTGACAAGACCCGGCTTCATGAAATTCCTTGAAGAAACCTTTGCCAACAGCTTTGTGAACCTGGATATAGGAAACCTTGCAGGCATCGGCGGAAATAAAATTGCAGAGGCAGCAGGGCACGAACCTCTTATCGTCCTGTGGCTTCCGTTAATAGTCGCCCTTGCAGGTCTTGCAATTGCTTTCGTGATCTATTATCTGAGAGCGGTTAAACTCGGAGCTCTGGCTTCCATGAAGAACCCGATTTACAGGCTACTCTACAACCGCTACTACCAGCACCAGATTTACACCGAGTTTTTCTCACTCGGCATTGTCTACGGAGTTATTGCTTTCCTCACGCAGGTAGTTGATGTGATCATTGACAGTATTGTTGAAGGAATCGGAATTATCACGGTTTTTGCAGGCGAAGAACTCCGGAAGATCCAGACCGGTGTTGTCCAGACCTATGCAACCGTATTGGTCGCGGGTGTGAGCCTGCTGATAATACTTGTTAAACTGATAATGGAGGTACTCTGATGCTGCCGGTCGCATCGTTGTTGATTCTGGTGCCGCTGATTTTCGCAGTCGTGACCTTTTTCACAAAAACAAAACAACTGGCTGCAGGGTTTGGTCTTCTCGGGTCTCTTGCGACTCTGGGGCTTGCCCTTTATGCCTACCTGAACTTTGACAGCAGCACTGCTGCAATGCAGTTCTATGAATCCATGAAGTGGATTCCCTTCCTCGGGATCAATTATTCGGTCGGAATAGACGGCATTTCTCTGCCCCTTATTCTCCTGAATGCTATTGTAATCCCGTTTATGATCCTCTTCACCTGGAAGGAAGACATGGAATCCCCTAACAGGTTCTATGGACTCATCCTTACCATGCAGGCAGCAGTCATAGGAGTCTTCGTAGCCCTTGACTTCGTTGTCTTCTACATCTTCTGGGAGCTTACCCTTGTCCCGCTCTTCTTCATAGTAAACATCTGGGGAGGAGAAAAGAGGGCTCATGCTTCCTACAAGTTCTTTATCTACACACACGTTGCATCCCTTGTGATGCTGCTCGGGATTTTCGGGCTCTTCTACGCAGCCCTGAACCAGACCGGCGTTGCTACATTTGACATAAGGGAGCTGATCGCACAGTTCCAGTTCTTCGAACCGGGCCTGATGAAAGACGGAATATTCCTTGCAATCCTCTTCGGGTTCCTGGCAAAACTGCCGACCTTCCCCTTCCACTCCTGGCTCCCGGATGCATATTCCGAGGCTCCCACAGCAGGCAGTGTACTTTTTATCCTGCTTAAAATCGGAGGATACGGGCTTTTCAGAATCTCGCTCCCAATGCTCCCGAACACAGGAAATCCTGACCTGATGATCATGATACTGGGCCTGCTTGGTTCAATCAGCATTCTCTACGGGGCTCTTCTTGCTCTGCGGCAGAAAGACCTCAAGCGCATGATCGCATACTCCAGTCTGAGCCACATGGGCTACGTGATCCTGGGCTCTGCCGGTCTTGTCACCCTTTCGGTTTCAGGCGCCATGTTCCAGCAGTTTTCCCACGGGCTTATCATGAGCATTATGTTCATGTCAGCAGGAGCAATACAGGCAACCACAGGCACAAGGATCATTAACGATCTTGGAGGGCTTGCAAAGAAAATGCCTATGCTTACTGTTGCTATGATGGTAGGCTTTATGGCATCCCTCGGCCTTCCGGGTCTGACAGGCTTTATTGCCGAGTTCCTGGTGCTTACCTTCAGCTTCGTGAACCTGCCTGGCTTTGTGGTTATCGCCCTTCTGGCAATAGTGATTACTGCAGGTTACCACCTCTGGTCAATGCAGAGGGCAATGTTCGGAGTGTACAATGAGAAGCTCGGGGATGTCAAAGATATCAATTCCATACAGGTCTTTTCAATGGCTGCAATTGCACTTCTTGTGCTCTACTTCGGCCTGAACCCGAGTCCGGTGCTTGATATGATGATTAAAAATTCTGAAGCAATAGTCAGCCTTGCGGCTGGTCTGGGGGTGTGAGAGATGCAGGAAATAATGTACCTCGCACCTGAACTTGTCATGGTTGCAACCGGCCTTGTCGTACTTCTGGCTGGAGTTTTCCTCTCCCCCCAATCCAAAAATATACTGGGCTACCTGGCAACCCTGGGAACCCTTGCAGCTATCGTCCTGACGATTAAAAGCTTCGGGCTTCTGACAATGGAAGGTTTCCAGGTTGGGTATGCGATTTTCTCGGAAACCCTGAGCATCGACGCCCTCTCCCAGTTTTTCAAGCTGGTCTTCCTGGCAGTTTCCCTGCTCGTTTCAATTGCCTCTATCAAATATACCGAAAACAGCGACCACACCGAGGAGTTCTATGCTCTCGTGCTCTTTGCAACCTTCGGGATGATGATCGTAGCTTCCGCAAACGACCTGATACTGCTCTTCTGTGCCTTTGAGCTGGCAAGTCTTGCAACCTTTGCCCTTGCAGGCTTTGAGAAACAGAATGCAAAGTCCCTTGAAGGAGCCATGAAATACTTCATAATAGGCTCGGTTTCCGCAGCCCTTATGCTCTTCGGGCTTTCCTTTGTCTACGGGGCAACCGGCACAACAAGCATTCCCCTGATTGCTAAAAACCCGGGACTCCTTATAGACAACCCCATAGGCATCGTAGCAATAGTGCTGCTTACTGCAGGTTTCGGCTTCAAGATGGCTCTTGTTCCCTTCCATATGTGGGCTCCGGATACATATCAGGGATCGCCTTCAGTTGTTTCCGCCCTGCTCGCAGCCGGATCAAAAAAGATGGGATTTGTGGCAGCCTTCAGGGTATTCATCCTGGCTCTTGGAGCCCTTCAGCCTGACTGGCAGTTCATATTTACACTCCTGGCAGTGGTGACCATGACCTTCGGAAATGTGGTCGCAGTTGCCCAGACCAGTGTAAAACGCATGCTCGCCTACTCTTCCCTCGCACAGGCAGGATACATTGCAATGGCTTTTGCTGTAATGACACCTGTCGCTCTTGCAGGCGGAATCATGTATACCCTTGCCCACGCATTTATGAAAGCAGGAGCATTTATCGCAGCTGGAGCCGTTGTCTGGATGATAAGTTCGGAAAAGACAGGAAACCTTGATGTCCCTGACCACCTGGACAGCTTCAGGGGCCTTGGTAAGAGGATGCCCCTGGCAGCTCTCTGTATGACGGTTTTCGTCTTTGCCCTTGCAGGAATCCCACCAACTGCAGGCTTCATGGCAAAGTTCGTGCTCTTCTCTTCAACCATTCAGGCGGGCATGACATGGCTTGCAGTGATCGCCATCCTGAACAGCGCCCTTTCGCTGTTCTACTACGCACGGCTTGTGAAATACATGTACTTCATGCCTCCCGAAGGTAAAAAGGAAAAGGTCAGTATCCCGTTCCCATATACAGCAGCCCTTTTGCTTGCAGTTGCAGGTGTGCTGGTAATGGGTCTCTGGCCTGAACCCTTCGTGGAGCTGGCTATGAAAGCAGCAATGGTGCTGATGTAAGGAGGTATGAGAAATGACAGATTGTGATCTTTGCGGAAAAGGGCTCCCGACCTTAATTCCGGTCAGGACTTACCCTCCTCTCTTTAAATTCGCCTACCCTGAAGGTGTCTGGAAAGGCCTCTGTGAGACCTGCCTCGATTCTGCCCAGAAAACCTATCTGGGCGTCAACAAAGACGAAGTGTCCTGCAGGAACAACAAATGCGCCCTTTGCGGACATAAAGGCAGGGCTCACCCTGTGGAACTTCAGGTTCCGGATTTTTCAAAAGGGACCGTAAAAAAAGAAGTTAATCTCTGCATGAAATGTCTGGAGTCGATTGATAAGGCTTACATCAAATTTAAGAGAGAACAGATTGAGTGTTCAGCCTGTGGACATGGGCACCATTAAGAAAAACTAAAGCTGCTTTTAAAGGCGGCTTTTTTTTTTGATTTTTTGATTGGGGTGCTTCTCAGGATGGAGGCACTTTTACTGAATTTTACTTTTTTTCTGTCACTGTTTCTTGTTTTCGATATTGGAGACAGTTCCATCAATAATATTTTTTACAAAACTTGCTTTATATTCCGTTGGTCATCGGTTAAGGAAAAAATCGTTATCAATTGCATTGATTTTCATAAAATTTGTTAAATTATTCATCAAATGCAAAACTAGTGTCCTGACCATTTAATTATTCCACATAATATTTTGACATTTTCTCATCTGC
>NZ_DAOOUJ010000064.1:0-17397 GCF_035390745.1 Methanosarcina sp. | reverse complement strand
AGCAGAATGCAATGAATATCGCCATAACTGACCTCAACGGAAACCGAATTTCTGTCTCTCGTGCAACGAAGCGTTTTGTGGGAAGAATTCTGGAGTCTCTGCCTTTTTTTGCAGGATTTTTGCCAATCCTTTTCGATAATAAAAAGCAGGGAATTCATGATAAAATTGCTAAAACTCGGTTATTGTCAGAGAAGACTGAATTCTAACCCGGATATCTCTTTATTTATTTTTAGTTTTTCTTTTTCCATCCCCTGCATCTTTTTCTTTTAAATCTTATTTTGAGGCAATAGATATTTTCTTGTATTGCATCAGTTAATTATATTATTTAGAAAGAGTAAATATTTTAATTATGTATCATATAATAAACCAGAACTATTTGCCGCCGCATAAGGCAAGGAACGGGTTTCATGTCCATTTATGTTGATCAGCGCAGGTTTACAGATAAAAGTTCTATAAAGATTAACTCGATCTCAGGTAACTATGATCACAAAAATCCAGTCAAGAGCAGCCCTGTTAAAAATAATTTCCATCAGGATAATCCTGTTCAGAGCACTAAGATTCAGGATAACTCCTTAAGTCTCCACAGATCTTTTCCATCCAGCCCTTCTGCCTCACCTGCTTCAGGACAGGATTCGGATTTGAAAGTTTTTCTGGATATGGATGGAGTACTTACGGATTTCACAGGCGCGTGCGAGAAATTAAGTGAACATATGATGATCTGGTACGCCGCAGACAGAGAGCGATTCTGGAAACATATTACTGCTGCTGGACCCGGCTTCTGGTCAGAAATGCCCTGGATGACCGGAGGGAAGGAACTTCACGGCTTCCTGAAAAGTTCCGGCTTATACCCTACAATTCTTTCTGCGCTTCCGAGCCCGGACAGAAAAATAGCTATGGCCAATGCCAGAAAAGGGAAAATAGAGTGGTTGAAAAAAGAACTTGGGGACCCATATGCAAATGACGCAATTCTCTGTTTCCGCCCGGAAAAAGCCCTTCAGTCAGGAAGCTCCAGAATCCTGATAGATGATAATTCAAATAATATACGCGAATGGGAAGAAGCAGGAGGAACAGCCATTCTGCATAAGAGCGCAGATCGGACGATCAGGTGTCTGTGCAAGATCGTGAAAGAAGAACAAAAAGCCTGAATTTAACTTATTCGGCATATGAGAAGCAGTAAGAAGCTGGCTCAAAAGCTAATAATCATTAGCCCGATCATTGAAATTAAATAGTTAACTTTTGTTTTTGTTATTGTTTTTGCTCCTGCCACCCTTCTGACACCTTGATCATACAGAGTTCTTTTCACCTGGCAGGAGCACTTAACGCTTACTGGAAAAACCAGACCCCTGGCATGAAAGTACTTCCAGATGCTTTCATTCTTTGGGCATGTTATTCGAAGAATATCATGTGCGTTTTTTGGATTGCTAATTAAGGAGTCCTGCTTCCGCCTGAAAAAGAGATAATTGGAGACACCCATTTGTGGAAAATTCAGGTTGGCGGAAGCACCATAAATGAAAACACATTTTTATTATTTATGACCGATTATTCGGATAAGAGACCTTAGCTTTAAGCTAATATCCAGATGTGCATCAGTTGAGGTTGATCTGGATCAGATTAGAACTCTCTGCCACCCGGGTTAAGCTTTATCATCAAAGGTTTTTTACCCGCATTTGTTCTGTTAATCTGAAGTTTCGTTTTCATGTGCATGCGGACTCCAGAGTTATTCAGGAGCAAATTTACATTATCTTATTATAAGCATAAGAGTACCAGTCTTTATCCATCACAAAGTGAATCCACTTAAGACAAAATTCTCGAACTGTTTCTTCATATCCTTCAATTTTTGCCAGAACTTCCGGACTCTTTTCTTCAAAATTCTTAACTGCGGTTGTCTCCAGGCTTTCAGCAGTTTCTTTAAATTTACCACTAACTCTTGTGATTGGGGTCATGTCCAGTTTCCCCCCGGCTTCGTCTGTGTTCTCACCTGTTATAACAAAGTAAGAAAAACACAGGGTTTCAGCTTCCAGATATATATACTCTCCATCCTCGGCAGTTTTTTTCGTATGTAATGAGTTCCATCTATCTCCTTCGTAGCAACCCAGAGTGATCGAATCGATATCAATCCTGTTTTCACTTACCCAGGTTTTGTTCACCTTGAAGCCGATTACGGCATTTTCGATATTTTCTGTAGCTGCAGCGCCATCGTTTCCAGCCCATATGTTCAGGTAGCTGTAAATTTCACCTTCAGGAATATCAGGGGTAAGCTGAGATTTTTCTTTCAGCATCTCAACAACTGTTGTGACCTTACCCATGCTTTTTCTGGCGTCAAACATCACATATGTCACACAGGTTGCATTCTGTGTAAAATCAAACTCTGCCCGGCTTCCATTTGTGACATACTGCTGCGAAAGCTCTTTTGATTCTATGTTACTGGCAGGTTCAGGAGAAACTCCTCCTGCAGAAGAACTGCCGCCTGAAGAGCTGATCCCGGAAGAACTTCCTTCAGAGGTGGAAACCTCGATATGGACAGGAATTATAACCCCTGTCCCAATATCTCCTCCGGGCACGGTGCATGGAACTTTTATTTTGCAGTCAACATTCCCTTCAGTCGAAGCCGGAACATAGAGCTTTACCTTGACTTCTCTATTTTCTCCTGCTCTCAGTTCAAAAGAAGAGATAGAAAATGTAAACCAGCTATCATAAGCATTGTCGTCTAAGAAAACATTATACGTTGCAGTTTCATTTCCTGTATTTATTACATATATTGACTGTTCTGCTGAAGTTCCAGGAGCGAGCCTGTAACTTAAGTTCCCTGGGCTTACTCCAACACCTATATCAGAAGCCGCAGCCGCCTGCACCAAGATCATAATAGTAAGGATAAATAACACAATTTTTGCTTTCATTCGCAAACCTCAATTTCCTGATCCATAACTTATGAATATTTTATTCATGATGTTTGCACAACGTGCTTATCCTGAAGATCAATCTCCCTGATAAAAAGAGCCAGAATAATGGAAGATGCAGAATTAAGGTATCACATTTTTTTAACTCTGTTTCCCTGATATCTTTTTCCATATTTGGGGCAAGAGTTGACTTCTTAAGACAGTACAGCCCGGAGTATAGATCTATAACTCCAGGGGCTGTAAAACTCATGAGGCAGCTGTCATTAAAGGGTCATTCAGAGAAACCTTGTATAACTGCAATTCGAAACTTTTTTGCTTTCATGCGGATTCTACATCTTAACCGGATTTCCGGTACTCTGCAACATATCTTTCAATCCTGCGATTTTTAGTAGTAAGACTTTGAGATCCTTATATTAAAAATATTTGTTTTTGTAGGATTTATTAACAGATATTATTTATTTAATATTATTTATTGTTATTTTTGTTAATTGTTTTGAAGATCTCACTTACCAGAATATTAAAAAATATTTCGGGCCTTTACGCTTCAGGCTCAGTAGCCAGATCTTATATCTCTGCAGACCAGAAAACTTTCTCTTTGAGTTTTAGCCGGTAGATTCAGTATTCCGAAATGCTTTCCAGAAAATTTTCTGCAAGGGTTATGATTTTCAGTTTCATATCTTCAATATTCTTAAAAAACGCGGAGTTTCCTCCAGAAAAGAAATTCTCCCGAATGTTTTTTCCTAACTCATCATCCTTCCCGGTTTTTAAATGCAGAACCAGAGAACCCGAGGCATATTTCACTGCTGTCGCAAGTTCATCACAATCCCCATCCGTAACCCCAAGAACCGGAATTCCAAACCTGGATAAAATACTTCCCGCAATCTCTGTAGTGTCATCCCCAACAGTGATGGCAAAGTCTGCCCCTTCCAGCATCTCAAGTGAACGCTCAGCGCAGTGGTCTATAAGAATAACCCTGGTTCTATTATCAGCTACGTTCTCAGGTAAAAAACTCTTTTTTAAAGAGATACTTTTTGTTATCCCCTTATTTTTATTTTCCAGCTGATTTTCAAAGACTCCAGGATTCCTTCGGGAACTTGCTGTTTTTACCCATGCAGTGGAAAGATCTACAGGCACTCTTTCCTCATACTTGTGAAGGATCTCAATACCCTGCTTTTTTATGATTCCTCCCTCCATAGAAGTCAGAAAACCATCTTCGGACATGAGAGCGACTTCAGAAGAAGTAGCTTTTCCAACCACAATCCCTTCAACCATTATATTCGCCCCCGGAAAAGTTGAGATTCGTCTCAGGACCTGCCTCCCCTGCTTGCTAACTTCTATGGAATTGACCGGAAGCGGAGGCTGGGAAATTTTCAGTTTAAGAAGACCTGAAAGCTTTTTAACATAAGGATCAGCAGCCCCATTCCACGGAATAAGCTCACCGTCAAGACAGCCCGGCCTTTCTATCTGGATAAGGGGCTTTTCCTCAGGATTCTTTATATGTGAGACCACGATCCTTCCGAAAGTACGGCCTGTTTCGAGCTCACGCCCGTGGTTCAGAAGGCATACAAGGTCATTTGACCTGAAAAGAGACTCGATACAGGCACTGGGTTTAAGGACCTGATCAAGTTCGATCATGTTCTCAAGGCCGGCATCAATTGCCGCAACTTTTCCCAGAGTACCGCAAAGACAGGCATTTATGCAATTTTCCCTGGAGAGAAGCGTAAGAATGTTTTTTACGGTCTGAGGGGAATCCATAAGCTGGAGGTTATGAATCACAATTCCAATCTGCATACGTGTAAAACATATATAGTCAAACTAATTATACTCATCGAATTAATTTTGTATTAATAATTTTTCCATTTTTTCGAATATACGGGGTATTACTTTCTGCACTCGTGTCCGGAGCAGTGATATACTTCAAAAAGTATCGCTAAAAATCAAAAAAGTTATATATTCAGAATTTATGTTAATTAATTTAAATATAGTAGCATTAAATAGTGTAATTTTCTGATTTATTTCTCTCATCTTTTGTATTTATGTAATTAATATGCGTGATATGGCCCCTGCTCCTATTGCAGGAACTGGAAAAAGGATTGGTGAACAGTTTGATTGAAGAGTTCGCAATGGCAATAAGACAGCTGCGCCTTAAGAAGCTCAGAACACTGCTAATTCTCCTGGGAATCGCGATAGGGGTGGCAACAGTAATAACCGTTGTCTCATTAGGAGAAGGGCTCCGCATCAATGCAATAGAAGAGATCCAGAAGTCGCGGGATCTGACCTTGATAGATGTCTCTCCGGGTTTCAGGGAAAACGGACTTGTCCTTATAAGCGACTCAAAAGTAGAGGAAATGAATGAATACTGGGAAGTCGTCTGCCCTTATGTAAAAGATGCCTATGTAAGCCCTTCTGGCACTTATTTTGAAATATTCGGGGTACAGGAAGATTACAGGACTGCAAATGGGCTTGAGCTTGCAGAAGGGAGCTGGTTTGGCAGCGAAGAGAACCAGATTGTACTTGGAAGCGACCTCCGGGAAAAACTGGAAAAAATAGACGGGGTCAGGATAGGAACCCCGGTAACAGCCAGACTGCGCCTTTATGGAGAAGACGGAAGGCCTCTTGACAGGGAAATCAGCTTTACTCCTGTGGGATACCTGAAACCTGCCGGAAATGAACTGGATTCAGGAGCCTTCATGAAGCTTGAATATGCAAAAGGGCTCAGCAAAAAAGAGTATTATGACGGGGTACTGATAAAGGTGGAAAGTTCTTCCCTCGTTCACGAAACAAGGGAACAGATAGATAAACTGGGACTCTCCTCTTCAAGTGCCCAGGACGAAATTGACTCGGTTAACCGGATCATGAACGGAGTGACTCTTGTCCTTTCTTTTTTCTCAAGCATCTCCCTGCTTGTTGGCGGGCTGATGGTTGTCAACACAATGGTGGTCTCGGTCTATGAAAGGACCCGGGAAATCGGGATTTCAAAAGCAATAGGGGCTTCAGAGTATGATATCCTGCGGATGTTTTTAGCCGAATGCCTGTTTATTGGTGCACTCGGAGGAGTTTTAGGAGACATTCTTGGGATTCTCTTCTCAACTTTTATAGACAGAGTAGGGAGAGCTCTCCTGATTTCAAGGCTTGAAATCGGAAACATAGAGCATCTGACCGCATTAAACTTTGAAATTCTCGCAGCAGGGGTTCTTATCTCCTTATTTGTATCCATAGCTTCAGGGCTTTATCCTGCCTGGAGAGCCTCAAAACTGGACCCTGTAAGTGCTTTGAGGCAACTTTAAAAGGAGTGGTCAGTTGCAGAAGAACGGAGAAGGTATAATTTCAGGAGATGAGCTGCCTTGAATACAGGAAAAAAGATCCTGATAGCAGCACTTATCGGAGCTGCCCTGATGTTCCTGTTTTTCGTCTTTTCGGGAAACGGAGGATGGCAGGGAGATGGAATCCCCCCGTATACAATAGTAGAAGGAGTTGTAAGGGGAGAGGTATACATTGATGGAGGGCACGGGTATACCGGAGAGAACCCTTATATCCAGTATTTTGAGCTCCCTCCCGGAGAGGTAAAGTATGCCAGGCTTTATGTGCCTGTCTGGAACTATGACAGCGGGGACAATATCTACCTGGTGGTCAATGGTCAGAAACATTCGGTGAGACAGGAACCTGATTACGTTTCTGCCTGGGGGACAGCCCTTTACTGCTTTAATGCCAGCACTTTCCTTCATGCAGGGTTAAACGAAGTTTCGGTCCTATCTGAAAACCCGGGAGGAGGACCCTACGGCATTACGCTTGCTGTGGTTTCAAAAAACAGCTCTATGTCTCCGGTAAGGTTCTGGATCAACGAAGGCAATTATGCCCTTACATATACAAATAAAAAAGACAGAGTGGAAAGCACCTTTAAAGGCACATCCCCAGGGAAAAATGCAAGCCTCCATACCCTGCTTGTGGCAGGAACCGAAGGAGAAAAGGATGAGCTCTATTTCGATTCAGAAAACATCGGAAGCGATGTGGGGAAATCCTCCCAGGGAAAATACTTTGACCTCTACTCGGTTTCGGTCTTCCCGAAAAGTACGGAAAGCACCCTCCTCTTTGAGCGAGGTGAAGAAGGTTATGTCCATCCCTGCGTTGCAGTCCTTGTTTCCGAATCAGAGACAGACAGCGAATTTCTCAAAATTCATGAACAAAAAACTGCAACAGGAGGAGAAGTTCCTTACTCGGTAATTATTGTCTGTCTCCTTGCCTGCATTGCGGTTTTTCTGAGGTTCAGGAAGAGATAGATTTGAAATAAAGATTCCTCTGACCTGAACTCAAAAGAAATAGATGAAGATGAGGTAAAACATGAAATATGAATGGATTCTTCAGGTAATGCTTATGCTTATCCTGACTGCTTCCTTTGCCCAGGGAGTTCTTGCAGCAGGAGAAGCTTCCGGTTCCTCTTCCCTCAAGTGCAGCCTGGAAATTCCCCTTGACAAAAACCAGGCTCCTGATACTCTTGTAGCTGGAAGCTCCTGGGAAAGAGCACGGTTAAATCTTGAGAATCCGGGAACTGAGACCCTGTATAACATAACCGTGCTCATCGAAGTACCGGAACAACTGGAAGCTGCCGTATCTCCCCAGCCGTATCCCATAACAGAAGAGGGACAGAAAATTACGGCTGAAATAGGGAACCTGGACCCGGGACAGAGTGCAAGTGTTTTCCTGGACATAAAACCTCCAGCCTCTGTCGAGTTCAAAAAACAGGTTTATTTCACGGTTCACACCGCCTATGCCGGAGGTGAGGATCAAAGCGGCTATAAGGTCAGCATCGTACCGCCGCCCTCATGGCTTACTTATTTCACGATCCTGGCAAGCCTCCTTCTTTTTATCGGCATACTGGTTGCGGTAAAACGTTCCGGTGTCCTTGACCTGTTTACAACTGTTGATTTGATAACTATAGCACTCCTCGCTGCAGTTATTGCAGTGGTGTTCAGGTATGTGAGCAAGCTGATCAACCTGGGCTGGTTTGACGGGCTGATTATTGCAGTCCCCACGGTTGTCCTGATGATAGTTGCCCTGCAGCTGGTCCGAAAGCCTGGAACTGCAACCCTGCTCTTTACATGTGTCCTGCTCATCAGCATGGTTGTCTGGGGCTCTCATATTATGTGGCTTGGCTTTTATCTTGCCGAAGGGGTTGTTGTTGATCTCCTGGTCATCCTGTTCAGGATGGATTATGCAGACAGACGCCTGACCGCCATAACCTACGGAGTATCAAGAGGAATGGTTTCAACCTTTGTATTTTACCTGCTTTATGCGCCTGTTGAGTGGAAAATCTCCTATGCGCCCTGGTATATAGGGCTCCAGCTCGTGCTTGCATGTGCAGGAGGGCTTATAGGAGGGGTACTGGGTTACGATACGGCAGTAAAAATGAGCGGGGCAAGGCTTTAAGATTCCTTCAAACTTTTTGTTCTGCAGTTCTTTCTATTCCTTATTTCGCCTCATACAATTTCTCTGCAGGAGGCAAGCTCAGGACAGCGGATCCTGATGAAGCTTTTCAATTCGGAAACTGTGAGTAACGGAGGGATTTCAATTCCCTGCTTTCTGAGATCCAGGGCAAGCCTTAAAGGAAGAGGAGGAATAAGCCCGGCTGCGCTCATTTCAGGGCTCGAAAATACCTCTGCTGTCGGGCCGTCCAGCAGGATTTTTCCCTTCTTCATCACAACAGCCCTTTCCGCATATTCCGCTGCAAGCTCCATGTCATGGGTTATTAAAATCACTGTTTTTCCGAGCCTGTTAAGCTCCCGGATCTTATCCAGGAATTTGCGGATATGCCCCCTGTCCTGCCCTGTAGTGGGTTCGTCCAGGACCAGCAGGTCCGGTTCAAGGGCAAGAATGGAGGCTACTGCCAGGCGCTGGCGCTGTCCTCTTGAGAGGGCATGCGGGTGTCTGTTTCTGTAAGCTGAAAGTTCCATCATTTCAAGGGCAGAATTTACCTTCCTTTTAATTTCTTCATCAGGCACTCCAAGGTTCTTGAGCCCGAAACGGACTTCTTCGAATACGCTGTCCGTAAAAATCTGTGAATCAGGATTCTGGAAAAGGTATCCAACCTGCTGTGAGAGCTGTGCTGTAGAATACCTGCTTATATCTTTTCCATTGAGAAAAACTCTTCCGGAGGCGGGCCTGTAAAAACCTATCAAGTGACCTGCCAGGGTTGTCTTTCCAGCCCCATTATGTCCCAGAAGGGCAAGAAACTCTCCGTGTTTGATTTCAAGGTTCAGGTTTTCAAAGACTTCCGAACCGTCTTCATACCTGTAGCATAGATCTTCGACACGGACATGGGAAAGTTTTTCCCTGGAATCCTGCAGAGAAGATAGGATTTCAGATTCAGCTTCCTCCTGTTTCTGCTTATATTCATCTGCATGCGCCTTCAGAGGTTCAGCAAGGCGTTTCAGGAGAGTTTCATAGGCAGGAATATCGGAAAACTCAGAGGCAAGCCCCAGGAAACCGGCAATCTCGGTAAACTGAGGAGGATGAATGCCTATATTTCTGAGTTTTTCTTCTTCGCAGCAAAGGATTTCAAAAGTTTTTCCATCAAGAATGATTTTTCCTTCGTCCATTACAAGAATACGGTCTGCCGTTTCAAAAACGGCGTCCAGTTTGTGTTCTATCAGGATGATGGTAGTCTTTTTTTCAGAATTCAACCGCCTGAGCAGTTCAAGCACCTCCAGGGTGCCTGCAGGGTCAAGGTCCGAGGTCGGCTCGTCAAGGACAAGAATCTCGGGCTGCATTGCCAGGTTTCCTCCAATCGCAGTCCTCTGTTTTTCCCCCCCTGAAAGTGTGAAGATAAAATGGTTCCTCAACCTTTCAAGACCGACATCTTTGAGCGCTTTTTCAACTCTTGCCCTGACTTCTTGCCTGGATAATCCGAGGTTTTCCGGCCCGAAGGCAAGGTCTTCATCCACTGTAAGAGAGAACAGCTGGGTTTCAGGGTTCTGAAACACCATGCCCACCTCAAGAGCCAGCCTGTGGACTTTTTCGTTCTTGAGATCTTTTCCCCGGATAAGAACGCGCCCGGAAAGGCTGCCCCCAGAAATTTCGGGCACCAGCCTGTTAAGACAGCGCACAAGAGTGCTTTTCCCACAGCCGCTGGGGCCTGCCAGAAGCACGAATTCCCCTTTTTTGAGTTCAAGATTCACATCACACAGGGCAGAAGAATCCGAATATGGGTAGCTGAATGTGAGTTTTTCAAGCCTGACATGCGGAGCAGGGTCTTTTGCAGGATCCATAATATCTGTCATTTTTCACAACCTTAAAGCTTAAAGCATTTATGAAAAGTAAGAAATAGTAGGATTATTATTCTCATTTGTATGAAATGACATTGAAGGAGGAAGTGTTAGTTGAAATGGCTTTTCCGCTATGAACAAAAAGACAGCCTGCTTCACAGGCTGGACCCGCGGGTAAAATTGCTCTGGCTCTTTGGGATATCTGTACTGAGTGTGGTACTCGGTACTCCTTATTTGCTGGTTTGCCTCTTTCTCTCTACCCTGCCTTTCTGGTTCATCCTGAAACCTTCAAAAAGCAGAATAAAAGCAATGCTTCTGGTCTTCGGGAGTATAGGGATGGGTTTTATTTTCTCACAGGCTCTCTTCTATTACTGGGCAAAGGACCCGCTGTTTACCCTCATTCCTTCTTCCTTCCCTGTACTGGGCTCCCTTACAGGAGGAGTCTATTTCTATGCGGACGGGGCTGTGTACGGACTGTACCAGTCTTTCCGTTTTATGACATCTCTGAGCGCTGCAATGCTGCTGCTTGCCACAAGCCACCCTTCGAAGCTTATCTCCGGGCTTGTCAATTTTTTAGAAATAAGAATAGGAGGAAAAAGTTACAGGATAGGTCTTCCTTACGAAATTGCATTCATGCTGTCTTCAGCAGTTAGTTTTGCCCCCACCATGCTTGAAGAAAGCGGGATAATTCTAAATGCCATGCAGGCAAGAGGTCTTGAGTTAAAAGGCGGGGTCCGCACCAAAACAAAAGCCCTTAAATATATCCTTGTCCCGCTTGTGGTCAATATACTCAGGGCAGGAAGAAAACTCGCCGTAGCTGCCGATACCCGGGGTTTTAGGGCTAGCAGGCACAGGACCTGCTTAAACGAACTAAGGCTGAAAAGTAATGATTATCTTTTCCTGGCATACACAATCCTTTTTACGGCAGGCGGGCTCTATCTGAGCTATTCGGGTTTTGGAGGGACAGTTCCGGTTTGAGAGAGAACCTATCAAAAAAGAAACTCCAGAAATGAAGTTTCTTTATTTTCGGGTTTTATATTTCCTGCGTCCTGAAGCCAGTTTTCCTCCTGCTGAAAGGATGATAAGAGCAGAAACTAATCCATATCCAGGGGCTTTCTCTGTTTCGACACCGGAAGTTTCTTCGAGGTCTTTCAAATTGTCTGTTTCTCCGGTATTCTCTAAAGTCGCCCCTGAAGTAGTCTGCACTTCTTCTGGAAGGGAATTTCTTTCAACTACAAGAAAAGTTCCTGAAGGCACCGCATAATCACCCACTGCCTGGAAAAGAATGGAATTTTCTCCGGAATTCAGGTAGTCCTTAATTTCCCTTATATCAATATCCAGATCTGGATAGGGTTTTCCATCTGTAATGCCTTGAAACTTTTCCTCATTAACCAGAAGTGTATTATTCTCCCAGTTTCCGGACTGAGTAATGGTCCAGAGAGTCGCGCTGAGGACAGGAAGCTGCAGAGCAGGTCTGAGCAGTTCACATATAGTCTGGTCAGGAGTAGCATAATAAAGAGGGTTCCCGTTTTCGTCCACCTGGGAATTGAGTTCATCAGCTCCTTCACTGACCCAGTATTCGATATATTTCCCATTCGGATCCGCATATACTACAAGCAAACCTGCACCGTCAAAACAGACATAAGAGGCATCTGGACCTGTATTTTCAATATCTGTGCTGAAGGTTCCCGAACCGGTAACATAAGCACTCACGTCATAAGCCCAGGTGCCTGTGGGGTAATTATAAATTCCCCAGCCTTTCCTGTCGCTGTACTCTTTTTCAGGTTCAAGCTCTTCTCCGTTAAAGCTGAGTTTCATCTCAGGATACCTCCCCTCAACCCCTTCGGCACTCCAGGTCCAGTAGACGTAGAGCCTTGCAAATTTTACACTCGCACCTTCAGGCAGGTTGACATTGTGGCTCACGGAATATACCTCTCCGGGGTAGGCCTTCCCACTGTAATAACTGTTTCCCACAGTATAGTAGAGGTCTCCCTGAATCGCATCATGGCTGTAAAGTTCAAGAGGCTTATCTGCCACATAGCCGTTATTTTCAGGGGTTTGAGCATGGGCAGGTGAAACCAGAAAGCAGCATAACCCTGCTATCAGGCAGCACAGCCCTGCCGCCAGACAGAGTATATTTCTGATCCTGCAGTTTTTTTCCTTTCTGCTGCTGTGCCCGTTTTTTGCTTCATGCCCTGGATATCTTTTAAGGTCTCTCTCTATTCCATAATTCATCCATCTGTGTTTGTTCTGCTCTGTAGTACCAGTCTGCATATTCCATCATCCCGCCTGCAAACTATCTATGAAATCCTTTTGATAATGTTATCAGTAAATAGAAAATATATTAAATGAATATAAGTTTTTTTAAAAAATAAGCATTTGTAAATTTAATATAACATTAATTGCTACTTTTTTTAAATTTATGTTTACATATTTTAAAATTAAGGTAATATTTCAACGGAACAGTCTCTTAAGAGATCTGAATAATCTGTTAATGCACAGTTCCAACCGGATTACTGTCAATTTTCCGGATTTTATTCCGGCAGAAATTCCTGTAGTTTGCTTCAGAATGCGCCGTCATATATTCAATGTATTTACCTTGCCCGGAAAGCTATTTTTATTATTTCATACAAAAAAGAAAAATAGTAATATTTAATAACCATTACTTTGCTGTTAATTGTTTGATAGTATGAAGTCCATTAATTGGACCTTGCTTCAGAGATGAAAAATGTATCAAAATAGAAAACCAGAGGCAGTCCAGGTTTCTCCTGAAGTCAGATATTTCACTCTGGATAGAAAGTGAACGCTATGAAAATAGATCCTGTTAAGACTAACCTGCTCTTTATCCTCCTGTTCTTATTCCTGCTTTCAATCCCTCCCGCCGGGGCCAGCTACTCATATGAGGGAAGAACCTTTGCTCCGGATGCTCAGGGCACATTTAGAGGAGAGATCTACATAGACGGAGGGCATGGGCTATCATTTCCTCCTTACTCTCAGAAATTTGATGTGCCGGAAGGCACTCTTCGCTGGGCCCACCTGTACATAGGAGTATGGGGGGGTACGGAAAATTATGAAGGCTGGGTACAGCCCGAGTTTAATGGGCAGAGGCTTGAACATCTGCAGCTTGCCGGAATAAATGACGAAAACGAGAATGTATACTGTGCAGGCCATGGGGTTTACTGGATAACATATGACGTAAGCAATATTACTAAAAACGGGGAAAACACGGTGGAGATTCTTACAAGCAGCGGCGAGCCCGGAAACAGGCTTGATGGGAGAGTCTATGGGGCAGTGCTTGCTGCAGCCTGTGAGGACTCAGAAGCTCCGGTGCTTTCCTACCAGGTCCTGAGCGGGAATGTAAACCTCCATGGGAAGGGCTGGAGCGGAAGCCTGGCAAATGTAAATGACCGGGAAGATGTGTACTTCAGCTCAGGACAGGCTTTGAGCAGCATTAAGGCTGCAAACCTTTCAGTAGTATATCTTACCGGCTCAAAAGGTCTGCCTGATTATCTGAGTTTCAATGGGGAAATGCTTGGAATTCCCCCCAAATATCTGTCTGATAGCTTTGGAGGGAAAGCAATCGACATTGCCAATGAGGTCAGCCTCGATGCCTGTGGAGATGAAGGTTTTTCTTCCAGCTACTTTGATATAGAGCATTTTGACGTGCTCAATTATCTTCAGTCCAATAATTCCGTGTCTTTTATAAGAGGGCTTGACCTTGACGGGGACGGAGAAATCGGCATCCAGGAAGGAGAAGACTACCTGCACCCGGTACTGGCAGCCCTGGTCCTGAAATCCGGGAGTACTGCTTCAATCCTTCCTGACCTTTATCCTGAAATGAAAATCTCGGAGGAAGAATTGGTTGATGAAAAGCCTGCAGAAATTCTCTTTACAATAAACAATCCAGGAGGAATCTGCGAAAAGAACTTTACAGTAAGCTTCAGAGCAGACGGAACTGAGGTTTTAACTTTTCCTGTCCTGATGGAGGCTTCCGGAGTATACAGGTCTGCTTTCACCTGGCAGGCAGTCAAAGGAGACCACGTGCTTGAACTCTCCGTGGACTCTGAAAACAGGATAAAAGAATCAGATAAGGAAAATAATATCTGCAAATTAAATATAAGCGTCAGTTCAAAGCCGGATCTTTCGGTATTTATCGGAGAACCCGTGAAAATCGAGGCTCAGGAAAAGACCGCTTCAGCCTCGTTGATCTTTCTTTCATTACTTTCCCTTTTCGGAGCCCGGAGAAAAAAGACTCTTCCTCTCCTGTTACTTGCAGTACTTATGGCAGCAGTATTTAGCGGCTGTGTTGAGGATACTCACGCAGCAGAAAAAAATGCTTACTCTGTCCCGGTGAAGATTACGAATAATGGGGAAGCTTCAGCCCTGGACTTTGACGTAAACCTCTATCTTGATGGTAAAAGTGTTACTGTCCTGAATATTCTGGAACTCGCAGGCCAGAATTCTATTGAGGACCAGATAAGGGTTGAAGCCCTGAAAGGTGAGCATACTCTCAGCGTGAAGGTGGATGAGCATAACAACATAATCGAGTCGGATGAGGATAACAATGGATTTGAAAAAAGCTGTGATTTTAGTTAACCTCCTGCTGCTCATCACCCCTGTTCAGGCATCATATGCAGGAGACAGACCTCTGCAGACTGTCCTCCATGACGAGCACCCGGGAGATCTTGACTTTTCCCTGGGAGACAGCAGGTACAGCGGAGAACTTGAATATAACGAAAGCTACAGGGTTAATTTTAGTGTCAAGCCTCCTGCCGGGAGTTCCATAAAAATTGCAAAGGCTTATGTTTACTGGGTCTGGAGCAAAAAGGGCCTTGCAGGCATCTATCCGAAATTTAATGCTTCTCTTGAGCATTCAGGCAGGGCAGTGCCTCTTCAGCAGGGAAAGATGTATACGGACACAAAGGGCTTTGTATCCAGGTACGACTTCTTTTCAGGCAGTCATGCTTATGACCTTGGCGGGGAAATTTCCGGAGAGGGCAATTATTCACTTTCGCTTGTGAATACTGCTGAAGACGGAAGCACCTTTTGTGTGCAGGGCATAGGGCTTCTGCTCGTTTATGAGAATCCGGAACTGCCGGTTATCGAATACTGGATCACTGAAGGCTGCGACATGCTGTATGCCGAATACGGGATAGATCCCGAAATGGCTACTTCAACCGTTTACTTTGAAGGGGACATTAACCCGGATAATGTTGCAGATGCACGTTTGATCACGGTTTCTCCATCCGGGGGTTACAGTTCAGGCTCAGAAGCCCGGAACAAACTTTTCTTTAATGAAAAAACCAGGAGCATTCCGGTCATTGGAGATCTAATACAGATCCTGTTTGGAGGGGGAAAAAGCTGGAAGAATATATACCAGACAGATGAAACTGTCCAGGTAGCTCTGGATGAGAGGCCTGTTGCAGCTTATCTGGAGCCTGCAGGGAATTTTGCCAGTGTTCAGGATAATGGAGACTACCTTCTGCTAACAAACGCAATACTTGTAATTGAATACAAGGAGTCTGAAAAATCCTGAAAAGATAGTTAGCTGACTTCTTCTGAAAGGATAAGGAAAGTGATAGAAAATGACTATCGTTGAAACCAGAGATTTATCAAAGTATTACACTTTTGGTTCAGGCTTGCGTGTGGACGCTCTTAAAGAAGTGAATCTGAAAATTGAAGAGGGGGAATTTGTTTCTTTTATGGGACCTTCAGGGTCCGGAAAATCCACCCTGCTTAACATTGTCGGATGCCTGGATAAACCAAGTTCGGGCAGGGTTTTTATAGAGGGCAACGAGGTTGATTACAGGAATTCTTCCAGCCTGGTCAGCCTGCACAGGCAGACAATAGGTTTTGTATTTCAGGCTTTTAACCTGATTTCTACAATGAATGCTATGGAGAATATTTGCTACCCGATGCACTTTAGCAAAATTTCCAGTTCCCTGCAAAAAAAGAAGGCAGCTGAACTTCTCGACCTTGTCGGACTTGGAGACAGGCTGAACCATCTTCCTTCCGAGCTGTCCGGGGGAGAACAGCAGAGAGTCGCCATAGCAAGGGCTCTTGCAAACAGCCCCAGGCTGATCCTGGCAGACGAACCGACAGGAAACCTTGATTCAGATACCGGAAAAAAGATCGCTGACCTTATGAGAAAAATAAACCAGGAACAGGGGGTGAGTTTTGTTGTTACAACTCATGACCCTGAAATGGCAAGGACTGCGGATAGAGTGGTAAAGCTAAAGGATGGAAAAATAGCTTCCGAGGCTGTTTAACCCTGTTTTTTCTTCTTGCCAGCACTCACTAAAAACTGAATCAATTCCCATTTTTATAAAAATGCAGAACTGCTATTACTGAACCCTGACTTTTCATTAACTCTTTTCCAGCAAAAACTCAGTAAATGCTTACTCCTTTTACTGAAGGCAGGTTAAGGATTTCATCAACCAGGTCTCCCGGGACTTTGTGGTCTGTAATGATGGTGAGTCTCGGGTTGTCCGTAAGGTAAGGGTCATCTGAGACTGCCTGGCGTATGCTTACATTGTGCCTGGAAATCAAACCTGCAACTTCGGCAAGGATGCCAATATGAGCGGCATCTTCAGGAATAATGATGATTACCCCTAGCCCGAGAGCAGGTGCCACATCTCTGAGAAAAGGGATTGAATGGACGTTTTTGAATATGGTACTGAGGAGTTCGTCGGAGACAATAGTCTTTGTGGTCGCGTCAACCACCCGCCTGTCAACGCCTGCTTCCTTTGCAAGCTGAGTATGTGCAATCTCGATACTTCCGGAAGTTACCTTGCCTTCCTCATTTACCTGGAACCCGCGTTCAAAAAGCAACTTAAGAACTTTTGCCTGTGCCGGGTATTTTTCAAACTTATTAAGTAAAGTCTGCCACATATAAACTAACTTTAAATTGAGTATCCGAATATAAAGCTTGCTGATTGAATTTGAAGAAAAGAGATCAAGAATTAGTTGCATCCGTTTTCACAGGCATTTATCCGGCGTTCTAAGGAAGGAATCAAAACAGGCAGTTAAAAATTTTAAGCCCGTCTTTGCTTTTGAAAAGATCAGCATACAGATTCGAATCAAAGAAAATTTCATGTTACCTCAATTGAAACATTTTACCTCAATTGAAAAATTTAACCGACTATTTTGAAAACTCTAATTTTTTAATAAATAGGTCTTAATATATATCAATTTTTTTAAAATAAAATAACATTAGTTAGAAAGATTGATATAGAAATAAT